>NZ_JAGSYA010000004.1:2400000-3021852 GCF_025685395.1 Terriglobus tenax | reverse complement strand
GCGATAACGTTCAGCTGGAAGTTACGCTGCACACGCCGGTAGCCATGGAGAAGGGTCTCCGCTTCGCTATCCGCGAAGGCGGACGTACCGTCGGCGCTGGCGCCATCTCCGAGATCATCAAGTAAACCTGCTGTAAAGCAACAAAAGCGGCGAGCTTCGGCTCGCCGCTTTTGTTTTGCCCGGGGCTACAATGTTGAGCATGGGCGCAGCAGTGGAGACAAAATTACCGGAGATTGTGTTGAGCGGGCTAACAATGCCGCTGATACTGCGTCCTGCTGCGCCTGTGAGCGACGAAGAATTGATGTCCTTCTCGCGGCAGAATAAGCCTTTTCGAATTGAGAAGAATGCGGAAGGTGAAATTGTGATGATGACGCCGGTTGGCGGTCAGGGCGGTTATTGGGAGACCTTCGTCGCTTCAGAACTATTTTTCTGGGCGAAAGAAAATGGAGGCATGGCTTTCAGTTCAAACGTCGGTTTCAACCTTCCCGATGGATCGACATTGAGCCCGGATGCTTCATGGGTGTCGCAACAGCAGTGGAATGCTCTGACGAAAAAACAGCAGGCCGGATATCCTCCCCTGTGCCCGGAGTTTGTTGTTGAGATTCTGTCTGCCAGTGATTCGCGCCAGTTATTGGAAACCAAGATGCATGTGTGGATGGCGAATGGTGCCAAGCTGGCGTGGATGATCGATCCCTATGGCGCGACGCTGCGGATTTATCGTGCCGGGCGGGAGATGGAGTTGCTGGAGCGGCCGGATTCAGTGGAGGCGGATGAGGTAGTACCCGGTTTTCGACTGAGTACAGCGCGATTGTGGGATGAGGCGTGAAGACTCACCACCTTCTATTTACCTGGATATATAGTGAGCCGAAGTATAGTCAGCCTGATCTGTTCATTGCCTGTCTTTGCTGTTTGGGCAATTCTTTGTCTCTTCGTGCCGTCTTGGAAATCTTCGAGCGCTACCCTTTTAGTGATGCTGGGCATCGTGACTTTGGGCGCTTTATGGAGAGATTCAGTGGAACGGAAAAACAAGTCGCGCTAGTAAGCCCCTCTTATTAGCAGATTTTCAAACCGGGGACTTTCATGCATAATAGAAAGAGGCGAATGCGTGGCCTGACCGCTTCGCTTCCAAGGCAACAACTCAGGAATTTAGGCGCTGGGCCTACAAGCCCTGTGTCGCGGCGTGCCGGATAGGCATTGCTGCTAGCCAGTCAAAGGTACTGGCCAAATGAAGGAGAGCAATCATGCGCGAAATCGTTACCCTGCAGTGCCCGGAATGCAAGAACCGGAACTATTCGACGACCAAGAACAAGAAGACGACCACGGGCCGTCTGGAATTCTCGAAGTTCTGCAAGTTCTGCCGCAAGCACACAGACCATAAGGAAACCAAGTAAGGTTTTCCTAGCTGCCCAGAGATGGGCACACACAGGGGCGTAAGCTCAACGGTTAAACTGTCGGTCTCCAAAACCGAACTTCTCGGTTCGAATCCGAGCGCCCCTGCCAAAAGTTTTGAAGTAATTTACGAAGTATCGTTGAAGGTGTAGGCGTTATGGCCAAGGCGGTAGCAGTGGCAGAAGAGCAAAACGCGGGAATGCAGCAGTGGAAGTCGCAGCCGGCAAAGCTGAGCGGCTTTCTCAAGGACGTCCGCAACGAGTTGAAGAAGGTGGTCTCGCCGTCGCGGGCCGAGGTCCAGTCGACCACGATCGTCGTGATTGTGACCGTGTTTGTGTTTGCCTTCTACTTCTGGATTGTGGACAACGTCATTGGCCGGGCCATCGAAGTGGTCCTGGACAAACTGACCTCGCACTAAGTATCTCCGCACCTCTGAAGAAGGCACTCATGGCAGAAGAACTGAACCCGGCAGGCGGCAACGAGGGCGGAGAGCAGCAGCTCCCCGCCGATCAGCTTGCGCCTCCGACGAACGAAAACTTCAAGTGGTACATCATTCACGCTTACTCGGGCTTTGAGCGCAAGGTGCGCGAGAGCCTTGAGAGCCGTGTACAGGCTTTTGGTCTGCAGAACAAGATCGGCCGCGTGATGATTCCCACCGAGCCGGTGACCGAACTGCGTAACGGCAAGAAGTACACAATCGAGCGCGTTTTCCTTCCCGGCTATGTGCTGGTGGAGATGGACCTCGACAACGATCTGTGGCACATCATCAAGAACACGCCGCGGGTTACGGGCTTTCTGGGAACCGGCGATAAGCCGGTGGCTCTGAGCGAGGAAGAGGTCAGCTCGATCATCTTCCGCTCCGATGTCTCCAAGGACAAGCCCAAGCTCAAGGTCAAGTTCGACAAGGGCGAGCAGGTACGCATCACCGAGGGACCGTTTGCGAACTTCAACGGCACCGTGGACGATGTGAACGAAGACAAGCAGACCCTGAAGGTCATGGTTTCGATCTTCGGCCGTGCAACACCGGTGGAGATCGAGTTCTCCAAGGTCGATAAAACGATCGAGTAATTGAAAAGCAGGTCTTTCGCTTCGCCCAGGGTGACAGGGGCAAGCATGGGGACAGGCAATGAAAAATTTTGTCCGGTGTCTTCTACCACTGGACCGCGCTGGCGGCGGGCGCTTCACCTGCGGCAGTCAGCATGGAAGTGAAATTCACCTCCGCCTTCAGTGCGGAGAAGAGGACAGGCAACATGGCATCGAAGAAGATTCAAGGATACGTCAAGCTCCAGGTGATGGCAGGCAAGGCCAACCCGGCTCCGCCGATCGGCCCCGCGCTCGGTCAGGCGCAGGTCAACATCATGGAGTTCTGCAAGCAGTTCAACGCCCGCACCTCCACCCCGGAGATGGCCGGCCTGATCATCCCGGTTGTGATCACGGTTTTTGCTGACCGTTCGTTCACCTTCGAGACGAAGACCCCCCCGGCTGCCGTTCTGCTGAAGAAGGCCGCCAAGATCGAAAAGGGCGCCGGCGCCCCGAACAAGGACAAGGTTGGCAAGGTGACCGAGGCCCAGGTTCGTGAGATCGCCACCACCAAGATGCCTGACCTGAACGCGTCGTCGGTTGAGAGTGCGATCAAGTCCATCAAGGGTACGGCTCGTTCGATGGGCATCGAGGTTGTAGCCTAAGGCGCACCCTGATTTCGCAAGACAGAGACGGAGCGCTTCGGCGCTCCGTTTTCTTTTGTGGATGCTATCCTTCGTGCCACGGCATTCCCTTTGTGAAATTCACCCCTGAGAGGTTCCTGGTGAACCTGCGCACGTATTTCCGGACCTGGGCAATCTTGCTGGTGGCGGGTGCTGTGGCGCACGAGAACTGATCGCTTACTACAACGCACAGATTAAGCCGAAGGAACCGCTGATCGACTATTGGCTGCTGCCGCAGAGCTCGCGCAGGGCTGGGTTGAAGGAGTGGGATCCCAGCCCGGAAGAGGTGAGCAATGGCTATATCAAGGGCTGGATGATCTCCTCCGGCAGCGGGCTTGCGCTGCGGAACTGGCACGGCGTGGAGGTGCTGCGCAACGCAGTGCCCGTGGCACAGCGGGGAAGCCTGCAGATCTACCACGGGTCGTACTATCTGCCGATGGTCGCCGCCGGCATTCTTGCCAGGCATGCCTTCAAAATTCTCCATGCCGGGGAGCCAGGAGATCATGCGCTGGCGGAAAAGTACCTGGTAAAAGCGGTTGGCATGAACCCGGAGATGTGGGGCAGCGAAGTGGAGCTGGGCAACCTGGCGATTGAGCACAAGGACAAGACCATGGCCCTGCACTGGTTTGTGATGGCACGCGACCAGGCCAAGGACGCTCCAGAGGAGCAGAAGGATATAGCCGCGGAAGTGGAGCGGGTACAGAAGGCAGCACCCGACGCGATGACTCCGATGCGGAACCCCATGATGGAGTAGCCATGGAGAGCCACCTTCCCTCTCTTGAGAGCGACACAAGAAAGTCTGCAATATTCTCGCTTCAGCGGCGTTCTACCAGTAGAGCGCTGCATGACACATGAGATGAGCCTCGACGAACAGGACCGCTTCCTTACCGAGACGATGGAGCGCGATGAGCCGCGCCTGCGCAGCTTCATCCGCCGCCGTGTGAAGGATACCGAGGACGCCGAGGACATACTGCAGGAGGTCTTCTACGAACTGGTGGAGACTTACCGGCTGATGAAGCCGGTGGAGCAGGCGACCGGATGGATGTTTACCGTGGCGCGAAACCGCATCACGGACATGTTCCGGAAGAAGAAGCCGAGCTCGCTGCAAGAGCCGGTGGTGGACGACGCTTCGCTGACGCTGGAAGACCTGTTGCCCTCCAAGGATGCCGGGCCGGAGGCGGCCTATGCGCGGGCGGTGCTGATGGATGTGATCGAAGATGCCCTGGACGAGCTGCCCGACGCGCAGCGCGAAGTCTTTCTGGCGCATGAGGTGGAAGGTTTGAGCTTCAAGGAGATCTCCGACGCAACCGGAGTCGGGATCAATACGCTGCTCTCGCGCAAGCGGTATGCCGTGGTGCATCTGCGCGAGCGGCTGGAAGAGATGAAGGATGTCTTCGGAAAGTAGGTCGACGATGAGAAAACTTTTGAAGGTGGTGAAGGTTCTGCTGATGGTGGTGGTGGCGATCACCGTACTGGGCTACGTGGTGATGCACCTGTGGAATTGGCTGATGCCGCCGATCTTTGGACTGACGACAATTACCTACTGGCAGGCGTTGGGACTGTTTGTACTGTCCAAGCTGCTGCTCAGCGGCTTCAAAGGGGGCCGCAGGCACGATGGCCCACGATGGGGTCGCCACATGCGCGAGAAGTGGGAGCAGATGAGCCCTGAACAGCGCGAGAAACTGCGCGAAGGCATGCGCGGCGCACGCTGCGGATGGGGTCATCGTGGTCCTTGGGGACGCGGTGAGGAGTTCCGTGAAGAGGAGGTTCGCCGTGACTGAGATACAGATGCCGGCGGAATTCCTGATTCCCCGCGTGGCTGAGCTGGAGGCTGAGAACGAACGGCTGCGGCAGATGCTGGCGGAGTTATTGCTACGGAATCAGGTGTTGCGGGAGAAGACGATTTCAGCTCAAACAGCGGGTGCCCCACCCTCGCGGAGCTAGGGTGGGGCACCGGGTTAGGGAAAATATCCCACTCACGCTTTCCGTCTGGATTTGAGAAATCCAACCAGATCAACGTAAAAACGCTGAGCGTAGCAACAACTGAGATGAAAAAGACACAGGCATTGATCTTGTCGATAAGCGGAACTTCGCGCTCAATCCAGCATGGAGAGAACGCAACTTGATCCTCTTGGATCACTGCTGCATGCACTTGAGTGAGCCTCTGACATGGTCCCCCTTCCCGCCAGGTCTCAAACAACCCAAAGAACAGTGAAAACAACATCGCGACAAACCAGAGGCGTGTTCGGCGTGAGATCCATTGCATGGTGTTTCGCTCCATAACCCACCCTAGCGTTGCTAGGGTGGGGCACCCGGGTTAGGGATGAACTTCCGGCGTCCCCTGCAATCCCAACTCTTCCGCCCTTCCCTGCAATGCAGTCAGGCAGTTCTGGATATGCTCTTCCACCGGCAGCCCCAAAAGCTCCGCGCCCAGCCTAATATCTTCCCTCTTCACCGCGCGGGCGAAGGCCTTGTCTTTCATCTTCTTTTTCACACCCGCCACCTCCACATCGTGGATGGACTTTGACGGCTTGACCAGAGCGCAGGCCGTGAGGAAGCCGGCGAGTTCGTCGCAGGCGAAGAGCGCTCGTTCCAGGTGCGTATCGCGTGGCACGCCAGAGTAGTCGGCGTGGGCCAGGATGGCGCGGCGGATCGCTTCCGGCCAACCCTGTTCGGCCAGTACCTTCTCGCCGACGAACGGGTGCTCTTCGAGCGACGGGTGCCTGTCGTAGTCGAAGTCATGCAGCAGGCCGGCGATGGCGTACTGCTCCGTGAAGGCAGCGGCCTCGTCGCCGCCCAGGCCGAGACGTGCCGCCTCGCGGGCGCCATAACTTTCGGTGCAGGTTTCCACGGCGAGAGCGTGTTTGATCAGGCTGGGAGAGGTGGTCCATTCTGCCAGGAGAGCCCATGCGCGGGCGCGGGTGTATTCGCTCATGGGTTGATGCTAGTTGGCTGGATGGCGGGTTGACTAGATGGATGGAGGCACGATTGGCCAGCACACCAGCCAACTATCCCACCAGTAACTACTTTGGTTCTTTTCGGGTTTTCTAGTGCTTTTCGCTAATAATCACCGGGATTCCCCTTGACTGACTGGTAACTGGGTGTGAATCTAGGTACATCCATTCCGTCCTGCTTGACGGGTGGGCGGGTCCCTTGCTCTGGCGACTTCGCGACAAACAAATATGGCAACTATGATGGCTCCCGTTGAACAGAGGGAAGTTCTTCGTTGCGACCACTGCAGCCTGGTTCAGTTCAGGACTGCAAACGCAATGTGCCGCCGCTGCCACAAGGCGCTTGAGGCTGATGAGCCTGAAGTCGCTCCGGCACCTCTGGCTATCGTTCCGCCCCAGCCAGCACAGGAAGGTTCTCTTCAGGTGGCTACGGCCGTGCGCGATCTGCGCCGTGTCCGCAACCTGTCGCAGCGCCAGCTGGCCGGACGCATGAATGTGCCCCGCACCTATATCTCCAAGATTGAGAACGGTAAGGCGATGCCGACGCTTGGCTCGCTGGAGCGTCTTGCGTCCGCGCTGCAGGTAGATATCTCTGCCCTGCTGCGTGACTCGCGCTCGCGCCGTTCCGACGAGACGGCCGTTCTGATGGCTGACCCCTTCCTGGCGGAGATTGCCGGGTACGTCAACCAGCTGGACAGCCTGCAGCGCTCCATCTTCATGAACCATGTCCGCGAGCTGGCCAGCGGACGCCGAAAGATGGCTTAACAAACGCTGTAGAAGTTCGTCTCTTTTCCTCTTCAAAAAACTGGAAGGGACGCTGCCTGAACAGGCTGGCGTCCCTTCTGGACCCGCTATCGCCGGGCAACCGCTCCCCCGCGGCCGGTATTACACGCGAACATACTTGTTGAACCAGTCGATGGTGCGTCCCCAGGCCAGGTCAGCCGCTGCCTTGTTGTAGCGCTCCGGCGTCGCATCGCAATTGAAGCCGTGCACGGCGTTGGGATAGATATACCCCTCGTGCGGCACGCCAGCTTCTGTCAGCGCCTTGTCATAAGCAGGCCACGTCGCGGCAGTGTTCTTGTCCAGCTCACCATGCTGCACGAGGATCGCGGCCTTGATTTTGGGCACATCCGCGGCCGGAGGCACTCCGCCGTAAAACGGAACGGCTGCACTGAGGTCGGCGCCGAGGCGGACGGCCATGTTGTTGGAGACGCCGCCGCCATAGCAGAAGCCGGTGATGCCGATCTTCCCGGTGCAGTCGGGGCGCGCCTTCAGCCACTGCGCGGAGGCGACCATGTCCTCAAACATTTTGGCGCGGTCAATCTTGGCGAACATCTGGCCGCCCTTGTAGTCATCGCCAGGAAAGCCTCCGAGCGAGGTGAGGCCGTCCGGAGCGAAGGCCATGAAGTTGGCCAGGGCAAGGCGGCGGGCGATGTCTTCAATGTGCGGGTTCAAGCCACGGTTCTCATGCACCACGACGATGCCGGGCAGCTTTGACGGCTTTTCGCTGCGGGTGTCGGCTGAGACCGGACGAACGAAGTATCCCTTGATGCTGCCGTTGCCATTGGGCGAAGGAACGGTCTCATAGGTAGCCTTGATGCGGTCGTCAGTACGGGAGACCTGTTGACCGAAGGCGTAATCCGGCAGCAGCGCCTTGGCCACGGCGGAGACGGCAAGACCGCCGACGGCGAACTTCTTCAGGCCGTTCATGAAGGCACGGCGGCTCATGCCACCGTGGATGAATTTGTTGTACAGCTCAATGGCTTCAGCCGGAAGCTTTGGGCGGGTGGATTCCATGGGTTGTCCTCGTGCCCGGAAGAATACCATCCGCGTAAGAGCAAAGGATGCAGCTTTCCGGCGCGGAGGGAGCAGGGGCTGAAGACCCCTGCTCCTGCAAAACAAAACCACCTAGCGCTTGGCTGAGAGCTCCGGAGCGGGCGCCGTGGGGTCGAGCTTTTCCTTGTCGTCCAGTTCGTTCCATCCGGGCAGATCCTGCGAGCCGACGATCAGGCGGGCGCCGTCCTTGAAGAACAGGTAGGTATACGCCCACTGGCGGAAGACCGCAAGGCGGCTGCGGAAGTTGACCAGGAAGCTGATATGGATGACCAACCAGACGATCCACGCCGGGAAGCCGGACATGTGCGCCTTGAAGGGCCAGATGACCTTGGCCACGGCGGCCTTGCGGCCAATGGTGGCCATGTCGCCCTTGTCGAAGTAGTGGAAGGGCGTGCGTTTGGCGTGGTTCAGGTCCTGAGTAATCATCTCCGCGGCATGCACGCCCATCTGCATGGCGGGTTGGGCGGTGCCGGGAATCTGGCGGCCGTTCTCTTCCACGTGGGCCAGGTCGCCACAGACGAAGATCTCGGGGTGATCCTTGGGATTGAGAAACTGGTCGACCAGCACGCAGCCGCGGCGGTCAGTCTCCACGTTCAGCAGCTTGCCCAGGGGCGAGGCCTGCACACCGGCGGCCCACAGGGTCACAACAGCATCGATACGTTTGGCGTCCGGGCCGCTGCCCAGGATGACGTAGCCCGGCTGAACATCGGTGACGTGCGTGCCGGTGATGACCTCGACACCGAGCTGGTTAAGCTGCTCGACGGCCTTCTGGCGCAGGTCTTCCGGATAGGCTGCGAGAATGCTGGGCGAGCCCTCGAGGATCATCACCCTGGCCTCGGAGGGGTCGATGTGGCGGAAATCGCGACGCATGTAGAGCTTGGCAATGTCGGAGATAGCTCCGGCGAGTTCAACGCCGGTGGGTCCGCCGCCGATGATGACAAAGTTCAGCTCAGGGTGCGTCCCCTTTTCCAGCATCTCGCGCTCGGCCAGCTCAAAGGCCAGCAGAACACGGCGGCGGATGTCGACGGCGTCTTCAATCGTCTTGAGGCCGGGGGCAAGCTTGGCCCAGTCATCCCTGCCAAAGTAGGAGTGCGTGGAACCCGTGGCGACGATCAGGTAGTCATAGGCCAGTCGCGCACCGGAACGCAGGTCGATATGGTGGTGGTCGATATCGAAGCCGATGACCTCATCCATCAGGACATCGACATTCTTGGCATGTCGGAATTCGGCACGGATCGGCTGTGCGATATCCGACGGATTCAGAACCGCCAGAGCCACCTGGTAGAGCAGCGGCTGAAAGGTATGGTGATTGCGCCGGTCGACGATGGTGACGTCTACTGCCTGTTTGGCCAGCACATGCGCCGCACGCAGCCCCGCAAAGCCCGCCCCGATAATGACCACCCGTTTCCGCTCAGCCATCTGTACCCCCTAGGGATACGATGCACCATTTTCGTCCACGGCTCAGGGAGTCTTTTCAAGACGTGTACTGATATAGCCAGCCCTGCCGGTGGTGGCGACGATCTGCGTGACCTCCGCACCGGAGATTTCCATGGGTGTCACTTCGACGCGGCCGGCGGAATCCGTGATCATGGAGGCGTTGACCGTGCCATAAACCGGAGGCACGGCGCAGCGTCCGGTGGTGGTGCAGACTGGGGCGTATCCGGTCAGCGTCTGGTGGACCTGCACGGTGGCTCCGGGCAGGTTGTTGCCTGCACCGTCGGTTACCTGCAGCACCAGCTTGCTGAAACTGCCGCTGGAGGAGACGGACTGGCTGCCGCCACTGACCAGGATCAGCTCATCGCTGATCCCGGTGGCTGTTCCGCCGGTGTAGCTGAGCGCGTTGCCAAGAGTAGAGCTGGCCTGCGTTGCCATATCCAGGACCATGACGCCGCCTGTCCAGGAAGCGGCATTCGAGACTCTGCCGAGCGGCGGCGCCGTGACCACCATCTGCGTCGAGGTTGTGCTGAGAACGGTGGCTACGGTGTTGCCGATGAGAACAGAGTTGCCTGGGCGGAAGCCGCGTCCGGTAAGGGTGAGTGTGCCTCCGCCAGCCGGAAGCTGTGTGGGCCAAATCGAGTCAATCAGCAGAAGGCGGGCTTTGTAAAAGTAGTCCGGACGACCGTCTCCGCGCTGGTCGGCCAGGGCAATGCGAAAGGCCTGGGCAGAAGATGTGCTGCCGCGCAGCAGGCTGACCCCGGTGGCGGTGGAGTTAAAGGCCTGCGTGGTCGCAGCGACGGTGGGCAATGTGCCGTAGCTGTCGGTCTTCTTCCAGAGGCCGATGGTTGGCAGCAGCTTCTGCGTGGTGGCGGCTCCGGACTCATTCAGCGCGGTCACTTCAAGGGTGAAGGTGCGGTTTGCACCGGCGGTAAAGGTAAGCCATGCGGTGTGGTTCCAGGCACACATCTGGCTGCTCCACCAGCCGGTGGAAGCAACCGCCGCCGGCGAACTTTCCGTGCCGTCAGAGCCGGTGTTGCAGGTGGCCGCGGCGTTGGTGGCGACCAGAGGAGCGGGGCCGTAGTACGCCGGACGGACGATGTTGGTCTGCAGGGAGATGGTGCCGGACGGTAAGACCTGGGAGCTTGTGTAACTTCCTACGGAATATTGCCCGACATAGAGCGGATTGACGGGCTGCCCGGTAATCAGCATCGTCTCCCAGGTTGCGGTCACCATAGGAACGCGGCCGATCTGCCAGTATCCGGGCAGGTCGCTGCGGGCAAGACCCACCTGGCTATTGATGCCGGTTGGCGCTGGAGTGATTGGCGTGGCCGACGAAACGACAAAGCCTGTCCCGGTCACGGCAGAGGCGGTTTCCCAGGGAAAGGTCACATTCCAGAACTGTGGCTGCAACTGCACCACGATATTGACGCCCTGCATGCCCTGACCACTGGGGAACTTCAGCGTGCTGTACATGCCAGCGCCGTTGATCTGGGAGCTTAGCTTCCCATTCCCTCCCGTAGAGGGGTAGAGAGACACCATGCCGGAGATATCGTCGTCGCGCAGGGTGAACGGCGAGGGCAGGCACTGATACGCGTACGGCCCGCAGAGGATGTCGATGGGGTGCATGATGGGCCAGTGCATGGCCTGCTGATAGGTAGGCGTAGGTGTCCCGGTGAAGACGTTGTCGTTGCACTGCGACCAGCCCAGGCCAAGCACGCGGCCAGTCTTGCGAAGAAGCTGGTACTTCATCTCCAGCAGTTGCTCCGGCGTACCTGTGCAGCGCCCGTTCAGGACCAGGATGGCGTGGCCAATGTAGCCGGTCTGCAGCAGAAAAAGATCGACGCTTTCCGTCACCGCGTTCTGGCGGCAGTAGAGCGGATCGCTGCTGCCGGAGCCAAGCAGGAGGTCTGTAATCGAGCCGTCGGCGTCGAAGATGACCGCAACCGGCTTTGCGGCGTAGTTAGAACTGGTTACGTCCGTGGGGAAATTGATGCCGGTAGACGCCATAGAGACATTGCTGCCGCTGACATCCTCGGCCAGGGAACCGCCGTTGGAGAGAGTAAGGCTGGCGTACGGAATATTCCAGGTCTGCATGACGCTGTCGACCATCTGCACAGCCTGATCGTGCGGAACGGATGGGCTGAGGTCGCCACGGTCGACAAAATAGGCAAGCGATGGCCCCTGCCAGACGACCGGCTGGCCGACGCGCGCGCCGAATTTGCTGCCGGCGGTCCAGCGCGGCGTAGCGGCCTGCAGCAATGCTGGAAACAGCAGGAGCAACCCTATCCATCGGCTGTTAGCGCGCATGGGAGGCCGCCTCCCATGTATGCAGCAGGGTCAGTACGGCATCGAGCGCCGGTGTTACCGGAACGATCTCTGTCCGGCGCATGTAGGTGGGTGCGGGCTGAAAGGTGGCAGCCTGCGGCAGAATTCCTCGCGGAGGCGAGATGGGAAACGGTCTGGGCGGCCGGGGAAGATCGACCGGCAGTTCCACGGGCTGCTCTGTGAGTGGAGCGGAGGGTTGCAGGGTCTGCGTCTGCACCCAGCGAAGATCGACGTTGCCGGAGGTGATGGGAACGGCGCCGTCCTGCCCCATGACCGGCGAACTGAAACCGCCGGGGCCGGGAGCGTGCAGCAGCATCATGCGGCGCTGGCCAACCTCGTAGCGATTCTCGGAGCTCCACAGACCGCCCCATTCGCGAAGGGTGTAGATGCTTCCCTGCTGGCAGCCGTACACGGCATCGTCGACATGAAAGTCGACCTCGACGGCCTCCGGGACGGCATCATCCACTGAGGCCATCTGACGGCGAATGGCGACGACCTCGCCGGCAAAGACGACGGCGGCACCGTCCGCCATGCGGCGCAGGGCGCTGAGAGTATCGGACGGAGGCGCCGGAACCGCCGTGGGAACCTGTGCAAAGGCGGGGATACAACCGGCGAACGCAAACAGGAGTGCAAACCTGTGCATGAAACAAACCTCCTGCTGACTTCTTCGTCAGCAGGGGCCTGCACCATTACCTAAGAAAATCCTGAGGAGACTGTCTCCTTTAGATTTCCGGGTAGAAGTCGAAAAAGGCATCGAGGCTCTGCTTAAGCTGGGCCTCAATCTGCTCGCGGGAGCCTTCCAGCAGGTGCATGGTGACGCGCGCCGAGTTGCCGTTTTTCAGTTCGATGGGAGCCTCTCCGATCGAGGCCACCTCATCGGCGGGCAGAAGACGCATTCCGTAGACAAGAACAAGATTTGCCATAGCTCTATTGTCGCTCCGAAACAGGCTTCAGAGAGTGACGGAGGGCGGCGGTGAATCCTTCAGGAGCCATTTACAATCAAACCTTAGCCATGTCCGACCACACTACACGCGACACAGTCATCCTTGGTTCCGGCTGCTCCGGCCTTACGGCCGCCATCTACACCGCCCGCGCCAACCTGAAGCCCCTTGTCCTGGAAGGCCACGAGCCCGGTGGACAGCTCTCGATCACCACGCTGGTGGAGAACTTTCCCGGCTGGCCGCAGGGTGTGCAGGGCCCGGAACTGATTGAGAACATGAAGCAGCAGGCCACGCGCTTTGGCGCGGAGCTGAAGATGGCTCACCTGGTTTCCGTTGACCTGTCCAAGCGCCCGTTTGAGCTGAACCTGGGCAAGGAGACGATCCACGCACGCACGCTGATCATCGCGTCGGGCGCATCGGCCCGCTGGCTGGGTCTACCCAGCGAACAGGCGCTGATCGGCCACGGTGTCTCGAGCTGCGCTACCTGCGACGGCTTCTTCTTCTCCGGCAAGGAGATCGCGGTGGTCGGCGGCGGAGACTCCGCCATGGAAGAGGCGCTGTTCCTGACGCGCTTCGCCACCAAGGTCACGCTGATCAACCGCAGCGAAAGCTTCCGTGCCAGCAAGATCATGCTGGAGCGCGCGATGGCGCACCCGAACATCATTTTCCGCCCCAACACGGTGGTGGACGAGGTTCTGGGCGTGGAAGAGAAGGATGTTAAAGGCCTGGTGCTGCGCAACACCAAGACGGATGCCCTGGAGACCCTGCCGCTTTCGGGCCTGTTCCTCGGCATTGGCCACGAGCCCAACGCGAAGATGTTCAAGGGCCAGATCGACCTGGACGAAGACGGTTATGTGAAGACGAAGGACAACGTCTTCTGCACGCTGAACGGCCAGGTGCTGCCGGGCGTCTTTGCCTCCGGCGATGTGCAGGACCGCCGCTACCGCCAGGCCATTACGGCTGCCGGAACCGGCTGCATGGCCGCGCTGGAAGTCGAGAAGTTCCTGGAAGAACACGGACGGTAATCCCCAAGGCCGCGGTATCCTGTCGGCACCTCATGGAGGTGTCCTGCATGGAGATCCGCGGCCTTACTGCGTTAATCCAGGTCTTTGACATGCCGCGCTCGGTCGCGTTCTACCGCGACGTACTCGGCTTCGAACTCTACCAGCACTCTCCGGTCTACGCCGTGGAACATGGCGTGGAGCTATTTCATTGGTGCTGGCTGAAGAACGGCGACGCACACCTGATGCTGAACACCGCTTACGACGAAGGCGAGCGGCCTGCGACTGAAGATGCAGCCCGGACATCTATGCACAGCGACATCAGCTTTTACCTGAATTGCCCGGAACTGGATACGGCGTTCGCCGGGCTGCAGGCCAAGGGGATTCCATGCAAACCACCCGTGGTCACTCCGTACGGAGCTCGACAGCTCAGCCTGAGGGACCCGGATGGATACGGCGTGGTTCTGCAGTGGAGCGCCTGACCGATGTAGCAATGCACCAAGGCTTCACGTGCTAAATGGTGAAAACGATACGGGAGCGGTCGCCTGTGTTCCACCACGTTTCGACTTCGGCAAGCGGAACCGCCTTTGCGGCGATCTGCAACTTGCCCTGCGACGCAGCTTCGAAGACCTTCTCAATTGCCCGCAGCAGGCCTTCCATGGAGACGCTCTTCAACCCGCTTCCCATCAGCACCAGGGACGATGACCGCAGCGCCGATGCTGGCAGATCGATCGACTCCTGACCGGCGGCTGATCCTACCTGCACATACCGTACCGGGCGTCCATCCTCCACACCTCTCGCCGCAGCAGACAGAATACGCCGCGCGCTCTCGCCCCACAGGTAGTCGATGACCACATCTATACCGCTGGTGAACTCGGCGATCAGCGTCTTCTCAAAGGCATCCAGGTCTGCAGTGATGGGAAGTACCACATCCGCACCGAGCGATTTCACGCGCTCAAGCTCTTCCACATTGCGCCCAGTGGCAACCACCTTCGCCGCACCAAGGAACTTTGCATACTGCACGGCCACGGTTCCAGCGGAGCCGGTTGCGCCATGCACCAGCACTGTTTCGCCTGCCTTGAAGCCAGCACGTTCGACAAGAGCCGCACCGACGGACATGCCCGGATTCGCGATGGCGGCTGCGGTTACATCCTCCAGGCCGTCCGGAATGGCGACGCACTGTCCGCTGCGCACCAGGCTCTTCTCTGCCATGGCTCCGAACTTCGCGTCCGGCAGGGCGAAGTACACGCGACGGCCATCGGCGGTGCGGCCTACACCGTCCACTCCGGGCACATTGGGAAATAGTCCGGCGGAGCTGTAGTGCGCGCCGGAGGCACGCGCCTTCGTCAGGTGTGTGAGAGCGGCTGCGCTTACGGTCACGACTTCAAAACCCTCGCGCGGCTGCGGTTCTTCCAACTCACCATAGACCGGGGCCAGACCCGCTCCTTGTACGACTGCTGCCTTCATATGCCGATTCCTCTTTTACGGAAAATGAACATCGTTCAATTTAATCTAACACCGTTAGATTTTAGGGTGCGAACTTGCTATGCTCAAATCCGTGAAGGTTAACCGTGAACTCGTGACCCGAACCGCCCTGCAGGTTTTGGACAGCGCCGGACTGGAGCAGCTTACGCTTCGGTTGCTTGGCAAGGAGCTGGGCGTACAGGCCGCCACCATCTACTGGCATTTCAAGAATAAGCAGGAGCTGCTGGATGAGATGGCCACACTGGTGCTGGCCGAAGGCGCTCCGAATCTGCTGCCTGCACGCGCCTCGTCCGAGTGGACGGCCTGGGCCGCGGCCTTTGGCCAGGGTTTGCGCAAGACGCTGCTTGGCCTTCGGGACGGGGCCCGCATGGTATCTGGCACGCGCCTGACCAACACTCTCTACATGAAGACGGTGGAACAGATCGCCGCGCAACTGATTGCCAGCGGCTTTACAACACGGCAGGCCGTAGTTCTGCTGAGTACCATCTACAGCTACACCCTCAGTTTTGTGATGGAAGAGCAGGCGGTGTTTCCGCGGCCCGGAGAGCGATCTCCGCAGTATGACATTGCTGAACGCAACCGAAGCCTTGCCGCGGAGGAGCTTCCGCTCCTGCGGCAGGCCGGAGGCATTCTTTTCGATAAATTTGATCGCCGGTACAAAGAAGGACTCGACCTGATTCTGCGTGGGGCGGCGATGCAATTCCATTAAAAGCCGCGAGCCCACGGTTCCATTCCGGAACCGCAGGCCCTTTTCCGCAGCCGGAAAGGCTGCGCCGATGCCGTTATCGTACGCCTGCTTACGGGACTTTAAGAAATTGCGCGGGTTTCAGCGCCGTGTTGCTGAAGCGGGCAGAAAGGATATCGCCTTTGAAGAAGTCCACCAGGTTGTAGCGGCTTCCCAGGGAGGCTCCGCCCTTGCCGAGCGGCAATAGCCTGACCTTCGCCTCGCCCTGCAGGACTCCGTCGACGTAGGCGCGCAGCGTGGTGCCGTCATAGGTGGCCGCGACGGCGTACCACTGGTCCAGAGGGTAGAGGTGGGCGGGGTCGCAGTTGAGAATCGGTGCCCGCTCCGCACCGATGTTTTCCGCGAAGACATCCAGGCACCACTTGTTGCCCTGGCGTATGCGGATCTCGAAGAGACGGCGTGACTCTGATCCCTCTTCCTTCAAGTGAAAGACGCGCTGCTCTTCTCCCCCGCCGGTAGCCGGGCGGAAGATCATCTCCCAGGTGTAGGTCAGCGTGCCCTGCAAAGGCAGCGCATCCACAAAAAGAGCGTCGCCCTTCATGCGGTCACCGTCAAAATGCACGGCCCTGCCACGGTCGGTGTCCACGACCTTTGGCGAACCAACCTGTCGCACAGGATGGCCGGCGATAGAGGTGACGCTGTCCACGCGCCACACCGTCTGTGCTGTAGCAGAGAAGGAGACCAGAAGAAGAAGAGCTGGGGCAGGCCAGTGTTTCATGGCCTACCAGCATACGCGCGCCTCAGCAGCTAAAGCCCCTTCTCTCGACAAATGATTTACGGCACGACCGAAGCCGTGCCCTTGACAAGCCATTTGAGTTAAAACTTGTGGAACATGAAGAAGGCCGCGCCCACCAGGCAGCCGAAGGCCGCGAAGTAATTCCAGCGCAGCTTCTCGCCGAAGTACACCACTGCGAAGATGCCGAAGACGGTCATGGTGATGACCTCCTGCATGACCTTCAACTGTTCGGGGGAGAATTTGGCCGCGCCCAGCCGGTTGGCCGGAACCTGCAGGCAGTACTCAAAGAAGGCAATCAGCCAGCTAACGAGGATCACCTTCCACAAGGAAGCGTCGCGGTGTTTCAGGTGTCCGTACCAGGCGATGGTCATGAAGATGTTGGAACCAAAGAGAAGCAGAATCGTCCACATATCTTTCCTCAGATGCAAAACTAGAAGCATGTCGATCGTAAAAAACCTGGCGCGAGTGCGCGAGCAGATTTCCGCAGCCTGCGCGAAGACCGGACGCAAAGAATCCGAGGTAGCCCTGATGGCCGTCTCCAAGACCCATCCGGCAGCCGCCGTGGAAGAGGCCTACGCCGCCGGGCAGCGGCTGTTTGGCGAGAACCGCGTGCAGGAGTGGGAGGCGAAGTCCGCAGGACTCTCGCTGCCAGACCTCGATATGCACCTGATCGGGCCCCTGCAGTCGAACAAGACGAACAAAGCCGCCGCGATCTTCCAGGCCATTGAGGCAGTCGACTCCCTGAAGATCGCACAGCGTCTGGACAAGGCTGCGGCGGAGCTGGGGAAAAAGCTACCGATTCTGATCGAGGTGAAGCTGTCCCACGAGGAGTCAAAGCACGGCCTTGCTCCCGAGGACCTTCCAGCATTGCTGGAGGCTCTGCCCACGCTGGGCAGCATTGTCCCGGTGGGCCTGATGACGGTGCCTCCGCTGGACGCCCAGCAGGAGGCCGCGCGGCCGTACTTCCGCCGCCTGCGGGAGCTGCGCGACCAGGCGCAGGCGAAGATTGCCAGCATCACACAGCTCTCCATGGGCATGTCGCATGACTACACCGTAGCCATTGAAGAGGGCTCGACCTGCGTGCGCGTTGGAACGGCCATCTTCGGCAAGCGGGAGTATCCGCAGCCGTGAACGTGAAGCTGCAACAGGTGGGCGAGGATTGCCTGCTGCCGGTTCGGCTGCATCCCGGGGCGCGGAAGAATGCCATCACTGGCGAGCACGATGGAGCTCTGAAGATGGCCCTCACGGCTCCGCCCGTGGACGGCAAGGCGAATGAGGCGCTGCTGAAGTTTGTGGCGGAATGGTTGGGAATTGCACCATCGCGTGTGCAACTTCGCTCCGGGCAGACCAGCCGGACAAAAGTGGTGTTGATTACGCGCATACCGGTTGCCGAAGTAGCCGCGAAAATTGCCGCTGCAGCCGGCTGACCGGGCAACCCGGCGTATAGTTGGAGACAGAGCAAGCCCAAATCCCGAATGCGATTTGCGAATCGTCATTCACCATTCGGAGAGTTTTCATGGAGTTTCGCCGCCTGGCTTGCGGAGCCGCACTGAGCGCCGCCCTTCTTCTTCTGTTCGGCTCACGCACAACCGTTCGAGCCAATGACCTTCCCACCGGCATGAAGCCCGTGCCCGCTCGCCCACTGGAGCAGTTTCGGCTGAAGATGCACCACCTGCACACGGGTGAGGACATCGACGTGGTCTACAAGATCGGCAACGAGTATGTGCCGTCGGCGGTGGAGAAGCTGAACCACTTCCTGCGCGACCACCGCACGGGCGATGTTGCGACCTACGATCCGAAGGAGTTCGACACGCTGCACAGCCTGCTGGCAAAGCTGGGCAAGCAGAACGGCGTCATCGACATCGTCTGCGGCTACCGCACGCCATGGAGCAACAACTTCCTTCGTGGACGGTCGGCGAACACGGGCGTCGCGAAGAACTCGCAGCACATGCAGGCCAAGGCGATTGATATCCGGGTGCCGGGCGTGACCACGGCCAGACTGCGCGAGACGGCCCTGAGCCTGCACGCGGGTGGAGTGGGATATTACCCGGTCTCCCAGTTTGTGCATGTGGATGTCGGCCCGGTGCGCCAGTGGACGTATGGGGCGGCGCATAACGATTAGTTGTGTGTTTCTGTGGCGTGAGGTGTGAGAAAAGGCTCCGGTGATTCGGGGCCTTCGTTTGCCGGGGCCTGGCTAGACAACATTACGTCAGGGCACGGCTGAAGCCGTGCCCTGACGAGCTTTATCTCACTAAACAGTCTCTCCCGGAGCAGTCTTCGGCTTGACCTCTTCCTTGAACCAAGGGTAGGGATACCCCTTCTTCAACACATCCTCAAGCTGCTGGTCATATTTATAGACATCGTCGTAGAAGTGGATATCGCCGTCCTCAGCCACCAGGGCCGTGGCGTAGAAGATGACCACCGGAAGCGGCTGCTTCAGGACAACGGTCTTGTTGTCCTGGCCGTTGAACATGGCTTCGTGGATCTTTTCTTCGGTCCACTCCGACTGGTTCTTCAGCACCCAGTTGGCCAGCTTCTCCGGCTCCTGCAGGCGGATGCATCCGTGACTGAAGTCGCGCTTGCTGTTCGCGAATAACTGCGTCGCGGGCGTGGAGTGCATGTAGATGTCGTACTGGTTGGGGAACATGAACTTCACCAGGCCGAGCGAGTTCTTGGGGCCGGGCTTTTCGCGCACGATCACGCGGCCCTGTGCGATGGATTCAGCGGTCCAGCCGCTGACCGGCTCGCCCTTGGCGTTCACTACCTCAAAGTTCTTCTTCGTGATGTAGCCCTTGTCTTTGGCTACCTGCGGAGCAATCTCTTTGCGCGCGATGTTCGTGGTCACCGTCCAGTAGGGGCGGAAGACGATGTACTTCATCATCTGCGTGAAGACCGGCGTCTGGTGCTGGCCGATGAATTTGCCGACCACCACGCGCATACTGAACTCAAGCTTGTGGGTTTCGGGGTCATGTACGCGCAGGACAAACTCCGGCAGGTTGACCTGCAGGGGCGCCTTCAGGAACTGGTCGGGCAGCCAGCGCCAGCGCTCCAGCGTGTCCTGGAACTGGTGGATGCGCTGCGAGGGTGAAATGTTGAGTGCGGTGATGGTCTGCGGGCCGAGCTTGCCGTTGTCTTCCAGCCCATGGCGGTGCTGGAAGTGCTTGACGGCATCGGCTACCGGCTGTGTATAGACCGTGCCCTGCGGAGCGTCGCCCTCGGCGTCACCCAGCAATGTGAGCCGCTGCCACAGGGCGGACAGGCCTGGGTAATCGCCGCCGGGAGTGACGGGCTTTGCGACAGCGGGCAAGGCATCCCACTGCGGGTTGGCCCTGGCCATATCGATGTACTTGCCCAGCGCCTGCTGCGTGGCGCGGTACTGGTCGCTGTCCGGCTCTACCTTGACGATCTCCTTGGCGACGTCGTCAGAGTCAACGACGTTTTCCGCCAGGAAAGTAGGCAGGTCATACCGTTTGCCCAGCGCGTTCACGTCGAAGTCAAAGTGCTGCGGGTTGACCCGGCCGATGTGCAGGTCGCTGATCATGCGCATGGTGCAGACGGTCATGGCGATGTCGAACTTCGCCAGGTCGTCGTCGGACATGCTGGAGAGAGAGGCGAGGCGCTGCTGCCAGCGGCTGGCATCGTAATCCTCAGGGTTCAGGCCCTTGCGGTCAATGGTCTGGAAGAGCTGGATGGTGTCCGTTGTGGCCTTCACCGGCTTCTTGTCGCGCGTCCAGGCCAGACGGTACTCGCGCATGGCGTAGAAGTTCTGCACGTAGCCCTTGTAGTCGGTGTAGTTGGGCCAGCGCAGCAGGTCGAGCTTGCCGGTGGCATCCAACTGCTGCAACTGACTGGAATAATCCGGGGAGAAGGTTTCGAGCGTTTTGCCGACACCGCGGGAACGTCTGCAACCACCTGCTACTGCCAGAACCGCAATCATGGTTGCGGCGACCAAACGACCACCCAGGAGCTTCCTGTTCACACTTCCTCCGCGCTGCACTTGTACACCTTACGATGCCACAAGTTGATGTTTTGTCAGCCGGATATCGTGAAGCCGAACCTACCCTCCGTTATCGCTGCCGGATAACAGGGCAAAAAGATAACAGAGAGCGTGGCTTCCGCTACACTGTCGTGACTGCTTGTTATGAATGTGTACGCGCTTGTTCTTGGCATCATCGTGGTCACGCTGCTGACCGTCTCCCTGACACGCCTGTCCAAGGTGAAGACGAAGGCCGACTACCTGGTGGCAGGGCGGTCACTCCCCGCGTTTGTGCTGGTGTTCACACTGCTGTCCAGCTGGATCGGTTCCGGCTCGCTGCTGGGCGGTGCGGAGAACGCCTACAAACATGGCTTTGTGGCGCTGTGGCAGGGCGGAGGAGGATGGGCCGGGCTGCTGCTGATCTACTTCATTGCGCCGCGTGCGCGAAAGTTTGCGCAGTTCACCATTCCGGACCTGCTGGAGGCACGTTACAACCAGACAGCTCGCGTGCTCGGCGTCATCGCCATCCTGTTCGCGTTCACGGCCATTACCAGCTACCAGTTCATTGGCGGCGGCGACATTCTGGCGCTTATCTTTCCGGGAATAATTTCCCCGATGGTGGGCCGCTACATCATCGCGGGGTTTGTCATCTTCTTTACGGCGATTGCCGGCATGTCGTCCGTGGCATACACCGACCTGGTGATCGGCCTGCTGGCGACGGTATCGCTGGTGGTATCGTTCCCCCTGCTGGTGCATCATGCCGGTGGATGGGGTGCTGTACATGCGGCGCTGCCGCCCAGCTACTTTACGCCGCTGGGTGACCTGTCGCTGGTGCAGGCAATGGAGATCTTTCTGCCCACCTGCCTGCTGATGCTGGGAAATCAGTCGATGTATCAGAAGTTCTTCTCCGCCAAAAGCGAGAAGGACGCAAAAGTAGCGGTGGTGGGCTGGATCATCGGCACGGTGATCCTGGAAACGATCATCGTGGGCATTGCCATTGTGGGCAATGTGCTGGCGAGGCTGGCGGGCACTCAGCCGTATCCGCGTGAAATTCTCGCCTTCACCGCGCTGCATTCGCTGCCCAGCCTGCTGGGCGCAATCCTGATGGGAGCAGTCTTTGCGAAGGTGATCTCCACAGCGAACAGCTTCCTGTTTTCGCCTGCAACCAACCTGATCAACGATATCTATGTACGCTATCTTTCGCCGGACGCGTCAGATAAAAAGGTGTTGATCATCTCGCGCCTGACGGTTGTTATGCTGGGAGGGTGGGCACTGTGGCAGGCCGTGGGCATTACCAGCGTTCTGGCCAAAACACTGTATGCCTATACGATTTATTCAGCAGCGCTGACGCCCGTGATTCTGGCGGCTTTTTTCTGGAAACGTGCGACCGCCGCGGCGGCCGTAGCATCCATTGCTGCGGGTACGGTGGTAACGGTGTGTTGGGATACAGACGTGGTGAAACATCTGCTTCCGCAGTTCATTGCGGAACGGGACGCGATTTTTCCAGCTTTGCTGGTTTCACTGCTGTGCCTGATCGTTGTAAGCTACCTGACGCCGCCCCCAGATAAAGAACATCTGGCCCGGGTATCGGCCTAAAATTTTCGAGTGGGAGTCACATCCCGTATTGTTTTCTCAGCGTCTATTCCAGCATTCAAGAACGGAACAGAACATAACCCATCCCCAAAGGACGAATCATGGAACTGAACGAAAACCTCCTGATGCCAACCGCCGCCCACGACTTCGTGCCCGAAGGTCTGCTGGCCCTGAACGCTGCAGAGATGTGGCAGGCCGCGCCCGTGGCTGACGATGAAGATGACGAGGATGAGGATTACGACGACGAAGAAGATGACGAGGATGAGGACGACGACCTCGAAGACGACGAGGACGAGTTTGAGGACGACGAAGACGACCTGGACGGCGACGACGAGGATGAGTACGACGAGGACGAAGACGACGAGCCCGAGTACGAAGACTACGACGACGATGATGACGAGGATGAAGACGACGACTACGAATAGTCGTGCATCCAACGGACTGCTATGTCGAACGTAAAGCCAAATCTGCTGAAGGGCCTGCTGGCGGGAATCGCCGCGGGCCTTGTCGCAACTGCCGCCAAGGCAGTCGCTGAGAAGTTCTACCCGCCCCACACGCATGGCGAACCCGAGCCCCACGCCGTGCTGGCAGAAAAGCTGGGTGGCAAACACCTGTCGCCCGCCAGCAAGGCCGTGGCGGCAGAGACAATCCACTGGGGCTTTGGAGCGCTGGCCGGTGGCGCCTATGGCATGCTGGCCGAGGTCTACCCCTCCGCAACCGCACGCAACGGAGCGCAGTTCGGCGTGGTGCTGGGAACCCTGACCCAGGAAAGCGCGCTGCCCAGGCTGGGACTTGCCGCGGAACCGGAAGACCAGGAACTGCGCGAGCAGAGCAGCGAGATGATCTCGCACGTGGTGTACGGCGTCGTAACGGAAACGGTGCGCTCGCTGGTCCGCCGCACGCTTTAACTATGCCGGTCGCTCGGCTTACCCTCGAACTCAGCATCGAACATGCGCAGTCTTTGAAGGACCGCCGCCAGGCGGTTCGCTCCCTCAAAGACAAGCTGCGCCACGGCTTCAACATCTCGATCGCGGAGATGGATGATGCCGCGTTATGGAACCGCGCCACAATCGGCGTCGCGGCCATCTCCGGCTCGCGGGACTATGTTCTTGGACTGCTGCAGCAGGTGGAGGACGCAGCCCACCGCATCGCTCCCGGCCTGGGCGCGGAGATTCTGGACGCGATCGTCGATGTGCTGGAAGAGTAGGTTCTTCTCAGCCCTTGCGCGTCTCGAAGTGAAAGACATCCGGGCGGCTGTAGTGCCCGGCCACATCCAGGTCGAAACGGCCCCGGGGAATCTCCTCCATATCCAGATCGGCAAACAATAGCTCAGGGCTGACATCCGGGCCGGCCAGCATCTCTCCACGCGGCGAGACGATCAGGCTGCGGCCGTCAATCTCGGCTCCTGTGCCCTGCAGATCGGCTGGCCAGTCCGCCTTGCGGAGCTGCTGGCAGGCGCTCAAGACGAAGCAACGGCCTTCATACGCAATGTGCCGCATGCTGGTCTGCCACATCTCGCGAGCGTCCACGGTGGGCGCGCACCATAGCTCCACACCCTGGTTGTACAGGTGCTGGCGATAGAGCGGCATGTAGTTCTCCCAGCAGATGGCCGTGCCGATGCGGCCAATCTCCGTCTGCACCACCTGCATGGTGGAGCCATCGCCGCAACCCCAGATCAGCCGCTCCGAGCCGGTGGGCATCAGTTTGCGATGCTTCGCGACGATACCGCCGCCAGGGGTGACCACCAGCGAGATGCAGTAGAGTGTGCTGCCGGCGCGTTCCACCGCTCCGGTGACAAGATGCAGGTTGAGTTCGCGCGATAGCGCCTCGAGCTGTGCCGTCTCCGGCCCGGGACAGACAATGGCCGCTTCAAAATAACGGCGGAAGTGTTCGCGGCCTTCGTCGGTACGGTTGCCCACGGTCGCGCCAAAGCTCAGCCCCCTGGGATAGCCGCCGAGCATAGCTTCCGGCAGTACCAGCAACTGCGCGCCTTGTTTCGAGGCATCCCGGCACAGCGCTTCCACACGCTCCATGGTGCGGACGGTATCGAACATCACGCTTCCGGCCTGAGCCACGCTTACCTTGATCATCCTCTTCCCCGATTCAGCACAGCCGGCGTGGCCAGCTTGCGTTGTTTTTCCGTCGCGTCATAGGCCTGTTGCGCCTTCAACACGCTGGGCATGTGCGTCTCTGCCCAGTGCGCCAGCTGGGCCACGGGCCGTGACAGGTCCGTGCCGAGCGGAGTCAGCGTGTACTCCACCGAGACCGGCACCGTGGGATAGACCGTACGGACAAGCAGGCCATCGCGCTCCAGCTTGCGAAGTGTCTCCGCCAACACCTTCTGCGAGACGCCCATCAACTCGCGCCGCAACTGGTTGAAGCGCACCGGGCCGTCGCGCAGGCAATCCAGAATCAGCAGGGCCCACTTATCGGCGATGCGATCCAGCACCTGGCGGGTGGGGCAGTCGCTGGCGTAGATATCATAGGGCCGCTGCGGGCAGCACTCGTCTTCCAGAGCTTGAGGTAGTTTCTTTGCCGTAACCATGTGGTGAAAAAGTGCCTTCTTGTGAGCTTCCGCGAAACGGAGAACACTGTGTTCAGGATATCTGGTTTCAAAAAGAAACCAAGTAGGAGAAACAAGTATGAGCGGTTCCATCCTGGTATTTGGCGCAACCGGAACGGTCGGCGCCTCGGTCGTAAAGGGGCTTCTGGAAAAGGGCGAGCAGGTCAGGGCGGCCTCGCGCACGGCAAAGCAGGTACTAACGGCCGAGCCGGTGAGGTTTGAGTACGACGCGCCCACGGACTTTGACGCGCTGTTCGCAGGCGTCGATCGCGCCTTCATTCTGGTGCCCAGCGGTTACGTCGACCCCATCACGCCCATCGCCCCGGTTATCGATGCAGCGGCAGCACGCGGTGTGAAGATCGTCTTCATGAGCGTGCTGGGGGTGGATGCAGACGAAGAGATTCCCTACCGCAAGCTGGAGCGCCGCGTGGAAGCTGCAGGTGTGCCGTATGTCATCGTGCGACCCAACTGGTTTGCGGACAACTTCCACACCTTCTGGAAGGCCGGCGTGGTGCATGGCCAGATCGCCCTGCCTGCGGCCGAGGGCAAGTCCAGCTTCATCGACTCGCGCGACATTGCCGCCAGCGCCGTTGCCGCGCTGACGACCCACAAGTTCGATGGCCGCGCCTTCAACCTGACCGGCCCCGAGGCCTTTGGTTATGCCGAGGCGGCGAAGATCCTCTCCCGCGCCACCGGCAAGACCATCACCTACACCGCCACCACGGACGAGGCGTTTATCGCCATGCTGACTTCGGTGGGCGTCCCGGCGGACTATGCGCAGATGCTGGCTGCGATCTTCGCCCCGGTGCGTGCCGGATACACGGCCGTCGTCACGGGGGATGTCGCGGAGCTGACGGGCAAGCAGCCGATCTCGCTGGCGACATATGCAAAGGACCATGCTGCCGACCTGACGGCCTAACCGCGGGTGAGGATTTTCTTGTTCCGTTCTGGAAAGCTTTAGCCTTGGGCCTTACGAAGAACCCAGGGCTAAAGCCCTTTCGTTTTTATGGCTGATTCAGTGGCCTGAAGGCACTGCTTAATCCGTTTGAGAGCTAAAGCTCTCAAACAAACATCCCTCTTCCATTCAAAAATCCTCTATACGTGGGGCACATCCCCGGTTAGTACTACTTAATTGCACCCCTTATCCCGTCAAGCCTCATCTACTAACCATGCGCGTTCTTCTCTTCGGAGCCAGCGGCATGGTGGGGCAGGGCATTCTGC
This sequence comes from Terriglobus tenax, assembly GCF_025685395.1. NCBI lineage: Bacteria > Pseudomonadati > Acidobacteriota > Terriglobia > Terriglobales > Acidobacteriaceae > Terriglobus > Terriglobus tenax. The sequence continues at coordinate 2,995,950 of NZ_JAGSYA010000004.1, read as the reverse complement.
GGGAGTGCCTGCTGGCCGCGGACGTCACCGAGGTGCTCTCGATTGGACGGTCGCCACTGCTGCAGAAGCACCCGAAGCTCAAAGAGATTCTTCTGCCCAACCTGTTTGACATCGCAACGGCGGCTTACGAGCTGACAAACTTTGACGCCGTCTTCTTCCCGCTTGGCGTGTCGTCCTTCCGCATGAGCGAGGCCGACTACCGCTACCTGACCTACGACCTGACGATGAACATTGCCACTCTGGTGGCAAAGCAGAGTCCGGAGGCGACCTTCTGCTATGTGTCGGGCGCTGGCACGGACGCCAACAGCAAAACGATGTGGGCGCGGGTGAAAGGTGAACTTGAGAATGCGCTGATGCGGCTGCCGTTTGCGGATGCCTTCATGTTCCGCCCCGGAGCGATTCGTCCGCTCCATGGAATCAAGACAAAAACTCCGCTCTACAACGCCATTTACCTGGCTTTCAGCCCGGTGGTGCCGCTGCTGATGAAGCTATTCCCGCGTCACATTACCACCACGGAAGAGGTGGGATTGGCCATGCTGGCGGTGGCAAGGAAGGGCTACCCGAAGCCGATCCTGGAGCCGGTCGATATCCGCCGTGCGGCAGGCATCGCAATTTAGGGGCTTTTTCCTGTCATACGGCTGTGATACGTTGCCCCCATATGTCCTACACCGAAAGCTACGAGTGCGACATCTGTGGCAACAAGAAGGGCGAGCGCGACCTGTGGTGGCTCGCATTCAACGACTGCATGCCCGGATCGTCGCCGGATGACACCATTCCGGTGGTCAAATTCTCCCGTTTTGACACCAGCCATGCGCATGACGCGACGGTTCGCCACTTGTGTGGAGCCCAATGTGCGGCAAAGTTAATGGATCGCTGGATGAGCGATCAGCATGAAGACCCTGACCAGCACTGCGCGACCTAAAAACACCTGTCACAGCCGGCCGGCGCATCTGCTCCATTCAGCCCCCGATAGCCGCCGTTCCGCGCGGACGCACCAGCCATGGTGCAACCGCAGTGCTATCCTTAAGCCGCACAAACGCTTATTTGACTGAGGTACACCATGGCTACAGCCACTCTGGAACAAACTCTGCCCTACAAGGTAGCCGACATCTCGCTGGCCGACTGGGGCCGCAAGGAACTTACCATCGCCGAGCAGGAGATGCCCGGCCTGATGTCGATCCGCGCCAAGTATGCACCGTCGAAGCCGCTGAAGGGCGTCCGCGTAACCGGATCGCTGCATATGACCATCCAGACCGGTGTTCTGATTGAGACGCTGGTGGAACTGGGTGCCGATGTTCGCTGGGCAAGCTGCAATATCTTCTCCACGCAGGACCACGCCGCCGCCGCCATTGCCGCCGCAGGCGTTCCGGTCTTCGCCTGGAAGGGCGAGACGCTGGAAGAGTACTGGTGGTGCACGGACCAGGCGCTGAACTTCCCCGGAGGCCTTGGCCCGCAGCTCGTCGTGGACGACGGCGGCGATGTGACCCTGCTGATCCACAAGGGTGTGGACCTGGAGAAGGGCGATCGCTCGTTTGTGGACTCGGCTGAAGGCAGTGAAGAAGAGAACGTCATCAAGGCCCTGCTGAAGAAGGTTCTGGCTGAGAACCCGACCCGCTGGCAGAACGTTGCCAAGGAGTGGCGCGGTGTCTCGGAAGAGACCACCACCGGCGTTCACCGCCTGTACAAGATGATGGAGCAGGGCAAGCTGCTGGTGCCGGCCATCAACGTAAACGATTCGGTGACCAAGAGCAAGTTCGACAACCTGTATGGCTGCCGCGAGTCGCTGGCAGACGGCATCAAGCGCGCCACCGACGTGATGGTGGCCGGCAAGGTTGCCGTGATCTGCGGGTATGGCGACGTCGGCAAGGGCTCGGCGCACTCGCTGCGCGGCATGGGCGCTCGCGTTATCGTCACCGAGATTGACCCCATCAACGCACTGCAGGCCGCGATGGAAGGCTTCGAGGTCACCACGATTGAAGAGACACTGGGCCGCGGCGACATCTACGTCACCTGCACCGGCAACCTGGACATCATCACGCTCGAGCACATGGAGCAGATGAAGGATCAGGCCATCGTCTGCAACATTGGCCACTTCGACAACGAGATCCAGATGGAGCGCCTGAATGCTTCCGGCGCGACCAAGCTGAACATCAAGCCGCAGGTGGATAAGTACACCTTCGCCGGCGGCAACGCGATCTTCATTCTGGCCGAAGGCCGCCTGGTGAACCTGGGCTGCGCGACCGGCCACCCGAGCTTCGTGATGTCGAACAGCTTCAGCAACCAGACGCTGGCGCAGCTTGACCTGTGGGCGAACAAGGACACCTACAAGGTGGGCGTCTATGTTCTGCCGAAGAAGCTGGACGAGGAAGTGGCCCGCCTGCACCTGGAGAAGATCGGCGTGAAGCTGACCACGCTCTCGCAGAAGCAGGCCGACTACCTGGGTGTTCCGGCGGAAGGTCCGTTCAAGCCTGAGCACTACCGGTACTAGTTGTCAGTTCCTAGTTGTCAGGAAAAGCGAAAGGCCCCGATCGCTCGGGGCCTTTCTGTTTTGCCTTGACTCACAACTGAAAACTAACAACTGCCTCTACTGAGTGGCGGTCGCGGAATCGTAATCGTTGGCGGTAATGACGTTCAGCGCGGGAGTGGTCACGAGCTGACGATCCAGCAGAACGATGGTGCGGGCCGAACCTTGCGGATAGGTGGTAGCGGCTCCCGTATACAGCGTCGTCGTGGTGGCAGTCAGTGCCGTTCCGTTGCTGACGATATAAAGCGTGTACGTGCCTACCGGGACATTGAGGTAGCCGGTATTGGTTCCGAAGCTGATGCCCGATTGCAAAGCCGTTACAGCCGTGACGGCGGTTCCGGAAGGGACCAGGTAGATATCGACTGCGCCGGTCGCCGTGGACTGGTCAAGGAAGCGCAGCGAAACCTGCCCGGAGGGCGCGGGCTGAGACTGATCCGTAAGGACTGTTGCTCCCAGGCTGGCGACCATATTGCCGACAAGAACGGTGTACTGCTTATTGTTGGCTAGCGTTGCCCTGGCCGAAGCCAGCACCTGCCGGGTTCCTGCCGAATCGACGTTGATGGTGTAGGTAGCAGGGGTAACGGGAATGTAAGAGGTAATGGTGCCGAAGCCGAGGTTATAGGCTACGGCGGTGGTCCCCATGTACATGTCCATGCCACCCGCATCGATGGAGGCATCGATAAAGCGGATCTGGGAGCTGGAGGTACTGCCGGTGACACTCTGGCAACCACCGAAACCAAGCGTCGCGGCGGCCAGAGCGGTCGCGGCGACGACACGCTTAAAGAACTGTGCAACGTCTGGTTTCATTGGCCGGTCTAATAAGGGAACTACAGCAACAGAGTACCTGATTCCGGGTTCTGAACCTAGAACGAAAGTCGTATGGCGAACATTCTGAAGAACATGGCATGCTTGATGGCGCTCTGCTGCCCGGCAGTGGCGCAGCAGGGCGGGGGTACGCAGCGCGTCGTCTCCATTCCCAGCATGCGGGCGGCCGCGGGCCAGCAAAGTATGCCGCAGCGCAAATCCTCCTACAGCTTCACCCTCAAAGAGACATCGTGGCTGGATACCGGTGTGACTCTCGCCGCCGGAGAACAGATCAAACTCAGCGCCAAGGGCAGCTTCCAGCTTGCGGATGGACGCAAAGCTGACCCCGCAGGTGTGGATCGAGGCTGGCGCGACCTGCTGGCCAGCTTCCCGGCGAACTCCGCGCCGGTGGGAGCACTGATTGGCCGCATCAGCGATATGGGGGCTTCGCTTCCCTTCCTGGTCGGCACAGACGATACGGTCACAGCCCCGACCACGGGCCGTCTATACCTGGGCGTGAACCTGCCCGGCAGCATCAGCGCCACCGGCAGCTTCACGGTCAAACTGGAGTTCCCCAAGCAGGCCGCTGTTGCGCCCAGGACCGCCGCTACTCCCTTACCGGAGGTCAGTACCCTTGTCTCGCCCGAAACCTTTGCCGGGATTCCGCGCCGCGTGGGCGACCAGCAGGGCAACGAAGGCGACATGGTGAACTTTGCGCTGGTGGGCACGCGCGGCCAGGTGGAGCAGGCCTTCAAGGCCGCCGGCTGGGTGCCGGTGGACCAGTCAGTGGATGCGGCCATTGTGCACGGCATCCTCTCCACGCTCTCACGCGAGGCCTACCTGGAGATGCCGATGAGCACGCTGTACCTCTTTGGCCGTCCGCAGGATATGTCCTACGCGCGCGGAGAGGCGATTCGCGTGGTGGCTGTGCGGCACCACCTGCGCGTGTGGAACAGCGGGCAAACCGTGAATGGAGTGCCGCTCTGGGTCGGCTCCGCCACGCATGACAACGGTTTTGAGAAAGACCAGCGCAACGGCCAGGTGACCCACCACATCGATCCGGAGATCGACGAGGAACGCAAATTCATCCTGGATAGTTTCGATGCGGCGGGAGCGTTTACTTCCGCGGCGTATGTGCTGCCGGATGATCCGTTCGCCAGCGGTAAGACAGCGACCGGAGGCGAGTTCCATTCCGATGGGCGGGTGCTGGTCATGATGCTGAAGTAGAGTGCGGCAGCATTTGCTGATTAGCTGATGCGCATGACAACCATGGTCATGTCGTCATGCTGGGGAGCTCCGCTGACATACTCATCTGCGCGGCGATAGAGGGCACGCAGCATACCTTCCGCGGTCCGCGCCCCGCGAGAGCGCTCCTGCTGCGCGGCGGCGACCATGCGGGCCTCGCCCCACTCCTCGTCGTCGCGATCCATTGCCTCGGAGATGCCGTCGGTGAAGAGGACGAGGATGTCGCCGGGTTGCAGGTAGATGTCCCGCTGTTCGTAGTCCTCTTCTTCCACAAGTCCAATGGCCATACCGGTGACTTCCAGTTCGATGACCTGTTCGCCGCGCAGGACCACCGGCGGGTTGTGGCCTCCGTTGGCGTAGCAAAGGCGGCGCGTGGCAGGGTCATACTCCGCATAGAAAAAGGTGGCGTAGCGATTGGCCGTGCTGCCCTCGAAGACCAGCTTGTTAATGTGGCGCATCATCTCGCCCAGATCGGACGGACCCACCAGCGTCAGTCCGCGCAGGCTGGCGCGAAGACTGGCCATCAGCAGTGCGGCGGAGATGCCCTTGCCGGAGACGTCTCCGATGGCAAGGCCCAGCAGGCGGCGGGGAGCGCTGCCGTCAGAGGTTTCGCGTTCCACCTCCATCACGTCGTAGTAGTCGCCGCCAATCTCCTGTGCCGGGCGGCAGTAGCCGGCGACGTCAATGCCTTCGAACACCGGATAGCTCTGCGGGAAGAGCCGCTCCTGCACCTCGCGGGCGATCTCGATGTCGCGGGTGACGCGCTCGCGCTGGGCCGCTTCCTGTGCGAGCGACTTCAGCAGCTCGGCGTTCTCCAGCGCCAGCCCGGTCTGCGAGGCGACGGTCTCCAGCAGGCGGCGGTCGTTGCGGGAGTAGGGCTCCTCGCTGCGCTTTGGGCCAAGGGCCATGACGCCGATCAGGCGTCCGCGGCCGGGCAGCGGCACCAGCAGCTCGGTGTGGAATTCGCTGAGCGCGGCACGCTCGGTTTCGCTGGCCTCCAGCAACCACTCCGTACTGTCGTCAATGCGCAGGGCGGCAGGGCGTTTCTCGCGCGAGAGCGTGGTCATGGTGGCCGACTGTGCGGGCAGAAGCACCGGCGAGGTGAGATCGACCCCCATGGCTGTCTGCAGCCGGAAAACATCGCCGGCACGCAGGAAGACCGCCATGCGGTCCACATGCAGCGTGTCGCTAATGCGCTGGGTAATGGTGCTGAGAAGGGGGCCGGTCTCGGTAAAGTTACGTGCCTCTTCGGATAGCTCGCTCAATACCTGTTCGGTGGAATAGGCTTCGCGGAAGAAGCGCCGGTCGATATCGCCTTCCAGTTTTTTTGACAGCACAAAACGGAAGGCGAAGAATAGGCCCATCAACGCGGCGATCCAGACGTAGTCCACCACGCGGCGATAGCTCTCGGGGTAGGTGGTGAAGAGCGATAACCGCCATGCGAAGAGAGCGGCGATGAGACCCCGCACACCGAAGAGCGTATAGCGCGCGAAGGCGTACTTGGTGCCCTGGCGCAGCAGAAGGCGAACTTCCATGGCGCGCTGGACCACCAGTGCATAGGCCAGGGAGAGCGGGAAGATGGCCAGCACAAAGACCATGCCGAAGCTGAGCCACTGCGGGAAGGCCTCGCTGAAGTCCTCTCCCGTGATGAGCGTGTAGACCACCATGGCCCCGAAGGGGAGAAGGCCGATGGCCGCGCCCCAGAAGAGCAGCCGCAGGCGGCGGCCGGCGTCGGCGCCCACCTTCTCGGCGAAGATCTTGTGACTGAACAAGACGAAGAAGTAGGTGATGCACAGCACGCTGAGAATGCTTTCCAGCGTGTCGACCGTGCGCATCCATGGCGCCAGAGTGCGCTCCATCTCCAGGTTCCACAGACGGGCGTAGCTGTGCAGCAGATCGAAAGGGAGAAGCGCGAGCAGCGACAGGCCGAAGACCCACTTGACCCACGGCATGCGCCTGTCCAGAGTGGCGCGCTCCGGGAACAGGACACCGAACCACATCAGGCAGATGGGCATGGCCATTTGCGCGGTCTGGTTCCAGTAGGAGGCATACCAGGCCGTCCAGTCCCATTGCGGATAGGCGGGCGAGAGCAGCGCCTCAAAGTACGGCAGAATGCCCAGCACCAGCCACGCGCTTACGTCGTGCGGCTTGGCCAGTACCACCCACAGCCCCACCAGCAGGAAGGCCAGCGGCAGGATGACGACCAGCAGCAAGGGGCTGATCCATCCCCCGGGACGGCCGCCGCCGCGGCGACGCTGCGGAATGGACAGCTTCCAGGTGACGGTCTGGCGCTGGCCGCCGGGATGCTCGACGTCGACGCTGATGGTGTCTCCCAGGTGGGAGTGGGCCAGTTCCTTCAGAAGGACGGCCTCTCCGGTGACGACCTGTCCATTCACCGCGAGCAGACGGTCGCCAGTCTGCAATCCCGCGTTATGCGCGAAGGGATTCATGCCGGAGATGACGCCGTTGTTCAGGCTGAAAGGGGCACGGATGCCGCGCTCGCCACCGAACATGCCGCGCACCATGCGGTATGCCGAGGTACCCCATTGCCCCAACGCCATGGCGGCGACCAGGGCCAGCACAATGTATTGCGCGACCGCGGGGCGGTGCCTGGGCCGCAATGGATTAGAAGTCTGCATCCGGGCTGGTGCCTGTCATCCTAGCATCGGAGACGAACCAGCCGGCTGAATGGTTTACGGTTACCGCTTATTGCTTCTTGGGCCGGTGCGCGATCACGCGCTCCTTGATGGGTTCGTACGCCGCCTGCGGCAGGACTCCACGACTGACAAGCTGGTTCTTCGCCGTATAGGGCCGGCCATCAATAATGCGCTTGATGTAGTTGTCGCCCAGCCCCAGGGACTTGAGTTCCGCAACTGTCGCGGTGTTCAGGTCCAGCTTGGTCTTATCCGCCTCAATCTTTTCGGCGATGGTCTGCTGCGCCTGCACAGGAGGAAGAATGGCATCGGTCAAAGAGACAAGACCGGCCAGCAGGAAGGCAAAAAGATAGGGCACGAGTTTGCGAGGAGAGATCATGGGCTCAGCGTCTCCAAGGGGGTAAGGAAAAGCGTAGCATCCTCCGTTCGAATGCGCACTTAGAAAAGTGGGGCGGCCGCGGCCGCCGCCCACTTTTCATTCCTACTTTTGCTTGGCGACGATCTTGTCCTTTACTTTGTCGTAAACACCCTGCGGCAGGATTTTCTTGCTGACCAGCTGCGTCTTGTTGGCATAGGGACGTCCGTCAATGATCTTCTTTGAGTAGGCATCGCCAATGCCGGGAATAGCTTTCAACTGATCTGCCGAGGCAGTGTTGATGTCAATCAACATGGAAGCATCGGCTTTTGCAGCAAGAGGCTTGGCTTTTGCAGCCTGGGCGGTGGTAAACGAAGGCGCCAGCAAAACAGGAACGAGCGCCAGAGCAAGGGCAAGACGACGAAGCTTCAGCATAGTATCCCCTCCGGGTGGCGGAAAGACTAGCACACGCCCTGTTGCAGTTGGAACAATCCTGCAAATGAGACACTGGAAGATATGGTTTTACCGCCGGGAGCCCGTATCTCGTGATCATCCGTAACTTCGAGTACCTGCTCGCGCTGAACCAGGAACGCCACTTTGCCCGCGCCGCCGCGGCCTGCCAGGTCTCGCAACCCACGCTTTCCTCCGGCATCAAGCAGTTGGAAGAAGACATGGACGTGCTGATCGTCAAACGCGGCCAGCGTTTCGAAGGCTTTACCGAGGAGGGCGCACGTGTCCTGCTGCTGGCCCAGCAGATGCTGGAAGACTGCCAGCGGCTGAAGCAGGAACTGCGAGACCTGCGCGGCCCGGGCTTGCAGGGTCCCTTCCGCATCGGCATGTCGCCGTCGACAGCGGCGGTCGTCTCTGTTTTGAGCGTGAGCTTCGCCGAGCAGTTCCCGTTGCTACAGATCTCCAGCACCACGGCGTCGTGTGAAGAGCTGATGCAGCAACTTCGGCAAGGCGAACTGGACATTGCACTGACGCACCTGGAACCCGCTCTTCATGAAGGGCTGGAGACCCATGCACTGTACGACGAGCGGCTCTTTCTGCTGACCAGCGACAAGGCGCACAAGGAACGCGTGAGTTGGGAGCAGGCAGCCGCCTCCCCCCTGTGCCTGCTGCGGGGGGCTATTCCAGCACCAGCGCAGACGCGGCTGGAACACGCACCGAAGCTGATGGTGACCGATGCCGTCCCGATGGTGGCTGCTCACCTTGCCACAAAGAAGTGGGCCACCGTGCTGCCGCAATCGCTGGTGTCACAGGTGGCGACAGCGCAGACAGTGGCGATCCCTCTGAGCCCGCCGGACAACCGCATCAACATCGGTTTTGTGACACAGAAGAAAGCAGCACTGCCGCCCGCCATCCACGCCATGATGGAGCTGGCGCATACGCCGGAGATGGTTACGGCTATCCGTGCGCTGCTGGCCGCGCATCGCGCCTTCCGCGCAAAGCCCACTCGATAGACAGAACCTATCGGCCCATCGAAATTTCCTGTTTGATCGCGATTCTGGCGGGTGGAATGCTGGCAGAGTCATGCAAGCCGCAGCAACCGCTTCCGCCAGCTTCGCCTCCCTTCAGAACACGATTCTTGCCGAGGTCCAGCAGACACTCTCGACCATCCGCGAAGAGCAGATCGAACAAGCGACGCAGATGATCCTTGCCGCACGGCGCGTCTTCCTCACCGGAGCAGGCCGCAGCGGGCTTGCGCTGCGCATGGCGGCGATGCGGCTGATGCACCTTGGCCTGACCGTTCACTTTGCGGGCGAGGTCACAGCCCCGGCCATTGCGACAGGCGACCTGCTGATCGTCGCCTCCGGTTCCGGCACCACGGCCAGCGCCGTGCATGCAGCCGAGGTCGCACGAAAGAACAACGCGCAGGTGCTTTGCTACACCACCAGCCCGGAGTCTCCCCTGGCCCGTCTCGCACAGGGGGTCATCGTCATTCCCGCGCAGACCAAGCAGGATCACGCCGGGGTGCGCTCCGCGCAATACTCCGGCGCGCTGTTTGAGCAGAGCGTTCTGCTCGCCTCCGACGCTATTTTTCAAATGCTGTGGCAGGCCTCCGGCAAGAGCGCCGAAGATCTGTGGTCGCGCCACGCCAATCTCGAATAACCGGACGAGCGTTGTTCCCGGTCCCCTTTCCAAACACCATCAGGAGTTCCGCATGAAACTGCAGGTTGCTATCGATCTTCTCTCCACCGCCGACGCGCTCACGCTGCTGAACAAGGTTGCCGACTCGGTCGACATCATCGAGCTGGGCACGCCGCTGATCAAGCAGCAGGGGCTGAGCGTTGTGACCAACGTGAAGGCCGCCTACCCGGACAAGCTGGTCTTTGCCGACATGAAGACCATGGACGCGGGCGAGCTGGAAGCCAACCTGGCCTTCGCCGCCGGTGCCGACATTGTCACTGTCCTCGCCTCCGCGGCGGACAGCACCATCGCGGGCGCGGTGAAGTCCGGCAAGGCGCATGGCAAAGCTGTTGTGGCCGACATGATCGGCGTCGCCGACAAGGCCACTCGCCTGAAGGAACTGAAGGAGCTTGGCGTGAGTTGGGTCGAGCTGCACGCCGGTCTGGACGAGCAGGCGCAGGCAGGCTACTCCATCGACAACCTGCTGGCCGCCGGCCGCGATGCGTCGATTCCCTTCTCGGTCGCCGGAGGCATCAACCTGGACCGGATCGGCGCGGTTGAAAAGGCCGGTGCAACGATTGCGGTTGCGGGCGCAGCTATCTACGGCGCGGCTGACCCGGCTGCGGCAGCCAAGGCTCTGCGCGCGAAGATCGAAAAACTGGGATAAATCCAGCATTGTGAGCGGCCCGGATTGACACGCCGGGCCGCCCGCAGCTACTTTAACTAGTAGATATGCGCTTTGTGCAGCACCATCACGGCCACCATCACCATCATGCGATCAGCGTGTCGGCGGCGGTGTCCGGTGCTTCCAGGAAGTAAGAAGCACAAGGCCACTCAAGAGATTCAAAGCCCGCTGATGCGCAAAGCCAGCGGGCTTTGTTGTGTCTGCGGCGTTGCGCACCCAGCAAGAATGGAAAGCAAGGAAATGGCAGAACCTATCCAACTCGACTTCGCAAAAGAAAACGGCCTCGTCCCCGGCATTGTGCAGGACGCCAACACCGGCCAGGTCCTCATGCTCGGCTTCCTGAACGAAACCAGCTATCAGAAAACACTGGAATCCGGCTTTGTCACCTTCTGGTCGCGCACACGCCAGAAGCTGTGGATGAAGGGCGAGACCAGCGGCAACCGCCTGCGCATCGTCAGCATGTCCACCGACTGCGACAACGACGCGCTGCTGTTCAAAGTGACCGTCGACGGTGACGGCCTGGTTTGCCACGAGGGAACGGTGAGCTGCTTCACCAAAACGATTGAGGAGAAGAAGTAAGTCATGGCGAAGAAACTGAAGCTCGGAATCCCCAAAGGCAGCCTGCAGGACGCCACCATCGCTCTGTTCCAGAAAGCCGGATGGGACATCTATCCCTCGGGCCGTTCGTACTTCCCCACCATCAACGACACCGAGATTGAGTGCATGCTCGTCCGCGCGCAGGAGATGGCCCGTTACGTCGAGCACGGCGCTCTGGACGCCGGTCTGACCGGCAATGACTGGATCCTCGAGAACCTGTCGGACGTCGAGCGCGTCACCTCGCTCACCTACTCCAAGCAGAGCCGCCAGAGGGTGAAGTGGGTGCTCGCCGTTCCTGAAGACTCCCCCTTCCAGAAGCCCGAAGACCTGGAAGGCAAGATCATCGCCACCGAACTCGTCGAGTACACCAAGCGTTACTTCGCCGAGAAGGGCATCAACGTCAAGGTGGAGTTCAGCTGGGGTGCGACCGAGGTAAAGCCGCCGACACTGGCCGACGCCATTGTCGAAGTGACCGAGACCGGCTCTTCGCTCCGCGCCAACCGCCTGCGCATCATTGAGACGTTAATGGAGAGCGAGACCCAGTTCATCGCCAACAAGAGCGCCTGGGCCGACGACTGGAAGCGCGAGAAGATCCAGAACATCTCGCTGATGCTGAATGGTGCGATGGCAGCGCACACGCAGGTGGGCCTGATGCTGAATGTATCGAGCGCCAACCTGCAGGCCGTGCTCGACGTACTGCCCGCGCTCAACTCGCCCACCATCTCGCAGCTCTCAAACTCGGACTGGGTCGCCGTCAACACCATCCTCGATGAGTCGACCGTGCGCGAAGTGATTCCCAAGCTGAAGGCCGCTGGCGGCACCGGCATCGTGGAGTATCCGCTGAGCAAGGTGGTCCTCTAAATGAAACTGATCCGCACCTTCGGCAAATCGGCAGCAGAGGCCACCTCGATGATCGAGCAGATCGCCGCGCGTGGCGCCACCTCCACGGCTACCGTTGCGCCTGCCGTCAAAAAGATCGTCGCCGACGTGAAGCGCAAGGGCGACAAAGCCCTGCGCGCCTACGCCGAGCAGTTTGACGGCCTCACGCCCGGGCAGGACATTCTCGTCGATCCCGCCGAGATGGAAGCCGCGTGGAACGCTCTGCCTAAGGCGCTGAAGGCCGCGATGAAAGAGGCCGCAGCCAACATCCACGCCTTTGCCGAGGCGCAAATGCCGGAGGACTGGATCATTGAGCCGGCCAGCGGCGTGCGCACCGGGCAGATCATTCGTCCGCTGGATGCCGTGGGTTGCTATGTTCCGGGGGGCCGCTATCCGCTGCCATCGACCGTGCTGATGACCACACTGCCCGCGCAGGTTGCGGGTGTGGAACGCATCGTCGTCTGCAGCCCCAACCCGGCGCAGGAGACGCTGGCCGCGGCGCACCTCTGCGGCGTGACCGAGTTCTATCGCGTGGGCGGAGCACAGGCCATCGCCATGCTTGCCTACGGCACAGAAAGCACTCCGCCGGTCACGCGCATCGTCGGACCGGGCAATCTGTACGTTACCGCAGCCAAGCAGCTTGTCTCGCAGGATTGCGGCATCGACATGCCCGCCGGGCCAACGGAGATCGTCGTCACCAGCGACCTCGGCGATCCGCTTGGCATCGCGACCGACCTGGTCGCACAGGCTGAGCATGACCCCGAGACGCTGGCCATCTTCATTACGACCAACGAGCCGCTGGGCAAAGAGGTATTGAAGCAGGTAAAGCTGCTGGCAAAGAAGAACAAGCTGGCCAAGCAGAGCCTGGAAGCGCGTGGCGCGATCTTTGTCTGCGAGCACCCGCGTGAAGCGCAGGCGCTGACCAACATGCTGGCGCCCGAACATCTGACGGTCGACCATCCGGACGATCTGCAATGGGTGCGCAATGCCGGCTCGGTCTTCATCGGTCCGCATTCGCCGCAGTCGATGGGCGACTACGTCTCCGGGCCGAACCATGTGCTGCCGACCGGACGCACCGGACGTTTGCGTGGCGGGCTGAGTGTGATGGACTTCCTGAAGCTGATCACCGTGCAGCAGTACACGGCCAAGGGACTGGCAAAGCTCGGGCCCCATGCCATTGCACTGGCTGAGGCCGAAGGTCTTGTCGGCCACGCGGAATCGGTCCGGGCGAGGTTAAATCCATGAGCGTAAAGCCGCGCAAAGCCATCGACCAGATGCCGGAGTATCACCCGCCGCTTGCGGGGCGTACGGCCCTTCGCCTGGACTTCAACGAAAACACCTTCGCGCCTTCGCCGAAGGTGCTGGAGCGCGTGCGTTCGCTCACGGCCGAGAGCTTCACCATCTATCCCGAGCGCGAACCCGTCGAGCGCAAGCTGGCCGCGCACCTTGGTCTGCAGCCGAATCAGGTGCTGCTGACCAACGCGGTCGATGAAGCCATTCACCTGGTGACCTTCACCTTCCTAAACGAGGGCGATGAAGCCGTGGTCGCTGTACCCAGCTTCTTCATGTACGACGTCAACGTGCTGGCCATGGGTGCGAAGCTCAACCGCATCCAGGCCGATGAAACACTGGCCTTCCCGTATGAGCGTTTCCTCGCGGCCATTACGGAGAAGACCAAGCTCGTCATCCTCTGCTCGCCCAACAACCCCACCGGCACCACGATCACCCGGGAACAGATCCGCACCATTGCCAACGCCGCTCCGCAGGCCGCTGTGCTGGTCGATGAAGCCTACTTCCACTTCTTCGGTGAGACCATTCTCGATGAGCTTGCCTCGCTGCCGAATGTCATCGTCGCGCGCACTTTCTCGAAGGCCTATGGGCTTGCGAACCTGCGTATCGGCGCTCTGCTGGCCTCAGCCGAGATGATCACGCATCTGCGCAAGGCAGCTTCGCCCTACAACGTGAATGGCGTAGCTCTGGCTGCGCTCGAAGCTTCGCTGGAAGACGACATTTACATCGAGTGGTACGCCGAGCAGATCAAGCACGGTATGCGGAAGATGGCCGCGGGTCTGGATGAGCTAGGCATTCCGCATTATCCGTCGCATGCGAACTTTATCCTGATGCGCATTGGGCCGCGCCACAAGCAGCTTGTTGCCGATGCTCGCGCGCACGGTGTGCTGCTGCGCGACCGCTCCAGCGACCCGGGCCTGCAAGGCTGCGTGCGCATCACCATCGGGCCCAATGATCACGTCGAGCGCGGCCTTGCAGCGCTGAAGCTCGCCATCCACGCCATGAACTGGACGCCGGAAGAAGCCGGCCTGAGCAAAGGAACCAGCGGAGACGAACATGAGTACGAGTAAAAAAAGACTGAAGAATGTAGTTAAGGAACCTGCGACTGCAGCTAAGACTGCAGCCCCGGCCCCCGTCGCAGCCCCCAAGCCCTTGAAGGCGCGCACCGCTACGATCAAGCGAATCACCACCGAGACGCAGATCGCTCTGAAGCTGAACATCGACGGCACTGGCATCTACAAGGTGACGACCGGCATCCGCTTCTTCGACCACATGCTGGAGCTGTTCACGCGCCACGGCGGTTTCGACCTGACGTTGACCTCGACTGGTGATCTGGACGTAGACCAGCACCACACCGTGGAAGACGTGGGTATCGCTCTGGGCGAGGCTTTTGACAAGGCGCTGGGCAACAAGAAGGGCATCCTGCGCGCGGGATACTTCGTCATGGCCATGGATGAAACGCTGGCCGTCGCCGCCGTCGATCTCTCGGGCCGCGTGGCCTACGTGGTCGACGACAAGGTGAAGACGCGCATCGTCGGCGACTTCCAGAGCGAGCTGCTCGCCGACTTCTTCGACGGCTTCGCACGTGGTGCTCGCGCCAACGTCCACGTTAAGACAATGTACGGCCGCAGCAACCATCACAAGATCGAGGCAATCTTCAAAGCGTTTGCACGCGCCCTGCGCGGAGCCTGCAGCCGCGATGAGCGCATGGCGGAGATTCTGCCGAGCACGAAGGGACTTCTGTAACCAGCTTCTAGCTGTTAGCTCCTAGCTTCTAGCTAGCGGCTAACAGCTAAGAGCTAGAGGCTAGCCATGATCGCAGTCATCGACTACAAAGCCGGAAACCTCACCAGCGTCGTCAAGGCGCTGAACTACCTTGGCGCGGAGACTGAGGTCACGCAGTCGCCCGACGTCGTGTGCAGCGCGAGCAAGATCGTTCTGCCCGGCGTTGGGCATTTCCAGGCGACGCAACTTCTGCACGATCTGCAACTCACCGAGGCCATCCGCGAGGCCGCAGCCAAGGGCACGCCCTTCCTCGGCATCTGCGTTGGCCTGCAGTGGTTGTATATGGGTTCTACTGAAGCGCCGTCGACCGATGGCCTGTGCCACTTCGGCGGGCAGTGCGAGCGCTTTCCGGAGAGCTTCCATGGCGAGCCGTTGAAGAGCCCGCACGTCGGCTGGAACTCGCTTGAGAACATCCGCCCGGACTCGCGCCTGTTGCGCGGTGTGGCCGAAGGGAGCTTCGTCTACTACACCCACTCCTGGCGCGCTCCGGTGAGTGAAGATACCGCCGCCACTACAACGTATGGCGGGCCCTTCACCGCAGTCGTAGAACGCGGCAATGTGATGGGCGTGCAGTTCCACCCGGAGAAGTCCGGCGAAACCGGCTTGCAGTTGTTGAAGAATTTTCTGGAGATATGAATGGCTTACGATTACCTCCTTACCTACGACGACTATCTTGCAGCCCAACGCGCTTACTACAGTCGGAAATGGACAAGCAGGCTCTTCTATATTTTTCTTATATGGATTTGCCCACTAGCTGGCTGTAGCCTAGTCTTTTTTGAGTTGTATCTATACATAGGTAATGAAGGTTTCGATCATTTCTACTTGATCCTCGGGTTTGTGTTTGGCATCGGCATGCCACTCACTCGCATCTATCAATTGCGCGGTTGCTGGAGATCAATGAATCCAACCGGCAACGCTATTCCAGCTGAACTCGAATGGAATGATGAACAAGTCGTTGTGAACGTCAAAGATAACCGCGATAACGGCGAAGAGCGCCTCCTTTGGCCTTCCATCTGTGGCCTGATCACTGACAGCAACATCACCTTATTATTCATTGAAAAGAAGCGCTTCATCTTCATTCCCAATCGTGCTCTTCCGCAAGAAGCATGGGATGATCTCCGAACACACTATGCAACATTAGGACGCAAGCAATGCTGACGAAACGCATCATCGCCTGCCTGGACGTTCGTGACGGACGCGTCGTCAAGGGCATTCAGTTTGTCGACATCATTGACGCCGGCGACCCGGCCGAACTGGCGCATCGCCACGCCGCCGCAGGCGCCGACGAGATCGTCCTGCTCGACATTACGGCAACGCACGAAGGCCGCGCCACGCTGATCGATACCGTGAAGCGCGCCGCGTCACAGCTCTTCATTCCGTTTACCGTTGGCGGCGGCATTCGCTCGGCATCGGAAGCTGAGGCTGTCTTCCTCGCCGGAGCCGATAAGGTCAGCATCAACTCCGCTGCTATCTCGCGGCCGGAGCTGATTGGCGAGATAGGTTCTGCCTTCGGAGCGCAGGCTGTAGTCGTTGCGATTGACGCGCGTCGCGCTGTTGATTCGTCTGACCCTGTGCGCAACGCCGAAGTCTACGTCGCCGGTGGACGTAAGCCGACGGGCCTGAAGGTGGTGGACTGGGCGCGCGAAGCCGAAGATCGCGGCGCAGGCGAGATCTTGTTGACCAGCATGGACTCTGACGGAATGCGCAAAGGCTTTGATTGCGAGCTCACCGCCGCTGTCTCGGAAGCCGTGCAGATTCCCGTCATCGCCAGCGGAGGCGCAGGCACCGCACAGCACTTTGCGGATGTATTCACCGCGGGCAAGGCCGATGCGGCGCTTGCGGCCAGCATCTTTCACTTCGGTGTGACTTCGAGCCGCGCGCTTAAGGAAGAGCTGGCGAAGAGTGGCATTCCGATGAGGTTGCCGTGCTGAAGGCGTCAGTACAAGAAGCAGATCCCTACGGGATGACAAACAAAAGAGCAAAAGCGAAAAGCGGATCCTTCGCGTTGCTCAGGATGACAAACAAGAAAAGCAACATCGACGAAAGGCAATCCTGTGGCACTTATCCCATCCATTGACCTGATGAACGGCAAGATCGTTCAACTCCGCCAGGGCGCGGAACTGAAGCTCAGCTTTGACGACTTCGACTACTGGATCGAGCGCTTCAGCAAATACCCGCTCGTCCAGCTCATCGACCTGGACGCCGCGCTGCGCAAGGGCGACAACAAGGCCCTGATCGCCGACATCGCCAGGCGCCTGCCTGTGCAGGTGGGCGGCGGCATCCGCACTGCGGAGGACGCCAAGGCGTTGCTGGATGGCGGAGCGAAGCGCGTCATCTTCGGCAGCTCGCTGTTCAACACGGAGCCGGATGCCAAGTCCGATGAGCTCATCCGCAAGGACTTCGCCGCGTCGCTGAAGAAAGACGTTGGCGAAGAGAACCTGGTCTTCTCTGTCGATACGAAGAACGGCAAGGTGGCCGTGCGCGGATGGCAGGCCAACGTGGACCTGACTCCGGAAGAGGCCATCACCTGGCTGGAAGATTACTGCTCCGCCTTCCTGTACACGCACGTGGACACGGAGGGCACCATGCAGGGCTTCCCCATCGACACGGCGGCGATTCTGCGGGCCACGACGACCAGGCAGTTGATCGTCGCCGGCGGCATCCGCTCCATGCAGGAGGTCGAAGACCTCGATGCCTTCGGCGTAGACGCCGTGGTCGGTATGGCTGTCTACTCGGGAGCGATGGACGCTTAACGACATTTGTCAGTTCTTAGTTGTCAGTAAAAACCGGGTGCCCACATCTCGATCGCATTCCTCGCATGAAAGAACTGCTCACCAGCACATTCGACACGCCGCTCGGCCCCATGGTTACCATGGCCGAGCGGCAGGGTCTTGTGCTGCTGGAGTTCGCCGACCGGCCTGCCCTGCCGGCGGAGAAGCATGAGTTGCAAACGCGTTATGGCTACGCCATTCTGCCAGGACGCACACCGCACCATGACCAGATAGAGCAGGAGCTGGCTGCGTACTTCGCCTGCACATTGCAGCAGTTCACCGTGCCGCTGGTCACACCGGGCAGCAGCTTCCAGATCCGCGTATGGAATGCCCTGCGGGCGGTGCCCTATGGCACCACCAGTACCTACGGAGAGCTTGCGGTGACGATTGGGGCGCAGCCCTCCGCCAGCCGCGCCATTGGCGGAGCCAACGGGCAGAACCGCATCGCCATCGTCGTCCCCTGCCACCGCGTGATTGGGGCGGATGGATCGCTGACCGGCTATGGCGGCGGCAAGCACCGCAAGGAGAAGCTGTTGCGGCTGGAGCGTGCGGCGAAGTTCGACGGACCACCTGCAGAACAGGTGTCCCTGTTCTAGGCGCGACCTCCGTATTTGTAATGACTCACGGACTTTGTCGCCGCCAAAACAAAAGCCCACCTCCGAGATGCAGAGATGGGCTTCTTCTAACGACAAATATCTAAGAACCAACAGCTAGTTGGTCGCGCCTTCATCCACGGCGTAGTAGCCGCGCCGCGCCTGCACCTTCAGGCCCTTTTCGCCGCAGGTGATCTCCTGCTTGCGGAAGGTGCCGTCCAGCTTGTTGTTGGTGGGGGTGTAGCTCATCAGGTACTGGGTGCGCAGCTCGTCGCTGATCTGCAGGAAGGCGTCCTTCAATTTTTTCCCGTTGGAGCCAACGTCGATCATGCGGCCACCGGTCTCTTCGGCCAGCTTCTTCATGTAGCCGCCACCACCACCGCCACCGATCATGATGCCGCCGTTGGAGTAAAAGCTGCGGTCCTCCACCAGGATGACGTAGACGATGGCGTTGGCCTTCTGGGCAGACTCGATGGAAGACTTCAGCGTCTCCTGGCTGCCCTGGTCCACGCCGTCCGTCAGTACGACGATAACCTTGCGGCCTGCCTCGGCTCGCAGCTTGTCGTGTGCAGCCAGGTAGACGGCGTCGTACAGCAGGGTTCCGCGGGGATTGCCTACCGGCACGGGGCCACCGCCGATTCCAGGAACACCGCCGGAAGAGGACGCCGTGTTTACCCGCGCCTTGTGAATCTGGCGATCCAGCTCGCGGGAGCTGCTGGTGTAGTCGGCCAGCAGGTCCACGTTCACGTCAAAGGTGATGAGGAAGGCCTCGTCCTTGGGGGTCAACATGCCCTTCAGGAACTCGGAGCCGGAGTCCTGCTCCATGGGGAGAACGCGCTCCATGCTGCCGGAGGTGTCCAGAAGGATGCCCACCGTCAGCGGGAGGTTCTTTTCCGTGGTGAAGTTCTTGATCTTCTGTTCGACGCCGTCCTCGCGGACGATACAGGCATCCTTGGTCAGGTCGGTGATGAAGCCGTTTTTGTCACGGACGGAGAAGTACGTATTCACCAGGTTGACGTTCACCCGCAGGGTCGGGGCGGCGTCCGTGGCCTCCTGCGCAGCGCTGGGGGCGGAGCTCATGGGCGGCGCTCCTCCGGGAGACGGGGCTTCCTGCGCCCAGGTTTGGGCGCATCCCAGGGCCAAAACTGCTGCAATACACCACTTTGCTCTCTGCATATCACCTTTTTAGACGCTTCCGGCTCCTGTTGGTGCACGGCATAGCAACCCCTATGGCCCGGCAGCGTCAAAATTGATAGAACGGTGACGCCGAATCACCGCACTGATAGTCTTCTATAGGTAGGAAAGCG
This sequence comes from Terriglobus tenax, assembly GCF_025685395.1. Taxonomy (NCBI): domain Bacteria; kingdom Pseudomonadati; phylum Acidobacteriota; class Terriglobia; order Terriglobales; family Acidobacteriaceae; genus Terriglobus; species Terriglobus tenax. The sequence goes on along the minus strand of NZ_JAGSYA010000004.1, from coordinate 2,976,331 downwards.
AGGCAAGATCAAGTGAAACTGGGACTTATGGCAGGTGTCATGGCGGTTGCCCTGGCCGGGCAGCAGTCGACGCAGCAAACGGCACAGCAGCAGGCCATCCCGGATGCCCCTTCATCCGCACCCACTTCTATTTTTGATGGCGTGGCTCCCGGCAAGGGCGCCGTACCCGAAGCTCCGAAGCCGGCGAGCGGCAATCAGATTCCCCAGGCGGCAAAGCCCGCCGCTCCGCAGGACGATCCTGGCCCCGAGCCTGATCTGCCTGCCTCCGGTGAAGCTCCGGCGTATGTTATCCGCCAGCGCGTTAACTTCGTCGAAGTTCCCTTCACGGTGAAGGACAACAAGGGACAGCTGGTCTATGGACTGACCTGGCGCGATGTGCGCGTGTATGAGAACGGCGTGCGGCAGCAACCCCGCTTCTTCACGGTCGATCCGTTCCCGCTCTCCATCGCTCTGGTTATTGACCAGAGCCTGCCCTTCAACGTGATGTCGAAGGTGAATGATTCGCTGACGGCCATGCCCGGGGCGTTTACGCCGCAGGACGAAGTCGCCGTCTTCACTTACAACAACGGACCGAAGAAGCAGACGGACTTCACCGGCTCGCAGTCCGCCCGTCTGCCCGCGATCCTGGAGCGCAGCAAGTCCAAGGGCCGCGAGGTCACCCTGTACGACAACACCGGCCCGCTGTCGCAGACCACGACCATCAACGGCCGCCAGTTCGACCCCAATACCGCGCCTGTCCGGAACCAGAACAGCATGACGCTGACGATTCCGAAGGAACAGCACACCCTGAACGACGCGATCTTTGCCGCCGCCCAGGAACTGGCGACGCGTCCCAAGGGCCGCCGCCGCGTCATCTACGTCATCTCGGACGGCAAGGAATACGGTTCGCACGCCAAGTTTGCCGAGGTTCGCCGTTACCTGCAGGCCAACCAGATCTCGGTCTGGGGAACCCTGGTGGGCGACTCAGCCGCCTGGGGACTTGGCTGGGTGGACAAGTTCCACCTGCCCTTCATGATGCAGGACAACATTCTGCCGAAATACACCAACACAACCGGTGGAACCCTCTACTCGGAGTGGCGTCAGCGTGCCATTGAAGACAGCTTTGCCGAGATTGGCCGCACCATGCGCGCCCAGTACACGGTCGGCTATTACAGCAGCCAGCCTTTCATTGACGGCAAGTACCGCACCATCGATGTGCGTGTGCTTCGTCCAAACCTGAATATTCAGGCCAAGGAAGGCTATATCCCCAGCGCGCACGACGCTGTTTCGACACCGCGCACCCGCTAGTTGCAGCGCCCTGTTCTCCGGCTCTCAGGATGCTGATGAGAGCCGGGAACAGGGCCTTTGCGTTTAATTCCGCCGCACCGTACTGTTTTCTTTCGCATCTGTTTCTTCTGGAACAGAGAACTGAGCACGACCACCTTCAATGAACGCCCTTCTTCAATCCAATGCCGTGCTTGGCCTTCTGGCTGCCATCTTCTGGGGTGGCGGGGACTTCTGCGGCGGTATGGCCAGCAAGCACTCCGGCGGCACCGTTCCTGCCGCGCTGCGGGTTGTGTTGCTGTCGCACACCATCTCCATGACGGCGGTCTGCCTGATCGCCTGGGCGCTGGGCGATCCCATCCCCAGCACCACGGCCATCCTATGGGGCATGGTGGCGGGCGTGGCCAACGGCCTGGCGCTGGCCATCTTCTACGTCTCGCTGTCCAGTGGAGCCATGGGCGCAGCAGCCGCTATCAGCGGTCTGCTGGCGGCGGCGCTGCCGGCGATTATCTCCGCCTTTACCGAGGGCTCTTCCGGATGGCGGCGGTACCTTGGCTTCGCCATCGCGGCGCTGGCTATCTGGTTGATTGCAGGCACAGAGGGCGAGCATGAACTGGCGGAAGCGGCTCATGCCCACGCGAAGCGCACCACGTGGCTGGCGCTGGCCTCCGGCCTTGGCTTCGGCATCTTTTTTACGGCCATCAAGTATGCGGGAGAAGGCAGCACCGGTGTTCTGCTGCCCATGGCCACTACCCGTATCGGATCGCTGGCGACCTGCGCCATCACACTGGCGATTCTTTCTGCTGCAAGCCGCCGGGGTGAGCCGGCCAGCGAGCACGCACTGACCCGCAGGTCGGTCTACTGGATCCTGGGCGGATGCGTGGTCGATACCTCCGGCAACCTGTTCTATATTGCCGCCACGCAGCATGGCCGGCTGGATGTCGCCGCTGTGCTGGGATCGCTTTATCCCGCCTCCACCATTATTCTGGCCAGCCGCATCTTGAAAGAACGTACGACGGTCAGGCAGAATCTTGGCTTCGCTATCGCCGTCGCTGCTGCCGTTCTGATTACGCTGTAACCCGGCGTCAATTGCGACGAGCCGTCCGGCGTGCTACGGTCGAAGATGACGAGGTGACCTGTTTTGCCCCTTACTCAGCCCAGCCGTGTGCATGAACTCTCGCCCGAAGAGTTGGCGGTTTACCGCACGCTGGATCCTGCTCGCATTCCGGAGCACGTTGCCATCATCATGGACGGTAACGGTCGCTGGGCCGGCAAACGCCTTCTGAAGCGTTTCTTTGGCCACAAACAGGGCGCCGAATCCGTACAGTTTGCCGTGGAAACAGCCACGCGCATCAACCTGCCCTGGCTGACGCTTTACGCCTTCTCCATCGAGAACAACCTCCGCCGTCCCAAGTCGGAGGTCAACTTCCTGATGAAGCTGCTGAAGAGCTACCTGGTCAGCAATCTGAAGCGGATGAACGACAACAACGTCCGCATGAACTACATTGGCCGCCTGCACGAACTGCCCGCCGAAGTGCAGGAGACGATGCAGTGGGCACAGCAGCAGACCGCCAAAAACACCGGTACCACGCTGACGCTGGCGCTGAACTACGGCTCGCGGTCCGAGATTGTGGATAGCTGCCGAGCCGTCGTGCGCGAGGCCATTGCCGCCGGAAAGTCGCCGGAAGAGATCCTGGCCTCCATCAACGAAAACTCGATTGGTCCACGGCTGTACACGCACAACATGCCGGATCCGGACCTTCTGGTCCGCACTTCGGGCGAAATGCGTATCTCAAACTTTCTGCTGTGGCAGATCGCCTACTCGGAGATCTTCGTCACGCCTCGCCTGTGGCCGGACTTCCGTGGAGTCCACCTTCTGGAGGCCATTGCCGCCTACCAGGGCCGCGAGCGCCGCTATGGCGGCCTGAAGGACTCTACCACCGACGAAGAGGCCCTTCAGGGGACTGCCGCCGAGGCGGAAGCACTGGTGAAATAGGAAGAATTGAATAGCTAAACAGTTGAATAATAGAGACTTTTCTGGTTCAACCCTCCGACGGTCCAGTTATTCAACCATCTTCCCCTGCTTGCCCCCTGCCCCCCGTACCCTGTACCTTCCCATTAGCAAGCCATGCAGCGAATCCTTACAGCCACAGCCCTTATCCTTGCCGTCGCAGCCCTGCTGTGGTTCGGCAACCGCTATCCGTGGCTCCTGCTTCTGGCTGGCGCCCTGGTCGCTCTGCTGGCCGGGTTTGAGTACACCAGCCTGGTCAACCTGTCGGGCGCGAAGATTCCCCATTGGTGGACCGGCGTGGCCATTGCCGCCTTCTTTGCCGCGACCTTCTTTACGCCCAACCTGCAGTTGCCAGTGCTTACCCTGCTGGCCTTCTCGCTCTTCGTCATTTCCTTGTTTGCGGAGCCGACGGCCCGTGTTCTGAAAGACGCAGCCGCCGGAGCCTTCGGCCTGCTGTACATCGCCTGGCCGCTTTCGCTGCTGTACCTGCTCGGTTCCCAGTCCACCGGCCTGCTGATCTTCCTGTTTGTCTGCGTCTGGTCCGGCGATATTGCCGCGCTGTACATTGGCCGCGCCATGGGCGGCAAGAAGCTGGCGCCGTCGATCTCTCCGGGAAAGACCTGGTCGGGCTCCATCGCTTCAGTCATTGCTTCCGTGGTTCTTGGTCTGCTGCTCACGTGGCTGGGCCAGTGGCTGGCGGCACGCGGGCAGTCGATTCTGGATGTAGGCCTGCCGCTGACCTCGGTGCCGGTCTTCGCGGCCCTGATCAACGTTGCGGCCCAGATTGGCGACCTGCTGGAGTCGGCCATTAAGCGCGGCGCAGGCGTAAAAGACTCCGGCAACCTGCTGCCGGGGCACGGCGGCGTGCTGGACCGTATCGATGCCCTGCTGTTTGCCGCTCCGGTGCTGTACTACTCCCTGTTGTTGCAGTCGTTTTAGGTCCCATCTCCATCGCAGTCGGACGAGAGCTTTTCGTATGTCATCTCGACCGGAGTAGAACGCAGGTCGTTCTGCGAAGCGGAGAGATGACAAATTCCCCTAAACTGACACACCAGCCTAAAAGCTCTCAAGCATGTCGCTGACCAGAGACTGCGCGAAGTTGCGCGCCAGGCGCTGCACGGCCGGACTGTCTTCCTGGAGGAAGGCGCTCAGGTCCTGCGTGGACTGGTATTGTTCGCGAAAGCTGAAACCGTCGTTCTTGTACAGCACCCGGCCATCCGGCGCAGTGAGTGTCACCTTGGCCACGATCGTGATCAGGTAGCTGGAGGTCTGGCCGCTGGTGGAGTCATAGGTCAGCGGAGCGATGGTCTGCGAAACGATAGTGCCGGTCAGCAAAGCGTCGCTATTGCCGGGATTCTCGTCCGAGGTGACCACGTAGCGCGTGCGGTTATTCAACGCATGCACCACCGCCTGCGTGAACGCAACCTCGGTGTGATAGCTCTGCGTATGGTTCTTGAACATGGGCACCGCCAGCGTGCGTACACCGGCGGGAATATGCGTCGCCTGGCCCACACGGTGGTAGCCACAGCCCGTTACTGGCAGAAGAGCAAACAGAAAAAGAAACCGCTTCATCGCTGTTTATCAGTGTACGCAGAATCAATTCCGGTACCCCCCGCGCAGGCAACCTTTCCCCGGTTTCTGTGAATTTTTCTCGGGCTGCAAGCCCTGTATTTCTGCAACGGAGGGATCTGAATAATTCATCTGATGTTCATAGACAGTGCTGCAATTCCGCGGCCTGTAACGCAGTAGCAGTAGAGGTACCGATGAATCGATTTACCCCCCTTGCCTTACTTTTCGCTCTTCCCCTGGCAGCGTTCGCTGCTTCCAGTGATTCAGACTCCACCACCGCAGCAGCCGCCACAGAAAGCTCTTCCCGTATGGCGATGCAGACAGTAGCCACCACCCAGGACCCAGACCAGCTGAAGCACGGCACCATCATCGGCTCGGTCACCTTCAGCGGCGTTTACACACGGCAGTTTACCCAGCAGCAGCCCGTGATGGGCACCGCGAACAACGGCGATAAAAACCTGGCCGGATGGGCCGTAACCCCTGAGTTCAACTTCACGAAACACCTCGGGCTGCAGGCGGATTTCATGAATACCTACGCCTCGGACAGCTACCCGGGCGCAAACAAATTCATGATGGCGGCCGGCCCGCGCTACACCTTCAATCCATACTGGAAGGCCACTCCTTTTGTGTATGGCGAGGCAGGCGAGGTGCGCACCACTTATGGCCGCAACGCGGGCGGCACTCACCCGCCCACAAGCTGGAACCCCGTTGTTTCCGCCGGCATCGGCTTCGACAAGAAGATCAGCCCGAACTTCGCCCTGCAGGTTGTCCCCGCTTCCTGGACCGGCGAGCGGTTTGATTACAACGGCACCTGGCAGAACAACTTTCAGGCCCGGCTGGGCATTGTCTTCAACCTTCGCAAGTAATCTGTAACAAGCCTAGAAAGGCCGGACTCACACTCCGGCCTTTTGCATTCTTTAAACCCGTTGCAAATGGGTGTCTTTGAAATGCGTTGGATACTTCAGGCCGTAACCTAACATGCGGTCAAATCCAATGTGCGCTAACCAGATCAATGCAAACAATAATGTGGACCGGTGCCGCTGATGGAAGCTGACAAGCGCCAGCAGGATCGGCAGTCCTTCATTGTGCACAAGGTTATACGCCGCTGCTCCTGCCTGAGCGCCAGCTGCATAGGCGATCATGGCGAGGTCCGGAAACAGGAACAGGACAGCAAACCACAGCCAACTGCCATGCAGATGGCGATAGCCATAGAGAGAGGCAGCGAGGGCAGCAATGCCCTCCAGGTGCAGTAACAGGCGGGGATGCGTCAACATGCGACCACGCTACAGGAAAAATGCCACCCCGAAGGGTGGCATTTTGGTGAAACAACAGAGTGAGTTGATTATGCGGGGCTCGGGTGTCCATCACCGAAGCCCGGGGCGCGACCGCCCTCCGGCTTGATGATCTTCTGGGCGTCCGCGGTATTCGAGTCGGCGTGCGCGAGAGCAGACTTTACCGGGGGCAGTTCCTTGCCCTCGATGATCAGCTTGATCTCGTGCGCATCGATGGTCTCGCGCTCCAGCAGGGCCTTGCTCATGCGATGCATGATGTCCTGGTTGTTCTCCAGGAGCGAGTAGGCTGCCTTGTAGCCCGCGTCGACGAACGAGCGAACCTGCTCGTCAATCTGCTTGGCCGTGTCGTCGGAGAAGTCGCGGTGCTGGGCGATCTCGCGGCCGAGGAAGATCTGCTCTTCCTTCTTGCCGAAGGTCATCGGTCCAAGACCGCTCATACCGTACTCGCACACCATGCGGCGGGCCAGGTCAGAAGCACGCTCGATGTCGTTGCCGGCGCCGGTGGTCATCTTCTTGAGGAAGATCTCCTCGGCGCAGCGTCCGCCCATCAGGATGGCAAGCTGCGTCTCCAGGTAGTCCTTGGTAACGGTGTGCTTGTCTTCCTCAGGCAGTTGCATCGTAACGCCCAGTGCCATGCCGCGCGGAATGATGGTGACCTTGTGAAGAGGATCGGCATGCTCGCGCATGGCGGCAACCAGAGCGTGACCAGCCTCGTGGTATGCCGTAACCTTCTTCTCTTCGTCGGTCAGCAGCATGCTCTTGCGCTCGGCGCCCATCAGGACCTTGTCCTTGGCATGCTCAAAGTCGAACATGTGGACGGCCTTGCGGTTGTTGCGAGCGGCGATCAGCGCAGCCTCATTGACCATGTTGGCCAGGTCGGCACCGCTGAAGCCCGGTGTTCCACGAGCCAGAATGTTCAGGTCGACGTCTTCAGCCAGCGGCACCTTCTTGGAGTGCACACGGAGAACCTCTTCGCGGCCACGAACGTCCGGACGGCCCACGATCACGCGGCGGTCGAAACGGCCGGGGCGCAGAAGCGCCGGATCGAGAACGTCAGGGCGGTTGGTGGCAGCAACCAGGATCACGCCGTCGTTGGACTCAAAACCATCCATCTCGACCAGCAGCTGGTTCAGGGTCTGCTCACGCTCATCGTGCCCGCCGCCGAGGCCTGCGCCACGGTGACGTCCGACAGCGTCGATTTCGTCAATGAAGATGATGCAGGGGGCGTTCTTCTTGCCCTGCTCGAACAGGTCGCGGACACGGCTTGCGCCGACGCCGACGAACATTTCAACAAAGTCCGAACCGGAGATGGAGAAGAACGGAACGTTGGCCTCACCCGCCACAGCACGGGCAAGCAGGGTCTTACCGGTTCCCGGAGGTCCGACGAGCAGCACACCCTTGGGAATGCGGCCGCCCAGGCGCTGGAACTTCTGCGCCTCGCGGAGGAACTCGATGATCTCCTTCAGCTCTTCCTTGGCTTCGTCGACACCAGCGACATCCTTGAAGGTGACCTTTTTCTGCTGCATGCTCAGCAGGCGGGCGCGGCTCTTGCCGAAGCTAAGGGCCTTGTTGCCGCCGGACTGCATCTGACGCAGAAGGAAGAACCACAGGCTGATGATCAGCGCGAAGGGCGCGATCTGAATCAGAAGGCCCAGCCAGGCATTCGACTGCTGGTCCTTGACCGTGATGGCCACACCGTGGTCGCGCATCGACTTGTACATATCCGGATAGTTGGCCGGAATAGTGGTGTGGAACTGGTCCTTGTTGTCGCGATAGTGGCCGGTCACTTCCGTGCCATTGATGGTCACGTCAGAGATCTTGCCCTGTTCAGAGTCGTTGAGCATCTGGCTCAGGGAGATGGTTGTATCGTGCCCCATGCCCGTGCCCTTGACCACGAACTGCCAAAGAATAACCAGGCAGGTGATCATGAATACCCAGATCAGGACGGTTTTTACAGTTGAATTCAAATCCGGTTCCTCTTTCCGGCTGCTTCACCTTGGAAGCTAAACCAGGCAGAGTCGTTTCCTGAAGAAACGCTCCTGTAATGGTTTAGACGTCCCCCAGGGGCGGAAGGTGCCCGGGGGAGAACGTGCGTGCTGGTGTCTTAGATTCTACTCCCAGCCTTTCCGATTCGACGGGAGCATTCCGGGGAAAGTTTCCTGCAATTTCCATTTACGGCACAAGGCTTTAGCGTGACGGTAACCGTACTTCCGGGTAGCGCTCATCCCTTGGAGACCTGCAGCTCCCGGGCGGTTCTTTTTGCCCGCAGGCCGCCGGGCAGGTGAAGCTGCGCCCCCGGTTTGCTGGAGACGGTCGGGTCTGGCGTCCAGCCGTCCCCGGCCAGGCCGCACATGGCCAGCAGGCGGGCGGTCTCTACAAAGCTCAGCCGGCACCCCAATCCGGCCACCGCCGAGCGCAGCACCCTCCTTCTGGCGGCCAGAGAGAGCGGGCGAAGCCGCTCCACCTCAATGGCGATGGATTTTGCCCCCGGAGCGGTCTCGGAACTGCGGCCGCCACCCCGGACAGGGGTTCCGGGCAGCACCAGCCCCGGCAGCAGGCGGGTAATCTCCGTCGCCCAGTGCTCTTCCTCGGCGCGAGCCAGCTCGGCTACCTGAGCCAGCGTGGCGGCGGCCTGCGGGTTGAACTGGCGCAGCAGCGGCATCAACTCGTGCCGGACGCGGTTCCGGGTCAGGTCCAGCGAGTGATTGGTGGAATCCGTCCGCCACGGCTGCTTGCGGGCGTTCAAAAAGGCCTCCACCTCGGCGCGGGCGACCCCCAGGATGGGGCGGATGATTTTTGGAGTGCCCTGGGGCACACCTTCGACTACCGGAGAAATTGCCCCCAGCCCCTCGGTCCATGCTCCACGCAGCAGCTTCATGATGACGGTCTCAGCCTGGTCATCCTGGGTGTGGGCGGTGGCGACAGAGTCAACCTCCAGCCCGGCGAAGACCTGGTAGCGGAGCTTGCGGGCGGCATCTTCCACGGACTCCTTCTCCTGCTCGGCTCGGGTGGGGACATCGACGTGCGCGACGGTGACGGGAATCTGCAGCCGGTCGCAGAGTTCCTGAACGAAGGCGGCATCGGATCTCCCTTCTTCCCCGCGGATGCCGTGCTCCACGTGTACCGCGCTGAGCACGATGCCGAGGTCAGTTTTTTTCTCTGCCAGCGAGAGCAGCAGGGCGACAGAGTCCGCACCACCGGAGACGGCCGCGCAGACACGCGCGCCGGGGTGAAAGAGTCCGGTGTTCAAGGAAAGTACGGGCAAAGCCATTGCCCTCTTATCCTAGCGGCTGGCAGGCGAGGAAGCTTTTTGCATTTGGACGGTGGGCAAATGCTCCGCCTTTGGATCAAACAGGTTATTCCAGACGACAGGCTCAAAGTCTGGCGTGCGGAGACGCAGTTCATAGCTATCCTCCGTCTCAAAATGGAGCGCATAAACGCCATGGGTATCTGTCACGGCTCTGGTCAACGGCGCCTTGCGCCCATAGCGATACACCTCCACCGCAACACCGGTAAGCGGCTGCAGGTCTGTATCGATCACAATGCCAGAGAGGTTCATCGAAACCACGACCGGCTTTGGCCGTATGGGGTTCCCGTCGCTATCCAGAACCGTAACGCATGGAGAACACTCCCCGACCGGCAGCTTGACGCTGAGTGGATCGTCTGACGCTTCCAGATCTTTTTTCAGGTGGGCGGTCCTGAACGCAAGTGCGGCGACTTCAATCTGGTAGTCGAGCGCGGGGATGTTCAATACCGCTTCACCCTGCTGATTTGTGAAGCCGACCGTGCCCCTGTCGGTCGAGTATTGACGAAGAAGGATCGAGGCGCCTGGGATATCGGCTCCGGTTGGGTCGGTGACATGCAGTTTTTGCAGAAAGTAGGGCAGAAACTGCGACCCGCTGCCATGATCTTCCATCTGCAACACAGGCGATACCGTCAGCGTCTTTCCACTCTGCACCACGATGTTCTGCAACAATGGAATGAAGCCTGATCGAGAGAACTGGACCTGGTACTTCCCTTTCGGCAAGGCGAGCTGAAAGGCACCATCCCCGGTCGTGTGCTCCCTCCGAATCGCCTCGTGTGTGTCTGCGGTGAGAATCAACACGTTGGCGCGGGATATCACCGCACCCGACTCATCCATGACAACCCCGGTTATCGCACCTTTCTTCGGCACGGCAAAAGCAAATCCGCATATCAGAAACAACTGGAGCAGGGGTGAAGCAAATTTACTTTTCGCGATCATTGGCCACCTGGATGCTCTACACGAAACACAAAAAGCATATGTCCGGACAGGCACGCTTGCTAGATGATTAACAGAACATGTTCGAAACACGAGCCGCCACAACCGCCGACGCTGCCTTGATCGCTACCCACCGCCAGAAGATGTTTGCCGACTCCGAGCAGGGCGATGAAGCCGTCCGTGCGGAGGTCCGCAGGAACTTTGAGCCCTGGGTGCAGCCGCGCCTTGAATCCGGCGAGTACACCGGATGGATCATCGAACGCGAGGGCACAGCCATTGCCGGTGCGGGCATCTGGTGGATGCAGTGGCCGCCGCACTTCCTGGACCCCGAGCCGCTGCGGCCTTACCTGCTGAATGTCTACGTGGACCCGGCCTATCGCGGCCACGGGTTAGCCCGCAAGCTGGTGGAACTGAGCATTGAGGCAGCAAAACAGCGCAATTGCCGCCTGCTGTCGCTGCACGCTTCCAAGATGGGAAAGCCCATCTACGAGAAGATGGGCTTTGTGGGGACTACGGAGATGTTTCTGTATCTGTAGCGGGAAAAGCACTTCTCAGTGCTCCAGATAAAACTCGGCCAGCTCCAAATCGCCCGGCTGGGTGATCTTGAAGTTGCGGGGTGAGCCAGCGACGACAGCCACTTCCATGCCGGCGCGTTCCAGCAGGCTGGCTTCATCGGTCCCGGCGAAGCCGTCCGCCTCAGCCTCGGCAAAAGCCTTCTTCATGCGGCCCGCCGTTGCGCCCTGCGGCGTCTGCGCCAGCACGATGCGCTCACGCGGAATCGTGCTGGTGATAATCGCGCCCTCTGCGGTGCGCTCCACCTGCTTGATGGTGTCAATGGCCGGAACGCCGACAATCGCCGCACCGTGCTTCTGGACAGCGGAGATGGTGCGCTCGATGGTGGCTCCGTCGATCAATGGCCGGACGGCGTCGTGCACCAACACAATATCGTCGTCCGCACAGTCCAGCGCAGCCAGGGCGTTAGCCACCGAGCCCTGGCGGTTCTCGCCGCCTTCCACAACACGGATACGGCTGCCGAGCCCTGCAGCTTCAATCTGCTGGTGGACGCGTTCCATCTCCTGCGGGCGCACGGCAACCAGGATCTGGGTGACCGCCGGAACGCCAGCAAAGGCCTTCAGGCTGTGGATAAGAATGGGCTCCCCGCCCAGTTCGAGAAACTGTTTCGGAGCAGCAGCGCCTGCTGCCGCCATGCGCGTGCCGATCCCGGCCGCCGGAAGGATGATAAAGACTCGCATATTCAGGACTGCGAGTATAACGCGTCTGCCCGGTGAGTTTATTCTGTTGTCTGCATGCGAATTGGTTACGGTTTCGACTCCCACGCCTTTAAGCCCGGCGTACCCCTGATCATCGGCGGCCTGCCGATCGACTATCCGGAGGGCCTTGCCGGCCACTCGGACGGCGATGTCCTGCTCCACGCCATCACAGACGCCCTGCTGGGCGCGGTCTCCGCTGGAGATATTGGCACTTTCTTCCCGCCGAGCGATCCGCGCTGGAAGGGTGCAGCTTCGGATATTTTCCTGCGTACCGCTCTCGAGGAAGTTGCCACTGCGGGCTACCGCATCGTGAACATTGACACGGTGCTGATCATGGCCAAGCCCAAGGTCGTCCCCATTGCCGGGGAACTGCGCGCGCGCGTTGCCGAGCTGCTCGGGATCTCTCCCCGCGACGTCGGCATCAAGGCCAAGACCCCCGAGGGTCTGAACCAGGACAATGTCGCCGTGGCCCAGGTGGTTGTTCTGCTGGAAGACATTGAGACCTCGGACGGCAAGCTGGCCATCGCCGTGGAAGACGATGTGGACGCCGCCGTGAAGGACCTGGTGGACGGCATCGAGGTCCACGACACCCGCGCCCTGGGCCGCAAGCCCGCGTTTGATGCGGATGATCTGACGTAGGAACCATGCGGGGGTGTATGCGTTTCGCGCGCACACCCCGCGTTCTCTACTTTGCTCCAAGCAGAACGGGGTCTGTCTCAACCAGCCTCAGCGACTTCACCATGTTCTGCGTTTGAGTTTTGTACTTCCTGAAGTGCGGCGTTTGCAGGTGCGCTTCATACGCGGCCTGATCGCGGTACATCTCGAAGAGCCGTATCTGGTCCGGATGCCCCTTCACGGACACGGCATAAAGCGTTAAAACCCCAGGCTCAACGCGGATGGACGCTTCAATCTCCTCACGCAGGAGAAGCCTGTACTCCTCCAGGCGGGCGGGATCGATCTCGAGCTCCGCCAGCCGCACAACGCGATCCTGAACTGGTTGAGCCACTCCCCGGCCTGCCGAAAGCAGACAAAACACATCAGCAGCAGCCGCAAGCAAAAAAGCTGGTCTTACTCGCATGGATCCTTCTCCTTCAGATGAGACCTGCCGTTTAGACGCAACGGTCTTCATCCTAACCGGAGGCAACCGGGCACTCCGCTAGAATGGAAGACTGGTTATGTCTGAAAGTTCCCGTCCTACCCGCGTCCGTATTGCTCCCTCGCCCACCGGCGATCCTCACGTCGGCACGGCCTATATCGGCCTGCTGAACTACCTGTTCGCCCGTCAGCGCGGTGGCCAGTTCATCCTGCGCATTGAGGACACGGACCGCACCCGCTTCGTTCCCACCTCCGAGCAGATGATCTTTGACGCCCTGCGCTGGCTTGGCCTGGACTGGAATGAAGGTCCCGATGTGGGCGGACCGCATGGCCCCTATCGCCAGTCGGAGCGCACGGAGATCTATCGCGAAAACGTGCAGACGCTGCTGGACAACGGCACGGCGTATCGTTGCTTCTGCACGGCAGAGGAGCTGGAGGCCAAGCGCAAGGCGCAGATGGCCGCCAAGCAGCCGCCCAAGTACGACCGCACCTGCAAGTATCTTCCGAAAGAAACAGTGAACGCCAACCTGGCGGAAGGCAAGCCCTTCACCATCCGCATGGCAGTGCCGGAGAGCGGTTCCACCAACTTCCGCGACGAGCTGCGCGGCGAGATCGTCATCGACCACAACAACGTGGATGACCAGGTGCTGATGAAGTCCGACGGCTTCCCCACCTATCACCTGGCCAACGTAGTAGATGACCACCTGATGCAGATCACCGACGTGATCCGCGCCGAGGAGTGGATCAGCTCCACACCGAAGCACGTGCTGCTGTACAAGAGCTTTGGCTGGGAGATGCCGAAGTTCTGGCACATGCCGCTGTTGAGGAACATCGACAAGTCGAAGATCTCCAAGCGCAAGAACCCGGTTTCGCTGATCTATTACCGCGAGTCGGGCTTCCTGCCGCAGGCGGTCATCAACTTCCTGGGCCTGATGGGCGGCGGTATGCCGGTGCTGAACCCGATTGAAGCAGCCAATGCCGGAAGCACCAAGGAAGCCGATATCTTCAGCCTGGCGCAGATGGTGGAACGTTTCCAGTTCGACCGTATCTCCCTGGGTGGACCGGTCTTTGACCTGGTGAAGCTGAAGTGGCTGAACGGCGAGTACCTGCGCGCCCTGCCGCAGGAAGAGTTCTTCACCGCGTTGAAGCAGACGATTCTCTCCGACAGCTACATCCGCGCCATTGCGCCGCTGGTGCAGACGCGGCTGGAGACGCTGGGCCAGTGGGGCGACCTGACGGGCTTCTTCTTCTCCGACAACATTGTGCCGCCGGTAGAGGTATGGGTTCCGAAGAAGCGCACGCCGGAAGAGACGCTGACCTTTGCCGTCGAAATGCTGACCGTACTGGAGACGGCGGACTGGACGACGGAAGCCATCGATGCTGCTCTGCGTGCCCTGCTGACAGCCAAGGAGTGGAGCGTGAAGGAAGCCTTCATGCTGCTGCGCGCCGTACTGACCGGAAGCACGCAGTCGCCACCGCTGCTGGAGTCGCTGGTGGTCTTCGGCAAGGCGAGAAGCATTGACCGCGTACGGCGGTTCATTGACGGCCAGAAGAAGGCCGCCGCCAATACGAAGAAATAAGAAAAGCCCGGCGATCGCCGGGCTTTTTACTTGCCGTCACAAACCTTACTTCGCCGTAACCGCAATCTCCACCGGCAGCTTCTTCGGCGGGTAGCAGGCGGCGTTGTCGCAGGCCTGGTAGCCCAGCACGCCCTTCACGGTGTAGGTGCCAGGGTCTGCGGTCACGTGGACCTTGATCGTGACCGGGCCTGAGTAGACGTCGAGCTTTTCCTTCGGGTCAAACGAAAAGCTGTACTCGTGCCCAGCCGGGTAATCAATGGCACCCAGCTTCACGCCCGCGGCCGGCTCCAGCTTCAGCACAGTGGGGATCAGCAACTCGCTCTTCGGCGTGTGCGAGTTCATGTGGTAGCCGTCGTTCACCTTAAAGTGCAGCTCCACCACGGCAGGCTTCTTCGCAGCTACGGTGGCCGGCTCCGGAGCATAGGTCACATAGCCCTTGGGGGCAACACCGCCCATCTGCGCCAGGGTAAGGCCGGCGGCCAGCATCAGTACGGCAAACGATCCAAACAAACGCTTCATGCTTAAAGTGCTCCTGTAGCGGCAATCGTCTTCTTGATTTTAGCTTCGATGCCGTCCTTGCTTCCGAGCCCGGCGGCCTGCTCCACGATATTGCCCTTGCCATCGATATAGAAGCTCATGGGCAGCAGCGAGAAGTCGCCGTAAGCCTTGTCTGCCTTGGGATTGCCCAGAAGAATGGGGTAGGTCACACCCAGTTTGGTTGCGGCCTTGGCGATGGCCTCCTTCGGCTGGTCATCATCTTCCGAGACGCCGAGGATGACGAATCCCTGCGCGGCATACTTCTTCTGGAACTCCTCGAACCAGGGCATCTCCAGTTTGCAGGGAGCACACCAGGTAGCCCAGAAGTTCACCAGCACGGGCTTGCCTTTGTAGTCACTGAGCGAGACTTTTTTGCCCTCCAGCGAAGTGAGCGAGAAGCCGGGAGCGGGCTTGCCGCGAAGGTCCAGCTCGCCGACGTAGCTGTCAGCGCCTGCTGTCGGCGTGGGCATAGCTTCGCCGTCCTTCACCATGGCGAGCTCAGGTATCTGCTTTGCCTTTTCCGCCGCTTCCCTGCGTGCGCGCAGGTTCTGCACGCCTGCCCAGACCAGCGCCGCCACCAACAGAACAACGACACCGACTACTGCCAGATTCCGCTTCACGATCGAATCTCCTGTCTTTCAGTGTATCCGGCGCGGCGCGGCTGCACGTCTGCCGGTGTAGCATCTGGTTGGACTGATGGAAACAGCAAAGAGCATCAAACCGGCTGATCTGGTACGCATTGAAGCCGCCGCACTGCAGCAGTTGGCCGGACGCCTGGACGGGGCCATGGCAGCGGCTTTTGAGAACGCCGCGGAGCGCATTGCCGCATGTGCCGCCAGCCGCCAGCGGGTGGTGGTGACCGGCATGGGCAAAAGCGGGCTGATCGCCCAGAAAATTGCCGCCACCCTGAACTCTACCGGCACCCCGGCCCAGTTTCTGCACCCAGCGGAGGCCATTCACGGCGACCTGGGCATGCTGACCCGCGGCGACCTGGTGCTGGCACTCTCCTACTCGGGCGAAACCGAGGAGATTCTACGGCTGCTGGAGCTTTTGAAGCGGCTGGGCGATGCCCTAATCACCATGACCGGATGCCCGGAGTCGTCGCTCGCCAGGACCAGCGACGTGGTGCTGGACTGTTCCGTAACCGAAGAGGCCTGCACGCTGAACCTGGCCCCGACGGCGTCCACTACCGTCATGCTGGCGCTGGGCGATGCGCTGGCGATTGAGGTCTCCCGCTTGCGCGGTTTCCGCGCGGAAGACTTTGCGCAGCTCCACCCCGGCGGCAAGCTGGGCAAGCGGCTGCGGCTGGTTTCGCAACTGATGCACACCGGTGAGGCGATCCCGATGGTTGCGCCGTCGACACCGATGCCCGAGGTGATCCACGAGATGAGCCGTAAGCGGCTGGGAATGACCTCTGTGGTGGAAAACGGGCGTCTGCTGGGCATTCTCTCGGACGGTGACCTGCGCCGCCTGCTCGAGCGCGAGCAGGCACGGGCGCTGACGCTGACCGCGGGCGAGGTGATGAATACCGCCCCACTGACCATCGCTGCGGACGAGCTGGCTTCGTCAGCCCTGGCGGTGATGGAAGAGCGGAAGATTACCGTGCTGGCTGTTCTCTCCAAGACGGGGCAACTGGAAGGCGTGCTGCACCTGCATGACCTGTGGGGACTGGAGCTGGTCTAGCTCTGCGTCAAACGCCGTACCGTGCGTAAAAGCTGCTCCGGACGATGGGCGCTGCAGCGTTCCATGCCATCGACGACGCCTTCTACCGGGTCCCGGCTGAGCATCAGGATCTTGCAGCCGTTGCAGGCCGCGCGGATCGCCGAAGCGATGCTGGTTGCATCTTCCTGTCGCAGGGAATGGCACAGCACGGCGAGGTCATAGCGCTTCTGCGCCAGTTCGCCGACCGCCTTTGCAGGCTCAGCCGAAGCCACTTCGGCGCCGGTCTGGCGAAGCAGGCTGGCGCGGGTTTTCAGCAATACCGGATCACTGCCAATAGATAAGATAGCTGGCATTCTCTAACCGATCGTCATAGGTTCCGGGTAATGCAGGGGCCCCCGTTAAACGCAAAACGTATGACTGCACTGTAGTGATATCACCCTCGCCATGTCGGTGCGGAAGCCGACATAACGTCAGGGTTTCTTCAGGGACGCCGGCCGGAAGCGTTCGAGGACATTGTTCAGGGTGTGATAACACTCGCAGGCAGCCTTCTGCAGTCCGGCACGGTCCTGAATGCGGATCTTGCCGCGGGTGTACTCCATCAGTCCGGCACGCTGCAGATCGCCAGCGGCAATGGTTACCGTGGATCGGCGGGCGCCCAGCATATGGGCCAGGTACTCCTGCGTCAGGCGCAGGGACGCGGACTGCATGCGGTCAGAGGCAGTCAGCAGCCACCGGGCCAGCCTCTGCTCGACCGAATGAGCCCGGTTACAGACGGCGTTCTGCCCCATCTGCAGCATTTGGAAGTAGATAGCCTGGTGAATGAGGTGCTGCAGAGAGGAGTCGCGGCGCATTTCTTCCCGTAGAACAGAGGCCCGGATACGGAGAGCAGCGCCCTCTCCCTGCACGGTAATGGCGTGAGCTGCCAGAGGCTGGTCCATGAGCGGGCCGGTGTTTACCAGCCCTTCCTGGCCGACGGCGGCCACTTCAACCGAGTCGCCGGACTCGGTAAGGACGCACAGGCAGACAAAGCCGCCCAGGGGAAAGTAGACATACTCCGCAGGCTTTTCCGGCTCTGCGAGCACCATGCCTACCTGCAGATCCACAGGGGAGAGGTGCCGTTGAAGAGCGGCGTACGTCGTCTCCAGGAGCTGCAACAAAATCCAGTTTGGGGGCCGTTGGTTCATGGTCCCCGATGTTTGTCGATCGTTCATCGAGGTGTTTCCTTAGCGCAGAAACGCCACTTAGCCATGCCCTATAACGGCATGACCCTAGAAAACAACTGCCAGGTTGTGGCGAAATGCTGTTCTTTATCCTCAACGATTCGACGCGCAGATGTCTGTCGCGCAGCATACATAGCACAACTTTTTGAAAAATAAGACGATCCTGGTCTTTCGTGTGCTCAAAATCTTAAGCGTGACTTAAGCGACTGGTTCGCAATCCCCGTCCTTACAGCGTCGATTCGGCGTCGGCAACGGTGGGATAGACCTTCAGCACCGTGTTCACCTTGGTCAGCTCCATCAGGGCGGCGATGCGCTGCTGCAGAGCAGCGACGGCCAGGCGGCGCCCCTGCTTCTGTGCGGAGAGGTGAAAGTTCATAATGGCGCCCAGTCCAGCGGAATCCACATACGGAACGCCCGACATATCCAGCACCACCAGCGGCTCCGTAATGGCCTTGGCCGCCGCCTGCAGCTTGGGCAGGTCACCCAGCGTCAGGGATCCGGAGAGGCGCAGGATGAGAATTCCCGCAAGAGCTCCGGGGGCGGTCTCAATCGTCAGGGGCAGAGCTGGCATGGTGCTACCACTATACCAAGCAGTGACATACGCCCGCAGGAATCGTTTTTCGCGCACTTTGCTTCGATACAATCAAACCCTATGCAACGTTGGTCAAAGCTCTTTATTCCGACCCTGCGCGAGGCCCCGGCGGATGCCGAAGTGGCCAGCCATAAGCTTCTTCTGCGCGCCGGTTATGTCCGCCAGCTGGGTGCGGGCATCTACAGCTACCTGTTTCTCGGAAACCGGTCTGTCAACAAGATCATCTCCATTGTCCGCGAGGAGATGGACACGATCGGCCAGGAGTTCTTCCTGCCCGCGCTGAACCCACGCGAGGTATGGGAGGCCAGCGGCCGCTGGTCCGTGATGGGCGAGAACATGTTCCGCCTGAAGGACCGCAAGGGAGCGGATCTTTGCCTGGGCATGACCCACGAAGAGGTGATGACCGAGATTGCCCGCAAGGAGCTGCGCAGCTACAAGCAGCTGCCGCAGATCTGGTACCAGATCCAGACCAAGTTCCGTGACGAGCCCCGCCCGAAGAGTGGCCTGCTGCGCGTGCGTCAGTTCACGATGAAGGACTCTTACTCCTTCGATATGGACACGGCCAGCCTGGACGAGAGCTACGACAAGCACGACCGCGCCTACCGCCGGATCTTCAAGCGCTGCGGCCTGGACTTTGTCGCCGTCGAGGCGGACTCGGGCGCCATGGGCGGATCGGCAAGCCAGGAGTTCATGGTCTACACCGATGCCGGGGAAGACCTGATTGCAAGCTGCCCGAACGGCCACTACGCGGCCAATCTTGAGAAGGCGACCAGCACGCTGACCGCTGTGGCCGAGCTTGCCGATGGCGCGATCGAGGAGGTCGCAACACCCACACAACGCACCATCGATGAGGTCGGCGCGTTCCTGAAGGTGGAGCCGGTTTACCAGATCAAGACGATGGCCATGGTTGTGACCACGCCGGATGGCAAGTCGAAGACCGTGGTTGTCTTCCTGCGCGGCGATCACCAGTTGAACGAGGCGAAGGTCTCGGCGGCGGTGGGCGGCGGAGAGCTTCGTCCGATGGTTGCGGAAGAGATTCTGGCGGCGTTTGGCGCACCTGCGGGCTTCCTTGGTCCGATTGGAGTCAAGGCTGATCACGTGATCCTGGATGCTTCGCTGGAAGGCCGCAAGAACCTGATCGCGGGAGCGAACAAGGAAGGCTTCCACCTGCGTAATATCACGCCGGGCAAGGACTTCAAGCCAACGCTGGTAGCCGATGTGCGCAACATCAACGAAGGCGAGCCCTGCCCGCAGTGCGGAACACCTCTGAAGCTGGGCCGCGCGGTTGAGATTGGCCATATCTTCAAGCTCGGCAACAAATACACCCTCTCCATGGGCGCCAGTGTGCTGGACCGCGATGGCAAGGAAGTGACGCCGATCATGGGCTGCTACGGCATTGGCATCGAGCGGATTCTGACCTCCGCCATTGAGCAGTCGGCCGCCAACCGTGGTGTCGATGCCAGGGGCGAGATCAGCTACGCCATGCCGCCGTCGATTGCACCGTTTGAGGTGGTGGTCACCGTGACCAACGTGGGCGACGACGCCCTGCGTGTGGCCGGGGAGCAGGTTGCCGAAGCGCTGGATAAGGCCGGCTTCGACACCCTGCTGGATGACCGTGACGAGCGGGCCGGCGTGAAGTTCAAGGACGCCGATCTGGTCGGTATCCCCTTCCGTATCAACATTGGCAAGAAACTGGCCGAGGGCAAGGTGGAGCTGGTGAACCGCCTGTCCAACGAAACCGTAGATGTTGCTGTTGACGAAGTTGCGTCTGCACTGTCGCAGGCGCGGGAATCTGCGTCTAAGTAGAGAACGCCTATGGCCGTAAAAGTAAAGATTGGCGGCAACAGCCGCTCTGGCTCCCGGCACTCGCTGGGAATCCGTATCCTTCGGGCAGCTCTGATTGGCTGCTCGGCGCTGTTGCTGCTTTTCTTTGCGGTCTTCGGGTACTACTACTTCCGGTACCAGAAGATTGTGGATGACCGGCTGAACGCCGGGCCAATGTTCACCAACACCTCCCAGGTGTTTGCCGCGCCACGCGAGGTGCGCCCCGGGCAGAAGTTGACCGCCGCGGTTATTGCGCAGGAGCTCCGCCAGGCTGGCTATAACAACAACCCGCAGATGGGCACCTTCCAACTGCGCGGCGACAACATCCTGATTAAGCCCGGAGCGCACAGCTTCCATTCCACCGACGGCGCAACCGTCAACACCTCCGGCGGCACGGTGCAGTCCATTACCGCCGAGAATGGCGTGGCGCTGCGTGGCTATGAGTTGGAGCCGCTGCTGATTACCGGCCTGTCCGAGGACAAGAACCGCATCAAGCGCCGCCTGGTGACCTACAAGGACATTCCCGAGCGCATGGTGCAGGCGGTTACAGCGATTGAAGACCGCCAGTTCTTTGAGCATGGCGGCATCAACTATGCGCGTACCCTGAAGTGCGGCGTGCAGGACATCCTGAGTGGTCGCAAGGCCTGCGGCGGATCGACTCTGACGCAGCAGCTTGCCCGTGGCTTCTTTCTGACGCCGGAAAAGCACATCAAGCGCAAGCTGATCGAGATCCTGATCAGCTTTCAGTTGGAAGCACGTTTCAGCAAGCAGCAGATCTTTGAGATGTACGCCAATCAGATTCCCCTGGGGCAACGCGGCAGCTTCGCCGTCAACGGCTTTGGGGAAGCATCGCAGGCATACTTCGGCAAGGACCTGAAACAGCTCGATCTGGCTGAATGCGCCATGCTGGCCGGCATGATTCAGCGGCCCAGCTACTTCAACCCATATAAGCATCCTGAGCGCGTGATGGAGCGCCGTAACATCGTGCTGGATTCGATGGTGGAAATCAATGCCATCACGGCCAGCCAGGCGGAACGCGCCAAAGCCGAGCCGATTCGTCTGGCTCCGCCGAATGTGGATGCCAGCGAAGCTCCGTACTTTGTCGATGTCGTGCATGACGCGCTGGTGCAGCGCATTGGCGACCAGGAGATCTCGCACCAGTCGCTGCGCATCTATACCTCGCTTGACCCTGACCTGCAGCGCGCGGCGTCAGAGGCAGTCGCCGTGGGCATGCAGAACGTTGATGAGATGGTACGCAAGCAGCACCGTGGCAACAGCCCCATTACCTGGCCACAGGTTTCCCTGGTGGCTCTGAACCCGCACACCGGGCAGGTGCTGGCGATGGTGGGCGGACGCAATTACGGCGTCTCGCAGTTGAACCACGCAACCTCCAAGCGTCCGACGGGATCGATCTTCAAGCCGTTTGTCTACGCGGCTGCGTACAACACGAGCATCAACGGGCAAACGCTGGGCGATAAGGGCATCTTCACCGCGACCACGATGCTGGACGATGTGCCGACCACCTTCACCTTTGACAATGGCCGCCAGACCTACACGCCCGGCAACTACAAGGACGAATATCACGGCTCAGTAACGGCGATTTACGCACTGGCGCACTCGCTGAACAATGCGACCATCTCGCTGGGCCAGCTTGTGGGCTTTGAAAATGTGGCTGCTCTGGCGCGTCAGTCAGGCATCCTGGCTGCACGTGGAACACCGGCCGTTTCGCTGGGCTCCTACGACGCCACGCCGCTGGACATGGCGGGCGCCTACACGGTCTTTGCCAATAACGGTGTTCACCTGAACCCGTGGACGCTGGCCAGCGTGCGCAACACCAATGGTGACATTGTGGCCGACTTCGCTCCTGAGGCTCGCCAGGTGATGGACCCGCGTGCCGCGGCGCTCTCCACTTCGCTGATGGAAGGCGTCATGAACTTCGGCTATGGCTATGAGACGCGCAAGCGCGGCTTCATGGCTCCAGCTGCGGGTAAGACCGGCACCAGCCACGATGCATGGTTTGCTGGCTACACCTCGAACCTGATCTGCATTGTGTGGGTCGGCAACGACGACTACACCGACGTAAAACTGGCCGGCGCGCTGGCTGCCGCACCCATCTGGGCGGAGTTCATGAACCGCGCCATCAAGCTGCCGCAGTACAGTGACATGAAGCCCTTCAGCTATCCCGATGGCGTGGTGGTGGAGCGGCTGGACAAGAACACCAACCTGCTGTCGGACTCAAGCTGCCCGAACTCGTATTCGGCCGCCTTCCTGGCCGGAACCGAGCCACACGACACCTGCTCCCGCATGGGCGAGGACCAACGCGGCTTCTTCCAGAAGATGCTGGGCATTGGTCAGTCGCCGCAACAGCAGCAGGAGGAACAGCAGCAACAGCAACCGCCGGCCAGCACAACTCCTGGAGCTCCGCCGAATCCCACCGCGGAAGAACCCAAGAAGAAGAACTTCTTTCAGAAGGTGTTTGGTGGCGGAGGCGACAAGAAGCCGCAGCCGCCGCCGCCACAGCAATAGAGTGTGTTGAAAATTTACTGCTTGAATTTGTAGGCTTTGGGTATCACATACTGCAACGTGAAAAGCGTATCGATATCAGATGGACCCCCTGCCTCATACACAGAGGCGAATTTCCACGTGCTGAGAGCCGTCATAGCTGATTTCGTGAGGAATAGAGACGGGCTCGACACAGGCTCAAGAGCGGATACCGCTCCAGATTCATCAATGTGAGCTGCAATCAGAACATCACCTGAATCCTGCTGGCTTTGCGCTCCGAGGGGATAGGACGGGACAGCACCCTTGATCTGTTGACGGGTGATCCCAAAGGTTAACATCAAACTCTCACTCACAGGTCGAGCGCCGGGTGGGACGGCGACAGATGAAGCTCCAGAAGGATCGAGTTCTTCAAGCTTTTCAACATTCATCTTCATCAAGACCTTTCCGTTTACAGCCATCTCGATACGTAACGGAACATACTGATCTCGGAATTTACCGATACGATTGAACATAATGAAGAGATTTCTGGCTCTGATGACGCGAATCATCGGCAGTTTCTTATCGCGGCAGAAAACTTCTGTGGGTTCGCGTGCTGTGAAACAAGAGAAGTCTGGGGCGCCTTTCAGCGGACTAACCGGCTCCAGTCGCGAAGGAGTGCTGTAAGACATCTGGAGCTGTGTAAGCATGGTAAGTGCCAGCTTTAGCAGATACGGAGCATCCTGTCCGGTTACGTAAACAGCAGATGAGTGCTTTACCTTTGTAAGGTTGATGCCTCCTGTAACCGTCAGCGAGCTTTCCACGCGAGAATATGTCTTCTCGTCGACCGTACCAGAGGTTATCTCTCCCTCAGCGTTACTCATTTCAAAGCTGACGATGCGGTGCCATGGCTTGCTGTAAGCCTGATTGAAAGCTTCCTGCATCTCGTAAAACTGACTCGAAATGTTGTTTTGGGCATATCCAATAGCCGACAATGCCGTACAGAAGAGCAGGATCAGAAGACGTCTCAACATGGTGCAATCCTACCGCACCGATCCTGATACCCTAACCAACGGGAAAGGATAAAACCCTCATGATTGATTTGACAGGCAAAGTGGCCGTTATCTTCGGCCTGGCCAATAAACGCAGCATTGCCTGGGGCATTGCCCAGAAGCTCTCCGAGGCAGGCGCGACCATCGCCCTCTGCTACCAGAACGAGCGCCTGAAGAAGGAAGCCGACGCTCTTCTGCCTGATCTGAAGAACGCCAAGGCCTACCAGTGCGATCTCTCCATCGACGCCGAGATCGAGACCACCTTTGAGGCCTTCAAGAACGACTTCGGCAAGATCGACATCCTGGTCCACGCCGTTGCGTATGCTCCGGCCGACGAGATCAAGAACGACTTTATCTACACCAGCCGCGAAGGCTTCCGCATTGCGCAGGACGTCAGCGTCTACACGCTGATTGCCGTGTCGCGCGCGGCCATGCCGCTGATGACCGAGGGCGGCGCCATTCTGACGCTGAGCTACTATGGCGCGGAGAAGGTCTTCCCGAACTACAACGTGATGGGCGTAGCCAAGGCGGCCCTGGAAGCCACGGTGCGTTACCTGGCAGCTTCGCTCGGACCGAAGAACATCCGCGTGAATGCGATCTCCGCCGGGCCCATCAAGACGCTGGCCGCGCGCGGCATCGGCGACTTCACCAAGATCCTCGACACCGTCACCGAGCGTGCTCCGCTGCACCGCAACGTGGACCAGCTCGAAGTAGGCGGCGCTGCACTGTTCCTGTGCTCTCCGCTGGCCAGCGCCATCACCGGCGAGATTACGTACGTGGACTGCGGCTACAACATCACCGGAATGTAGGGATCGCATCATGCGCATCGCACAGGTTCTGCTGGCGGATTACGACGCTGAGGTCAGAAGCACACAGCGTCTTTTTGAACGGCTTCCGGCGGCAGACAAAGCCACCTGGAAGCCGCACGAAAAGTCGATGGAGTTGGGCAAGCTGGCCATGCATGTGGCTGCCCTGCCTGGCTTCGGCGCAATGATTCTGAGCACCCAGACCCTCGACACCGGCCAGCAGAGACCACCGAGCTTCCCCTATGAAGGTGCGACGCAGGCTGCAGCCATTTTTTCCGAAACCTCTGCGAAAACCCGCTCGATTCTTGAGGCCATCTCCGATGAAGAGATGGAGCAGCCGTGGCAGCTGCAATTCCATGACCGGGTCTTCTTCAAAGGCAGCCGCATTCTTGCCTACCGCACCATGTTCTTCAATCACCTGGTGCATCACCGCGCACAGCTTGGCGTCTATCTGCGCCTCCTGAACATTCCGATTCCGGGCTTGTATGGCCCGTCAGCGGACGAACCGATCAACCTGGGATGACCGACACACCGTACACCGCAATTGCCCGCCTACTGCGTCCGCAGGGACGCAAGGGAGAGCTGTTGGCCGACATGCTGACAGACTTTCCGGAACGCTTCAAAACCACCACCTCCGTGCTGTTGGAAAATCCGAAAGGCGAGCCCGCACCAGCAACCCTGGAGGAGCACTGGTTCCCCACGGGACGCAATGCGGGGCGAGTTGTGCTGAAGCTGAAAGGGATTGACTCCATCAACGACGCCGAGACCCTGCAGGGCAAGCTGGTGCTGGTGCCGGATGATGAACGTGTTCCCCTGGATGAGGATCGCGTCTGGGTCTCTGACTTGATCGGCTGCGAACTGTACCATCACGACAACCTGATCGGCACCGTCGCCGAGGTGCATGAAAACGAGTCGCCCGAAGGCGCATCCCTGCTGGTCGTTCGAAAGAGCCATAGTGAGGACGAGCTGCTGATTCCCTTTGTGAAGGCTTACATCCTCTCGCTGGACATCCAGGCCAAGCGCATTGAGATGAAGCTGCCGGATGGACTGCTCGAGATCAACGGTTAAACGAACAACGCCTCGCATGTGCGAGGCGTTGTTGCATCTGCATAGAGCGCTTAGTCGCGACGGCCAAAATTCCAAGCAAAACCGATTGAGATGATGGGATAGACCGTAGCGTAATCGTTGAGGTCGTTCTGGATCTTGACGCGCTGCTTGGCCAGATCCCGTTGGGCATCTGCTTCGGCTGAAATTTTGCCGCAGCCCTGGTTATCGCAGACCGTTCCATCCAGGTTCAGGCCAAACTTCGGTGCGCCGGTAAAGACTCCGCCAATTTCAAACGGAATGCTCCAGCGACGACCATTGCGCGGTATCAGGTTGCCGAAACCGAAAGTCACGATCGGCGCGACGGAACGGTCGTAGTTGAAGGTGGCATTGCCTTTCACAGGATCACTGGGTGCGCTCGTGTAGGTGCCGTCGCCCATGTCGAAGCGCTGACCGCCGTTGACCCAGATATCCGCCGAACCATGGTTCTTGTGGATCAGGATGCCCGGGCTGACGTGGAATCCGCCGAAGTGCTGAAACGGGAAGTAGTCCACCTGCACCTGGCCGGACTTGAAGTCGAGCTTCGCGCCATAGTTCCAGCCACTGTCACCAAAGGTACCGTTGTAGCTGAAAAAGTTGGCGCCCATGCGCAGATTCAAGTGCTGCGCCAGTGGCGTAGCTGCCTCAACACCTGCACCGAGCGGGCTGAACTTGACTCCCACGGCGTACTGCTGGAAGGGACGCAGGCGGAAGCTGGTACGCAGAAGTTCCGGACGCTTCACGGCAGTCTCTCCCGTGGCAGGAACCGTAGTTTCCACACGCGAAGTAATCTGCTGCGAAGAACTGCTGCTCGATGAAGCAACGGCATTCTGTTGCGCAGCAGTGCCGCTTTGCTGAGCCGGAG
This sequence comes from Terriglobus tenax, assembly GCF_025685395.1. Taxonomy (NCBI): domain Bacteria; kingdom Pseudomonadati; phylum Acidobacteriota; class Terriglobia; order Terriglobales; family Acidobacteriaceae; genus Terriglobus; species Terriglobus tenax. The sequence continues at coordinate 2,949,891 of NZ_JAGSYA010000004.1, read as the reverse complement.
GGCAAGCGGGCGTTTGACCAGGGATAGGAGTTTTGCAGGGATTGGACTGGCTACCCGCTGGCCAGTCAGGAATACCAGGCTTTGAGGTCGACGAGTTCTGCGCGCACAACTGCACCGGAGCAGCGCTGGCAACAGCCAGCGTAAGAAGGAGGATTCGGTTCTTGAGCACGATAGCGATGTCCTGTTCGCAGGGGATTGAGGTCAAAACACACATCTACTCGGCAGGTTTCGCACACACACACGGTCCCCGACAGAGTCAAAAAGGGACAGACTGGCCCCACCTGTTTAACGGCAAAGAGTGTTGACTACTTCGTGACTAAGCATAGCGTGGTTTCCATGACCATCGGCGTGAATTTCACGTTGCCGGAAACCAGATGTCCACCCCTTCGAAGGCCGCCCTCAGCGAGCCTTTTCCAGCGCTTGAATCTTCGATGCCCAGGAGTCGTACAGAAGTTGGTTCTTCTGCTGATTCCATTCTTCGTCGCTCAGCACCATCAGGTCCTGACGTGGAATTCCCGGGAAACCAGTGCCTACGGCATCCAGTCCACCTTCACGATCTTCACGCAGATAGTTCTTCAGAATGAAGACATCGTTCTTGTGAATCCAGTCGGCAATATGTGTTGTTCCCGCGGCACGCAGACCGGCATCATCCCAAAAAGCAAAGTGCAACTGCTGGTTGAGCCACAGCATGCCGTCCAGGTTTACCCAACTGGTGCGATGGCTGATGCCGGGATAGAGGATCGTTGTGAAGAGTCCCTTGTCTGTTCCCGTAAGACGGATCGTTCGTTCGCGCACCTCGACAAACCATGCCGGCGGATGATCACTCATCTTCATCACGGTGTCCGCATCGCCGTTCATCGCGTACATGGGTCCACGCTCGGCATTCAGCGTGTAGAGGATGGGACCGCGATCCCCGAGAACCGCAAGTGCGCGATATGGCGCAGCCTGGCAGGGAAGCTTGCCGGTATCAAAGTATTCATGCGCACCGTCATAGGTGCCTCCGCCACTGAGCAGTACGGCGTGGATACGTGGATCGATCGCCCCGGTAATACCGGTGATAAAAGCACCCATCGAGTAACCCACGGTGCCAATGCGCGATGGATCCACCTGAGGCAACGAACGCAGATAGCTGACCGCCTGCATCACATCCACCTGCATCAGGCCTGCGAGACGCTGGCCCCAGTGCGGTAGATCGACCGCAGCATCATGCTCCGCAGGGCTTTGCCCGGTAGCCTTGTGCGCGTTGCGCTCCCCCTCTCCGATGGGGTCATACGTCACGGCCACCGCACCCGCCCTGGCGAAGAGCATGCCACTGTAGAAGGAATACCAGGTGAACTTGTCTCCACCGTGGCCATCGACGATGACGATACCGGGAAGCTTCTGCCCCGGCTTCAACAGCTTCGGGTCTGGCCGGTAGACAATCGCCGGAACCTTCATGCCATCGGCGGTGTTGTAGGTCACGCGGTCGGCAATGACGCCGGGCATGGGCGAGAAGCTGGACCACACCTTTGCTTCGAGCGCAGGGAGCCTGTCCGGCACGTAGAGCTGCTTTTTGATCTCGCGCCGCCATGCGGCATTGCGGGACGTGCGCTGCGCCGCGGTCAGGTCTTTACCTTCCTTGGTGAAAATGCCCTGATCGAACGGATGCCGGACGGAGAAGTACTGCTCCGGGCGAATCTCTCCACCACCACCCGCGGCGACGATGGGTGGGAGCTTGGTTTGCGCGGCGAGGGTGGCGGTGAGGAGAAGAATGGCGAGTTGTAGGGGTGTGCGCATGGAACTCCTTGAAGGTTTGTGGCACTCAAGCCCACATCTGCTGCGCAGATATGGGGCACCCGGAGTATGGGCTATCAAGGCAGCTTTGCGGCCTCTGCCACCGGGTTCCAGTTGTCAGTTCCCTTCAGGAAGATCTGCGGCTCAAACTGTTTTGCCTGCGTGGCGGTTAGCTGGTGTGCCCAAGGGACGCGCTGCGAGGTATTGGCTCCTGCGCCGGTGTTCGCGAACTCAGCATAGAAGACCTTCGTCAGGTCTGCGGCGTTCGAGTTCCAGTCGTGCCAGCCCTGCGGGCTCAACGTTTCAGGCAGCTCCGTATACATGAAGACGACACGCGAGTAGGCGCGCCAGGGGCGTCCGAGATGGAATGGCTTGCCGTCGAGTCCCTCGGCCGTAACGCGTGAGTGCGTGATGACGTAGCCCGTTGCCTGAGTTGGCGTGGTGCGCGACTGCGCTGTCAGGTAGCCGGGACGGATGATGTGGATCTCGCTCTTGTCGAAGACCGCGGCAGCGTTGCCGAAGATAAAGTCCACACCGCCGGAGATATACGAGTCGACATAGTACTGCCGCCCGAAGTCGGCGAAGAGCGTGTCCTGGTCGCCAAGGAAGCGACAGTGCTTGAAGATGGCGCGGTCGCTGCTGACGGCAATGGCTACGGCCTGGCCCACGTTTCCGGCGGAGTTCTCAAAGGTGATGTTGTCAGCCTGGAAGTCGTCAGCGCTGATCTCAACCGACTCGGAGAAAAAGGTGCCGCCGTTCGTTGGACCGGTGCGGGCCGCGGTAATGACCACCTGCGATGGATCACTGCCGGTGCCCAGCCACGTGGTGTGCGGACGACGGCGCGAGACCCAGACACGCTCCTTGTAGGTTCCGGGCGCAATGTGCAGGTAGAGCCGTCCGCCGGGGCCGGGATCGGGTGCGTGGTCCATCGCCATCTGGATGGTCGGAAAGTCGTCTGTGCTGGAGGTGTTGCCCCTGGATGCGGGCGAGACATGCACATGAACATCCTGCGCGCGCAGAGCAGGAAGAACGCAGGCAGCAAGCGCCAGACACGGCGCGGCAAACTTCACAAGATGCAAGACAGCAAACCTCCGCGAAACGTTTCGAATTGAGTGTATTCCTACGGGCCTATGAACAGAGAGACCTGCATTCGTATTGGAATGCAGGTCTCTCCACTTCGCTTTCACCCCAGCCAGCGAGCTGGCCGGGGACCCCGATGCGCTACGGTCGAGAGGACAAAGGTTCGTGCGCTACGGCCGGAAACGGAAGGTGTAGAAGCCGCCGAAGAGGGTCATCAGAATGCCCCACCAGAAGGTGGCGTGCAGCTCCGCCAGTACCACGGCGGGCGGGTGCGAGAACTGGTAGATGCCGATGGGCAGCAGCACCAGACCATAGCCCAGGCAAAGAATGCCGACGAAGAACCAGATGGAGAGCGACTTCTTGCCGCTCTCAGGAGCCGTCACGGACGAGGATGCCGGATGCGAATGGATGTGCTCGGTAGGACCAGACATTGGCTTCCCTTTCTACCAGAAGATGACGTTGAGGATGATGAAGCCGACGCCGACGACTCCGGCCCAGAAGATCGGCTTCTGGAAGAGCGTCTTTGCTCCGTCGTCCGGAATGGCGGTCGCGCCGTAGACCAGACCGTCGAGTTCGGAGACGGGCTTAGGCTTGGTCATCAGGCTGACGACGACGGTGACAAGGACGCAGATCAGCCAGCTCCACAGCGCGCGGAACATGTTCTCGGCCATGGGCTTTGCGTCAGGCGAAAGTGCAATGGTCGCCAGCGCGCTGGGGCCGCCCGTTTGCACATACACAAACATGGCGATGGAGCTGACGGTTCCGGCCAGCAGGCCCCAGAAACCGCCCGCTCCGGTGGCGCGCTTCCACAACATGCCAAGAATGACCGTGCCGAAGAGCGGCGCAATGAAGAAGCTGAACAGCGCCTGCACGTAGTCCATGATGGACGACGCATGCGCCAGGATGTACGCCGACATGATGGAGATCAGCATGCCAATCACCGTCGACCAGCGGCCTACAGCGACGTAGTGCTTATCCGGAGCGTTCTTCTTGATGTATGCACCGTAGATATCGTAGGTCCACACCGTGGAGAAGGCCGAAACGTTACCCGCCATACCGCTCATAAAGCCGGCAACCAGTGCCGTAATGCCAAGCCCAAGCACACCCGGACCGCAATAGCGGATCAGCATCAGCGGAAGCACTTCGTCATAGGCGTGCTGGCCGGTCTTTTGCGCGATCTCGGTCGAGACCAGGTGCATCGTCGAACCATCCGCATTCTTCAGCACCGAAAGCGCCAGCAGGCCTGGAACGATGACGATAAACGGGACCGCCATCTTGAAGGCAGCGCCGATGATTGGCGCCATCTTCGCCGCGCGAAGGTTGTTGGCGGAGAGCACGCGCTGCACCACCAGGAAGTCGGTGGTCCAGTAGCCGAAGCTGATGATGGCGCCCAGGCCAAAGACAATGCCAACCCAGTTGATGCCCATCGGGTTGTCCTTGAAGTGCCCCAGCGTCGACCACAGGTGCGTGTAGTCATTCGACCCGACGTTGACGGCGATCTGCGCCTTCAGGTTCTTCCAGCCGCCGGCCTCAATCAGGCCGAGAATGGGAATCAGCGCCGCTCCGGCCCAGATGAGGATGAACTGCAGCACCTCATTGATGATGGCCGAGCGCAGTCCGCCGAGCATGACGTAAACCGCGACAGTCGCCGCTCCAATCCAGATGGAGAAAGTGATGTTCCATCCCAGCACCGTGCGCATGACCACGGCCATGGCGTACATGTTCACGCCACTCATCAGGATAGTCATCAGGCCGAAGGAGATGGCGGAAAGACCGCGGGCACCTTCGCCGAAACGCAGTTGCAGATAGCCGGGGACCGAGTGCGTCTTCGAGATGTAGTAGAAGGGCATCATCACAATGCCAAGGAAGAGCATCGCGGGAATGGCGCCAACCCAGTACCAGTGCGTCGCAAGGATGCCGTACTGATACGCGGAGCCAGCCCATCCCATCAGTTCCAGCGAGCCGAGGTTTGCGGAAACAAAGCTGAGGCCGGCAATCCAGGCCGTCATCTCGCGTCCGGCGAGGAAAAATTCTTCACTGGTGTTTGCCGAGTCCTTCACATAAAAGCCGATGAAGATCACCAGCACGAAGTACAGCAGCAGAATCAGGATATCGGGCCAGGACAGGGTGACAAGTTGCCGGGCATTGAAGATCGCAAAGGCGAGATGGGTCATAGAGGGCCGTTCAGTCCAGCAAAACCATGATCGTGGATTGGGGATTATTTTCGCAGGCCGAATTATATCAACCTGGTCATACCACTCGCTTGCACTTTCCGCCTGCCTCATTTCCAGCGAGACAGGCGGCTGTGTTGTTCAATGTTTAGTGCGCCGAACGGTAGTTTCCGTAACCCACAATGATGGTGGAAAGAATCAGCAGACCCACGCCGCAGGCCAGCACACCTTTGGCGCGCGGACTGGCATGCTTCCACTCCTTAAGGCTTACGCCCCAGATGGCGGCGAAGATGATGATGGAGGCCATGTGCAGTGTCCAGCTTGAGAAGTCATACTTGCCCATCTTCGTCTGCCCCATGGAGTAGAAGAAGAACTGGAAGTACCAGATGATGCCCGCCGATGCCGCGCAGAGATAGTTCTTCATCAACTGGCCGCCGGAGAGCTTCTGTTCGCCTCCGGCTTCGGGGTCGGCTACCGCGCCTGCAAGCTGGCCTGCCGAGCGCTTCCGCACGATCAGCCACACGGACCAGAGAAGGTTGGTCGCAAAGCCTCCCCACAGAACAACAATCAACACAGGCAGGTTCTGCCACAGGTCGAGCCGTCCGTTGGCCTTCAGATCCGCGGCGGCAATGTCGCCAATCGGTTTGCCCGCGGCAAGACCAAAGGCGAAGAAGGAACTCATGATGCCGGCAAAGACCGCCACGATGATTCCCTTGCCGAAGGAAAGATCTTTCTGCTGGGCGGTGACAGGCACATCGTCGGCGGTATCGCGGTCCTTGTAGTATCCGGCGAGTCCGTTGACGGCAATGGCCAGCAGGCAGACGCCGATGCCGCCGAGGATGATCTGTCCGCCGGTCTGGCTGGCGATGGCGCCCAACTGGCCTTCCAGCATGGGAGGCATCAGCGTTCCGAAGGCCGTGCAGAACCCCAGGGCAACAGCGTAGCCGAGTGCGATCCCAAGATAGCGGATGGCAAGGCCAAAGGTGAGTCCGCCAACGCCCCAGGCAATGCCGTAGAGGACGGCGTGAGTCACGGCCTCGCGGGGTGAGCGGGCCAGGATCTCACTCACATGCGGGACGAAGATCCAGGCAATCAGGGCCGGCGCGATCAGCCATGCGGCCACACCCTGGATGATCCAGTAGATCTCGAAGGACCAGCGCTTAATGGCGCGAAACGGTATGAAATTGCTGGCTGAGGCAAGGCCGCCAAGCCAGTGATAAAGAACGCCAAGCAGAGGTCCGGGCATGAAAACTTTCCTTTACGTGCAAGAAATCGGTGCGGCATACTGAGGCACATTTCGGGCGCAACCATGAGAGCACATTTATCCATTAGATGAACAGTTTCAAATATGAACCATCGTTCTGGTAGTATGTGCGATGGCAGTACACAAGACCATTTCGAAGGACCCTGACCATGGAACGCAGCGTGACCTCTCTTCCGCAGGAGCATAAAGAGCGTGTTTGGCGGGCGCTCGACGGACTCCAAATCGAGATTCCATCGTGGGGCTTTGCGAACACCGGAACGCGCTTCGGCAAGTTTATTCAGCCGGCCGCCGCGACCAACCTGCAGGAGAAGTTTGCCGATGCCTCCGAGGTGCACCGCCTGACCGGCATTACGCCGACCGTCGCCCTGCACGTACTCTGGGACCTGCCCGAGGGCGAGGCCAGCGTTGGTCATGTGAAAGAGTTGGAGCAGACCTACGGCATCCGGTCGGGCTCCATCAACCCGAACCTGTTCCAGGACCAGGAATACAAGTACGGCTCGCTGTGCAACCCAGACCCCGCCGTGCGCGAGAAGGCCGTGGAGCACATGCTGACCTCTGTCCGTATTGCCAGGGAGCTGGGCTCGCGTGATATCTCGCTGTGGGTTTCGGATGGATCGAACTACCCCGGCACACAGAGCATCTCGCGCCGCATTGGCTGGCTGGAAGAAGCCCTGAAGGCCACACACGCCGAGATGGCACCCACGCAGCGGCTGCTGGTAGAGTACAAGCCGTTTGAGCCGGCTTTCTACCATACTGACATTGCCGACTGGGGCATGGCTTACTCCCTGGCGAAGGCGGCCGGGCCGCAGGCCGTGGTGCTGGTCGATACCGGCCACCATGCGCTGGGCACCAACATTGAGCAGATTGTGGCCTGGCTGCTGCACCTGAACATTCTTGGCGGCTTCCACTTCAACGACCGCAAGTTTGCCGACGATGACCTGACCATCGGCTCCATTGATCCGTACCAGGTCTTCCGCATCTTCCACGAGATTCTGAGCTACAAAGCCGCGAACGACCTGCACGAAGACCAGATCGCCTACATGATTGATCAGAGCCACAACCTGAAGGGCAAGATGGAAGCCATGGTGCAGACCGTGATGCAGGCACAGGAACTGTTTGCCCGCGCCGCCCTGGTAGACCAGGCGCTGCAGGCTGAACTGCAGGATGCCTGCAAGCTGGTTGAGGCAGAAGAGCACTTCCGTGGCTGCTTCTATACGGACGTTCGTCCGCTGGTAGCGGAGTGGCGCCAATCGCGTGGCCTGCCGCCCAACCCGCTGGAGGCACTGCGTACCAGCGGCTACGTGGAGAAGATTACCGAAGAACGCGCCGCAAAAAACAGCAATACCCAAAGCTCCTATGCCTGAAGCCTAGGCTCGACTAGTATGGTTCCTTCATAATGAAAGGGACCAGAACGTGGCACCCAAAGGCAAAAGCCGGCAGCTGTACCTGATCCCTGTGCTCTCGAAAGCACTCGATATCCTCGAGATGCTGCAGCAGAGCCAGGGAATGACGCTGGAGTCTATCCATAAGCAGACGGGCATCTCTAAGACCACCGTCTATCGCATTCTGAAGAGCTTTGTGCACCGCGGCTATGTGTCGCAGAGCGCCGATGGCGCTTACCGTCACGTCACGCGGCAGAAGAAGCTGCGCTTCGGCTTTGGCAGCCAGAGCAGCGAGATGCCCTTTGCCATTGCCGTGGAGCAGAGCCTGCGCAAAGCCGCGGCCGCCGTTGGCGTGGATCTGCTGGTGCTGGACAACAGCTACGACGGTGCGACGGCCGTAGCCAATGCCGAAAAGTTTGTGCAGAGCCAGGTCGATGTGGTCATCGAGTGCCAGATTGACCAGCATGTGGCACCCATCATCGCCGACCGCATCGCCGCGGCCAATATCCCGATGATTGCCGTGGATATTCCTCACCCTCACGCCATCTACTTCGGTGTGGATAACTATCGCGTGGGCCATGCCATGGGTGAGGTGCTGGCCGAGCATGCCCTGGAGCGCTGGAAGGGAAAGATCGACTGGATTATCGGTCTGGATCTGGCCGAAGCCGGCCCCATGGTGCAGAGCCGTATTACCGGAGTCTTCGAGTCGCTGCGCAACCGCATGCCGGATACCCCGGTGGAATGTTTCGTCCGTGTGGATACACGCGGACTGCGCGATAAAAGCTCGACCGCGGTACTTGAGTTCCTGAAGCGCCACCCCAAGGACAAGCGCATCCTGATTGCGGCGGCCAACGATACTGCTGCGCTCGGAGCCATTGATGCCGTCCGCAAGCTGGGCCGCGAAAAGCAGGTGGCCGTGGCTGGCCACGATTGCGTGGAAGAAATGCTGGTGGAACTGCGCCGTCCGGATTCGCCGGCAATTGCCTCGGTCTCGCACGAGGTCTCGCAGTATGGCGAATACCTGATGCGGCTGGGCCTGTCGTTGCTGCGCGGTGAGATTGTGCCACCGTATAACTTCACCCAGTACGAAGTCATCACGCGCGAAAATCTGCCCAGTTAGGCACCGGGGTTTCGTCACGGAAACAGTTTCTGATTTACCGTCTACGTGATGGACCCATTGTGGACTCGCCGCCGCTTTGTGCGCACAGCCGGATCGCTGAGCGCGCTGGCCACTCAACATCCCATGCTGCGCTGGGCAACGGCCCAGGAAGGCATCCCTCCGCCGTCTTCGCAGGCCCATTCGCCGGAGATCACCTCCGGCAAAATGGTGCCTCTGCTGTTTGAAAACACGGCGCGCCCCATGCGCTACACACCGGAGCGAGTCGGCTTCTTCATCCGCAATGGAAGCGAGTTCTTCAACCGGCCACTCTACGGGCCAAACATCCCCTTCCGCGTGGACGGTGGCGATCTGCCGGAGTTTTCTCTCTATCTGCCAGGGCATGGCGGCAACCTGCGGCTGGGCCTTGCGAAGGGAGAGCAGGCGAAGTGGCTCTTCGCCTTTGAGACGGTCATTGCACGCTATGTGGAGGGCCGGCTGGAGTATGAGTTGCGCGATGCCTTGCTTGGCGCGAATGGAGTACTGCATCTGGAGGTGCTGACGGTTGGCGCTGGCTTTGCCGTGCAGGCGCGTGGTTCGTCGCTCCCTGCCGATCTTTCCCTGACCTTTGCCTTCGGTGGTGTCAGCGGACGCAAGGGTCAGCGCAACGGCGACATTGGTTGCGAGTCCGAACCGGTGACGCAGTTCTTCCAGCTTCGCCCGGAAGAGGCCGCGAACAACCAGTGGACGCTGCGCGGGACCGAGGCTGAGGTCGTCTCCGGCAAGTTCAAGCTTGTAGTGCACACACCGCGAAATGCTGCCTTGAAACTGGGCCGCGCCGCAGACTGGAACGCGGGTTGGCAGAAGCTGTGGGGCAACGACGAGACCTCTCCCGCGCAGCCGGTTCTTCTGGGGAATATTGCCCTTGGCGACGCGCCGCTGTTGCTTGCCGTCCATGCGGTGGAAGGCGTCGTCCAGCCACCGAAGCCGGCCTCCGGCGCTGTTACTCCAGCGGACTTCGCCAGCCGCCGCGAAGATCTGGCAAAAACTGCCTCTGCCATGCACTGGGAGACCGGCGATGCCTATCTCGACAGCATGGCGCCCGCGCTTTGCATGGCCGCCGATGCCATCTGGGACGAAGCGCAGGGCTGTGTGATGCATGGCGCCGTGGCGTGGCGCAATGCCCTGGCGGGCTGGCGCGGACCGTATGCGCTGGACGTGCTTGGGCAGCACAACCGCATGCGCCGCCACCTGCAACGCTGGCTGGCAAAGCAGGATAAATCCCCTGTGACCAACGGCAGCGGAGGCACCTACGGCAGCAAGGGCTTCATGGATATTCAGCCCGCAACCGGGGCTCCAGACAAAGGCAGCCACGATGCCCGCACGGAGAATCTGCTGCATTCCAACGGAGACCTGGGCCATAACCACTACGACATGAACCTGGTCTTCTTCGATGCTCTTCTGCGGCATCTGCGCTGGACCGGGGACATGGAGTTTGCACGTACGGCATGGCCCGCGCTGGAAGCCCATGCTGCATGGGAGCGCCGCCTCTTCCGCCGTAACTATGCAGCGGAGGGCGAGCTCGAAGCTCCGCTGTACGAGGCCTATGCCGCCATCTGGGCCAGCGATAACCTGCAGTACAACGGCGGCGGAGCGGCCCATAGCTCCGCGTACAACGTCTTTCTGAATCGCAACCTGGCACAGCTTGCGCGGCAGTTGCATCTGGCCGCCGAGGTCGCCGCAAGCTATGACTCCGAGGCCGACGCGATCGTCCGCGCCATGCGCACGCACCTGTGGATGCCCGAACGAGGAGCCTTTGCCGAAAGCCGCGACTGGATGGGCGAGCGCACGCAGGCCGAAAGCCCAGCATGGTGGACGGTGTATCACGCGCTCGACTGCGAGTTCGCCTCCGCCGAAGAAGCGTGGCTGATGGCGACCGACCGGCTGCACGCAATTCCGAAGGTTCCTGTACATGGCCCGGGTGTGCCTGCGGATGTCGGTTGGCAGATTGCCTGCTCTGACTGGCAGCCATACGTGTGGTCGCTCACGCTGCTGGTCACGGCGGAAAACCTGCACACCGCACTCGCGTTATTCCAGGCAGGCATGGCCGACGACGGCTATGCTCTGCTGCGCGGCACACTGCTGGACGCAGGCTTCCGCGGCCTGTGTCCCGGCAACTTCCCCATGTCGCTGCAGATGGACCCGCACCGGCAGGAGTCGCAGCGCGACTTCGGCGACCCCATCGGCTGTGCGGCGCGCGCCATCACAGAAGGCTTGTGGGGCGTCCGGCCTGACCTGCTCCGTGAAGAACTGCGCCTTGCGCCGCAACTGCCGCTGGACTGGACCAGGGCTGCGCTGAAGCACCCCGAATTGCAGCTAACGTACACGCGCGAGGGCAATCACGAGCACTGGAAGATCACACCGCGCCTGCAGAAGGCCGCCACGCTGCATCTGCGCCTGCGCGCCCGCACCACGGAGCTGCCCACCGTCACCGTGAACGGCAAGCCCGTACATGGACGCTTTGACCAGGACGCCATCGGCGAACCGAGGCTTCTGCTTGGCCCTCTGCCCGCGCAGGAGACATTCGACATCGCGCTGCATTGGCATGGGGATACACCACGCAAGGCGCCTGCCGCCATCCACCTCGCCGCCGGGCAACCGATCGTATGGCCCGCCGGCATCGACAGTTCACATCTTGACGACCCGCTGGGTTGCCTTACACGCCGCGTACCCGGCAAGTACACCATCTTCGCGCAGCAACAGCACGGCGCGTGCCGCTACCGGCTTCCGGTAGAGATTGCCTTTGCAGAGCCGAAGAAAGCCCCGACCGTTGCTGCAGCAACACGGTATGAGCCCATCGCACTGGAGACCTGCTTCAACGGCCACACCCGCGAGATCTTCACTCGCGATTACAGCAGGCCCCGCTCCGGACTTACATCTTTGAACCTGCCCAACGGCCTGCTGGGCGGATGGGCGAACTTCGATGTCCATGCTGAGATTGATGATGCCGGTCTGCGCAACGCGGGCGGTATGCTGCGGCTCGACAAGGATGTGCGTTTCCGCACACCGCAGGGCGAGGCGAAGAACTGCTGCTACCTCTCGCAATGGGCTATCGACTCCCCGCGCCTCAAGCTGCCGCTCGACGGCACGGCGCGGTCGCTGCATCTGCTGCTGGCCTGCACCACCTTTCCGCAGGCAACATGGTCACGCCACGCTACTGTTACCGTCCACTACACCGATGGCCACAGCGAAGCGACCGAGCTTCGCAGCCCGCGTAACTGGTGGCCCGTTGAGCAGGACTACATGCTGGATGACTACCTGTTCCGCCTCGGCGATGATCCTGCGCGAAGCCTGCCCATGCGGGTTGACCTGCGGACCGGGAAACCGCGCACGCTTACCGTGGAGAACCTGCGCGGCAAACCCCAGCGCGGCGTGCCGGGCGGATCGGCTTTCGTTCTGGATATTCCACTGGACCCGGCGCGCACCCTGGCATCGCTCGATCTGAACTGCGAACTCTACGGTGTTGTGCTGGGACTACTTGGGGCAACGTTGGGCAGAGATTAAAAGCACGTATTCGCCAATTCTGGAATTGTTTACCTATTGACACTGATAGCCCCGCTTCACTACAGTTCGCACCTGAGGGAGTAAGCTCGCGAGCATGAAACGTCTACCCTGCAAACAGCTGCTCCTACCGGCGGCGGCTGCCCTGGCCTTTGCCTGCTGCCATGTCTCTGCGCCTGCGCAGGCCGCACCGTCGTTGCAGACCATCCAGAAGGACTTTCTGAATCCACCGGATGCTGCCCGGCCGATGGTGCGCTGGTGGTGGTTTGGTCCGGCAGTCGAAAAAGCCGAGATCCTGCGCGAGTTGCAGCAGATGAAGGCTGATAACATTGGCGGCGCGGAGCTGGCCTTTGTGTATCCCGAGGCGCTGGACGACCCGGCCACGGGCCTGAAGAATTTTTCCTTCCTGTCACCGGAGATGCTGGACGCGGTGAACTACGCGCAGGTGGAAGGCCGTAAGCTGGGCCTGCGCATGGATGTAACGCTGACCAGCGGCTGGCCCTACGGCGGACCGACGACCAACCTGCATAACGCTGCAACCCGGCTGAAGACCGTACCGGTTGCCCTGCCAGCGGGAAGTGTCAGCGTTGCCGCACCCGCGCTGAAAGAAGGCGAGAGTGTCCTCGCCGTGTCTGTGGTCAACGGCACGCCGGAGAAGTGGGATGCCACGACCGCGGAGACGGTGAAGCTGGAAGCCGGCAGCGTCAAAGTAGCCCCCGCAAATACGTCCCGCACCGTGCTGTTCTTTCTCCAGAGCCATACCGGCCAGATGGTGAAGCGTGCCGCTGTGGGCGCGGAAGGCTGGGTGCTTGATCCATTCAGCAAGGAAGCTGTTGCGGCCCATCTGAAGAACGTGGGCGAGCCGCTCATCAAAGCCTTTGGCAGCACGCCGCCCTACGCCATCTTCTCGGACTCACTGGAAGCCTATGGCGCGGACTGGACGCCTACGCTGCCGGAAGAGTTCAAGAAGCGTCGCGGCTATGATCTGCTGCCCCATCTGGCCGAGCTGGTTGCCGGCAACACGCCAAACGGTATCAACCTGCGCCATGACTGGGGCAAGACGCTGACCGAGCTGGTGAACGATGCCTACCTGGTCCAGATCCAGGCATGGGCGAAGCAGCATGGAACACGCTTCCGCTCGCAGACATATAACGAGCCCGCCGTCTCGCTCTCAAGCCAGAAGCTGGTCGCGTTGCCCGAGGGCGAAGGCCCGCAGTGGCGCGGCTTCTCCACGCTGCGCTGGGCAAGCTCCGGCAATCACCTCTTCGGCAACAACGTCACCTCGGGCGAGACCTTCACCTGGCTGCACTCGCCGGTCTTCCGCGCCACGCCGCTCGATATGAAGGCCGAGGCCGACATTGACTTCATCATGGGCGAGAACCTTCTGGTCTTCCATGGCTGGCCCTATTCCGCGCCGCAGGCAGGCGAACCCGGATGGTCGCTGTACGCAGCGGCGGTCTTCAATGACCACAATCCCTGGCACCCGGTCATGCCGACGGTGAACCACTACATTACGCGGCTCAGCTATCTGCTGCGCCAGGGCAAGCCCGCTAACCAGGTGGCCGTTCTTCTGCCGACCGATGATGCATGGGCCGCCTTCCGCCCGACCAAGGTAAGCGTGACCGTGGCCATGCAGGACCTGCTGCCCAAGGAGATGCTGGGCGGTATTCTCTCTGCCGGCTATAACTATGACTTCACCGACGCCGACGCCATCAACAGCCTGGGCGTACAGCACAGCATCCTGCTGGTTCCGCCGACCGATCGTATTCCGCTGGAGACGTTGCGCAGGATTGCCGCATGGAAGGCCAGGGGCGGCAAGGTGGTGTCTTACAAGCAGGCGCCGACGCTTACGCCCGAAGGCAAACCTTCGGAAGAGCTCAAGAAGCTGTCTTCCGCGCTCTTCCCCGCTGTTTCCAGCTCGGTCGACCAGTTAACCGATGCCTTGCACATGGCAGCGGCGCCCGACCTGAAGCTCGACGTCGCAAAGGATGCTGACCGCAACGTCATCGGCTTCATCCGCCGCAAGCTGCCGAATGGCGATGTGTATTTTGTAACGAACACCAGCAACCGCGAGATCAAGGCGACGGTAACCCTCGCCACACGCTACACCGATGGTGTTGTACTTGATCCTGAGACAGGAAAGACTGGCTGGGATATTATCTCGCCGAAGTCCATCGAGCTGACGCTGGCGCCGTATGAGTCGCGGACCTATCTTTTCGGAGCGGGTTTTCATGCTCCGGCAGGCAAAAGCGGCTTCGTTACCGCGAAGAAGCTGGACCTGAGCAAGGACTGGTCCGTCAAGTTCACCGGCACGGGGAAGACCGAAACACTGGCCGCGCTGAAGGACTGGACCGCGGACGAAGCTACGCTGCACTACTCCGGCGAAGCCGTGTACACACGCAACGTCACCCTCGACCAGAAGCCAACGCAGCCGGTTTATCTGCATATTGCCGGTGGTGCGCCGGAGCCGGGTGCGCCGGATGCGCCGCGTGAGGAAGAACATCACAATGTTCCGAACCCCATGGTGACGAAGACTGGCCCCGGGACGCATGCGTGGTATGAACCACCGGTGCGCGAAGGCGCCCTGGTCTTCGTCAACGGCAAGCCTGCGGGCGCGCTGTGGCATCCGCCCTATCGTCTGGACATCGCTCCTCTGCTACAGGCCGGCGAAAACAGCATCGAGATTCGCGTTTACAACACGGCCATCAATGCGTGGGCCGCATTGCCACCCCGTGATTACAAACCGCTGATCGCCAGATATGGCGACCGTTTCCAGATGCAGGATCTCGACAAGGTAAAGCCGGTGCCCTCGGGACTTCTGGGAGCTGTTGAACTGGAGTTTCAGGAGCACCCGTAAGCCAGCAGCCCAAGCCACAACACGCATACAAACGAGGAATCACGCACCCCATGAAGACATCACTCTTTCTTCGCACCAGCGCTGCATCGCTTGCTCTTGCCGCCGTCTCGGCCTTCGCGCAGCAATATCCCAAGCCAACGCCTGAGATGCAGGCCATTATCGATAAAGACAACGGGAGGCACTTCGGCACGTCGCCCGAAGACCCTGGACCGAAGGCCACGGATATCTCGCCTGCACTGACGCCTGCTGCCATCGACAAAGTGGTGCGCAAGGTGGCTGACTGGCAGTTGAAGGAGTCGCAGCCGTACTTCGACAAGATCTGGACCTGGAGCGTGATGTACAGCGGCTACATGGCCGCGGCCGATGCCCTGCATGAGGCGAAGTACCGCGATGCCATGGCGGAGATGTCGAAGAAGTTCGAGTACCAGCTTCGTAATCCTGAGAAGCTGCCGAACGCCGACGATATCAGCATCGGGCAGACCTATGCCGAGCTGTATCTCGACGGTGGCAAGAAGGACAAGGCCATCATCGAGCCGATGACGAAGACACTGGAAACCGTAATGCCGCTGGAAACGCTGCGCCCGGGCGACGCGCGCATTCCATGGTGGTGGTGCGATGCCCTGTTCATGGCACCGGCGGTATACACGCGCATGTACGCCGCTACCGGTGAACACAAGTACATTGACTACCTGAACGCACAGTGGAAGCGCACCTACGATCTGCTATGGGACAAGGACGAGCACCTGTACTGGCGTGACGACAGCTTCATTCCCAAGCGCGGTCCTGGCGGCAAGAAGGTCTTCTGGTCGCGCGGCGAGGGCTGGGTGGTTGCCGGCCTGGCACGCACGCTGCAGTACCTGCCAAAGGATGATCCGCGGCGTCCGTTCTACGTGCAGCAGCTGAAGGAGATGTCGGCCGCTGCCGCCGCACTACAGGGCAAGGATGGCCAGTGGCACGCCAGCCTGCTGGACGCTGAGCACTTTCCGCAGCCCGAGACCTCCGGCGCGGCGCTGTTCGTCTACGGCATGGCCTACGGCGTTAATGAAGGCATTCTTGACCGCGCCACCTATATGCCTGTGATCACGAAGGCATGGGCTGGACTGCTGACCAATGTCTACGCGGACGGCCGCCTGGGCAACATCCAGCAAACCGGTTCCGAGCCTGCCTACTATCGCCCCAGCGCCAGCTACACCTACGGCGTGGGCGGCTTCCTGATGGCCGGCAGCGAGCTGCACCGCATGGTTACGATGAAGAAGAAGTAACCGCGCAAATCCGAACATAGAAGAAGGCACCCCACGCGGGGTGCCTTTCTTTCTTTGCTCGCAACAGGCTACTTTGCCTTATCGATCTCCACACCGAAGACATACGTCGGTCCGAACATGTTCGAACGGAAGATGACCATCTTCATATCCGGCGTGAAGCTCACATTCGGCTCCAGCGTGTAGTTGTGCTTGCTCATGTTGATGAGCTTCTCCGATTGGAAGACCCACGACTGCACAAGATCGGGACCGTCCATCATGCCCGGCGTCTCGATCTTCTTCGTATGGAAAAGATAGATCCACTCTCCATCGGGAGCGCGCGCCACCTGGTGCGGATCGCCACCGTCGCCGGTGAACAGGCCGGTCTTCTCGTTCACGTTGAAGTGAATTGACCACTCGTTGCGGTCCATGTGATACCAGTTGCGCTTACCGGTCTCCAGGTTGACAGAGGCCAGCCAGAAGTCCTCGCCCTTGGGCGTCTGCAGATCGTAGTAAACGGTCTTGCCGTCCTGGCCCCAGAACTCGTGTCCGGCAATCTCCATGGCCATGGTGCGCTTGTGCATCAACTGGTTGTGCGTGCCGTCGGTCCAGATTGTCCAGATGCGATCGACCTTCTGCCAGGGACCTTCATGGCAGTACATCAGCAGCTTGGGATCGCTGGGCGAGAAGAGCAGGTGGTTCACCCAGTCCGTCGAATGCAGCAGCGGGGTTACCTTACCGTTGCGCAGGTCCAGCGTGTAGAGCACCAGCGGAATACGCGCCGCCAGACGGCGCTCCATCATCTCGCCCTTGTTGCGCGGCTGGTCCAGCGGGCTGGTCTGCGTTGTTCCGCCAGCGGCCTGTGCTGCAGGCGTTGCACCGTTACGACCGTACTGCTCGTTGGGTTTCTCAACTTCGTCATACGTGCCTGCAGCCAGCGTTTCATCGGCATTCACGCTGACGATGTTGCCGCGGGGAGGCAGCTTGGCCAGGAAGGTCGTCTCGCCAGTATCCACATTGGTCTTGTAGACGGCGCGTTCATCGTTCTTTACGTAGAAGATGCTCTGCGTTTTATGACCAACCTCAAGCGTGTGTACCTTGCCCTTCACCACGCTGCGCGTCTTGTGCGTGGCCAGGTCCAGTACGGAGATACCTTCCGGCGTGGTGTAGACCATCTCCTTGCCATCCGGAGTGTAGGCATTCACGTTGAAGTAAAAGCTGGCGGAGCCGGGCTCATCGGTCAACCGCGTCACGCGATGACCAGTGTCCTTATCGATCCACGTCTTTGGAGGATGAGCAATTTCGTCCGGAGTCGGACGTTTTTCAACGGGACGGCGGTCATCGGGAACGTTGAAGTCCTGCGCGGCAGACAGTGCCGGACACAGCATCATGCCAACGGCAAGGGGGGATATCAGTGCGGCCAGAGAGCGCATGCAACATAACTCCTGCGATACAGATTGTGAGACAGAAAAGTGGGCCCCGCATGACTTGCGTCGTGCGGGGCCCGTTAGGTTTTGTTAGGAGGCTACGGTTAGAAGTTGAGGTGTCCCGCAAGCTGGAAGCTACGCGGAGTGTTGCTGATGCTGCTGATCTGTCCGAAGGCGGTGGTTCCCCACACGGCATTCGGATTCCCCAGCGTCGGATGGTTCATGACATTCGACGCGGTCACTTCAAACTGGAAGTTGATCGCATCGTGGATGGGAATGGTACGACGAACCGCAGCATCAAGGCTCAACTGTGCCGGGTTTTTCATGCCGTACGCCTGGGTACGTGGAGCATTGCCCAGAAGATACACACTGCCATTCGTGAGCGGAGCCGTGAACGCATTTGTATCCAGGTATTTGACAGACGTGCAACCAACACCAAGGTTGCAGGCTGTGCTTCCGCTTCCTTTACCGTAACCACCACTGAGCCGGCCAGAACCAGAATACGAAGGATTCAGGTCAGGCATGCACTGCCCCTGCAGTGGGTTGTTTGCGGTCGTGCAAAGGCCCGAGGTAACAGCAACCGGCGTACCGGAGTAGTACGTGAAAATACTCGAGAGCTGCCAGTCGCTCAACAAAGTGCGGGTAACAAGGTTGTTGCCGCCATATCCATTCTTTCCGACAGGAAGCTTCCAGACGCCATACGCATGGAAGGCATGCGGAGACGAGATCGTCGTCACAGAACGGTCAATCCGGTCCTGTGCCCAGTTCTGCGTTCCTCGCGAAATCGCAGCCTGAGGAATGGCGAATCCACTACGGAAGGTGCCATCGTTGCCGATGTTCTTCGACCATGTGTAGTTGAAGTTGAAGGTCAGGCCGCGCGACATGCGCTGCTGCACCGTTACCTGAAGCGAGTTGTAACTGAAGTTGCCAACGTTGCCCCAGGTGTCGGTCACGCCGGAGTACTGCGGGAATGCCGTCAGACCCTGCGCGATCGTCGCTGCGCCACCATTGCTGGCAGTCGCCGCGTTCTGGAAGAACGTTGGGATGTTGAGCCCCGGCACGATTGCCTGGGCAGCAGCGACGTTAGCCGGAGTTGCCTTGGCGGTAAGCAGCGATCCGAGTGCCAGATACGCCGGGTTGAGCTGGTTTGACCAGTAACCACGCGCATTCGCGGCATTCGAGGTCGAGTTGATCAGGTGATGACTCTGGTTGCCGACATAGTTGATCGCCAACACCATGTCCTTGGTAATGGCACGTTGAATGCCAGCGTTGTAGAAGGTGAAGTTCGGCGCGCGGCCCGCGAAGTAAGGATCCGCATAGCTGACCGCCTGAGCCGTCGCCATGCTTGCGCCGTTCAGGTAGAAGCCCGTGTTCAGGCTCTGGGTAGCTGCACCGGGCGCCGGAGCGGTCGGGTAAGCCTGTCCGTTGAACAAGGCTGTATTCGCAAGCCCCTTGGACTGGAAGGCAGAGCTGTTGTTGAGATAATAGGAGGGCCCAGCACCCGCGCCGTTCGTTACTTCTGCCGGAGATGCAATGCTCGTGTTGAAGCCCAGCTGGCCGGTGCCATTGAAGGCTCCACCACGTCCGCCAACACCGCCACCCTGCGAGAAGACACGGCCAATGCCGATACGGATGACTGTCTTGTCGTCAGGAGCGTAGGTAAAGCCGACACGCGGTCCCCAGTTCTTCCAGTAGGTTTGTACCGGGGTACGGCACTGGCAGCTTACACCCGCTCCGCCGTAGTTGCCGGCAAGCTGAATGGCTCCCGGTGTCCCGGTGATCGGGTTGGTCAGACCTGGATTGAGGAAGCTCCAGCGATCCTTGACCTCACGATACGGTGGCAGGTAATCCCAGCGAAGGCCGGCGTCCAGAGTGATTTTGTCCGTGATGCGCCATGTGTCTGAAACATAGGGCGCAATAGGACGGTAGCGACCGCCGACTTCACTCACCGGGCGAAGCCCCAGGCTGGGCGTGCCGCCGATGGCACCCAGAAGGAAGCTGGCATAAGAGTAACCAGAACCGCTGGAGAGCTGCGTTGTTGTACCGGTGGCATTGAAGTTCGCCGTCGAGAAGTTATTGAAAGCCATCTGCAACAGGCCAGTATAGGTATCCGGGTTGGCATTGTTAATCTGCTGCCACTGGATCTGGATACCTGCGGTGATGGAGTGCTTGCCCTTGGTATAGAGCACATTGTCGAGCAACGTGTAGTTGTTCGGGGTCGTCTTCTGGGTAGACACAGCATCACTTGCGCCGGTCCACGTCTGCAGAGCAACCGAACTTGCGCCGCCGGTGGTAAAGGTCACGCCAGGAAACGTCTGGCCGGCCTGACCGGCAGGCAGATTCGTTACGCCCAGGTCACCGATCTGGAAGCCGGGAACGTTCTGCGTCGAGTTCGTGATGTTCTGGAAGAACCGTACATAACCAAACTTCAGCTGGTTCACCAGGTTGCTGTTGATCGTATAGACGTCCTGAACGTCGAAGACCTTCGGATAGATTGTTGCCAGCGTTCCGCCGGTGTAAGGCTGCGGCAAGTAGGGCGCGCTGTAGTTATTCAGATAGCCGACCTTGCCGATTCCGGCGACGGTCGAGATACGGTGGTTCGGCGTTATCTGGAAATCAACGCGGTAATCGATGTTGAAGTTATCGAAGCCGTAAGGAACGCTGCCCAGATAGTTGTTGGTCGTGCCGGAGTTAGACGGCGTTGGCAGGTACTGCTGCGCCGCCTTGGCAAAGGGCGAAATATAGCTTGCAGGAATCACGTTTCCAGCAAATGGCTGACGGGTGCAAACAGAGCCAGCGCAGCTTGTCGTTGTCGGGTCATACAACTGGGCCGTTGTTCCGAGCTTTTCCGTGAAGATACCTTGCCGCTCCAGCAGCGTCGGAATGGTGTAGAGGGTTGGGCTTCGAACCGAACGATTGTGGTAGCGGTCATACGCCACGAAGAAGAAGATGCGATTGGTAAATGGAACGTGCCCGCCAATGCTGGCCGAGAGTTCATTCTGGTGGTCTACCGGTTTCGGCGCGCGAACCGTTCCGCCCTTGCCGTCCGATACCGTCTGGACCTTCGTCAACAGCGGCCATGCATCCAGCGCCGTGTTCCGGATGTAGTCCGATACCTGACCGTGATACTTCAGGCTGCCCGATTTGATAGTGAAGTTCTGCGCACCGGCGCCGGAGTACTCAACCGGAGGCGTGCTGGTAAGAACCTGCGTCTGGTCGATGGATTCCACCGAGAACGCCTGCGATACAAGGCGGTTGTCGCCCTGCTGGCTGACCGTCTGCGCGGGCAGACCGTCTACATACAGCTGGCCGAGATAGTTGCCCGTGCCGCCAACGATGGGCAAACGTGCTCCACCCTGTGCGCCAGGAGCCAGAGAACCGAAGGCAGTCGCATCACGCTGGGCATTGTTGGTGACCAGCGGAAGATTCGAGTACGTTTCGTTTTCAATGGTCAGGCCGAGCGAGGCATTGGTGGTCTCCAGTTGCGGAGGCGCCTCAAGTACGGTGATCACATCGCTGGTCGCGCCGACGGTCATGGTCACGTCAAAGCCAGTCACGATCATCGCGTTCACGGTCAGGTTCTTCTGGATGAACTCCTGAAAGCCTTCGTGCTTCACATCGACGGTATAGATGCCCGGCGGCAGCGGCGTGATGGAATACAGACCCGCTCCGGTGCTCTTACGCGTGGTCTGCGTCCCAGTTGCCTGGTTGGTAATGATGATGGTTGCGTCCGGGACGGCAGCGCCGGTAGGGTCCGCTACCGTGCCCTGCAGGCCACCTTCACCACCCGTCTGCGCCCGCGAAACACAGGGCGTAAGGACGAGGACGCTCAGGGCCATTAGCCCGAGCAGGCGGCGCCACCTGGAAGGCACACTGCGCACACTCGACTCCAAAAAGGTTGTTGCCATTACTTCCTCCGCGACTCCAAATGCTGTGGTTGGATGTCGCACAGAACCCTAGAGGTCGAAACGTTTCATTGTCAATAGGGAAGTTGTTTCCAAAGAGAAATTTTCCGTAGAAATAGCCCCTCTGAAGGGAAACCCCTGAAAACACTGGGGATTCCGAAGCAGCAAACGTTTTCTTTCGAGTGTCGTAGGAAAGCGTTTTTGCGCGCTTAACAACACACGGGACACCCTCAGGCGTCCCGTGTGTTGTTCCTCATCCCCGGTTTACTTCAAGGGAATATCGATGACCTCAATCGTATTGGGAGCCACCGTGTGCTTCCAGTTCCCCGGAGTCACGGCGACCGTTCCCTTGACCGGCACAACCAGCTTCGGCGCCGTGATCGAGTTCGTCACATACCAGGTGGCCGCGTGCATCGTATTGCTCACGGCGGCCCCGGCCTTCGCTCCAGACACGTCCACGGTCAACGCCTGCGGACGGTCGCTGGCATTCACCAGCTTCAGGTAGAGCACCTTCTTCTCCGGCGAAGCCGTCGCCGACCAGAAGAAGCGGTCATTGGCTCCCTCAGCGGAAGATTTCACCACCTGCGTGCCCAGATGCTCGCTGAACAGCACCTGCGCCCAGTAGCTGGGAGATCCATAGGAGTTCAGCGCGTCATAGCCGATCAGGTCGCTGGACCACTGCATGCCGCCTGGGTTCACGTTGGTGAACAGGGGGGCATACGCCGCCATCACTACCACGTCCGAGTTGCGCTCCATGGAGGTCATCCAGGCGGCATCGCCCAGCGCAGCGCCGAAGTCCGGCGTGGGCGAACCGGTGCGCGTGGCCCACTCTCCGACAAAGATCTTCGGCCCATTGCGGTCCTGCGTATCGTACTTGTGCACCAGGTCAAAGAACTCGTGCGGTGTCTGGTAATAGTGGTCGTCGACGATGTCCGGCGTGCCGCCGTGCTCCCATGCGGTGGCAATGATCTTCAACTGCGGATACTTTGCGCGGATGGCCTTCTCAAATGGCGGATAGCGCTTGATGTAGCTGCCAGAGCGGTCAAGGTTGTCCTCGTT
The DNA here is from genome assembly GCF_025685395.1 of Terriglobus tenax. NCBI lineage: Bacteria > Pseudomonadati > Acidobacteriota > Terriglobia > Terriglobales > Acidobacteriaceae > Terriglobus > Terriglobus tenax. The sequence continues at coordinate 2,927,078 of NZ_JAGSYA010000004.1, read as the reverse complement.
GCCGACCTCGATCAGGCGCAGCTTGAAGGGCTCCGGATGTCCGTCCTTCGCTCGCACCGCCCCCCACTTGGTGTTGACGTCGCCGGTAACGTACTCAATCTCATCCAGGGCATCGGCAATATACGGCTTCAGCGCATCGCCTTCGGCGTGCTCTCCGTTCAGCGTGTAACCCGCAAAGACAGCCAGCACCGGCTCCATCTTCAGGTCTTCGCACCACTCCAGGAACTCGAGCAGGCCCATACCGTCACTCGAAAGATAGCGCCACGAGGTTTGCTTGGTAGGACGGTCCACCAGCGGCCCAATCGTCTTCTTCCAGTCAAAATGCTCGGCCAGCGTGTTACCTTCCACGTAGTTGCCGCCGGGGAAGCGCAGGAAGTTCGGACGCATGGCGCCCAGCATCTTCATCAGGTCAGGCCGGTTGCCCTGTGGGCGGTTGTTGTAGGTCGGCGGAAAGAGGCTGACCATCTGCAGCTCAACACTGCCCTTCTGCGCGAAGAGCATCTCCCAGTGGTTGTCCTTGCCGGGAACCACATTGGCGCCGGTCTTCAGCGTGTACTCGTACTTCTTCCAGTCGCCGTCGGTCAACGCCACAGTCGTCTCCGCCAGCGTGGCCGCGGTGTTGTTGGCCACCAAACGGATGTGCGCCGTGCCGACACCCGCCGGCCTGGCATAGAACGATCCATGATAGGTCTCGGACGGTCGCACAGCCATGCCCCAGTAGCCATCATTAGTCACGCCGGCCTCGTTGCCCTTTGAGGCCTCACGAACCTCGAGCTTCATGCTCTTGGGCAGCGCCTTGCTCGGACCGGTGTCGCCTCCGCTTACCTTCGCGGACGAGTTGCCCTGCGTGGTTACACGCCACCACTCAAAGCGCGGCCAGCGGTTGGTGAAGGTACGGTTGCGGATCATCTCCGCATACAGCCCACCGTCGTAGCTGAAGTTGATCTCTTCGGTCATCAGCCCATACAGCGTGGGACTCACCTCGGCAACCTTCTGCGTGGTATCCACGGTGAGCTTCGCCGGCTGCTGCGCCATTACACTGCCCAGCGCCAGCGCGCTGAGACCAACTGCCATCCACATCCTTCGCATGTCTCGTCCTCGAATGGGTTTAAGAAAACGTTATCTCGAAAGCGCCTGACCCGCCCCCAGGATAAAAACTGTTCCGGTTGGAACTATACCCTCCCCTGCACTGTGGAGTACATCCCTTCCACCACACCGACGTACACTGGGAATTCAGCATGCGGTTTGAGATCATTACTATTTTTCCGGGGTTCTTCGAAGGGCCGCTCCAGTACGGAGTGGTTTCGCGCGCCATTCGCAACGGTGTGGTCGCAGCCCAGGCCCATGACCTGCGCGCATTCACGCACGACCGCCACCGCACCGTGGATGACCGCCCCTTTGGCGGTGGTGAGGGCATGGTGCTGAAGCCGGAGCCGATCTTCGAGTGCGCCGACGCCATCGGCGTCACCCCTTTGCCGGAACGAGACCTCGCGCGTGAGTCGGTCATCGTGCTCTCCGCCGGTGGCAAGCCATTTACCCAGGCCACAGCACACGAGTTGTCGAAGCTCGAGCGCATCACCATGATCTGCGGCCGTTATGAAGGTGTGGACGAGCGTGTGAACTCGCTGCTCTGCGACCGTGAGCTGTCGATCGGCGACTACGTTCTCTCCGGCGGCGAGCTGGGAGCGGCCATCATTCTTGACGCGGTCACCCGCCTTCTTCCCGGCGTGCTGGGCAATGCGGACTCCGCCCGCTTTGAGTCCTTTGGCCACAGCGACAGTGAGATTGAGCACACCCTCGAAAGTCCGCAGGCCACGCACGGCAGCGGAGGCCTTCTGGATTACCCGCACTACACGCGGCCAGCCGAGTTTCAGGGTCACGCGATTCCCGAAGTACTGGCCAACGGCGACCATGCACAGGTGCGGAAATGGCGACGGCAACAGCAGCTGCTGAAGACCGCGAAGAACCGTCCTGACCTGCTGGAGAAAGCTGCCCTTTCCAAGGAAGACCGCGCCTTCCTGGCGAAGCTGTAGCGTTGTTGCCCCAGTTTTCGCCAAAGGCGAAGAATGGCTTTCTAAGCCGCCTTCCGCAGATTCGCGGAAAGTCCCAGCAGCATCATTGCCAGGCACAGGTAGATCACCGACGTCGCGCTGATGCAGGCCGACAGCCCAAAGCGCTGTGCCGCGGCGGCAATCACCACCGGGGCAAAGCCTCCTCCCAGCCAGCCGAAGCTGTTCATCACGCCGGCAGCCACGCCGCGCTTCTCCACCGGCACCACGTCATACAGCGACGCCCAGATATTCGCGTCGTAGATGCCTTTGAAGAAGCCAAAGCCGATCATGCTGACGATCAGGCCGATGACCGTGATCGACCATCCGGTGAGAAACAGGAACGGTACACCGCACAGCAGTCCGATGGCCTGCGTCAGTTGCCGGCCTCCGGCGCGCTTCGATGCAAAGCGGTCTGCCAGCCAGCCACCCAGTAGCACACCCAGCACGGACGCCGCCTGCAGATAAGCGGTAGAGCTGAAGCCCGCATTGCTCAGGCTCATGTGAAACTTTTCCAGGAGGAAGGTGGGCAGCCACGTCAGGAAGACCACCGCAACGAAGTTCGCTCCCATGAAGACAGCGATCATCAGCACGATGCGTCCCTGCGCCAGCACATCGCGCACGCCATGAACAAAGTGCAGCAGCGGATTCTCCTGCTGCGTCTCCGATGCCAGGCGCGGCGGACGCTTCAAACTGAAGATCAGCACCACCGCCAGCACAAGGCCCAGCAGGCCAAAGAGGGTGAAACTGGTGCGCCATCCATGCTGTTCAGCAATGAAGGCCGACATCGCACCGCCTGCGATGGTGCCCGCATACACGCTGGACTGGTGCAGCGCCATGGCCCGGGACCGTGTTGCCGCGCTGTGATAGGCGCCGATCAGCGCCATCGCCGCGGGAAAATAGAAGGCTTCGCCCAGACCACCCAGCGTGCGGAAAAAGACCAGCACGCCATACGAATGGCTGAAGGCCGTGCCCGCCGTGACCGCGGACCAGAATGCCAGCGCACCCACAATTACCTTGCGCGGCGAGACACGATCACTCACCCAGCCGGCTACCGGGCCGGCCAGGGCGTACATCCACATAAAGCTGGAACCAACGATGCCAAGCTGAATCGGCGTCAGCGCAAGCTCCGTACGAATGAGCGGGAAGACGGAGAAGATCGCCTGGCGGTCCGCATAGTTGAACAGGCAGACGAACCACAGCATGCCAACCAGCAGCCAGGGATACGCTCCGCCTGTACGAGTCTCGTTCGCCGTCACGCTATGCCTTTGCCACGCCGCAGAGATGGACTTCGACACCAAGCTCAGCAAACGCGGCAGCCTTCACCGCCAGCGCATGGTCGGCACCCGCAGAATCGTTGGCATAGGCAATGCTGATGTGGTTGGCGCGATGACGCGCCATGAAGCTGTCGCGCGTAACGCCATGCAGCACCGTGTTCACCATCGGCCACTGGTAGGTCGTCTCGCGCCAGCGGCGCTCGGTCTCAGCCTCCGGCAGCGAAACGACCGTGCCGCGCCCAAGATCCACATGCAGCTTGCCACCTTCAACGAACACGCGACTCCACACAATCTCACCCGGCTTGCCCACGCCTTTCAGCGATCCACCGCCCAGCGGGAAATACATGGCCGGCTGGCGCTCGCTCACGGAACCAGCATAGCCGCCCACAAAGTGGCTGGCCGGAGCAGCTCCGGAGATCTGCAGCACCCATACATACTGCTTCTTCCCGTCCACCTCAAGCTCTTCACCCCAGCGCACATCATGCAGCGTCGTCGAAGGATCAAGACCCAGCTTCGTCCAGCAGCGGTTGGTCACCAGCGCATCCACCGCCGCGCCCTCATCCACTTCATTAAAGTGCGGCAGCGCCTTACCGGCGAAAAGCTCCTTGCCCTCCGCGTCAAAGACAGGCGGACGGTCAGGATTGTTCAACAGGCCTTCCACAAGATCGGACGCAGGCACCGTATCCTTCAACCCCTGCTGATACTGGATACCAATCGCATCGCAGCCAAACTCCGCCGCCATGCGCACCGCGGCGATATACATCTTCGCCTGCAGCAGAATCTGTTTGTCCGTCAGCTCCGTTGCTTCGTCAGTTCCGGTCACAAAACGCAGGCCGCGCGTGTCCAGCCATGTACGCACCGCTGCGGCCTCTTCATCGCCGACCGTGGCCATGCGGGCAGCAAGCGCGCTCTGGCTGAGCCGCTCTTTGAAGATGCCGCAGGGGTTCAACAGCTCATCGTCGATGATGGCGTTGTACATGCCCATGCAGCCTTCATCAAAAATGCCGAGGATTGCCTTGCGCTCGCGCAGAAGACCGGCAATCTCTTTGCCGAGCTCCTGAGCTGACTCCGGCAACGGCACCGCGGACAACGGCTTTACATACGAAAGATCATGCTGAATCGCTCCGGTTTCCAGCCACTGTTTCAAACCATCCAGGAAAAATGCGTCGTCAAAGTCGCGGCTCCAGAGGGTAGAAAACGTCACACCGGCCTTCACCAGCGATCCATTCAGATTCAGCAGACCCACCAGCCCCGGCCACTGACCGGACCAGTTTGCCAGCGTAAGAATCGGCGCATTGTGAAAACGCATGCCCGGCAGCACATGGTGCGTGTATTGCCACGCGGCGGTGGCGAAGATTAGCAGAGCATCCTTGGGAATGGACGCAAAAACATCCATACCCATGCGCTGGCTTGAGATGAAGCCGTGCCCCGCCCTCTCATCCACCGGGAAGGCGCGTTTCAACGTCACACCCATGGTTGCCAGCACCGCCGTCAGCTTTGTCTCCAGGTCGCGCTGTGCCGGCCAGCAGGCCTGGTTGGCGGAGAGCCTGAGGTCGCCGCTGGTTACCAGATACACGTCATTCGCCATCACTGTCTGCTCCTAAACCGCCATCATCGCCGCGTGGTTTTCCGTAAACCACGCCATCATCTCGTGCATCTGCTGCACACGGTCGTCGCTCAGGGCAAAGGGAAAGTTCGCCCTGGCCAGCTTGCGTGACTCACCAAAGACCTTCAGCCCCCACGGCGTCGGCATACGGTCAAGCTGCTGGATGAACAGCCGCAGTCTGCCGTTCAGCTCATCCAGCCGGGCAGCCTTTGCCTCGCTCTGCCCTGCCTCAAAGATCGCCTTAATCAGCTCCGGCAACACGCACGATACCCCAGAGACCACACCGTCGGCCACACCTGCCTTCAACGCAGGCGCCAGCGCGTTGTCATTGCCAATAATGCGGCAGGCCGCGGGTGCACGCTTGGTCAGCAGTGAAACCGTGTCGAGCGATCCGCTCGAATCCTTGATGCCGATGATGTTCGGACAGTGTTCAATCAGGGAGAGCGTCGCTTCTGGCTCCAGGCCCGAGGTGAACTGCGGCAGGTTGTAAAGCAGCACGGGCGTCTGAACCGCATGTGCCACTTCGCTGCTGAACGCCGCAAGATCGCCCTGGCTGTATGGGAAAAAGTAAGGCATGGGCAATAGAAGCCCCTGCGCTCCGGCACGGCCCGCGATCTTGCCCAGGCGAATCGCATCCATACTGCTTGCAGCGCCTATACCCGCCAGAAACTTCGCCCGGCCGACGGTGGCCTCCGCCACCGTCTCCATCAGGTCGACAAACTCCGTTTCCGTAACCTGCGGAAACTCGCCGGTGGCGCCATTGATGGCGAACCCCTGAATACCTTTACCGATCAGGAACTCCAGCCACCCTCGCAGTTGCCCGGTATCGATTCGTCCTGCCGCGTCGCGCGGCGTGAGCACAGCGGCATATACACCCATCACCAGTTTTGCCATGAGGGCATCATAGATTCACTGTCTACGATTTGTCGACAAATAGAATGCGGGAGTACCCTACCCGCCCAGGCTCGCCAGGTGCTGCTCCCGTTCCCACTGGTCAAACTCCTCCAGCCGTTCCCGCCCGCTGGCCTGGATATGTTCCGCCAGCAGCTTGCGCGCGGAGTCGGCCTTGCCGTCCACCACGGCCTGCAGAATTTCCTTGTGGTGGCGGTGAATCCGCTCCAGCTCCTCGCGGCGGTGTCCGCTGCGCTGGATGCCGAAGATACGGATCATCAGCCGGGTCTCGTTCACTACCTTCAACATGCGTTCATTGGCAGCCAGCCGCATCAGCAGGGAGTGGAAGCCAAGATCGCTAACCGCGAAACGGCGCATCTGCTCCTCGTCCAGCTCTTTGCTGCCGGAAGCCCTCAGCTCCTTCAGCAGCGCCTGTGTCTCTTCCAGCAGCTCCTTCATCCGCGATGCATCCGCGGGACGAATGCCATTCTGCGCCGCGCGTCCCACGGCAAAAACCTCCAGGGCTTCGCGCAGTTCGTACAGCTCCGTGATTGCCTGCCGCGTCAGCCGCGTAACCACAATGCCGCCGCCCGGGCTCAGATCCAGCATGCCCTCGGCCAGCAACTGGCCAGCCGCCTCGCGCACCGGTGTGCGGCTGCTGCCAAGCTCCTTGGCCAGGGCAACCTCTGAGATCAGTTCTCCGGCCTTCAACTGGCCGTTGGCAATCTTCTTCTGGATCAGCAGATAGGCCTTACGGCGTACTGAATCCTTTTTCCCTTTTTGCTGGTGGTGCGTTGTGGACCGTCTCGGCATGGAACAAGTCTAGCCTCTCCGCTACTTCACCACCGGCAGTTCAACCGCGCTGCCGGAGTAGATGCGTTGTGTTGCTTTTGTATAGTCCCCGGGCTTTGCCCAGAAGATATTCGGCACAAACGTCTGCGGGTTCCGGTCATAGAGCGGAAACCAGCTGGACTGCACCTGCACCATGATGCGATGGCCAGGCAGAAAAACATGGTTCGCCACCGGCAGCTCCCACCGGTACTCCAGCGGTTTGTCCGCCGCAATCGGCTTCGCCGTCGCAAAGCTCTCACGGTAGCGGCCGCGGAAGATGTCCATCGACACGGCAAGCTGGTAGCCGCCAAGCTCCGGCTGCTCCGCTACCTCGTCCGGATAGACATCGATCAGCTTCACCACCCAGTCGGAGTCGGTCCCGCTGGTCGAAGCCAGCAGCTTTACCAACGGCTGTCCGCTGATCTTCATCGGCTCCGTCAGCGGCTCACTCACATAGCTCAGCACATCGGGCCGCCCTGAAGCCTCGCGCTGGTCATCCACCAGCCAGTTCACCCAGGTCAGCGGAGGCGTATAACCAATCGGCTGGTTGGGTCGCGCACGGAACGGCACAGGTTTTGCGGGGTCAGAGACATACTCTTCAAACTCCGCCACCTTGTTCGTTGGCGCGGCCCAGGTTGTCTTCAGTCCCTTGCCCAGGTACAGGTTCTTCTTCTCAATCGAACAGGTCTCGCCGCACGCAGGCCAGCTCTTCAGCCTGCGCCACTCGTTTGTGCCCGTTTCAAACGCCGTCACCGGGGCAACATCCATCGGCGGCGCATTGTCCTTCAGGTAGTGATCGAGGAACGGCAAAAGCACCTTCTTCATGAAGTAGGTGCCGGTCGCCGATCCCCAGCGAATCGAGGCCATATTGCTGGCTTCTTCAATCTCCTGCCCATGGTGCCACGGGCCCATCACCAGAAAGAGCTTGCCCTTGTTCTCCGGCCGCGCGGCCAGCGCCTTGTACACGGCGGGAGCGCCATAAATGTCTTCCTGATCCCACAGGCTGTGAACCAGCATCATCGGAATCGCCAGCGGCTCCTTCGCCAGCAGCTTGTCGACTGCCTGCTGCTGCCACCAGTCGTCATAGGCCGGATGCGCCAGGATGTTGCGCCAGAAGCCCATCTGCTCCACCCCGTGCCGCTTACCCATCTCGCCGGCCGAGCCGGCCTTCATCCAGAAGTCGTACTCATCGAAGGCATCGGACCACCACTTGTACTCGTTCGAGCGGCCGCCCTCCTGCTCATAGATGTACGAAAGGTTCTGCTGACGGAAGGCCCCGTTGTGGAACCAGTCATCGCCCATCCATCCGTCCACCATCGGATTCATGGGGACAGTAACCTTCAACGCCGGATGCGGGTGATAGGCCGCCATCAGCGGCTCAAACCCGTCATAGCTGATACCCAGCGTACCCACCTTGCCGTTCGACTCCGGAATGTTCTTAACCAGCCAGTCGACGGTATCGTAGGTATCGGTCGCTTCGTCCACCGGCGTTGGATTCAACGGCCCATGCACGGGGCGGTTCATGATGTTGTCGCCCTCGGAGCCATACTTGCCGCGAATGTCTTGCACCACGCGGATGTAGCCGCCGCCTACAATCACATCCACCGCATTGTCATATCCATAGAGCGCCGCGCCCAGGTGCGCGCTCTGCCGGTTGGCGGTAAGCGCGTCCGCGCTGTACGGCGTACGCGTCATCAGGATCGGAGCCTTTTTTACCGCTGTCGCTGCCTTGGGGATAAGAATCACCGTGTGCAGCTTCACACCATCGCGCATGGGAACCATCACCACGCGCCGGGTGTAATCAAAGCCGGTTTCCGTCGGCGTCAGCGTCGCAGGAGTTTCGCTGGGATATTCGGGATACTTCGGCTTCTCCTGCGCTGCGCAGGCAGTCACTAGTAAGGCCAGAGCGATGACGTGCAGTTTCACGGTATTCCTCCGCGTTGGTTGCGACATGCCAACACCATATCGCGGAGCAGCCATTGCAGCTATGTGTTTCTTACTCGCTCAACACAAGCTTTTGCACCAGGCCATCCAACAGACTTTCCGTTCCATCGCACACCCCTGTGCGCACCGGCCCGGTCTGCAGAATGGTGCTGCGCGGCGAGGTCAGCCAGTGGAAACGCGCCTTCAGATCCATCTTCGCCAGCGGTCCGGCAGCTTCGTCACCGGCGGCAATCTTCTCCACCGCCTCCAGATGCAGCTTCACCGCTCCCAGGTCTACCTGCGGCCACAGTGCTTTCAGCCGCGCGTCGTCCACTAGTGTCTTCGCGGCCAGGTAGCGCTTCTCCAGGCACAGCACAATCACACCGGCATTGAGGAACTCCTCCCGCTCGACGCGAGGCACGATGCGGATGACCGCGTAATCAAACGAGGCGCGCATGCTCGGCCTCCTCTTCAAATGCATGACTGGCCAACCGCTTCAGGAAGAACTCCACATACGCCGCGCGCTTGGCGTCGGGTGTCTCGGCGCCTTCTTCCACTTCCAGCCATACATCCGGCACCAGCGCCAGAATGCGTTCAAACTCAGCGCGATTCAGCTTTGCGCGCGCCAGCTTTCCAGCGCCACGAACATCCGTGGCCCACGGCAGCAGCACATGGTCTTTGATCGCAACAAATGGGCTAACGGCCTTGTCCATCATTGATGCCCAGTCATGCTGTACATACAGCGCCGCGCCATGGTCGATAAACCACAACGCTTTCCCCCAGCACAGCAGGTTGGGGTTACGCGGCGTGCGGTCCACGTTCATCACGAAGGCATCCAGCCACACCGCAAGAGACGCCACATGCTCCGTTGCACAGTCGCCCGCCGCCACCTCGAACATCGTCGAGCCAGGCAGATAATCCATGCCCAGATTGCGGCCAACCGAGGCCTTCAACAGGTCGCGAATCTCTTCATCGGGATAGTTCCTGCCCAGCGCCGGATCAATCTCCACGAACACCAGCTCCGGCACGTTCAGCCCCACGGTCCGCGCAATCTCACCGGCGACAATCTCCGCCAGCAGCGCCTTCACACCCTGCCCGGCTCCACGGAACTTGACGACATACATACCGTCGTCATCCGCCTCCACAAGGGCAGGCAGACTTCCGCCCTCGCGCAACGGCAAGGCATAACGGGTCGCTAGTACTTCACGCAGCACAGATCAAATCCTTCCTTGCATGGGTGCCCCACCCTCGCAATGCCAGGGTGGGTTCGATTGTGACTACGCCTCGCGGAAAATCTCTTCCCGCGGGTCCTCCGGGTTCAGCTTCGCAAGCTCGCGCAGAATCTCCTTCGAGCGCTCGTCCTGTACCTTCGGCACCACAACCTTCACTTCCACAATCTGGTCGCCGCGCACACCGTCGCGCGTGGCAGACGGCACACCCTTCTCCCGCAGGCGCAGCTTCTGGCCGGCCTGCGTGCCGGGCGGAATCTTCAACTGTGCACGCCCATCAATCGTCGGCACATCCACCTTCGCACCCAGCGCCGCCTCGCTTACGGAGACAGGGACTGTGACAAAAATATCGTCCGCCATGCGCGTAAACACCGGATGCACGCCCGCCTTGATGATCAGGTACAGGTCGCCCGCCGGACCACCATGCAGCCCCGCATTCCCCTTGCCCGCCAGCCGAATCCGCTGCCCATCGCGCGTGCCTGCCTTGATGCGGAACTCCAGCGGCTCCTTCTTATAGAACACACCCTGTCCATGGCAGGTGCCACACTCGTTCTGCACCTTGCCGCTGCCACCGCAGCGCGGGCACTGCAGGTTGAACTTCATGCGGCCACCCATCTGCGTCACCTGGCCCGAGCCATGGCACTCCGGGCAGGTAATGCTGCCGCCTGTCGTGGAACGTCCATGGCACGTCGGGCAGGTCTCCTGCTTCTGAATCTCAAGCCTCGTCGTGCCGCCGCGGATCGCCGTCCAGAAGTCCACCGTCACCTGGTACTCAATGTCCGTACCCGGCTGCGGCCCCTGCTGGCGAGCTCCCGCGCCGCCGTTGAACATGCCCCCGAAAATATCGCGGAAGCTGCCCCAGCCTGATCCTTCCTCCGGCTGCGGCTGGCGTCCACCGCCACCGAAGCCCGAGAAGTCGAAGCCGCCAAAATCAAACGGAGCTCCCTGCTGCCCCGCACCGCCACCGCGAGCTCCGCCCGCCGCCCCACCGCCGCCACGCGCATAGGCTTCCGCCGCCGCGGGGTCAATGTTGTCCGAATAGAAGCCGAGCTGGTCGTAGATCTTCCGCTTCTTCGCGTCCGACAGAATGTCATTCGCCTCGGAGATCTCCTTGAACTTCTCCTCGGCCTTCTTATCGCCCGGATTCACATCCGGGTGGTACTTACGCGCCAGCTTGCGAAAGGCCTTGCGGATCTCGTCCGCTGTCGCCGTCTTCTTCACGCCAAGTGCGCCGTAATAGTCCTTCTGCTGCGTTGTCGCCATAATCGTTGTCCCGTCTTGCCTAAGGGCACGGCTTCAGCCGCGCCGTCACTGCTACTCAACTTTTGCGGCTTCAGCCGCTGAGGTCACTTTACTACCGCATCCCGCGTTGCCCCATTCTTTGCAAAGCGAGACCCTCGCCTTACTCTTTCTGACACTCCGGACACCAGTACAAACTCCGCCCTGCCATCTCCTGCCGCTGGACTTTGGTGCCGCATACCCAGCACGGCTTGCCATGCCGACGATACACATAATGCACCTCCGGCTTCAGCGGCTTGCCCGTCTTATGCGGACGGTCTTTCGGAAGCGTCGTCACAATGCGGCGATCCACCATGCCCGCCTTCAGTAGCGGAATCGAATCCTTCCAGATAGCCTTCAGCGTCTTCTCCGGAACATCCTTGCCGGCGAGAAAAGGCGACAGCCGCGCGCGGTACAACAGCTCAGCTCGATAGATGTTCCCAATGCCGGAGAGGATGGACTGGTCCATCAGAAGCGCGGCGATGGGCGTCTTTGACTTTGCGGTCTTCGCAAACGCGGGAGCTGGATCGTCCCCATTCAATGGATCAGGCCCCAGCCGCGCCAGCAGCTTCTGCCACTTCTCGCGGTCGTACAAGCTGCAATCCGAAGGCCCGCGCAGCTCAATCCAGTCCACGTCTTTCGGATCAAGCGAAGTGGAACCATCATCCTCCGAGTACCAGCCGTGCTTCGTCGTTGCATCGTCACTGGGTGCCCCATCCATACGCGCAGCTTTACCGCGCGGATGGGTGGGAAGCGACAACCGTACCCGCAAAGCCCCCTTCACTTCTGGCAGCTCGCCGACACCTTCGGTCCAGTCGCCATAGCGGCCCAGATGCACATGCAAAATCGCATCCGGTCCAAACTCATACCCCAGATGCTTGCCCACTGCATGGACACGCTTCAGCACCTTGCCGTCGATGACGTCAGCATCAGCAAACCGACCGCCCGGGGCCTCGACACGAAGCTTTCTGCCCACAAACGCTTCGGTGTGCCGCGCAGCCCAGCGATGGATTTCATTTCCTTCAGGCATGGGTATTTACAACGATCCTGTTCTTACGTGGCGTAGTGCCTTTTGGAGTTGGCTTGATACGGCGATCCTCTTCAATGGCCACAGAGGGATTTGCATCAGCGAGTTCTTTCAATTGTTCGCGAGTCTGATATTTGCTACTTAATAGTCCTTTGTTCTGCACAAAAAAATTGAAAGTTTCAACAGGAAACGGCTCCATCTCTGCGCGTTCAAACCTTGCTTTGTCTCTTTTGAACACAGTCCATGCCCATAGATCTGCGGCCTGTAACGGCAAATCTACTTTCTTGTCACGAAAAGAGTGACACTGTGGCGTGATTCCATATTTTTCAAGAGAACCGCCTGCTTTTGTAGCTCCGTCGAATACCCCTTCGATCTCTTTACGGGTTTGTCCCTGCAGATTGTCGAATATGTACTGAATGGGCTCACTCACCTTATTGGCCATTCTCCATTTCTCAACAAAACCAATCATCGACCTGACTGCGTATGTATAGGGGCCGCCGCATTTCTCATAGAATTCGGGCTTAAAAAGTTCTTCGTAGTCAGGTTTTGGAACGGACATACTAAATCCGTGAATTACGGATTCAAGAACGATCTGGCGAAGCCGTCTCACCGTCGCAAATTTCTTATTGTCTGTCCATACAGATTTATCGGCAAACTCAGAACGACGATTGTTTGCCATCATCTCTGTCGTATGAAGAACATTAAAGCCATATTCATTGCGAGCCTTATGCCATTCACGAATGAATCGTTTCCACTTCAACTCTGGTGCAACCCACCCGGCTACAACGACCACAGGACTGCTATCGTGTGTACCGCTATCGTCGAAGTAGCCAATTAGATTTGACATTATCTTAGTTCCAGACATGCTCCAACGGCATCGGCTCAATCCTGAAGATGACGTCCGGGGCGACGTTCGTCAGCTTGCGTGCAAACTCACGCGCCTGGTCTTCCGTCTCGAACATGTTCCGTTCCTGCACCTTCCCTCCCACAAACTGCTCGCACTTCCAGATCATCGTATTCATGGCCCGTCTCTCCTTCCACCTTTTCTGCTTAAACCCTGTCCAGCATCAATCGTTGTTCCAATAACCCACCAGATACAGAGCGGGCGCTCCTAACATCCGTCAAGAGCGCCCGAGCTTTTACTGCTATCCAACCAGCTACTTACTTCTGATCGACATCCACATACTCGGCGTCGATCACGCCCTCGTCCTTCTTCGGCTCTTCGGTCGTTCCAGCAGCGGCAGCAGCGCCGTCTGTCGGAGCAGCCGTCGAGTTCGCCTTGTAGACCGCCTCAGCCAGCTTGTGGCTTGCCGCCGTCAGCTTGTCGTTGGCAGCCTTCAGCTCGTCGGTCGACGGTGTTCCGCCCAGCGTGGTCTTGGCTTCGGCAAGCGCCGACTCAACGTCGGTCTTGTCCGCGGCCTGGACCTTGTCGCCGCTCTCCTTCAACATCTTCTCGATGTTGTAGACCAGCGAGTCCAGCTGGTTGCGCGCTTCGATCTCATCCCGCTTCGCCTTGTCGTCCGCGGCATTCGCCTCGGCTTCCTTGGCCATGCGCTCCACCTCGTCCTTGCTCAGGCCCGACGAGCTGGTGATGGTGATCTTCGCGTCCTTGCCGGTGGCGTTGTCCTTTGCTGTTACGTTCAGGATGCCGTTGGCGTCGATGTCGAAGGTGACCTCGATCTGCGGCACGCCGCGCGGAGCCGGCATGATGCCGCCCAGCTTGAACTTGCCCAGCGTGCGGTTCTGGCTTGCCAGAGGACGCTCGCCCTGCGTGATGTGAACCTCAACCTCGGTCTGATTGTCAGCCGCCGTCGAGAAGGTCTCGCTCTTCTTCGTCGGGATGGTGGTGTTACGCGGGATCATCGGCGTTGCCACCGAGCCCTGCGTCTCAATCGCCAGCGTCAGCGGAGTGACGTCCAGCAGCAGAAGGTCCTTCACGTCGCCGGTCAGAACACCACCCTGGATCGCCGCGCCGATGGCGACGACTTCATCCGGGTTCACGCCCTTGTGCGGCTCCTTGCCGAACAGTTCCTTCACCAGCTGCTGCATGCGCGGCATACGGGTCTGTCCACCAACCAGTACCACCTCGTCGATCTTGCTGGCATCCACGCCGGCATCGGCCATGGCCTGCTTACAGGGGCCAAGCGAACGCTGCAGCAGATCCTCCACCAGCGACTCGAACTTGGCGCGGGTCAGCTTCTTCACCAGGTGCTTCGGCCCGGTCGCATCCGCCGTGATGAACGGCAGGTTGATCTCCGTCTCCATGGTCGTGGAGAGTTCGATCTTCGCCTTCTCAGCCGCATCCTTCAGGCGCTGCAGGGCCATCTCGTTGCCCTTGGCTCCCAGGTCCATGCCTTCGTCGGCCTTGAACTCGGCGATGAGCCAGTCAACAATCTTCTGGTCCAGGTTGTCGCCGCCCAGGTGGGTATCGCCGTTGGTCGACTTCACCTCGATGACGCCTTCGCCGACTTCGAGGATCGAGATATCGAACGTACCGCCGCCAAAGTCATACACGGCGATGGTCTCGTCCTTCTTCTTGTCCAGGCCGTAGGCCAGCGCAGCCGCAGTCGGCTCGTTGACGATACGCTTCACATCCAGACCGGCGATCTTGCCGGCATCCTTGGTCGCCTGGCGCTGCGCGTCGTTGAAGTACGCCGGAACCGTAATGACGGCCTCGGTGACCGACTGGCCCAGGTAGTCCTCGGCAGCCTTCTTCAGCTTCTGCAGGATCATCGCGCTCACTTCCGGCGCGGTGTACTCCTTGCCCTGTGCCTCCACAACGACGTTGTCGCCCTTGGAAACCACCTTGTAGGGCACCATCTTCTGCTCTTCCGAAATCTCATTCGGACGGCGGCCCATGAAGCGCTTGATGGAGTAGATCGTGTTCGTCGGGTTGGTGATCGCCTGACGCTTCGCCACGGTTCCCACCAGGCGCTCGCCCGTCTTGGTAAACGCGACAATCGACGGCGTCGTGCGGCCGCCCTCCTCGTTTGCAATCACCTTCGGCTCGCCGCCTTCCATCACGGCCACGCACGAATTGGTGGTTCCGAGGTCAATTCCAATAATTTTGCCCATAAACCCTGCTCCTAAACCCTTGAAATACGTCCCGAAGGACGTCAAACCCATCCCTCGACAGTCTCCATTCTCAATGTTGAGTGAGTTACTGTCAACTAATCTGATGCAGTAATCTTCGCCAAGGTTTCACCTTTTACGCCCTCGCCAGCGGCCCACCTTCTTCTGTCACCCGCCAGACATCCCCAGCAGGACCGGCAAAGAGAGTAAAGGGTTCGGGGTACAATCAACCCAGGCAACAGGCGACAAGCCTGCGTATTAAACCAGTCATTCCCTGTTTTCCCCGAAGATAGTTTTCCGGCTACGCTGCTTCACCTGGACCATGTTCACCGTCCGGAGAGTCACCGTCTATCCGGACCGATAGAACGAGCTGACCTTCATTTCCGAGGAAACGAGCGCACATGCAACTGCGTCGCATCACTACGGGTAGCAACTGGCTCCCCGAACTGGATGGTCTACGTTTCGTTGCCATCGCCATTGTTCTGTTGACCCACGTTTTTGGCCACATGTGGGCCCATGGTTTCCAAGACAAGAAGTACCTGCCTCTGTTTGGGGCCATGTCGAACAATGACCTCGCAGTCCCCCTGTTCTTCGTCATCAGCGGGTTCATCCTGGCCAGGCCGTTTGTGCGCGCTTACCAGCAGGGCGGCAAGCCGGTAAAGCTGGGCGCCTACTACATGCGCCGCGTCACCCGCCTGGAACCGCCCTACATCCTCTCCCTGCTGCTCTACCTGCTGGCCCTCATCATTCAGCACAAGCGCGATATGCACCTCACGTATCTTTCGCTGCTGACCAGCGTCTTCTACGTGCACAACTTCTTTTCCTTCCTGCCGGCGATCAACCTGGTGACCTGGAGCCTTGAGGTCGAGATCCAGTTTTATATCGTCGCTCCGCTGCTCTGGCAGCTCTTCCGCATTCAGAACCGCGTGACCCGCCGCGGCGTCATCGTTGCCCTTATTGCGTTCCTGTCTCTGCTGCCAACCGAAGGTGCCGATCACGTGGGCTTCTTCCTCGGCCGGTCCATCAGCTTCTTTGTGATCGGAGGCCTGCTGGCTGATCTGCACATCGACCAGCGGCCGAAGATGTCCAGCCACTGGTGGGACCCCGTCTGCCTGGTTCTTCTGCCCACGTTCCTTCTGTGGAACTCGACGGGCTTTGCAAGCCACACCGTCTATTACAAGCCGATGCAGTGCCTGACCCTGTTTTGCGGCTTCTCGATCTCCATGTTCTCTCCCACCATGCGCCGCCTGCTGGCTGTTCGCTGGATCGCAATCCTGGGAGGCATGTGCTACAGCCTCTACCTGATGCACATGATGGTGCTGAGCTTCGTCTTCCCCGTGGTGGCGCGCCTGCTCAAGTTCCAGTCACTCTATGCCAACTATCTGCTCTGCCTGGCCATCATGCTGCCGGCCATCGTGCTGGTCGCCGGCACCTACTACGTCCTGATAGAGAGACCCTGCATGGATCCGGAGTGGCCACGCAAGCTCATGGCTCGGTTCCGCAAAACGGAACAATCCGTCTCCACGGTTTAGTTCTGCAGGGAAGCCAGGGGGCCTAAGCGGCCACAGGTGCTGCCGGATGTCCCACGGGCAGCACCTGGTTTCCTTCCGCATCCGTCTCATTTGACTCCACATAGAAGTGGGTCAGATTCGACACGCCGAAGGTGGTCGTCAACGCCACATCGGTCGCGTCACGCCCTACTGACATCAGTACACGGCCAACGCGAGGCTCCGCGTGGCGCGCATCCATCGTCCACCAGCGGCCATCCAGAAAAACCTCGTACCAGGCGGAGAAATCGCCGGCGCCGGAGTAAGGCCACGCGATATCGCCCAGGTAGCCGGAGACGTAACGCGCCGGAATATTCA
The DNA here is from genome assembly GCF_025685395.1 of Terriglobus tenax. Taxonomy (NCBI): domain Bacteria; kingdom Pseudomonadati; phylum Acidobacteriota; class Terriglobia; order Terriglobales; family Acidobacteriaceae; genus Terriglobus; species Terriglobus tenax. Next base: position 2,910,031 of record NZ_JAGSYA010000004.1, on the reverse strand, counting down.
TCGCCCGCGACAGCGTAATAGCCAGGTGCTGAAAGTCGCGGCACACGCCCACCCGCTCGGTCAGCACGTCCATCGCCGTCTTTGTCGGCCGGGCCGTCGCATAATCAAATCGCACATGGCTGTGTACCCAGTCGCGGATGGCCACTGCCAGAGCCCATCCCTTGGGGACGTGGGCAAACAGATCGCCTGCCAAACCGCACAGCCGGTCCACCTCGCAGTAACGGCTGGCCAGCAGAAACTGCAGAACCTCGGATGGCAGCTCCATCACCTCATACTGCCGCGCATCGGTATTGATGGGGTCAGGATGGCCATCCATCTCCACCGTGTTCCGCCCGCTAAGCCGCACAGCGCCTGCCGGCAGATTGATGCGCGTGCACCGGTTCCCAAAGCTGTCAATGTACTTCTGCGTGACGATATTCGAGGTGCTGCCGCTATCAATATGCTCGACCACAAGATGCGAAACCTCCCGTGCCAGCGGATCGACCGAGGGATGCAAATCCAGGAGAGCCACCATCGTTGTGGGCACAGGAATCTGGAACTGGATATCGAATTCAGAGCGAATCAGCATAGGGTTGCACCAGGAATATTGCGAGAAATTCAGATTTGCTTCCTTCTGTCTGATGCCAACCACACCCGCCAGGCTGTCCGTACGGCTAAATGCCCGCGTACCAGGCATATCCACCCTCCGGCGAAGCAGACCCCAGCCCCTTGCCAATCTTCTTCAGGGAATCCGTAGCGGTGATGTGCGTCAGGAACTTCACGCTCTTGTAGCCCAGCTGCCGCGGAACCCGCAGACGCAGCGGACCACCGAACCCCACCGGCAGATCACCGCCGTTCATGGCATAGGTCAGCAGCGTCTGCGAATGCAGGGCGTCCGCCATATCCACCGAGTCCCACCAGTCCGTATCCATGGACCGGTAGACCACAAACCGAGCCTGCGGCAGAACTCCGGCCGCTTTCAGCACCTCGTGCAGCGGCGTGCCAATCCACTCGGCAATGTAGCTCCAGCCCTCTTCACAGGCCACCTCTGTGATCTGGCTGCGCATGGGCAGCGTCTTCAGATCAGCCAGTGAGAGCGAGATGGGATGCGCCACCATGCCATCCACCGTCAGCTTCCAGTCTGTAAAGCCCGCCGCCATGTGCGCTTTGAAATCGTCTTTGAAAGGCGCAACCTCGTTGGCAAACGGCGTCTTCGAGATCATGCTGCGCGGAAACTCCCGCGCCAGCGAGTGCCGCGTCAGCAACCGTTGCGAAGCATAGTTCAGCGTCTCGCCCGGGCCATACAACCCGCCGCTGTCCGGAGGCACAAGACCGTACCTGCGCGCCAGCCGGTCAGCCACGGCAACACCCGCAATGCCGGCCACTCCGGCAGCTCCCATCGTCATCATCTTCCTGCGAGAGATCATGCCGCCTCCTCTTCGCCCAGCGTCATGCCACGCATCTTCCTGCGAAAGCCGGCATGCACCACCATGGCCACGTGCACCAGGACAAACAGCAGCAGCGCCGCAGAGAGAAAAAAGTGCAGCGTCCGCGCCGACTGCCTGCCACCCAGCAACTCCACCGACCACGGCAGCGCCGACGTAAACCCGGGCGACATGGCCAGGCCCGTCCAGACGATCAACGGGAAGACCACGAAAACTACGCTGAAGTATGCCCAGCGCTGCACCGCGTTATAGCGCGATCTGTCCGGCTTTTCCCCGCGAAGATATCCCGCAAGCACCTGGCGTATCTCACTCCACCGTAACGCAGGCAGCAGGTCGCGCCTTACATGTCCGCTGCCCAGGCTGAACAGCACATAAACCATGCCCGCAAGCACCAGCATCCACGCCGACTGGAAATGCAACGCACGGCTCCACCCGTTCTGATCCGGCAGAACACCATAGCCCGTCGGCACTGTTCCACGCGACGAAGCCACATGCAGCGAAAAAAGCGGCTGCATGTTCACATTGCCCGTCTCTCCCCAGTAAAACCGCGGATGCGAAAGCACAATCTCGACACCGGTAAGCAGCAGCGCACAGAAGGCAACAAAGATCAGCCAATGCGTGATGCGAACCACCACCGAATGGCGCTGCGTGCTGGAACTGGCTGGAGACACGCCAGAAGCGTAGCACGCCGCTCCCGGCTGCCGTGGAAATTTATACCTGCTGATACAGCCGGTACCGCTCCGTCGTAATCGCGTCGAAAGGCCGCATCTCCACCTCTCCCGTCGCCGTGGCCACCTTCCAGCTTTTCGCATTCTGCGGCGTTGCTTTCAGCAGGTTCTCCGCTGTGATGGCCGCATCGCCCGGCTGAATCGCAAACAGCACCCGCGGACCCACCCGCAGCGCAATCAGGCTCGGGTGCTCCGGCAGCGGTTCCAGTGCAAGCGGCAAAGCAAACGACAGCTCCACACGGTCCTTGTCGCGCCATTCCCTCTGCACCCGCGCCCAGGTACCGGCCTGCAGCGCCACGCCAGCATCCCGGCCATTCACCAGCAGGCGGTTCGCTCCGGTCGCCCATGCAGGAATCCGCAATGACAGCGCAAAGCGTTGCGGTGTACTCAGCTTCATGTGCAGCGCAATCTCTCCATCATTCGGATACTGCGTCTGCTGTTCCATCTCCACCTTTGCGCTTCCCTGCCTCCACGTAAGCCGCGACGGCACATACAGGTTCACGTACACACCCGCCGCATCGCGCAAGTACGAACTGATGCCATAGTCCGCCGTCAGTTGCGGAAAGGTGCCGGAGCAGCACGGCCACTTCAACCCGTAATCCACCTTCACCGCGTCGCGCGAGTAGTCCGCGTAATAGAAGCTGGTGCCGTCCGGCTTCAGCAGACGCGCTCCCAGGATCGTGTTGTAGAGCACACGCTCCATGCTGTCGCCATACGCAGGATCGCCGGTCACCGCCAGCAGATAGCGCGTAATCTTGAAGTGCCCATACGCTCCGCACGGCGTTTCAAAGCTGCTGTGGTTCTTCTCCAGCGACTTCGCCAGCCCATCCGATCCCGGCTTCTGGAAGGTCTCTCCTGGCCCCCATCCACCCGTGGCAAAGCTCTGCTGTTGCACATAGCGGAAGCCGTTTTTCGCCGCGCGCAGATGCTTCTCTGAACCATCCGTCAGGTATGCCTGCACCGCCGACGACAGCGCATTCACATGGCTGTACGCATGCTCACCCGGCAACACATTCTGGTCCGCGGCAAGAGGGTTGAAGTAGGTATCATCCTGCAGGAAGCGCTGCGCCAGCGCGCGATACTTCGCTCCAGCACCGCGCTTGTAGGCCAGATAGAAGTTCTCCGGCAGCGTATAGCTTTCATCCCAGTTGAAAGACTCATTCGGATGCGGACCGCGTTGCGCCATCTCCTTGCGGCTCAGCGCCTTCTCCGGAAGCGCCGGCAGCGCTGCGTTCAACGTCTTCTCAAGCGCCGGAAGAGCCGTCCTGCAGCCTGCGAATTCATGCGCGTCCACCAGCCCGCACATCGCCTTCTCAAAGGTGTACGCCGGCAGGTTATAGTCCTTATAGAAGTTCGGTGAAATGGCGATAGCGAACCCGTTCACCAGCCGGTCCACCTTGGCCTTGGTCGCCAAATCGCCGGTCTGCGCATAGGCTCGCGCCAGCCCCGAAAGATACTGCCCGAAGCTGTGCCCCGGCACAAAGCCAGCGTTGTTCTTCGGCGGATCGTAGTCGGCAAACGAGTACCACCCGCCCATTGGCTCTCCCGGAGCAGGCAGCCCGGCCTTCTGCCGGTACGGCTGGAGCAGGCTGTCCTCTGACAGGTTCAGAAAGAGCCGATGGTTGTGCTCAAACTGATCGTTCAAAGGCCCCGGCAGCAAACGTACGGCACCATACGAGAACCCTTGCAGCTTCGCCGTGCCCGTCTGCGATGCCGCAGACGCCAGCAAACGCGCAGAGGGCTGCGATGCCATCGCAGCCCCCGTCAGTCCCTTCAGAAAGCTCCGTCGCTTCATTTCGCTCCCTACCGCAGCAATGCGTTGGTGCACCAGATGGCCGCTTCCTGTCCGTGGAAGTCGCCCGTACGACGGCGGCGAGCGTAGTAGTACGCAAGATCGTTCTTCTTGCCCGTACCCTCGCAAACCTGCGTGATGTCGCTGTTCTGGTCAATGTACCCGGCCACGGCGATCCAGCCCTTACGCGCCGCCGGACCATACTCCGCCTCGGGCAGCCAGCCGTTCTTCACCCCGGTGATGAAGGCGTAGGTAAACATCGCCGACGACGAACTCTCCGGCCACGCATCGTCCTTGTCAATCAACTGGCGCCACATGCCGTCCTTGCCCTGGTACTTCAGCAGCCCGGCCATCATCAGCTTGTAGCCCTTCACAATGCGCGGGCGGTCCGGGTGATTGGCAGGCAGATCCACCAACAGCTCCGCCATGCCGACGGCCATCCAGCCGTCACCGCGGCCCCAGAAGTACGGCACGTCCGGCGCGTGGAAAAAGAGACCGTTCGGTTTTTGCAGCTTGTCCAGGTAGCTCACCATCTCCTTCGCCGTGCGATCCAGGTACTTCTTGTCTCCGCTGGCGCGATACTCCTCAAGCTGCAGGATGGTCAGCATGTACATGTCGTCGATCCAGTAGCGCGTCTCGGCCGACAGACCATCCGGCTGAGGATTCTCCCACTGGCGGTCGGCCCAGCTCTTGCCATAGCTGGCATACTTCTCATCCTTGGTCAGGATGCCGATCTCAATCGGCACAATGCCGAAGATGGAGTCGTCCACATGCCGCCGCTGCGGAATGCGCGACTCCTCCGTGCCGCCGGGCATCAACGGCTCAAATTTCTTGATCAGCTTGTCCCGCAGGTCGGTGTCACTGGTCAGCTTGGAGAACTCCAGGGCACCGTACCAGGCGCCAACCTCCGAGTAGTGAATCGTCGCCGTGTACTGGTGCGGACTGACAACAAAATGGTCCGCAAGTTTCTTGCCCACCACCTTCGGGTCCGTGTTCTCGGGCCAGTCCTTGAAGTACTTGTCGCCGGGCTTTTGGGCCAGTGCAGCCGAAGCAAGAAGAGGGAGGACAACCAGTGCGCGCAGCTTCATAGACAAAACAATCTCCGGTTTGAAATCGAGAGGATTGTAGACGACCGCAGCCACTTATAGAAACGTTTTATCCCGCGTGCGGACGCTGCAGCATCTTGCGGTCATACCGGTAAAACGCTCCATACAGGATGGTTCCGAAGACCAGCATCAGCAAGGTATCCGTCAGCAGCAGACCTGGCACGCCAAAGCCCGCATAGCCACGGCCATCCAGCCAGGTGACATAGCTGGTGGGCAGGTTGGCCGCGCTGAACAGCAGCGACATCTGCGTCGCCGCCAGCGGATTCTCACTCCCGGTGAGCTGGAAGACAATGGCCGTCAGCGCCGTAAAGTTGATGCCCTGGCAGAAGTTGTACAGCAGCACCAGAGCCGCATAGCTGGCCCCGGAACGCGGGCAGAACAGCGCGATACCCGTCGCAATCGACGTCGCCGAACCGGCGCAGATGTACACCGTCATACGCGAGTAGCGATCGGCCAGCGGTCCGCCGGCAAGGCAGCCCAGCGAGCAGGCAATAGCCACACCAGCTCCGCATACCGTCGTCACCCAGTTGGTGGAAGCATGAAAGTCCGCACCCAGCCCGGAGAAAACATTGTTCAGCGCAAACGCTCCGGCGGGCAGCAGAAAGGTGATCAGCCCCATCAGCACATCGCGCTTCCGCAGAATCAGGCCAAGCTCATGAAACAGCGTGCCGAAGACCACCGCCGTTCTTCGCGCCACGCTCACCGGCTTTGGCAGCAGCGAGAAAAGCGCCAGGGACGGCACAAGGAAACACAGCATGACCAGCACCGCCGCCTTGCCCGCGGCCACATGCTGCACAATCACGATGGCCGTCACGCCAAACAGCGCCGCTCCCCCCAGATTGGCGATCTGGTACCAGGCGCCCATGTGGCCACGCTCCTCGTCACTTACCATCTCCGCCAGCCAGCCGCCGGCCGCAGCCTGGAACAGGTTGGTGGCAAGGCATCCCAGCGTGAGGTCGGCGGTAAACAGCAGCAGATGCCCGGTCAGCAAAACACTGGACCCGATGCACAACGCCATCGCGGCAAGCCACACCCACACCCACGTCCGCCGCGAAAACGCCACATCCACAACCGGAGCGGCTACAAACCCCCAGAAGCTGGGCGAAAACGCAATCGCAGAGATGGTGGCAATGCGCGCCACCGACACCCCCTGCGTGCTGAGCAGCAGCGGCATGGCGGTGTTAATAAACCCGTAGAAGAAGCCCAGCGGCAGGTTGGCAAACCCCGTCACCCAGACTGGAAGCCGTCGTGGCATGGATGAGATTGACTATAGCTGAGCCATCAATCCGTATACACAACCTACCGGAGCGCAGCGAAGGAAATCTGCTGTTCAAACCAGGAAGCAGATCCCTGCGGAATGACAAGGCAAGAAAAGGAACAGCAAGAACGGCAAATGCAAAAGCCCCGGCTCAAAGGCCGGGGCTTTTACTCACAACTCAGAACACACCACGCAAACTACTTGGCGGCGACCAGTTCCTTCTCGACAGCGGCCTTCAGGCTGGCAGCCTTGTCCGTCTTCTCCCATGTGAACGCGTCACCCGAGCGGCCAAAGTGGCCGTAGGCAGCGGTCTGCTTGAAGATCGGACGGCGAAGCTGCAGGGTCTCGATGATGCCCTTCGGCGTCAGCGAGAAGTTCGCGCGGACAGCCTCAGTGATCTTCGTCGAGGAGACCTTGCCCGTACCGAAGGTGTCCACTAGAACCGAAACCGGCTCGGCAACGCCGATGGCGTAGGCCAGCTGAACCTCGGCGCGGTCGGCCAGGCCGGCGGCGACGATATTCTTGGCAATGTAGCGGGCCATGTACGCAGCCGAACGGTCTACCTTGGTCGAGTCCTTACCGGAGAACGCGCCGCCGCCGTGACGGCCCATGCCGCCGTAGGTGTCGACGATGATCTTGCGGCCGGTCAGACCGGAGTCGCCCATCGGGCCGCCGATAACGAAGCGGCCGGTCGGGTTGATGTGGTACTTGGTGTCGGCATCCAGCAGCTCAGCAGGAATCACAGCCTGGATCACGTTCTTCAGGATGTCGGCGTGCAGCTGCTCGTTGGTCAGCGTGCTGTTCGCATCGCGGTCCTTGAACTCGGCATGCTGGGTCGAGATGACGATAGCGTCCACACGTACCGGCTTGTGGTTCTCGTCATACTCCACGGTCACCTGGCTCTTGCCGTCGGGACGCAGGTAGCCCATCAGGCCAGACTTGCGAACCTCAGTCAGCTTGGCGGCCAGCTTGTGCGCCAGTGCGATCGGCGTCGGCATCAGCTCGGGGGTCTCGTTGGTGGCATAGCCGAACATCATGCCCTGGTCACCGGCTCCGCCGGTATCCACACCCTGGGCAATGTCAGGCGACTGCGAGTTGATCGTCGAGATCACAGCGCAGGTGTTCGAGTCGAAGCCCTTCAGCGCGTCATCGTAGCCAATCTCCTTGACCGTGTTGCGGACAATGCTCTGGAAGTCGACATACGCCTTCGTGGTGATTTCGCCAGCCACCACGACCAGGCCGGTGCAGGTCAGCGTTTCACAGGCGACGCGGCTCGTCGGGTCCTGCGCCAGGCAGGCATCCAGAATGGCATCCGATACCTGATCGGCAATCTTGTCAGGGTGTCCTTCGGTTACGGACTCACTGGTAAACAGAAAACGGTCGCGTGTCGCCAAAACTACTTCCTCCAATGTCGCATTGCAACTTGTGTTGATCCACCCTTGATTTTACGCGCTTCGCCCCATTTCCGGGCAGATTTGCAGCGAGCGGGGCGTATCCGCGCCCGAATGGAGCTATTTTCGCCCAAAAGAAAGCGGCAGCCGCCGAAGCGACCGCCGCCGAAGTCTCCCCAGGGAGGGAAAGGGGCTAGAAGCTGACCTTCGCGCCAAGCTGGATGATGCGCTTGTCACGGAAGCCGGTGACCTGTCCGTAAGTGGTAGCCGTGGAGATGTTCGTGCCCACCGTGTCCCAGTTGGTGTGGTTGAACACGTTGATGAACTCACCACGAAGCTGCAGCGAGACACCTTCCACAATGCGGACATTGCGGAACAGGCCCGGGTCCACACGCCACCAGCCAGGTCCGTTGATGACCGCGCGGCGGGAATTACCCGCACGATAGACACCCGTCGGAACGGTGGCAAAGGCAGCGGTATTGAACCACTTCAGGTAGGAGCCAACACCAGCTCCGCTGTTCGGGTCACCCACGCGGTCCGGACGCCCACCCGCGGCTGACGAGCCCAGGAAGCCGATGCCGCCAGGATCCAGCGACGAGGTCGACGGGGTAAGCGGCAGGCCGCTCTGGAAGTAGCCGGCGGTCGACAGCTCCCATCCACCCAGCAGGCGGTGGGTAAAGCCCTGCTGATCGGCGAACGGCAGGTGGTAGACGAAGTTGAAGTTGAAGATGTGGGTACGGTCTGCGGCAGCGCGGCCATACTCGGCGGCCAGGTCGTAGTTATTCTGCGGTGCACCAGTGCGGTCGGCATTTGCATTCGTCAGCGCACGCGACCAGGTGTAGTTGGCGCTGAACAGCGAACCGTTCTTCCAGTTCTTCTGTCCGGCAATCTGCAGGCCGTTGTAGTTAGCCATGAAGATGGGCGCAACCGTATTGATGGCGTTGTAACCCTGATACGGACGGATGCGGTTCAGGCGCGGCGTGTTGGTCGTCGTCACCACGTTGCCCGGAATCACTCCGGCGGCAACAAACGCACCGGGCTGCAGGTTGTTGATGTCGATCAGGCCGATCAGATGACGCGACACATTGCCAACGTAGCCAATGTCCAGCATCACGCCGCCGTAGGTCATTGCCTGCACACCCAGCGAGTACTGCTGCGTGTACGGGGTCTTGAAGTTCGGCGAGGTGGCACGAACGACAAACGGGCTGAAGCTGGCCGCTGCCGCGTTGCAGGTGCCCGGAGTATCCAGGCAGGTGTTCGGAATCGACGGAGAGTTGACGTAGGGGTTGTTCTGGAAGATGTTCTGCTCGTAGATACCGAACAGCGCCGAATCATACGCGATGCCGTAGCCACCACGCAGGGCCACCTTGCCATTGCCCAGTACGTCATAGGCAAAACCGAGGCGCGGAGCAAAGTTCAGATCGGCCGTCCGGCCAACCTTCTTGCCATAGGGCGAGGTGCTGCCGTTGATGCTCATGCCGTTCAGACGGTCATAGGCGGGATTGGCCGTAACGCCGGTGCAGGGAGCGCCCGTGGTGCAGATCAGGCCGTTGGTGTCGATGGTCGGAGCCTTCCCGGCAACATACAGCGTCGGGTCAAAGGTCGTCAGCATGTTCTTGGCGTCCGTCGGCTGGTTGAAGCGCGAGTAGCGCATGCCGGCATTCAGCGTCAAGCGAGGCGTCACCTTCCAGTCATCCTGGAAGTAGATCTCGTACTGCGACGTGCGGATGTCCGGCGTCAGGTCCAGCGAGGCCTGCGAGTAGGTGGTTACCCAGCCCGTCAGGAAGTTCGCAAAGGCCTGCACATAATTCGGGGTCGCTGCCGCGGGAGTGCCCGCAACGCCGCCACCGGCATTAGTGAAGGAGAACGTACCCGCGTTGTTGCCTGCGTTGTTCTCCGTCTTCTGGTACTTGTTCCAGGTAAAGCCGGCCTTCAGCGTGTGGTTGCCCACCGTCTTCACCACGTTGGCAAAGATGTTGTGGTTGCGGTTGTAGTTGCGGTACGGACCGTAGCTGGTCAGGTTGCCGTTCGTCACACCGGTCGAGGTGTAGCTGATGGTCGGGACGCGGGCCAGGCTGGAGGTGAACGGAAGCACCGGGTTGATGTCAGGCGAATTGGCCTTCGCCATCAGGCCGGTCGGATCGCTGGTGATTGCGCCATACGAGAAGGCATAGCCGCCATCGATCAGCAGCGTTGGCGTCACGGTGTACGTAACGTGGCCCAGCCAGTTCTGGCCAGGAGCATTGGTCTTGGTGTTGTTCACGCCCGGCAGACCCGAACCACTGAACAGACCGCCCGGCTCCTCGGTCGGAATAATGTCGTTGATGACGCGGAAGGTCGCCGTCAGCTTCTGGCCGAACTGGTGGTCCAAGCGGCCAATCTGCTGGTTCTGGTTGTATGCGCTCTGTTGCGTGGTGATGAAGTTGCGCGACGTGGCCGACAGAGGCACCTTCGAATAGATATCGCGAATATAGGCCGCGGCTGTCGGGCTGATGTTGGTCACCTGGTTGGAATAGGTGGTGCAGTTGCCGGAGGCATCGCGGCCAACGCAGACCTGGAAAGCTCCAAAGTTACCGGAAAGCTCCGAGGACAGCGGCAGACCCACGTGACGGATCTGCGCCTGCGTGATCACGCGGCGGACTTCCTGCGAGTAGAAGAAGAAGGTGTGGTCCTTCCAGACCGGTCCGCCAATAGTTCCGCCAAAGTCGTTGTAACGCAGCTTGGCTCGGGGAGCCATGGGAACGGCCTGCTTGCCCAGCACTGTGTTCGCATTGAAGATGTCGTTGCGGACAAATTCGTACAGGCTGCCATGGAACTTATTGGAGCCGGACTTGGTGATGACATTGATCTGTCCGCTGGCGCTGCGGCCATACTCGGCCGAGTAGTTGCCGCGCAGGGTACGGAACTCCGCAATGGCGTCGACCGAAGGATAAGTCAGCACATTCAGGTTCGATCCGCGATCGACGTTGTCGGCGCCGTCCACCGTCCAGTTGTTGCCGCTGGTACGCGCTCCGTTGACCGAGAAGCTGACCAGGTTATTGCCCCCAACCGGGTTGGTGTTGCCCACGTACAGCTGGTCGCCGCCGGTGTAGGAGACACCAGGCTGCAGGGCCACAAGCTGCTCGTAATTGCGGGTCGCCGTCACCAGCTCCTTGATCTGGGTTTCGCTGATCAGGCCCGCCTGGGTCGCGTTCTCAAAGTTAAGCTGCAGCGCACTGGCATTGACCGTAATGGTCGAGCTCTCGGCGCCGGGCTTCAACTCGCGATTGACCGTCAGGGTGTCATTGGCATGCAGAACAATGCCCTGCACCTCTTCGGTGGAGAAGCTGGAAGCCTTGATGGTGACGGTATAGGTTCCGACCGGGAGAGCCGAGGCAGAGTAGTATCCGCCGCCGGAGGTCGTCAGGGTGCGCAACTCCTGGTTGCGCTCTGTCAGGACGATGCTGACCGTCGCGCCCTTAACGGCCGCTCCGGAGCTGTCAGTGACCGTACCGCTGATGCTGCCCGTCACGGACTGTGCCGGCAGGGGCGCACCCGTTAGCAGCAATACTGCCGCAACGGTACATAGAAAATTCAGAATCCTCTTCATAGGGACTGCCTCCAAGAAAGACGGAACCAAAAACAGGCCGCCAAAAAACATACGTTCGGGAAAAGGGAGCTAACGCGCCATCTGGGGATTTCCTGGCTGCGCCGCTATAGATATGACTTCTATTGCAAGCAGTTGAATATGCAGCAAAAGGATTGTCAATGAAGATTTTGTACGAGTTACGCCCAAACGATCATTTTTAGTGATCAAAGGCGGCGACTTAGCAGAAACCAGGCGACCCCTGCCAGGGCAAGGAACACCACGGCCATCACCAGTACACCAGCCCACCGCAGACGCACGGCCGGATCGGCTGCCTGGTCTGTTTTGGCCATGTTTTCGGTAAAGGCAATCCAGTCGGCATCATCATGCTTCAGAGCGCCGCTACGGCGGTAGCACTCCATGAAGCGGTCGTGCCATTCCTGCTCATCCAGGCCGACCACGCGGGCATAGCTGCGCACCATGCCACGGTTAAAGACGCCTCCCGGCAGGTCTTTAAAGCGTTCTTCTTCCAGCGATTCCAGGTGACGGACGGCGATCTTCGTCCTGTCCGAGATCATTTCCAGTGAGATACCGCGCTCCGTGCGTGCCCGCCGCAGATCCTCTCCGAACCCTGCCATGGATCCGTTCACCATGGTCTCCCTATCGCGATTTTGTTTCCTTGAGCATAGTGACAGATTTCAATGCCGTCAAAGACGGAGGCACCCTTATCGACTAGACTGATGGCAGCGTGCGCATACCCTTTCCAACAAAGATTCCGCTGTGGGGCGTCATTCTTTTCGCGATCCTGCTGTGCCTGTTCGAAGCACTGCAGGGTACATCGACCTTCTTCGTCGGTGGCGTCTTCGTTTATATCCTGGTGTCCGCCATGGCCTTCAATGCCGCGGGCGGCCTCAGCAGGCCCAGCGGCGGATATATCTTTTTCCAGGTTGTGCTCACGACCCTGCTCGCCCTGGTTATGAAAGCCGTCCTTTGGGAAGCCGCGGACAACACGCTGCTCGTCCCCGAAGTCACGATCATGGCGAATGTGGCCCTGAGCCTGTGCATGCTGGCTGCCGCCTATATTAAGCGCCCGATCATTAAGAAGAAAGCCGTTCTGGATGGTCTGCTGACACCTGCCAGTACGCGGCAGGCGACACTGGGTTGCATCGCGGTGGCTATCGCCATTGACACGATGGTCGAACTCTATGGAGCGGACAACGGTTCAACGGTCGCCTTCCTGCGGCGCCTGAACTTCTTTATCCCCCTGGCCATTCTGATTGGCACCTACGACACCATCATGCGTTCCGGAAAACGCAGAAGCACCAATCTGATCGTGATCTTTGCCGGAGTCTATTTCTTCATCACCGGCGGTCTTCTGCAGTATTCCAAGGAACCGATGTTCGCCGGCATCATCGCGTGGCTGATCGTCGTCGCAGCGACCGGTTTCAATCTATCCTTCCGCCAGATCGCGATCCTGCTCTCGATTTTTGCCGGCCTGTGGTACTTCCTTGTTCCGTACGCGCAGGTTGGGCGCCTTGACCGCGCTACGCCCGGCAACCCCATTACAAAATCGATCAATAACCTCTCCAGAGTTGACGAATTCCGCGACGAACTGGCCATCCAGGCGGAAGATACTGCGAAAGGCGGCTACGCACCCCACCTTTTCACCCATTCCGTGGGCTTTCTGGAGCGGCTGGAGATGCTGGCCTGGGATGACGCTCTGATTGCGAGCGCCGTCAACGGATCGACGATCGGTTACCTTCCGCTGATCACCTACTTCTACAACATCGTTCCGCACTTCCTGTGGCCCGATAAGCCAACGCCCTTCTGGGGAAATGTGTACGCCCATAGAATTGGCGTTCTGGCTGAGGATGACACCACCACCGGCGTATCCTTCTCCCCGGTTTCAGAGGCGTTCCTGCTGGATGGATGGCGGAGCATGTTCATGGTGATTCCGTTCATCTACATCGTCTTTTTTATCGTGGTCGACTCCGTCGGTGGCGATGTCCGCTACAACCCGTGGGGGCTGTTTTTCCTTCTCGCGTCAGCTCACAACGCAAACGAAGGCTACCTGGGAACACCCTTCCTGCTGGCCACCTTCATGGCTCCCGTTCTGATCCTGCTGGCCTACTTCACCGTGTATGTACTGCCGCTTATCGGCTCTCTCCTGCTGCCGCGGACCCGTTCCACCCTGCTGCAGGGCAGGCCTGATCCCCAGTTCGTCCGGCAACCACAGGCATGAAAACGGTAAACTGTAGACAGCATGAATAAGCTGGTTATCGGGAACCTGGTCCACCGTCCGCTTCGTTCGCTCATCAGCGTCTTCGCTGTGGCGATTGAGGTCATCATGATTTTGTCCATTGCAGCCATCATGTTCGGCATGCTGAACGGGCAAAAGGTCAGGACCAGCGGCATTGGCGCCGACATGATCACCCACCCCGGCGCGGCCAGCAACCTGATTGGTGTCAGCGGCGCGGCCGCCTCCATCAAGGTGGCCGACGTGCTGAAGACGCTGCCCCATGTCACCGTTGCGGCGCCCATCAATATTAAGCTCTCCTCCGGCGCGACGCTGGAGAACATCTACGGCATCGACTTCAAGAGCTACGACGCGCTGCGCCCCTTCACCTTCGTCTCCGGTGGCCCCTTCCAGGGCGCCGATGACGCCATCATCGACGACTTCGAGGCCGCAAAGGGCAAGAAGGTGGGCGATTCCATCGAGATTCTGAGCCACAAGTTCCGTATCTCTGGCGTGGTGGAGCACGGCAAGGGCGGCCGCAAGTTCATCCCGATTGACACCATGGGCCAGTTGATCGGCACCGAGGGCAAGGCCAGCGGCTTCTATCTGAAGCTCGATGACCCGAAGAACTCCGATGTCGTCAAGGCGGAGATTCATGCGACACCGGGGATGGAGCAGTATGACGTCCAGACCATGGATGAGCTGCTCTCCAGTCTCGCTCCGGATAAGCTCCCCCTGTTCAATGTCGGCCTCAGAACGGTCATCGGAATCGCTATCATCATCGGCTTCCTGGTGATCTTCCAATCCATGTACACCGCCGTTATGGAGCGCACACGGGAGATCGGCATCCTGAAGTCGCTTGGCGCCTCCAAGGCAGCCATCGTCGGCGTTGTTATCCGCGAAAGCGGACTGCTCGCAATCTGCGGCACGGCACTCGGCATTGCTGCGACCTTCGGCATACGGGCCGCACTCCATGCAAAGTTCCCCACCATGGACTTTGAGCTGACAGGCCGCTGGATCAGCATTGCAACCATCCTGTCCCTGGCAGGAGCATTCTTCGGAGCTCTCTACCCGGCATTGAAGGCAGCCTCCAAAGATCCCATCGAAGCTCTCGCTTACGAATAAATGGACGACCACACCGGTATGACGACAAACGCGCGTTCCCGTGCGCCGCTTTCCATTGCCTATCTGGTCTTTGTTGCGCTGCTCGTCTCCTTTTTTGCGGGATATCTCCTGCACGAAGGCGCTGCCTCCGCGGCGCATGGCGACCTGACGGTCTTTCATATCCCGGCCTTCAAGACCATTGAAAGCAAGCCACTGGCGCAGGCGCTGCAGAGCTATTCCTCTGCCACAACTCCGCTGTTTCACCTGCTGTCTGTCTACGGGCCTTTTCGCTATGACCAGCCATCGTATGGCGTGGCAAGCACCCTTCTGTGCGTTGCCGCGGTCGGCGTCTTTGCGCTTCTGCTGGCGAAGCGGTTCGGCTTCCAGCCGGAGCATCGCCCTGCCATCCTGCTGTTCGCCGCGGTCCTTCTGGTATCGCCGTACTACCGTACGCAGGCATTCTGGCCATCGACAGACAACATGGCGACAGCCCTCACCCTGCTGACGCTGCTGTCGCTCGCCTGGATGGAGAGCGATACAAAACATCCGCTGCTCTGCTTTCTGGGAGCGGCTTTGGCCAGTGCCCTCACCTTCTACACGCGGCAGAATTTTCTCTGGCTGATTGCCTATGTTGCCCTGGTACTGCTTCTTCGTGGCACCATCCATCGTGCATGGGTCCTGATCTTCGTCCCCCTCATGATTCCCGCCGTGGCGTTGTTCCGGCTGTGGCATGGGCTTACGCCCCCGCGTTTTCAGCAGCACCATGAAGGGCTGGCGCTGGAAGGCGTCGCCTTTATCTTCTTTTCCATTCTTTTTGCCGCGATTCCTTTCCTTGCCGCCCAGCCGCATGCGGTCTCCGCGTACTTCCGCTCCCGCGGATCCTGGGTCCCTGACCTCTCGTTTGGCCTGCTGTTTCTGCTTCTCAAGCTGCTGACCACACCTTCGCCCTTCTATACCGGAGGCGAACTCATTGTCAGCGGCATCATCATCAAGATGCTCGACTTTACGGGGAAGGCGGAGCCGTTCCTGTACAGCCTGCTGGTCATCGCCGGAGCCGCTGTCGCATCGCACCTCTTCCGGCAGGTCAACTGGCAGTCGCGCGCTCTGATGGTGCTGCTCATTGGCTCAGCCATCATGATCCGCGTCAGCTTCCAGCGGTATTACGATCCACTACTGCTGATTGTCTTCCTGGGCGCCTTTGACCGCGCTTACCTCCGCCGCCATTTCACGACGCGAGCCGCTGCGTATACGCTGATCCTTGAAACAGGAATGTGGATTGCCAAGGCAATCCACTAAAATCGCACTCGTGAACGGAAATTATCGTGGAGTTCGATGGGCGATCCTGGCGCTGGCAGCGGTCTTCTTCGCCCTGCACGCCGTCCACCTGAACGCGGACTTCCCCAACCATTCCCCGTGGATGGACTGGGCGAAGTACACCGATGAAGGCTGGTATGGCGACGCAGCCATCCGCTATTTTCTGCGGGGCAACTGGTATGTCTCCGGAGACTTCAACCCGGCCGTGGCCCTGCCTGTCTGGCCCCTTCTGGAAGCAGGCGTCTTCTCCATCTTTGGCGTCAGCCTGGGCACCGCTCGCGGACTCGCCGTAGGCGTCTTCGGCGCCATCCTGATCGTGACCTACCTGCTGCTGCGCCGTATGCGCCAGGGATCGCTGGTTCCGGCCATCGCCGTTCTGCTGCTCGCGGTCAGCCCGTTCATCTATGCCTTCAGCCGGCTGGCGATCCTGGAGCCCCTGCTGATTCTGCTGACGTTGCTCGGCCTTTATGCCGGATCGTTCCTTTCCCCCCAGGCGAAAGGACTCCCCCGCTGGCTGCCCACCATCACACTCGGCATCATCATGCCGCTGATGGTGCTCACCAAGACCACGGCCGTCTTCCTCCTGCCGGCTATCTTCTGGATGATTTTTGCCCAATCCGGCTACCGCTGGCGCTCCGCGCTGCGCTTTGCCCTTCCGGCCGGAGCCATCTCCGCAACCCTCTGGGCAAGCTACTTCCTCATCTTTGTCCGGCCCCACTACCTGGCCGACTACCGCTACCTGTTCAGTGCCAACCAGTACACCAGCTTCCAGAAAGAACCCCTCTGGAAGGTCATCGCCAATACCTTCCGCGATGGCATGTGGATGGGGCGCATCTCCTACCTTCTGGTTGCCGTCGCCATCGCCGCCGTCGTACTGACCCATCGCAAGGCATGGCGAAACCCGCTCTATATCTCGCTGCTGCTGTGGGTCGCCGGATACTTCTTCTTCCTGGCGTACCACAACAACCTGCAGCCACGGTATTACCTGGTGGTTGCGGTTCCGCTCACTATTCTTCTGGCCATCTCGCTGACGCTGCTTTCAGAGGACCGTGCCTGGGTGCGCGGCGCCGCGGCAGCAGCCCTGGCCGTCGTAACCATCCGTGCCGGCATGGAGACGCTGCACTACGTCCGTACGCCGGAGTACACCTACCTGAACGCCGCCAAGCGTATCCGGTCGACGATTGACGCCGATCCGCGTGGCAACCACCTGGTACTCTCCATCTCCGGCTCCAACCTCGCCCTGATGACCGGCCTTCCGGCCATCTGCGACGACTTCGGCACCATGGACCTGGACAAGCGCGTAGCCGCCTACAAACCGGGGTGGTTCATTGCCTGGAATATCGTCGAAGACGACAAGATGGACGCCCTCGCGCCGCTCTATAAGCTGACCCGCGTGGCCGAATACCCCGCTCTCGACGACCCGGAGCGCAACCTTCTGATCGTCTACCGGCTTGACCCGAAAGACGAGCCAAAACCGGTGAAGAAGCCACGCAAACAACCGCAGTTCATGGCCACCTCTCTCTCAGACGGCAAAGCCAAGGTCTCGCTGGACGACGAGTAGCTAGCGCTTCTTTCCCGTCTTGCTGTTCTTCTCCACACGCAGACGGTGTGCCGTTTTCAACGCCCCGCGAAGCTGGTCTTCGGTTGCAGCCGACAGCACGATGTGCGTCGCTCCGTTGCGCCCCCATCCGCCCGCGACCGGCAGAAAAATCTCCGGCAGCTCTTCCACCAGCGGCTGCTGCGTCTCCGGGGTAAGCATCAGGTTGCCGTAGCCTTTGGCCTCATGCGCCAGCGTTGCGAAGATGCGGCCACCCACGCGGAAGTCCGCTGCCCCCATGTGGGAGCTTTCCTCCACACCAGGCAGTGCGATCGCGATTCTGCGAAAGTCCGCCGGAGTCATGGCCAACATTCTAGTGCGCTCCGGCCGGCGGCCCCTTGCCCTTTACCTTTTGGAAGAACCAGACGATCACCACGCACACGATGCAGAGCAGCGACAACAGCCGGAAGACATCCACAAACGACCAGTACATTGCCTGTCGTATGAGCTGTTGATAGAGCTGCACATTCGCTCCCGCAGGCGCATTCGCCGGGCCAAGGAAGGAGTGCGTCAGGGCCTCGCGTGTTGCCTGTACGGCCTGCTGGAACTCCGCCCCGGTAATGGGGACAAAGTTGATGATCTCGTTCTGATGCAGCGCGGCGCGGCGCACCAGCAGCGTCTGCGCAATTGAAATCCCAATCGAGCCGCCGACGTTGCGCATCAGGTTGAACAGCCCCGACGCATTGCCGATCTGGTCATTGCGCAGCGTTCCATAGGCCATGGTGCTGATGGGCACAAAGACAAACGCCAGAGCGATGCCTGTGATGACGATGGGCCAGAACAGCGTCGTCGGAGAAACATCCAGCGTGATGTTGCCGAAGTAGAGCGTCGTCAGGCCGAATACCAGGAAGCCGAGCGTGAGCAGGATGCGGTTGTCGATCTTCGAGGAGATACGGCCGATGACAAATGACCCCAGGATGGCTCCCAGGCCGCGCGGAGCCACAACAAGCCCGGCCGTAAATGCCGTGTAGCCAAGCAGCTCCTGGTAGAAGAGCGGCAGCACCGTTACGGTGGAATAGATCGCCATGCCGAAAAGCAGGATCAGCACACTGCCCACGGCGAAGTTCCGGTTCCTGAGAATCTGCAGGTCCACCAGCGAATCCTTTGACCGCCACGAGTGAACGAGAAACCACGCCAGCGCCGTCACCAGGAACAGCGTTGCCCAGCGCAGCCAGATAGCTCCAAACCAGTCATCCTCCTGTCCCTTGTCCAGGATCACCTGCAGGCAGCCGGTCCATACCACCAGCGTGCCGAAGCCGATCCTGTCAAAGCGCGGCACACGCGCCTTCGCAATGTACGGCGGATCGTTCACAAACCGGCCGATCATGAACAGTGCCAGCAGGCCCACCGGAATGTTGATGTAAAAGGCGTAGCGCCAGGAATAGGTATCCGTCAGCCAGCCGCCCAGCGTTGGCCCGATAACCGGGGCCACCACCACGCCCAGCGCGAAAACCGCCATGGCCGCGCCGCGCTTTGCGGGCGGAAAGCTCTCCAGCAGAATGGCCTGCGACAGCGGCTGCAGTGCGCCACCGCCCGCACCCTGGACGACGCGAGCCAGCAGCATCAGCGGCAGTGTCGGGGCGGCTCCGCAGAAGAAACTGGCAATGGTGAAGATGCCCACGCAGCTCATCAGAAAGCGCTTGCGGCCGAAGCGCAGGCTGCACCAGTTCGACGCCGGCAGAACGATGGCGTTCGACACCAGGTAGCTGGTCAGCACCCATGTGGCCTCGTCGTTCGAGGCCGACAGCGAGCCGGCGATATACGGCAGCGCCACCGCCGCAATCGAGGTGTCCAGCACCTCCATGAAGGTGGCCAGCATGACCGACGCAGCAATCAGCCACGGGTTCACACCCTTGGTCACAGCACCAGATTGGTCTACCGTCGCTGCGGCAGTCGCCATGCTTCCTCTTCGATCAGGGGTAAGGTTCAGGACGAATCCTGAGGCTCTGCCAGCTTAGACCCGTTTACCGCGAAGCAGGATGCTTCTCTGCCGCAATCTTCACCAACAGCAACGCATTTGGCGCAAGCTGCAGATGGACGACGCCCTGGGTGAGCTTCGTGCGCTCCGGCTCACCCAACGCCGTTTTGCGGTTCAGCTCCCCTGCCTGCGCTGGCGTGGGACTTACCGGGCTGCCCATGGCCTTGTAAAAAGGACCCACGTTGCCGTGTGCCTCATCCACGCGCTGCACCGTGACCTCGGCGTTTGCGGGAACGCCTTCCACCTGCAGCGTCACAGCGCGGCTCACCGGCTTCGCCTCGGGATCGACCAGGTTCCACACCACAATCGCCAGGCTACCGTCCGCCAGCCTGGTAACGATGGCGTGCTTCGAACTGTTCGAGATTCTCTGCTCGCCCAACTGGTGCAACAGGGCGAAGTCATAAAACGCAGGCTTGTTGATGCCGCCCATGGCCCGGATACCGAACTGCGTAAACGGAGCCCGCGCCGGGCCACCCTCTTCGAAGACCTCGGAGAAGGTCCAGAAGGAAAGATAGTCCACCTTGCCATCGGCCTCGCGAATGGTATTCGCCAGTGCAGGACCGACATACGGCGTCTCCCGCGCATCGCGGGCAGGATAGACATTCCACTCCGTCCACAGGAGCGGCAGGTGAGGTGCTGCCGAAGCATCAATCTCGCGCCGCACCTTCGCAATCGCCGCGGCCACACGGTCCTCCGGTGCAATCACCTCGTCCGTTCCCAGCAACCGCTTCACCGGCTCGTCCGCATATCCATGGGTGGAAACAAAATCCACCGGCACCTTGTTCTGTGCGCAGAAGGCCAGGAACTCCGGCACCCACGCAGCCGCCGCGGTGGCCGGACCGCCCACGCGCAGACGCGGGCTCGCCGCCTTCAGCGACCGCGCCGTGTTGGCATACAGGTCAAAGTAGGTTTCGTCACGCGGAACGCCTCCCCAGAAGTCGATGTTCGGCTCGTTCCACACCTCGAAGTACCACTGCGCTACCTCTTCCGTTCCGTAACGCTGCACCAGGTGCCTCGCCAGCGCCGAGATCAGGTCGTTCCACCGCTTCATATCCTTGGGCGGCGAGACATTCTGCTTGTACCAGAACGGATGCAGTGCATCCGGATTGAAGGCGAGCTTCTTCGGCATGAAGCTCAGCTCCACCACCGGCTTGACGCCCTGCGCCAGAAGGCCGTCGTAGATCTGGTCAATGTAGTTGAAGTTGTAGACCGGGTTGCCGTGCTCATCCTCGTTGTAGACACCCAGCTCGTCATGCAGAATGGCGTGGAAGCGCAGGTACTGCACACCTGTAACCGCATGCACCGCAGCCAGGTCGTCACGATAACTTTGCCGCAACGCCAGCACCGCCCGGCCGGAGCCGAACATCTGCTCCCAGAAGTGGGGAAAAGGCTTCGCCTCCGCGTGTGCGTCCACACGCACCACCTCATCCTGCTGCGCCACGGCGGAGGAGACCATGGCACAGCCCAGCAGCAATCCGAGTACAAATCGACGGCTCATACTCCGGACTTAGATGCCAAACTTTGACGGCAAGAAACGGGGTGTGGCCACCTGCCGCTCCGTTGCACGATACTGCCTATGAACCTTGCCATGGCATTCCGCCCCTCCATCCCGGCCGCCGTACCCGACACCCGCTGGCAGCAGGTGCTGGACCGTGACCCCGCCGCGCCATTTTTCTACAGCGTCAAGTCCACCGGCATCTTTTGCCGCCCCTCATGCCCCAGCCGCCGCCCCTCGCGCGCGCAGGTCGACTTCTTTGCCACGCCAGCCGAAGCCATCGCAGCCGGATTCCGCGCCTGCAAACGCTGCAGGCCAGACGAGCCACTGCTCGACCGCTTTCTCACCCCAGTAACCCGCGCCGCCGAATACCTGACCGCGCACAGCGGACAGACCGTCACCCTGGACCACCTGGCTCGTCTGACCGGCACCAGCACCTTTGCCCTGCAGAAGAACTTCAAGCGCATCCTCGGCGTCACGCCGAAGGAGTTCGCCGCCGCCCGCAAGCTGGATCGCCTGCGCTCGCAGCTGCCGAAGAACCGCGTGACCGACGCCATCTACGAGGCCGGATTCTCCTCCCCCAGCCGCATGTATGAGGCCGCCAGCGCTCTTGGTATGACGCCCGGCGAGGCGCGCCGCGGAGCCGAAGGACTCGCCATCCGCTTCACCACCAGCGAGTGCTCCCTGGGCCTCGTGCTTGTCGCAGCGACACACAAAGGCATCTGCTCTATCGCCTTTGGCGACTCCTTGTACCAGGTGGAGACTGATCTGCGCTCCCGCTTCCCGCACGCCGCGATTGAGTCCGCCGAAGACGACCCGCTGCTGACCCAGGGCGTCCGTTTCGTGCTGGCGCAGTTGCGATCGGCTCCGCATGAGCTGGACCTGCCGCTGGACCTGCGAGCCACCGTCTTCCAGCAGCGCGTCTGGAAGGCCCTGCGCGAGATTCCTCGTGGCGAAACCCGCAGCTATGCCGAGGTGGCCGAGTCTCTGGGCCAGCCCACCGCCACCCGCGCCGTGGCCCGTGCCTGCGCCACGAACCCCGTGGCGCTCGCCGTCCCCTGCCATCGCGTCGTGGGCAGCAACGGCAAGCTCACTGGCTATCGCTGGGGTGTCGACCGCAAGAAACGCCTCCTGGAGATCGAAGGCCTCTAATTTCCCCTCAGACAGCAAAAGGCCGGCTTACGCCGGCCTTTTCCGTTTCTGGGCAGAGCTTACTTCTTGCTCTTCACAGCAATCACTTCGATCTCAAGCAGAGCACCGGGAGCCACCAGGGCAGCTACCTGCACAGCCGAGCGGGCCGGCTTGTTCGGCTGATCCTTGGTGCCGAAGTACTTGGAGAACTCGCCATTCATTTCCGCGAACTCCAGCTTGCCGGTCTTCGGGTTGGCAGCCAGGAAGACGGTCGCCTTCACCACGTCACCCGTGGTCAGGCCCTGGGCCTTCAGAAGGCCGTCGATCTTGGCCAGGACGCTGGCGGCCTGGGTCTTCATGTCGCCGTAGTCAGCCGGGGTGCCCTTGGCCGGGTCGGCCGGGGTTACGGGCGAAGGCAACTGGCCGGAGAGGTACAGCGTGTCGCCGGCCCAGACGCCGGTGGCGATAAAGCCCTTGTCGTCCTGGATGTGCTTCACAGGGGTCTGCGCATGAGTGGCGGTTGCGGCAGCGGCGGTCAGGGCGAGAGCGAGGAACATCTTCTTCATGGAAATCTCCTGATACATCAGTACCAAAATACAAGGGCGAGCCGTGAAGGCCCGCCCCCTGTGTTTCGTTTAGGCAGTAACCGTGCTGGAGAGCTTGCCGCCGAGGCGGGCAGACTTCACATGGTCGCTGATCATCTGGATGGCGCGGCGTCCGCTGGCTGCGGCGCCTTCCTGCCAGCCCACCACGTGCGAGGTGTGGTCACCGGCAAAGTAGATTGCGCCGTCGTTCTGCGTAATGGTGGCGTAGTCGGCCTTGGTGATGGCGCCGATCCACGAACCCTCATTCCACTTCACATGCTTCCAGCCGTTGAAAACCGGCTTGGAGACCAGCTTGCCGCCGCCGGGGTGCATCTTCTCAATCGACAGGCGCGAGGACTCGAACTTCTCCTGCAGGCTCAGCTTGTTGAAGCCGTCGATCGTCTCGTCCTGGTAGCCGGCGCAGATCATGGCCGGGCCTTCGCTGAACATGCCGTTCGACGGATACCAGATCGGCTGCGGTCCCTTGGCCAGGAAGCTCAGGCCGCCGTAGATGTTGTAGTCCTTCTCCCAGAAGCGGGTCGTTGCTTCCCACGGCACCTTGTACGAACCGCGGTAGGAGTCGGCGCCACGGGCGACCGCGGCCTTTACCGCGGGCGACAGGTCAGCTTTGATCTTGTTCAGGATCGTCAGAGGCATGGCGCAGACGCAATAGTCTGCCTCAATGGTGTGCTTGACGCCTGCCGTCTCATAAGCAACCTTCACACCCTTCTCGGTCTTCAGGATCTCCGAGACAGGCGAGTTGTACTTGACGATCAGCGGTCCGAGCGACTTGGCCAGGGCATTGGAGATCTGCTGCATGCCGTTGACCGGCTGGAACATCGTTGCCTGCCAGTCCCATGCCTCTTCGTACAGCTCGGCGTTCCAGAAGTTGCCGTCCAGAAGGTCGTGCATCGTAATCGGCTGACGGTTGATGATCATGTCCTGCGGGCCGGCGCCAGGATACTGCGTGATGTCAGCACGGTCAGAACCGGTGTACTTGTTCTTGCCGTCCAGCGGTCCCCACAGGTGCATGATGTCGGCCAGGCGCTCGCGATCCTGCTTGGTCAGCTCAGAGTCCAGGGCGCCGCCGTTCAGGGCCTTGGTCAGCAGCTCGGCCACTTCGCCGCGGGTGTCGTTGATGACCTTGCGCTGCGTGTAGGGCTTGCCGCCGTTCACCTTGTCATTCTGCAGCAGGGTAGAGCGGGAGGTGTTGACGCAAACCTCCATGGGAACCTTCAGCTCACGAACGTAGCTCAGGATGGTGCCATGTACCGACGGAATACGGGCGGGACCCATGTTCCAGTACAGGCCAGGCGACCAGGTCACATTCTGCTTGGTGCCGTCCACGAATTCGATCACATCCCCGCCACGGGCCGAGTAAGCACGGCCACCGGCGCGGCCACGGGCTTCCAGAACGGTGACCTTGTATCCAAGCTTGCGGGCCTCATACGCGGTAACCAGACCGGCCACACCGCCACCCAGAACGACAATGCTGACGCCCTTGCCGGCTCCGGAGGTAGCCTTGACCGCCTCTGCCTCAACTTCTTTCATCGGCATCAGGCCGAGAGCTTGCATGGTGACAACTGCAGCACTGAAACCGCCAGCCTGCCCTACGCGCGTAAGGAAATCGCGCCGTGTGATACCCATGGGATTAGACACTCCTTTAGTTGCGACGACCTTGGAGATAGAGAACAGCATCCACGTGAATGGACGAATCCCCCACGCGGAAACCAAAGACTGTAGCCCGAATGTCCTAATCGTATCGCAGAGCAGAGGCAAGATGAATGATTGAATAATTGAATAGTTGAATGAAAACGAAGAAGGGTTGAATGAGCGACCGAAGAATGCCTGAATCCCGCTGAATCGCTCAGTTTGCCCCTTAACAACTGGTCCGGCGCGAGAGCTTCTTCACCGCCCAGCCCTCCGGTTCCACCTCGCTTCCCTTCCAGGGCTGGCAGTTCGGGCACCAATATGTGGAGCGTGCCTGCACACCCTGCTTGCGGCTCAGAATGGTTGTTCCGCAGCGGCGGCAGGCCTCTCCCGCCCTGCCGTAGACCCACAGACGCTCCTCCTGGTCGGCGCGGTGCGTGGTGCGGCGGCTGCCGGTGTAGGTTACGATTCCGTCGCCGGAGCCATCCCGCACGTTGGTCTGCATGTAGCGCTGGGCATGGTCGGCAAGGGCAAGCATCTCCCCTTCGGTCAGCGTGTCCATGCGGCGGAAGGGATGGACACCCGCAGTGAAGCAGACCTCGGACTTGTAGACATTCCCCAGCCCCGCCATCACCCGCTGGTTCAGCAGAACAACGGCGACCTCGTCTTCCGGGTGGGAAACAGCGCGTTCGGCAAGACGTTGCTGCCCGGTCTGCGGTGTAAAGGATGAGTCAAGGAGATCGGGGCCAAGTTGCGGAATCGCACTGTGCCGCGCCAGCGAGCGGGCGGTATGGAACTCCGCTACCGGAACGTTGAACGCGACAGCCTCAAAGCCATCCACACCAATCACCACGCGCATCGCCTTGCGCGGAAGCCACCACTTCTCTCCGGTGCGATAGATATGCCAGGAGCCGGACATCATCATGTGCGTAACAAGAATCAGGTCACCGGAGAGGTACATCAACAACCACTTGCCACGCGATTCCACCTTTTCGACCATGCGGCCGGTGATTGGCGTGTCGTCCTGCACACGCTGCAGCGGAGCAAGTGCGGTCTCAAAGCGTATGACCGCCTTCCCGGTGAGGGCTTTTGCAAGAGCGCGGGCTGAGCGGAAGATTGTGTCGCCTTCAGGCATTGTCTGGTTGGATGGTTGGCTAGGTGGATGGTTGGCTGATTGCCCGCTGCACTTGCGAAAGCTGCCTCCGCAGATTGAACCCCATCGGCGCAGCTACAAACCCCGCTTCCAGCAATACCTTCGCCATTACGCTTTCCGCAACAGGAACACCGTTGACCATAGCGATCAACATCCCGGCACGCGAGCGGTTCTCGTCGCCCTCTTCCCTGCGGCCCACGACCTCCGCAAAGAACTGCGCGATTTGTTGCGCGGTCTGCGAGCGGGCCGGTTCTTCTTCCGGCAAAAAGACCTGGATGCTCGGGTTGCCGCGGCGCAGGTACGCGGCCAGCGAGCCATCGCACAGCACCACACGCGCGCCGACGGAGCGTGTCAGCGTACTCGACGCATCGGGCGCGGCGGGCCAGCGCAGCAGTGTGCCATAAGGATTCGCCGGGTCGGTCGCCGCTAGAAGCAGCATCTCCGGCTCGTCGTGCTGCACCTTGTTGCGCAGCGTCCGCAGCAGGTCCAGCGCGGCGGGCAAAGCGAACTGCACAGCGCCGAGATCGGCCGCAAAGTAGCCGCGGCGAATCTTGCCAGACTCCTCCATCGCCTTCAGCACGTCATACACCGCACTGAAGCCACCGGGCAGGTTCTCCGCGTGGGCCGTCTCGCGGAAGACGATGCCGTAGCGCGCCAGCAACTGCTGCGCGATGGCGTGGCTCCACGATGTCGCGCGCGCCGCCTGGTCCGCAAAGGCAATCGCATTCAACGCCCACCGGCCCTGACCTGTCGGCGGAGTCGTCCTTCGCGATCGGAAGCCGGCCTGCTGGTTATGCACCCGTCGCGCAGGCTGACGCGTGGTCGTGGGTCTCTCGATATACGCCCGCAAGGCATGCAGCGAATCGTTGGTCACCAGCCCCTTCCAGACGAGCGACCACAGCGCCTCCAGCAGATCACCGGGATATCCGCCTCCCGTGCCTTCGAGCAGTTGCGCAAAGAAGGTCGCGCCACGCTGTTGCAGGAGGTCGACGACAAGCTTCTCCTTCTCCGTCAGCTCCGGCAGCGGACGCGGCATCCACAGCAGCGGCAGCTTGTCCGAAAGGAAAAGTCCGAGGCGGCCATCGCGCTCGCCCAGCGGCTCCAGACCGGTCCAGATGACCTCGCCTGCGGCGATGAGCGTATCCAGGTCGGCGGGCTTGTAGGTGCCGATGCGCGCGGGAAGGATCTCGCTCTCAAGCAGCGATGCAGGGACCGGCGCGCCCTGCAGGTTTTCCACGGCGTCCAGCACGGCATCCAGCCCGCGCCTCGGTGTAACCACTCCCTGCCACTGCGTGAAGAACCGTGCGAGCGTACGTTGCTCCACCGGCTCCACCTCGCGGCGCAGCTTCGCCAGCGATTTGCGACGGATGGTGCGCAGCACCTCCACATCGCACCACTCGCGGTGCGATCCCTCCGGACGGAAGCCGCCTTCGACCACGCGGCCCGCCTGCACCAGCCGCTGCAATGTCGCTTCCACCAGCGGCTCCGGCAAGGCAAAACGCTTTGCGGCTTCGGGCGTAGTGAACGGCCCATGCGTGCGCGCGTAGCGGCGGACAAGGTCCAGCAAGGCATCCTGCGTCTTCTCAAGAAACGCCGACGGCAACCCCGGCGGCAGTGGAATACCAAGAGCATCGCGATAGCGTCCGGCATCCTCCACCGCAATCAAACGCTTGTCGCCTTCAAGGCCGATCTCCAGCACGCGACGCGACTTCTTCAAACGGTCCACGGCAAGCGCCACCTCGGGCGAGACAACCCGTTCCAGCAACTCCGCCGGACGAAGATCGCCCAGGCGCAACAGAAGATCGTGCACTCCATCGGCATTGCGCGCGCGGTAGCCTTCGGCACGAAGCTGCAACTGATCTTCTGTTTCAGAGATAGCCGCCGCATCCAGAAGCTCCCTCAGGTCGGCATCGCCCATCAGCTCGCGAAGCTGGTCCTGGTCAATGCTCAGCGCCTGCGCGCGTCGCTCGGCCAGAGGAGCGTCCCCGTCGTAGATATAGTTGGCCACGTAGCTGAACAACAGCGCCGAGGCAAAGGGCGAAGGAGTGCGCGAGTCCACAGTATGCACGCGTAGATCGCGACGGCTGACCAGCGTAAGAATCTCGCGCAGCGCAGGCAGGTCAAAGACATCGCGCAGGCACTCGCGATAGGCCTCCAGCAGCATAGGGAACTCGCTGTAACGCGACGCCACGGCCAGCAGGTCATACGCGCGCTTTCTCTGCTGCCACAGCGGAGCACGGCCATCGGCGCGCCGTCGCGGCAACAACAAGGCACGGGCCGCTGCTTCACGAAACTTTGCCGCGAACAACGCAGTCGAGCCAAGCTGCCGCATCACCAGATCGACCGCCTCCTGCGGCTCCGGCAGAAGCTGTTCAATGGCAGGCGGCTCGTCCGTCTCCGGAAAACGCAGGACGAAGCCGTCCTCGCTCCACATGGTCTCCACATCTGGCCCGCCTGCGGCCTTGATCTTCGCCGTCGCCGCCATGGCCCACGGAGCGTGAATGCGCGAACCAAAGGGCGTGAGCACACAGACTCGCCAGTCGCCCAGTTCATCGCGGACACGTTCGATCACCACGTTGCGGTCATCCGGAACAACGCGCGTGGCTATCTCCTGGTCAGCCAGGTAGCGCAGCACATTCTCCGCTGCCATGGGGTCCAGATCATGCTCCCGCGTAAGCCGGTTGATGGCCACCTGCCGTGGCGTATCGCGCAGTTCGCGGATCAGCTGACCGATGCGCCGGCCAAACTCCAGCGGCCGGCCGGCCTGGTCGCCGTGCCAGAAAGGCATCTTGCCTGGCTCGCCCGGTGCCGGTGAGACAAGCACGCGGTCATGCGTGATCTCATCGATGCGCCAGGTGGAAGCGCCCAGCACAAAGGTGTCGCCGGTTCGCGACTCAAAGACCATCTCCTCATCCAGTTCGCCCACGCGGATCGGCTTGGCGCGTTCGCCCGAGAGGAAGACACCATATAGACCACGATCAGGAATCGTCCCCGCATTCAGAATGGCAATGCGCTTCACGCCTTCGCGCGGTGTAAGCCAGTTGGTGGTACGGTCCCATGTCAGGCGCGGGCGTAGCTCGGCGAACTCATCCGAGGGATAGCGCCCGCTGAGCATATCCAGCACGCCATCAAAGCTGGCTCGCGAGAGCGAAGCAAAGTTCGCACACCCGCGAATCAGCGCATACAGCGCGTCATAGTGAATTGCTGGCGGGTCCTTCTGTTCCCTGTTCCCTGCTCCCGATTCCCTCTCCCTTGGCGGCTGCGCAACGATGGCGACGATCTGCTGCGCCAGCACGTCCAGGGGATTGCGCAGAAAGCGCGTCGACTCCACATGGCCCTCGTGCATGGCACGCGTCACAGCAGCACACGCGACAAGATCAGCACGATACTTCGGAAAGATCACACCCTTCGACGGAGCTCCCACCGTGTGCCCGGCGCGGCCAATGCGTTGCAGCCCGCTGGCCACCGAGGGAGGAGCTTCAATCTGGATCACCAGATCGACCGCGCCCATATCGATGCCAAGCTCCAGCGAAGACGTTGCAACCAGCGCCTTCAGCTTGCCCGCCTTCAACATCTCTTCAATCTCGCTGCGCTGCGAAGCCGCAAGGCTTCCATGGTGCGCGCGTGCAACGGATTCACCCGCAAGCTCGTTGATGGCGCCTGCGAGCCGCTCCGCAATGCGGCGCGCATTTACAAACAGAATCGTCGACTCATGCTGACGGATGATCTCCAGCAGGCGCGGATGAATCGACTGCCAGATGCTCGTCCGCTTCGGCCCCTGCGATGCCGGACCACTGGGCAGATCGTCGATCTCTCCCAACCGGGCCATATCCTCAACCGGCACTTCCACGCGAAGCTCCAGCCGCTTGCGCGCCCCCGCGTTGACGATAGTGACGGGACGGAAGGCGTTGGCTGGTTGGCTGGATGGCTGGTTGTCTAGTTCGCCATCGAATTCGTCGTTGTCATCCTGAGGCGCAGCCGAAGGACCTGCTTTTCCCACTCGCAACTCAGAACTCCCACCTCGCAACGGCTCCTCGGTCCCGCCCAGGAACCGCGCCACCTCTTCCAACGGGCGTTGCGTTGCACTCAGGCCGATGCGCTGCAACCTGCGTCCACATAAAGCCTCCAGCCGCTCCAATGATAGCGCCATGTGCGCCCCGCGCTTGGTGGGCACCAGCGCGTGAATCTCATCGATGATGACCGTCTCCACCGAACGCAGGGCCTCGCCGGCCTCGCTCGTCAGCAGCAGGTACAACGACTCCGGCGTTGTGATCAGGATGTCGCCGGGATGGCGGCGAAAGCGGGCGCGTTGTTGCTGCGGGGTGTCACCCGTGCGGACGCTGATCACGGGCTCGTAGAAGTCCACGCCCATCTGCCGCGCCTGGTTGGCGATGCCGGCGAGCGGAGAATTCAAATTGCGCTCCACGTCCACGGCCAGCGCCTTGAGCGGAGAAAGGTACAGCACCTTCACACCGGTTCCCTGCTCTGCCGGCGGCGTGCGCAGCATCAGCCTGTCCAGGCACCACAGAAAGGCGGTCAACGTTTTGCCAGTGCCGGTGGGTGCAAGAATCAGTGTCGACTCACCACGTGCAATGGATGGCCAGCCCTCCACCTGCGGTGGCGTAGGACCGTCGAACACAGCGCGGAACCATGCCGCCGTGACCGGATGAAACAGATACAGCACATCGTCTTTTCCAGGTGCGTTGCCGGAGGCAGATTTCTTCGAGCGGGCCATGCGTTGTCTCTATTAGATGCCGTCTGAGAAGGAATGACGAGCCCGTCTTCCCGGGGCCCAACAAATGCCACTCACGGCTTTGATATGATCGTGTTCCATTATGTCGACGCCTGCCAAACCGCACGCCTCCGGCCTGAGCCACGAACTGATTGAGCAGTTGCACACGCTTGCCGGACGCGTCGCTCTCAACTCCTACTCGCCCTACTCTAAGTTCCGCGTGGGTGCGGCAGTGCTGCTGACCGATGGCTCTATCCATGTTGGCTGCAATGTGGAGAACGCCTCCTATCGCCTGACTTGCTGCGCCGAACAGTCGGCCATCTCCGCCGCCGTCTCGCACAAGGGGCCGGAGATCAAGATTCGCGCCGTCTCCGTCACCAACCTGAACGGTGCCGCCAGCATGCCCTGCGGCGCCTGCCGGCAGACTCTGCTGGAGTTTGGCGACACCGAGACATGGATCTTCTTCCCCGGCCTGGATGGCGTCGCGGCCTCCGCTCCGTTATCTGCGCTGATTCCCTTCGGCTTCAAACTCGCCCACGACTAACCGCGTGGGAGCGGGTATGCTGTCGTGATGCAAGCGAAGGACCTGAGTTTTCATGGCTGATCACCTCCATCCCATCGACATCATCATCGCCAAGCGCGATGGCAAGGAACTAAGCGGCGAGCAGATTGAAGGCTTCATCGCCGATGTGGTCGCAGGCAACGTGACCGACGCCCGCTTGGCCGCGTTCCTGATGGCCGTCTTCCAGCGCGGCCTTACCAGCACGGAGCTGGCGTACCTCACCTCCGCCATGCGCTTCTCGGGCGAAGTCTTCGACGCCGCGCTGGCTCCCGGCGCGGTCAACGTCGACAAGCACTCCACTGGCGGCATCGGCGACAAGACATCGCTTCTGCTGGCTCCCATGGCTGCGGCTGCAGGGCTGAACGTCCCTATGATCTCCGGCCGCGCCCTGGGCCACTCCGGCGGGACCCTCGATAAGCTGGAAACCATTCCCGGCTACAACACGCAGCTTTCCATGCTGCAGTTTGCAGAGGTCATCCGCAAGGCTGGATGCAGCATGATCGGTCAGACCGAGCGCCTGGTGCCCGCCGACCGCATCCTCTACGCCATGCGCGACCACACCGGCACGGTCGAGTCGCCCAACCTGATCTGCGCCTCCATCATGAGCAAGAAACTCGCCGCCGGCCTGAATGCGCTGGTGCTGGACGTCAAGACCGGTTCGGGCGCCTTCATGAAGACCGAGCAGGCATCCGAGCATCTGGCGCGGCTGATGGTCTCAACAGGAGAACTTGCCGGAACCCGCACCGCCGCTCTCATCACCACCGTCGACCAGCCGCTGGGCCGGTTCAGCGGTAACTGGGTGGAGGTGTGGGAGTGCGTCGACATCATGAAGGGCATCCGCCATCCGTTCAGCGCGGACCTGATCGAGCTGACCATCGCCCTTGCGGCACAGATGATCCTCCTCGGAGGCAAAGCTGCCACATTGGCCGAGGCCGAGACCATTGCCCATGAAGTCCTCAACAACGGCAAGGCTTACGAGCACTGGCTGAAGATGGTGGAAGCTCACGGAGGCGATGTCCGCGTCTTCGACGATCCCGCCGCTTTTCACAAACCCGCCGTCACACGTACGCTGACGGCAAAACGCAGCGGCTATCTCTCCAGCATGGATTGCACGCAGGTTGGCTGGGCCATCCAGCGCCTTGGCGCAGGCCGCGAGAAGCCCGGTGACCCTGTCAGCGCCCATGCCGGACTGACCATGCACGCCAGGCTGGGCGACTATTTGGAAGAAGGCGCTCCGCTGGTGACCATCTTTGCCGAAAGTACAGCCAAGGCCGACGAACCGGCCCGGATGCTGCTTGCGACCATGGAGATCGGCGATACCAAGCCGCATGTTCGCCCGCTGGTCCTGAAGCACATCACCGCCGCCGACGTTGCCTAGTAATGCAATAGACCTCCGTTGCCACACTCCCAGCCACTCCATCTTCGAAGGGACGAACCCGGTTTTTACAGGAAAACCGGGTTACCTCTTTGCAGGAAGTAACGGGGACTCCGCACATCGCGGTTTGCTACACTTCAGCCAAGATTCCAAAAAACTAAATTGAGCAATACCCCCGCTGCTCCGTGATGGAAGGTTTCATGGGTAGTATCTGGCGTTATTTTTCCCAGTTGTTCTGTAAGCGTTGTGTTGTGTGTGGCAAAGCTATCCCCGCAAAAGGTTCCAGCTTTGCTCCCAGTTGTTCGGAAGAGTGTGACATGGAAGCTGCCAAACACCAGAGTTCTGGTTTTTGAGCACAATCCAGCGCAGGCCGATAGGCGGATTACCGCTTTCCCTATCCCCCTGTACGCAGTACACTCCCGACATCACCTTACGTTTGGAGAGCCACTACTTGGGCAGATTTACTGGACTTCTCGGACTGATCGTCCTTCTCGCTGTTGCCTATGCTCTCTCCACCAATCGCAAGGCGATTCGCTGGCGTACGGTTGGCTGGGGCCTCGGCCTGCAACTGCTGTTCGCCTTCCTGGTCATCAAGTGGACCGTAGGGCAGCAGATTCTGGCGACCACCTCCGGCTTCATCACCAGCTTCCTTGGCCACGCGGCCGATGGCTCGTCGATGGTCTTCGGTGCCCTGGGCGATCCCAAGAGCCCGCTCAACATCTTCGCCTTCGCAGTGCTGCCCACCATCATCTTCGTCTCGGCGTTCTTCGCCGTGCTCTACCACCTGGGCATCATGCAGTGGGTCATCAAGGGCATGGCCTGGCTGATGCAGCGTTCGATGGGCACCAGCGGCGCGGAGAGCATGAACGTCGCCGCCAGCATCTTCATGGGCCAGACCGAGGCCCCTCTGACCATCCGCCCGTTTTTGAACGGGGCCACGCAGTCGGAGCTGATGACCATCATGACCTCCGGCATGGCGCACGTCTCCGGCGGCATCATGGCGGCGTATATCTCCTTCGGCATTCACGCACAGGACCTGCTCTCTGCCGTCATCATGACCGCACCAGGCACCATCCTTCTGAGCAAGATGCTGGTCCCGGAGACCGAGATCCCGGCCACCGCCGGCAAGGTGGTGATGCCCGAAACCGAGCCCGGACAAGAGAAGGAAAACCTGATCGGCGCCATCGCACGCGGCACCATCGATGGCGGCCAACTGGCCTTCAACGTGGCCATCATGCTCATCAGCTTTCTGGCGCTGGTCGGGCTATTCAATGCCATCATGCTCGGCATCTCCAACTTTGCCTGGGCACATGGAAACATTCCCTTCCCGCATTCGCTGAATGCGGTGCTGGGCGTCGTCGGAGCCCCGGTGGCCTGGCTCATCGGCATTCCCTTGCATGAGGCCCGCATCGTCGGCGACCTGCTGGGAACCCGCGCTATCCTGAACGAATTCATCGCCTATAAGAACCTTGGAACGCTCTCCGCGGCGCACGGCATCAGCACACGGTCGCTCTCCATTGCCACCTTCGCTCTGTGCGGTTTTGCCAACGTCGGCTCCATCGGCATGCAGATCGGCGGCATCGGCGCTCTGGTTCCCGGCCGCCGCAATGACCTGGCCCGCCTCGGCCTGCGCGCCATGCTGGCCGGAACCATGGCCAACCTGATCTCGGCCGCGATCGTATCCATGCTGATCTGACCTCTGGCCGGGGCTTAGTCCTCGGCCAGAAACACTCGCAGATCCCGCAGATTGTTCCCCGTCGGTCCGGTCGTGATCGCATCCCCCAGCTCTGCAAAAACCTTCCCCGAATCAAACTGCTCCATCGCGGCAGCCGGACGATCTGCGCGGCTCCAGCTTTCCGTGTCCACCACGGCACCGGCGGCGGGGCTATTTCCGTCAACCCCGTCACTGCCTGCACTCAGAACAGCCGTGTTCTGCATCCCGGCAATCAGATGTGCGGCATACAGCGCGAAGTGCTGGTTGCGGCCGCCAACGCCGGCATCCCCCGTGACAGGAACAGAGACCTCTCCTGCCGAAATCAGGGCGACCCGCTTTCCTGGCTGGCGAATGCGGGCCAGGCGGTAGAGCAGGTACATCGCCGCCTTGTCATAGCGCCACTCATCGCAGCTGTTGTCGATCACCGTCTCAAAACCAAGCTCTCGGGCAGCGGCGGCAGCCTCTTCGCAAAGCGTCGCGGAGGAGAGCACCTCCATCGCCACGGCACGCGCAAAAGCGGGATCACCCGGCTTCGGCGTCTCCGGCAACTCCTCGCTTTCGAGCAGCCTCACGATACCCGCAGGCAGAGCGTTTCTCACCTTCGCCAGCAGCACACGGCATTCCGCAATCGTGCTCGCATCCGGCAGCGTGGGGCCGGAGGCAATCACATCCTGCCTGCCCTCGGGCACATCGCTGACCAGCAGCGTCACCTGCGTCGCAGCCTGCGACGCAGCTACGGCCAGCCGTCCGCCCTTCACCGCGGAGACATGCTTGCGCAGCGCGTTCATCTCGCCGATGTTCCATCCGGAGTGCACCAACGCACGGTGGAAGGCCACCATCTCGTCCGTCGAAATCTCAGGCATCAGCGGCTGCTCCAGCATGGCAGAGGCTCCGCCGCTGACCAGCCACAGCACCAGCGTGTGGCTGTCCGCACTCCGCGCCAGTTCCAGCGCGCGCTGCCCGGCGCAAAACGAGGTCTCATCCGGCAACGGATGCGATCCACGCAGGAACTCCAGCTCGGGCGGAGTGTCTGTCGCCTGCGGAGCGACCACAAGTCCATGGAGAGGCAGTTGTCCGCCCAGGGTCCTGACCGCGTGCAGGGCCATCGGCACTGCCGCCTTGCCCACAGCGACGACTACCGCGCGACGATAGGCCACCAGGGGAAAGCGATGCTCGCCTGCATGCAACACACCGTCCCTGCACTGCAACTGCCGCGCCAGGTGCTTTTCAAGAGAAACGCCGTTGAGGGTCCGCGCGAAGATCTCGCGCGCCTGCTGCTTGAGGGTCGCTGTCATGCTCCCCTCCACGATACCCTGTCGAACTCAGGCTATGCTGTCACCGGTTTCACAGCCTCGGCCAACAGTTCGTAGCTGCGCACGCGGTCGGTGAAGCTGTAGGTGTCGGTCACGGCGATGATCTCTTTCGCGCCCGTCTCCTTCGCCAACTTCTCAATGCCTGCACGGACCGTCTCCGGGCTGCCGACGATGGCCGCCCCTAGCTTGCTCATCACGGCCTCCCGTTCGTAGTCGGCCCACAGACCGTCCATCGAATCCACCGGCGGCAGCAGTTCCACCGGCTGGTTGCGGATCAGCCGCAGAAACCGCTGCAGCGGCGTGGTGAACAGCCTCTGCGCCTCGGCATCCGTCTGGGCGGCAATGACCTGGACACCTACCATCATGTACGGCTCGCGCAGCACGCCGGGGCGGAAGTTCTCGTGATACAGCTTTGCCGCGGTGTACAGGTACTCCGGGGCAAAGTGCGCGGCAAAGGCATACGGCAGACCCAGCATCGCGGCAAGCTGCGCTCCAAAGGCCGAAGAGCCAAGCATCAGGATGGGAAGACGGCTGCCCTCCCCCGGAAAGGCATGAACCACCTGTCCCGGCTTCGGATCGCCAAGGTAGGTGCGCAACTCTTCCAGCAGAGCTGGAAAATCGTCACCCGTCTGGTGGTTGTCACGGCGCAGGGCGCGCATCGTGTGGAAGTCGCCGCCCGGCGCACGGCCCAGCCCAAGATCAATGCGTCCGGGATAAATCGCGTCCAGCGTACCGAACTGCTCGGCAATCACCAGGGGCGCATGATTGGGCAGCATGATACCCGCCGAACCCACGCGGATGGACTTTGTCGCGCCTGCAATGTGGCCGATCAGCACCGGTGTAGCCGAGCTGGCAATACCGGCGATGGAATGATGCTCGGCCAGCAGAAAGCGATGGTAGCCAAGCTGCTCGGCATGTTGCGCCAGCGTAACGGCGCGGGCAATGCCCTCCGAAGCTGCTTCTCCGGGCTTAAGGCCCACCAGGTCCAGAACGCTGAGGCGAAGGTCGCTCATAGCTGATTGGATGACGGCACAACAACAAACGCTTCGAGCAGAATCGAATTATGCGGCAGCCTCTACCGGCTTCTGCCCGGAAGACGAGGCATACCGGGCGCCCATGTAAAAGATTCCCGCTCCCAGCAGATAGGTGATCAGCGTCGCGGCCAGTCCGATGCGCAGGTTGGAGCGGTCGCTGATGCCACCGATGATGGCGGGCGAGAAGGTATCGCCCAGCAGGTGGATGACCAGCAACTGCCCCGCCATCGCCATCGCACGCAGTGTGGCCGGAACCGAGTTCAGCGTGGCCGCATTCACCGGCCCCGTTCCCAGGAAGTGAAAGAAGATGGCCACCGAAAGCGCGGGCAGCGTTATGCTTCTGGGGCCGAAGAAGCTGGCCAGCGCCACCGGAACCGTAAGCAGCGAACCCAGGGCCGGAACATAGTACAGCGCCTTCGATGTGCGGCGAAGCCAACGCTCGGCGAAGATGCCGCCCACAACGGTGCCGCCCAACCCTGCCACAACAATGATGGGGCCCATCACGCCCGCCGCCTGCGCCTCGTCATAGCCATTCATGCGCTGCAGAAAGCTGGGCATCCAGACGGAGATGCCTCCGATGGAAAACGTCACCGCCGCATACCCGAGAATGGCGCACAGATAGGCCGGGTTCCGCAGCAGCGAACCGACGCCAGCGCTCGGCTTCGTTCCCGTGACTTCTTCGCGCATACGCTCCGGCTCCCGCAGAAAGAACAGGATCAGGATGCCGATAATGGCTCCCGGAATCGCGGAAATAACAAACGCCGTGCGCCATCCATGCGAGTGGCCAATCAGGCCCCCGGTCAGGTACCCAATCGCCGATCCGACCGGCAGAGCGATGTTGAAGATGGTCATCACGCGGTTGCGCTTATCGCTTGCGTAGAAGTCCGCCAGAAGGGCCGGCGCAAAGATGCCAAAACTCGCCTCACCAATGCCCAGCATGGCATGGCGGAAATTAAGAGAGCCGAACGAAGTAACGTGGGCTGTAAAGAAATTACACGCCGCAATCAGTAACGCGCAGACAACGATCAGGTGCTTGCGCGGGAAGCGATCGCCCAGCCATCCAGTAACAGGAGAGA
Organism: Terriglobus tenax; assembly: GCF_025685395.1. Taxonomy (NCBI): domain Bacteria; kingdom Pseudomonadati; phylum Acidobacteriota; class Terriglobia; order Terriglobales; family Acidobacteriaceae; genus Terriglobus; species Terriglobus tenax. Next base: position 2,872,719 of record NZ_JAGSYA010000004.1, on the reverse strand, counting down.
TGGCGATATAGGCCACCATAAACCACATGGTCAGCGAGCCGATCTGCGCGTCAGAGAGCAGGAACTCGTGCTTCACCTGCTCTTGCACAGCGGGCAGAATGTAGCGGTCAATGTAGTTGACGAAGTTCAGCGCGGTGAGCAGAACGAGAGCCGTGGTGGCTCCGGCGATCTTCTTCGTTTGCGTTGTCATCGCCATAACGATACCAGCCCAAAGCAAAAGGCCTCGCAATGCGAGGCCTTCACCCTCCAACTAGCCAATCAGGTTTACTTCTTCGGCCGCGGCCAGCGGGCCGTCACAATCGTGCTGATGCCGCCGCGCGGACGGAAGTCGCCCACCACCTCGGCCCACACCGGATCGGTCGCCTTCACCACGTCTTCCAGCACCTGGTTGCAGATGTTCTCCTGGAAGATGCCAAGGTTGCGGTAGGTGAACAGGTATTCCTTCAGGCTCTTCAGCTCCAGGCACTTCTTCTTCGGCATGTAGCGGATCTTCAGTACACCGAAGTCCGGCAGGCCGGTCTTCGGGCATACCGACGTGAACTCGGGGTCGTCGATCAGGATCTCGTACGCCGGAAACTGGTTGGCCCAGGTCTCAATCGCCGGGAACTTGGTGTCGAGCCCGGCCGCTGCGTGCTCGTCCGTGTAGCGCGGTTGCTGCTTCTTTGCCATGGCTTTATTTTAGTGAAAAGCAGATTCTTCCGCTTCCCTGCGAAATAACAAAGCCAGAAGGGGAGGCGTCTGCGGACACATTTATGCTTTTCCCGTCTCTCATCCCGCAGGGATCTGCTTTTCGCTTCTAAATCTCAGCCAGCTTCGATAAATAGGCTTGCAGGACACTACGCTGCAGGGCGTAGAAGGCAAACTTGCCCTCCCGGTGCGACTCGATAAGTCCTGACGTTTCAAGCTCTTTCAGGTGGTGGGAAAGCGTCGCGGCAGAGATATCCAGCGCCTCATGCAGCGCCGCGCAGGGGTGTACCGGGGCAGTACAGGCGCCGATGCGGCGCAGAATCTCCACGCGGCGAGGCTCCGCCAGCGCCTTGGCGATGCGCTCAAACTGCCGTTCGCCGAGTTCGACTTTGCCGTTAGCCGTCATACCGCTGAAGACTCTCCCCTATACATGAGAGTCATTCAGCGGCATCCCGGATTCAAGTGGCTGGTTACGGGCTACTCGCGGCGGCCAAGGGTCGGGCGGTCGTCGTCGGACGATTTGCCGTTGCCATTCGGATCGTTATTACCGCCGGCGGTACGGCGCAGGGTAGGCTTGTTGCCGTCCTTGGGATCGTTGAGCTTGCGCTTGTTCTCAAGCCGCGCCAGGCGGGCCTTCACCTCGTCGAACTCTGAGGTGGTGACCACGTAATCCGGCCGCGCCGGCATGATGGTCGCAATCTCTTCTTCGCTGCGTTCGATGCGATCCGGCGTCTGCGGATGCGAGCTGAACGCCTTCGAGATCATGCCCGGCTTGTGCTTCTGCAACGCGTCAATCTTTTCAAAGAACTGGATAAACGCCTGCGGATCGTAGCCGGACTTGTACATGTACTGCAGCCCCAGCCAGTCGGCCTGCGCCTCAAAATTACGCGAGAACTGCAGGAAGGTCAGCGGCAGAGCCAACTGGCTGGCCTGGTAGATGCCGTATCCGGTCCACGTGCCGGAGGTGAAGATGATCAGCGGCACCTGGCCGATCTGCATGTAGTTCATGCGCGTCATCTCGCGGGCGGCATGGTGCGCGGCTACGTGCGCAATCTCGTGCGACATCACGCCGGCCAGCTCCGCTTCTTCGTCGCAGGCCAGGATCAGGCCGCTGTTCACATAGAAAAAGCCGCCCGGCAGCGCCATGGCGTTCACCTCGTCGGTATCCAGCACCTTGATGGTGAAGGGCACCTTCGAGTCGGAGTTCTTCACAATGTTCTGGCCGATGCGGTTGATGTACTCATTGATCACCGGGTCAGTCACCAGCTTGGCGCTGCGCTCAATCTCCATGGCGTAGCCCTTACCGTTACGGATCTCCCAGTCGGTGGAGTACCAGTTGCCCATGCCGCGGCCGCCGATATCGCGCGTCCCGGCGGAGTCCACATCGTCCTCGCTGCCCTTCTTGATGTTCTTGTTCAGGTTCTCGCCGGGCTGCGGAATGGAGTCGGCCTTCTTGGCCACCTCATCCCGGGCCTTCTGCTTTTCCTCTTCCGTCGGCGGAGTCGGAACATCGGGCACCGGAGACCCGGTAGGGGACTTCGTCGTGGTCTTGCTCTTGTCCTTGTCGCTGGTTTGAGTCTTGTCGTCGCTTTGGCCCGTCTGGGACTGCGCGTAGACCACCCCGGGGACGGCCAGGCCGGCCATTGCAAGCGTGAGTATGGCTGTCTGCAACCGACGCATCGCGGCACCTCATCTGCCAGGGGCGCACCCCTGCACCTTCTTAGACGTAGTATGCGCCATTCAGGTAACAGGCGGCGAGTGGAGCGGGCCTCTTTCCAATCCGATAAAAATCCATGACCTGTTTGCAACCGCCCAGCGTCAGAATGCGGCATCGTATTAACAGCATGAAGTTTTGGTCGAAGTTCCTGTTTGTTCTGTGCTTTGCGGCAACCGCCGGAAAGCTGTTAGCCCAGTCTGTTTACACGGCGGAGACGCGCGCCCGCCTCTACGCCTTCGGCATGGCATCCTACGTGCGGCCTGATTATGGAGACTCCCTGAAGAACGCCGGCGGCACCGTCGGCGCTGACCTGAACCTGCACCGGCTGACCCAACGGCTGGAGCCTGGAATGGAAGTGCGTGTTCTGGGCTCCGGAGGACGGCTCACACGGCAGTACAACTACGCCGCCGGTCCTCGCCTGCAATACAACTGGAACAAGATCCAGCCCTATGCCGAATTCCTGGTTGGCTACGGCCGCATCACCTTTGAGCGCCCGTTGCTGACGCCGCAGGGCTTCTACGTGGGCGACAACGCCCTGACCCTGAATGCAGGCGGAGGCATCGACTACGAACTCAATCCGCACTGGGCCGTCCGTGGAGACTTCCTGCAGCAGCGCTGGAGCATCTCGCGCGCCGGCGACCTGAAGCCCTGGGCCATCAGTGCCGGTGTCCGCTACCGCTTCCTGTTCAAATCAGCGGCCTATGCCAACTAATCTTCTATCAGCATGACAAGAAAACCTCCCTTCCGGGAGGCTTTCTTACTTACTCAACATTTTCCTGACTCAGTAATTCAACTAATCCCCGTAGTAATCCAAACCCAGGTGAGTGATCAGGTCCTCGCCCATGATATGGCGCAGAGTATTCTTCAGCTTCATGGACTGGATAAACAGGTCGTGCTCGGGATACAGGCCCTCAGGAGTCGTCGGAGCCTTGAAGTAAAAGCTCAGCCATTCCTGAAGGCCCAGCTTCTTCAGCGCCGGTGTGCGATTGGCAAGATCCATGAAGAGCACCAGGTCCAGCGCCAGCGGAGCGGCAAGGATGGAGTCGCGGCACAGGAAGTCCACCTTTACCTGCATCGGATATCCCAGCCATCCAAAGATGTCGATGTTATCCCAGCCTTCCTTGTTATCTCCGCGCGGCGGGTAATAATTGATGCGGACCTTGTGATAGATGTCCTTGTACAGATCGGGATAGAGATCCGGCTGCAGAATGTAATCCAGCACGCCGAGCTTGGTCTCTTCCTTGGTCTTGAAGTTATCCGGATCATCCAGCACTTCGCCATCCCGGTTGCCCAGGATATTCGTCGAGTACCAGCCTGACAGTCCCAGCATGCGCGTCTTGAACGCCGGCGCAAGCACGGTCTTCATGAAGGTCTGGCCGGTCTTGAAGTCCTTGCCCGCCGTTGGTACGCCGAGCTGGCGTGACAGGTCCTGCAGCGCGGGAATATCGACCGTCAGGTTCGGCGCGCCATTGATGAACGGAACGCCTTCCTTCAGGCAGGCCCATGCGTAAATCATCGACGGTGCGATATCCGGATCGTCGTTGACCAGGCCCTTCTCAAACTTTTCGAGCGTCGAGTGAACTTCCTTCGGCTCAAGGAAGATCTCGGTCGATCCGCACCAGATCATCACCTGGCGATCAGTCTTGCTCTTGAACTCCGCGATGTCGTTGCGGATCTGGTTGGCCAGATCGCACTTGCTGCGGCCAGTCTTCACCTTCTTGCCATCCAGGCGCTTGACGTAGTGCTTGTCAAAGACCGCGGGCATAGGCTCAATGCTTTCCAGGAAGGGCTTGATCTGGTCCAGTTGATCGCGGTCCAGAACCTGTGCCGTCTTTGCGGCGTCATACAGATTGCCGCCGAAGATGTCCCAGCCGGTGAAGACCAGGTCATCCAGCCCGGCGAGTGGAACAAAGTCCTTAATGAGAGGAGAATGGTTCTCAGTGCGCTTTCCCAGACGGATCGTCCCCATCTCGGCCAACGACCCGACGGGTTTTGCAAACCCTTTACGAACGGCTTCAACACCTGCGATGAGCGTGGTCGCTACCGCGCCCATTCCTGGAATCATGACGCCAAGTTTCCCCTTGGCCGGCTGAATCTGTGCAGCAGCTTCGTTCGCTGCATTGGGAGTCGACATACCTGGTAGAACCTTCCTGTGAGTTACTTTCCGTTCTCGTCCAACGGAAGCTCAAGTATCTCACCAAAATCAACGAATTTCGGTAAGGACCACTTATTCAGAGCACATGCAGAACGCGCGAATTGGCATAGATTTAGGCGGAACGAAGATAGAAGCTCTTGTATTAGATGAGCACGGAGAAGAACGTAACCGGTTACGTATTTCTACTCCGCGAGAGTACACCGCAACCGTGGAAGCTATCCGTGACTTAGTCCTCGGCTTAGAGTCCCAGATGGGTATTTCCGCCACGGTCGGCGTCGGCATGCCCGGCACCATCGTCCGGAGGACAGGACTGGTCAAGAACGCCAACTCTACCTGGCTGATCGGCAAGCCGTTTGAGCAGGACCTGAGCACCGCTCTGAAGCGCGAGGTCCGCTGCGCCAACGACGCCAACTGCCTTGCCGTCTCCGAGGCGACCGATGGCGCAGGCGCCGGATTCGCCACCGTCTTTGCCGTCATCATCGGCACCGGCTGCGGCGGCGGAATCGCCCTGAACGGCCGCGTGCATGAAGGCCGCAATGGCATCGCCGGCGAGTGGGGGCATAACGGCCTGCCCTGGCCCTCGCTCGACGAGGTGCCCGGGCCGCCCTGCTACTGTGGCAAGTCCGGATGCATGGAGACCTGGGTCTCCGGCACCGGCTTGGGCAACGATTTCACCCGCGTTACCGGTGTCGCAAAAACCGGTGCCGAGGTAGGCCAGATGGCGGAGGCTAACGACCCTGATGCGCTGGCTGCTTTTTCTCGTTTGGAGGACCGTCTGGCCCGGGGTTTAAGCAACGTTATCCACACCCTGGACCCCGATGTGATCGTCCTGGGAGGCGGCCTCTCCAAGGCAAAACGCCTCTACCAGAACCTTCCCGGCTTAATCACGAAGTACGGCTTCGGCGGCGATGTCGAAACCCCGGTCATCCAGGCAAAGCACGGCGACTCCTCCGGAGTGCGCGGCGCAGCCTGGCTATGGCCCTTGAAAAACAGGTAATCGTTCTCAGTTGCCCGTTGTCAGCAAAAATGAAGCGGTGGTGAGGGAAACACTTCCCCTCACCACCGCTCTACTCACAACGCGCAACTCTTCACTCACAACTCGCCGTCAGGCGCTGGCTTCGTTCCGCGCATTCTTCAGATGCGACCAGACGAACCACACAATGCCCACCACCAGCAGCAGAATGATCGCGGCATCGGCCTTGTGCAGCACCTTCTTAAGCGTGGAGTTGGGGTCGTTCCAGCTCTCACCCGCCTTCATGCCCACCCATGCCAGAGCGAAGCACCAGGGCCAAGAACCGATAAAGGTGTAGAGATGGAAGCGAAGCTGCGGCATCTTCGCAATGCCCGCGGGCAGCGCGATAAAGGTGCGCACCACCGGCAGCAGACGGCCAATCAGCACCGTAATGTCGCCGTACTTGGCAAAGTAGTGCTCCACGCGGTCCAGGTCGTGCTTGCTCATCAGCACGTAGCGGCCAAAACGCTCCACCAGCGGACGTCCGCCGTAGGCGCCAATCCAGTACGCCACCACCGAGCCAAGGTTGCAGCCAATCGCACCCGCCGTCGCGGCCCAGAAAAGGCTCATCTTGCCCTGATAGACCACATAGCCCGCAAACGGCATGATGATCTCGCTCGGCAGCGGAATACACGCCGATTCAATGCCCATGAGCAATGCAATGCCGGGATAATGCAGCGCGGCAATCAGGCCGGTAATGTACGGCAGAAGGAAATTGATAATTTTTTCGGTCATTTGACTTGGGGATTGCCCAATCAGTATACCGACCGAACCTTACGGAGCCATGAAGAGGATGATCGTGATGGTTTCCCCTTTTAGTGCTCCACATCTCCTTCATCGAACGGAGACTCGCCCACCGGAACATACCGCAGGCCGTCAAAGCGATACCGCACCGTCTCCGCCGGAACCAACTTCTTGTGCTCGTAATCCGGCCGCGTGCCCGAAGCCACCACCGTCAGGTCCGCCAGCCCCATCGTCGCCTGTTTCTCAATCCGAAGCTCGCGCGTGTACTTCCAGCACCACTCCGTCAGGAACTCTGCCTTGGGGTTGCACGCAACCACGCGCTGTCCGAAGTCGATCCACAACAACGGACCGATCTTCTCGTCTGTTACGCGAAATAACGCGCCCGCCAACTCTTCGATCCCCTGATGCGTGTCCGACTTGCGAAGCAGCAACGCTTCTTCCCCACCCAAGTCCAGCAGATCGACATCCTTATCCGCTTTGCCGAACGCCCCAAATCGCGTCACCTGCGGGTCCTTCAGCTCCAGCACGCCCTTCCGGTACACGGCAATCCCAATCTCCGGAGCACAGGCATGGCACCCCAGAAATCCCCCGTCTGTGGCCATATTGGTTCCAGCCATCACTACAAACACGCGCCCAGACTTCGCCGAGGTCTTCACCGCCAACAACTCAGACTGCCACTTTGCATCGCCACCATACAGATCAGCCTTTGCGCGTGACTCCCAGTTCTGGGCGTAGCTCTGCCCCACAAGCAGGAGTAGGCAAACCAGCCAGCGCAGTCTCTTCAAAACACCCCTACCTCTTCAGCAGATCAATCGGCTCATCAATCGGAGCTACACGGAAATACCCCGCCAGCGACGGATGCCGCTTCGCTACCGCCTGGTACATCTCCCACGCAACTCTCCTGTACGAGAAGTGCCCTGCCACGCCCGACCGCAGCTCGCTGATGTACAGCGCCTCGGCAAAGTCCATCTTGAACAGCGAACGGACGCGCGTACCCAGCGGCAGCAGGTACTGCGCGCTTTGCTCCGCCTCCGGCAGTCCACTGGCCTTCAGTGCGCGATACGCGGCAAACCCGGCATCCATCGCTGCCTTGTATTCCGCCTCCAGGCCGGCATCGGCGAGCGTTGGCTGCCCAGGGCACTCTGGAACGTCATACCCATGCACATCTGTAAACGCCTGAATCAACTGGATGCACTTGCGGTGGCGGTGCATGTCGCGGAAGCCGCCGATGTCCATCAAAATGTCGAAGCCAAAGCCGTGGCCGGAGGAGAAGCTGCGCACCAGCTCGTCATGACGTCCGCGGTGCTTCGCTCCCAGGGCGACGATGGCGTCGCGCTCCGCTACCGGCAGACCGCTGACGGTCTCACGAAGCTGGCGGTAGCTGTAGTGGCAGTGCGGATAGAGCAGCGAGGTCGCCAGCTCCACCTCCAGCCCTTGGGCGTCGTCCACCAGGTCAACCACCGGGGCCGGCTCAATCGCCTTCCCCTTCATCAACTCCACGGTGGCGGCCTGCAGCTCCTTTTTCGTTGCAGCTTCATAGGCTGACGGCTGGGTGTACTTCACCAGCGTGGGAGAAACACGGACCTCGCGCCCCAGAAGGGCCGTCGCCCGGTCGCCGCAAAGCCCGTCCACGGAGCCAATCTCCTGGCACAGAACACGCGCTTCGTCGGCATACAGGTTCCACGCCGGACCGCTGGCGGCCGCGCGCAGCTTTTCTCCCAGGTCGCGGATCTCGGCAAACTCCGATCCCAGCAGGCGGGCAATCTGCCCTTCCAGCGTGCGGGCGTTCACAATCTGGCCCAGAGAGGTATTCGTCGCCAGTGGCAGCAGGTAGCGGGCGACGTCAAAGGCGCGGGCCTTCAGCGTGCGCACATACGCCTCGTCCTTCATCTCCGTCGGCTGCGGAATCGCGCCCTTCAGCGCCTCCAGCATCTCTTTTCCGATGCGGTCATAGGCGATAAACAGCTTTTCCGCCGCCTCGGTGTACTCCGCGGTCTTTTCGCCCAGCGCAGGCGTGTACCAGCCGCTCTTTTTGAAGTCCTGGTAGCGTGTGGAGCGCTCCTGGCCGTCCCAGCGCTGCTCATCCACCAGCGCAATCGCTGCCAGCAGGCTCAGCCGCTCAATGGCGAAGGCGACATGCGCCAGGTCAGCGATGGAGCGGTGACCATAGGCAAAGTAAAAAGTGTTCAGGAACTGCTCGGCCCGCTGCGAGCTGATCTCCTGAAGCGACTCCTTCATGGAGAGCGACGAGCGCGAATACTTGGCCATGGCATAGGCCAGGACCTCGGGGTCAGCCCCATGGATGGCGTAAACCTCGGTCGTGTTGGTGTTGTCTGGATAGGCGGCGCGGCTCTCGGGTGTATCGCTCATGCCCAACCAGCATATCGCCCCGACCGCTATACTTTTCCTCTGGAGCTACCAAAACAAAGATGCCGACACTTCAAGGCCGTATCGCACTCGTCACCGGAGCATCGCAGGGTATTGGACGCGCCTGCGCCATGGAACTTGCCCGTCTTGGAGCCACCGTCGCCCTGGCAGCGCGGTCGGTCGACAAGCTGGAAGCCGTCGCGGCTGAGATTCGCGCCGCCGGTGGCACAGCCGAACCCTTCGCCCTGGACATCTCCTCGGAGGAGTCTATTAAGGCTGCCGCCAGGGAAGTTGTCGCAAAATTCGGCAAGGTGGAAATTCTGGTCAACAACGCCGGCATCACCAAGGACGGTCTCGTCCTGCGCATGAAGCGCGAGGACTGGGACTCCGTCCTGAACACCAACCTGACCGGCAGCTTTCTGTTGACGCAGGCACTGATCCAGCCCATGATGAAGAACCGCTGGGGCCGCGTCATCAACATCACCTCGGTGGTGGGCGAAACCGGGCAGGCTGGCCAGGCGAACTACGCCGCCTCCAAGGCTGGCATGATCGGCCTGACCAAGTCGCTGGCACGCGAGTTTGCCAGCCGCGGCATCACGGTCAATGCCGTCGCTCCGGGCTTTATCGAAACCGCCATGACCCACGTGCTGACCGACGAGCAGAAGGCCTCCTTCAGCACGCAGATCCCGCTGGGCCGCGCCGGTTCCGACCTGGACATTGCCCACGCCGTTACATTTCTTGCCAGTAAAGAGGCCGGCTACATTACCGGCCACACGCTGGATGTGAACGGCGGCATGTACATGGGCTAAGCGCCCAGTCCAGGCTTTTTCAGCGCATCACGTGGCCATGCCATCGCCATCGGGACACAGTGCGCCACCAGCACCGTGATCGCGCACATTATTGACATGGCGGCTGAGCTGCAGCTGGATGTGATTGCCAAAGGCATTGAAACCGGGATTCAAACCGCCTACCTGCGCGAGCACCACCTTCGCTACGGACAGGGATGGCGCCGCGCTGCCCGGACTTCACTAGCTGCCGCCGCGCTCATAGTCGCCTTCCGGGCCGTCATACTCCCGGTCATAATCACGCTCGTGGCCGCCGCGCTTGCTCTTCTCCCACTCGCGCCGAGCTTCTTCTTCGGCTCGCTCTTCCCGCCCGTCTGCCATACTCTGCTCCTGCCTACAGTTTAATGCCAGCAGCTTCGTAGATTTTTTCGACGTACGTCAGGTCGCGCAGGCCCTCTTCGCCAGGAGTCTTCGGCTCGCGGTTGTTGAGCACACACTCCGCAAAGTGGTCCGCCTCGCGTTCAAACTGTTTCGGGTCTTTCTCGGAGTTCACCTCGTCCCAGCGCACTCCGCCCTTGCCGCGGCCTTTCATCGTGGTTCCGTCATAGCCAAAGGTCGGCCCCATCTCGATCATTCCGTTGACGCCATGAACCCGCATGAAGCCTTCCATCTGTGCGCCATAGCTGGAGGCGCAACTGGCCACGACCCCACTGGGAAACTTCATCGTCCACTCAATCGACTCTTCCATCTCCGCAAAGCGCGGGTCGTCCTTGTGGACCGTGCCGGCGTAGGCTTTGAACTCAACCGGCTCTTCCCCGGTGAACAGCCGCGCCGCCTGCAGCGAGTAGATGCCGACATCAAAGACGCTGCCCCCGCCCGCCAGTGCTTTCTTCGTGCGCCACACACCCGGCTGAATATTGAAGCCGAACTGGCTTTCAAAGGCCCCCACCGTACCAATCTGTCCGGTCTTTACAAGATCGATACACTTCAGCGTAAGCGGCTCGTACTGCATGCGGTAGGCGATCATCAGCTTCACATTCGCCGCCTTGCAGGCATCAATCATCTGCCTGCACTCGGCAGAGCTGACCGCCATGGGCTTCTCACAAAACACATGCTTGCCTGCCTTGGCCGCGCGTATGGTGTACTCCGCATGCATCGAGTTGGGCAGAGCGACATACACAGCCTGCACGGCCTTGTTATCGCGAATGCGATCGAACTCCTCGTAGCTGTAAATCGATTCCTTCGGAACGCCGTACTCCGCGGCAATGCGCTCGGCCTTATCGCGGTGGCCGCTGACCAGGGCGGTGATCCTGCAGTGCTGTGATTGCCTGGCGCCTCGCATGAAGTGATCTGCGATCACTCCCAGCCCGATCACGGCAAATCCCACCCTCTGCTCCGCCTGTGCAAACGCTCCCGGAACAGCCATCGCCGCCGTCCCCATCGCTCCCAGCTTGGTAAATTCACGCCGTGTCCACGTCATCTCATCGACCTCCGAAGTTTCGCGTTCGCGCCATTGGATGCTTCCGGCACGCGAGAATTCTGCCACAACCCATGGTTTGACAGCCTGCTGGGTCAGCGGCTAGGCTTTTTATCAAGCTGATGACGACCCATTCCGCCAATCTCCGCATGTGCTGCCGCTGCTGTTGCTGTGGCCCCGTGCGGGTGTGTGGATGAGCGAATCGAGCTGACAAGTTTCGACAAACGCCTCTGAAACCCACCCCAAGCCGACTGGCCGGGTGGGTTTTCACTTTCCGCCGCCCAAAGTACGAACTTCAAGGAAGGAAACAAAAGCTGATGTCACTCCGGATCAATGACACCGCACCGGACTTCACCGCGGAAACCACGCAGGGCCCCATCCACTTTCACCAGTGGATTGGCGATCACTACGCCGTCATCTTCTCGCACCCCAAGGACTTTACCCCGGTTTGCACCACGGAGCTGGGCGAGGTGGGCAAGCTGGAGAACCAGTTCGCCGCCCGCGGCGTCAAGGTCATCGGCCTGAGCATTGATCCCGCAGACAGCCACAGCAAGTGGGCACAGGACATCAAGGATGTCACCGGCGCCGATGTGAACTTTCCCATCATTGCCGATACCGACCTGAAGGTGGCCAAGCTGTACAACATGCTGCCCGCCGAGGCCGGCGACAGCTGCGAAGGCCGTACCCCGGCCGACAACGCCACCGTCCGCGTCGTCTACGTCATTGGACCGGACAAGAAGATCAAGCTGCAGCTTGCCTACCCCATGACCACGGGGCGCAACTTTGATGAGATTCTGCGCGTTCTGGACTCCATCCAGCTAACCGCCAGGCACCGTGTGGCTACCCCGGCCAACTGGAAACCCGGCCAGGATGTCATCATCACCGGCGCTGTTTCGAACGAAGAAGCCGACAAGATCTTCCCGGGCTACAAGACCGTGAAGCCCTACCTGCGCACGACCGCGCAGCCGAAGTAACGCAGTTTCGTTGTAATCTGTTTGAAACACCCTCCGCCAGGCTCTTCACCGTGGCGTGGCGGAGGACAAATGGGCACCGGTGGCGAAGTGGCTAACGCGCTGGTCTGCAAAACCAGTATTCACGGGTTCAAATCCCGTCCGGTGCTCCAATAAAACAAACGAGTTCCCCCCGCCCTCGCAGGAGGGCTTTTTCATGCATGTGGGACTTTTTCCGCGCAAGAAAAAGGGCGGCCCGGTAGGCCGCCTCAGTATGGTGAGGATTCCTGAAGCCGTCGCGGTCCATAGTTCCGATTGGCGATTAGAAGATTGGTCTTGAAACGCAGAGCGCGGCTCGCGTGCGCGATGAGTGATTCGCGAAAAACGAGACTGTGATCGGCGCCATGGGAAAGACACATGGAGTGAGCAATGAAAGCGCCGCCATTCCGAGCGACAGCCGGAAGGAGTGAAAAAGAGATTCAGTGGGCATGTGACTATTTATCTTTTGGTGTGGCGCTCAGGTGCGCGGTATATGGGGGCAGGCACAAGCGGTCGCTGCAGGCCTGGAAACGAACATCAATCGGAAGAGTTGCTGGAGGAGCAGCAGAAATTCCCTCCAGAGCAACATTAAGATTAATCGTCTTGAGGTAATAGACCGTCTCCATCTTGAAGCTGGTGTCGTAATGCTTCGTCACCCCGGCGTCCGCTACTGGAGCCTTCAAGACGAATGCGCTTCCACTGGGAACTGATATCTTCAGTGGGTTGGGACCTCCTGTTCCCTGGGAAAGCGCATAGACATGCCACCCATCGGCAACCGTTGCAGACAGAGCTACATTTGTTGAAGTCTTCGTGCTCTTCGTTATCGTTGCCGTCCATTTCACAATGTCGGTCGGACGCTGTGCGTGCAGGGCGATGCCGATACCAGGAAATAGCGCGAGCAGGACTGCGAGTTCACTCATTTTGAATTTCATAGATGCCTCCTCGATCTGTTTGCTGAACGGAGCGGAGCTTTCCGTATCGTTGGGGTCCGCTCCGCTCACCAACGCTATCTCCATTTGAGTTGCGACCAGTACTTTGCCTGACCCGGAAAAGCTCTGTTGTCAGGAAACGTATTGAGCACGGCGTGACGAATGTCCTGGATGTTTACCGGTCCCTTGCGGCTGTAGACAATCTTCCCGCCCGGCGCAATCACCACCGTGAACTCTTCTTTTGGTGAAATGGCAGCGTCAAACGTGCTCCCAAGCCCCTTGAGATCGGCACCCGCAATCTGAAGGTTGGTGTTGTACGCGTGCTGAGACTTGAGAATTTCAAGCACCTTCGCCTCGCTCGCAGCTCCATCTGTATTCACATTGATGTACTGATAGGGGCGGTTGGCATACCAGAACCAGGTGGTAACCAGGTCTTTGCTGCTTTCCTGAACGTTCTTCTGCGATGTGCTCCAGAAGTGCACGACCGCGACCTTGTTCCCTGCGTTTTCCTTGACTGCTTTCAGATCGTCCACCGATGCCTTCGTCAGGGTGACTGGTTCAGACTCGATCTTTGCCCACTCCTTCTGCACGTCCTGCGACTTTTCGATCCACTTCGTCGAGCAGCCAAAGGCCGGGCGATTGGCCACGGCAACTTCTTGCCCGGCCAGGAGAGCTTCAATCGCGTCATGTGCATCATGCACCTTGACCAGGGCCTCGTTCTGGTTGTCATCAATGCGGCCCTGATACTGCAGCTTCCGCTCGCCGTCAAAGATGAAGACGTGAGGCGTTGCAATAGCGCCATATTTCTGCGTGAGAGCCTGCGTTTCACCGTCATAGAGGTAAGGCCACTCGATATGTCGATTCGCAACTCGAATCTTCATGTCTCCCGGAGCATCTGTCAGGTCGGTATAGTTCAACTCATTCAGGCGAACAGCGGCCGGGTTATTGGGGTTGATAGCAACGAAGTCGATCCCTTTCGGGTGATACTCGTCGTAGAGCGCACGCATTCTTTCTTCGTAGTTTTGTGAAACCGGGCAGTGGACCGATTCAAAGAAGACAACAAGAAGCTTGCCTTTGCTGAATTCAGCAAGTGTGTGGTCCTTACCATCGGTTCCTTTCAACTTGAAGTCTGGTGCGGATGTCCCGATCTTCATGACGGGGTGGTCAGACGTAGGGACAGGTACAAGCCTTGCCTGATAATCAGCCCCTGTTCTAGGCGGTGTCTGCTGTTGTGCGATAAGCAGTCCAGCCAGACTCATAACGGTTGCGGCGGCCATACGGGACATCGGATGCATAGGTTTTCTCCTCAGGAAACGGTGTTGAAGCGATCTGAAATCCAGGGTTCTGGTAACTCGATCAACGAGTCGCCCAATACTGTTGAGAACCGATATGGTCCTTGTCGTCCGGAAGGTTCGCGAGAATGCCGCGGCGAATCTCCAAAAGGTCGATCTCTCCCTTCTGATCGAGTAGCAGTTCACCCTTCGGCCCGAGCAGCACTGTGATTGGAACGGCGGAACCTACATTCGGATCAAACGCCTCCTGCATGGCGTACACGTCATCGGAGCCATACAGAAGATTGCGTGTTGTCGCATGCATCTTCTTGAGAAAATCAAGCACCTCTGGCCGTTCTTCAGGGGTATTCGACGATACGGTCACAAGCTCGAATGGTCTTCCACGGTACATCCGGTTGGTGGCCATCAGATCGGGAAATTCGGCGACGCATGGCCCGCACCAGGTCGCATAGAAGTTCACCATCAGGAGCTTTCCATTGGGGTTCTTCCGCAGTTGCGAGAGAGCATCCGTGCTTGCGAGAGAGACCTCAATCGGCCCAGGATCTTGCTCCGCGGCGATCGCCTTGTCGCTTCCTAGACGCAGGTCGCATCCCTTCGCTTCAGTCGTAGCAACAGGGACAGGTCTTCCTGCAAGGATTGCATCCACCGCCTCCGCTGCATCCCGTTTGGACGCGGGTCTACCGGCAACACCGTCGTCGATCCTGCCCTGGTATTGCAGCTTTCGCTGCCCGTCGAAGATGTATACCGAGGGGGCCACCTTCGCGCCGAATGCCTTCGCGGTAGCTCCCGTATCCCCATCGTAGAGATAGGGGAATTTGAACTTCCGGAACGTCGCACGTTCCTTCATATCGTCCAGACTCTCGCCAACATCTGACCACGCCAGCTCCTCCTCGCGGAAGGCTTTCGGATTACTGGACTGGATCGCAAGAACACTTACGTCTTTACCGGAATAGTCCTGGACAAGCTGATTGAGGCGCGACTCGTTGAGCTGCGACTCGGTGCAGTGATTGGAAAGGAAAGCAACTACGAGTACTGGGCTGGTTTTCCAATCGGAGGAGATATGTATCTTCCCGTCAGTCCCCTTTAGCTGAAAGACAGGCATTGTCCCATTGATTGGCAGCGGAGACGCACTCACCTGCGCCTGCATCGGAAGCTGTGCAGCCGTCGTGAGCCCGAGCAGAACGAGCCCCAGCCGGCAAGCTGGAACAGCAGGAATGCGTTGGAGGAGGGGAACAGATTTATTGAACGGCATCAGCATGACCTAACCTTCCGAAGAGCGATCTTCGGGAAACGCCATGACAGGCGGCCCGAAAACCCAGTCATAGTCCAGCATTGGACGGACGGCTGTGAAGCACGATGCGGAGCCGTGCAGGTGCTGTAACTCTTTGGCTTGCTCCAAACAGCCCGCAAACGCTTAAACTTGCGACCTAACAAGAACACAAAACAGCAGCCTGGAACCAGTCGAAATGCTCAGACAGCGCATTTTTCGAACAGAGCATCCCCAGGAAACAACCCATGTCATCGCCCAGGCCATTTGAAGCAGCAGCCGCTTCGTCCTGTAACTGATTGATTCATAGAGAGGATGCGTGCACTGTGCATGCACGGTCCCGCAATGGACTTGTTATCGATAAGCCGCTTCTTCTATGAACTGAGGGCCGTTGAAGGCAACGACAATCCGACGGTGAATTTGGGAAAAGATGCGAAAACCAGCAGGCAAGGTGCTTACCGCCAAGGAGCGGAATGAAGATACCGGCCGCCATGAGCAACAGCCGCCCCCGCGCAGGACTCGCCCGAAACAGGTTTTACGGCTGTTTCTGGCATGTCGAATGCAACCACGTAAAATACAGAGGAATCATCCAGCGCGCTGTTTTCCGCTGAGACACGAAGGATTGCTATGTCCGTTATTCTGGAAACCCTGCCCACCGGCCAGAAGGTGGGAATCGCCTTTTCTGGCGGCCTCGACACGTCGGCCGCACTGCACTGGATGAAGCAGAAGGGTGCCCTTCCCTACGCCTACACCGCCAATCTTGGCCAGCCCGACGAGGCCGACTACGACGAAATCCCGCGCAAGGCGCTGGAGTACGGCGCCGAAAAGGCCCGCCTGATCGACTGCCGCGCCCAGTTGGTCCGCGAAGGCATTGCCGCCCTGCAGGCCGGCGCCTTCCACATCACCACCGCCGGACAGACCTACTTCAACACCACGCCCATCGGCCGTGCCGTCACCGGCACCATGCTGGTTACGGCCATGAAGGAAGACGACGTCAATATCTGGGGCGACGGATCGACCTACAAGGGCAACGACATTGAGCGCTTCTACCGCTACGGCCTGCTGGTCAACCCCGACCTGAAGGTCTACAAGCCGTGGCTCGATGCAGTCTTCATTGAAGAACTGGGCGGCCGCGCCGAGATGTCGGCCTTCATGCAGAAGGCGGGCTTCGGCTACAAGATGTCGGCCGAGAAGGCTTACTCCACGGACTCGAACATCCTGGGCGCAACGCATGAAGCCAAGGACCTGGAGCTGTTGAGCTCCTCGATGAAGATTGTGCAGCCCATCATGGGCGTCGCCTTCTGGAAGGACGATGTCCCGGTAAAGGCCGAGGAAGTCACCGTCCGCTTCGAAGAGGGCTTCCCCGTTGCATTGAATGGCGCCGAATATACCGACCCCGTTGAGCTGATGCTCGAGGCCAATCGCATTGGCGGACGCCACGGCCTGGGCATGAGCGACCAGATCGAGAACCGCATCATCGAAGCCAAGAGCCGCGGCATCTACGAGGCTCCCGGCATGGCTCTGCTCTTTGCCGCTTACGAGCGCCTGATCACCGGCATCCACAACGAAGACACCATTGAGCAGTACCGCGAGAACGGCCGTAAGCTGGGCCGCCTGCTCTACCAGGGCCGCTGGTTTGACTCGCAGGCCATGATGCTGCGCGAGGCCGCAACCCGCTGGGTGGCGAAGCCCGTAACAGGAGAGGTCACACTCGAGCTGCGCCGCGGCAATGACTACTCCGTTCTGAACACCGACTCACCCAACCTGACCTTCAAGCCCGAGCGCCTGACCATGGAGAAGGGCGAAAGCACCTTCTCCCCCCGCGACCGTATCGGACAGCTCACCATGCGCAACCTCGACATCACCGACACCCGCGAGAAGCTGATCACCTACGCGAAAGCCGGCCTGATCACGCTGAGCAAAGGCACGGAGATGCCCCAGATCGCATCCGGTAAGAAGGACGAGTAAGCCGCAAGACGTACTTGCCTTTCTTGTTCTTTGTCATCCCTGAAAGAGTGATACAGATTCTAGAAATTCCTCAATTCACGTAGCTTAAATGGGCCATTTTTCGTCTGGAATGACAGTTCTTTAGGATACCGGCCACGGGCGTTGCAATGGGCAGTTTTCACTCGGGGTGCGCCGGATAGTAAAAGGGGCAGGTCCCAGAGAAGGAATTTGAGTCCGGGTGCGCAGCCGGCGAGCGAAGGCCGGAAGTCCAGCGGATGAGGGGCGGGGAGAAACCTACAAGGGTTCTTCCCGCGCGCTTTTAGGCGGCGTAAAAGCGCGCGGCAGATTAGCCGCCCCAAGAGAGAGCGATCTAGCCGAGAATGCACTTGTCCGTGAAAGCCTCCACGAACCTCTGCGCGGCAAGGTTCTTGTCCCCCAGCCTGGCGAAGCTCTCGTGCTGTTCGTGCAGTTGAGGGTGATAGCGGTAATTGCCGTCACGAATAAAGCGGCTCCATTGCTCGGTGCCTACGCGATCATTTCTCTAATAGAACGGGTTCAGGTGCGCGCCTCCAGCAAAGCCAAGCTCGAAGCACATCTCCGGGTCGCCCTGATATTCACGGTAGAGCTACCAGGGAATAGTGGCGTTCGACTCTTTTGGTTGCTGCTTGTATCAAGCTTTCCGATCGCTCCGCGGCAGCCTGAAGCACTGCATCTAGCTTCGAAATCATTTCAGGATGCTGTGCTTCCAGTGTTCCCACCAGACGGCTGTGCTCTGTTTGATTGAGTTCGCTGTCATAACAGGCGTAATAGACGGCCACTCCCGCGCGATGCGCTGGAGTAGCCAGCCGGTCGAGATGTATCCCCGTCTCCAGTTCTTTTTCGCTCCATGTCTCCATCAACGGCTTGCCGTCGATGAAGAGTGAATAGCGGCCTTTCGCCAGAGATGTAACCTGCAGCAGCTTTGAGCCGACGTGCTCTGCTCCAATCATGTCCTGATAGAGCACTTCGTTTCCGTCTGTTGTCACAAAGCGGATTTCATCAGCAGTCTCAAGTGCTGTCCACTCAACGGCGCTCTTATTCTTCACAACATTGCTGACTACGGCTCCGTCCTGGCGGAGCACCCTGTTGGTGGCTGCATCGATTACGATTTTGGACGTGGTTTTCGGATAGTTCCATCCCGCCAGAATGGTCTCTGCCATCAGCATGTGGATAGGAGGCTGTGGGTGAATTCGATCAGGGATAAGAGATAACGCAGCGAGGTGATTAAGCTTCTCTGCGCGTTCCAACGCGGCAAGTACTGGCGCCTGCAGATCGATAAATCTTGCACCGTACATATCCGCAAGCCGCTTGTCGACTTCAAGAAACCTTCGCAATTCTGTGTTCGCCGACGGATTGTTATTAGTCGTCCCATCTACCGGCGTAGGGCCGAGGACCGTAATACGCAGGTCAGGAGAAGCTGCGCGGAGATGCTGCAGAATATGCTCGTACCCGGCTTCATATTCGGCCGCGTGCGACCGATCATTCATGCCGAGCATGATGGTCACGACAGTAGGCTGAAACTTCAGGATATCCCTGTCGATGCGTGCATCAATCTTGCCGGCAATGCCTCCGTGCACGTTGTCTCCACCAACACCAGCGTTGTAGAAGCGGATGTTCCACTCTGGAAAGCGTGCTCTAACGGCAGTCTGTAGATAGGTGGTATAGAACCGCTGCGCTGAAATGCTGTCGCCAAAGAAGACGACCCGGTCACCATCATGTAATGCAAATGCTGCCTGCTGTGCCCATGCATCCACATGAACGAAAAGCAACATCATCACAAACACTACGAAACACTGATAACGGAATGTGCGGAGCACCTCTGAGTGAAGAACGGTACTCCGCTGCGTCGAAGTTCCTAGCTTTGTCACTATTTTGCCGCCACCACTTTATCGGACGATTCAAGCCGAGCCATTGCCGTGGCTGCCCATAGTACAGCCGCCTGGCCGTGCAAGTCACCGGTGCGGCGCTTTCTCAACAGGTAGTACGTAAGCGAATCTTCTTTATTTGTTCCTTCGCAAACACTGGTGACAAGAGAGTTTTGATCGACCAAGCCACTCACGCCTGTCCACGCGCGATAGACAGCAGGACTGTAAAGGTCTTTTGCCAGCCAGCCATTGCGCACGCCTTCGGCGAATGCGAAGGTAAACATACCGCTGGATGAAGACTCCGCCCACGATTCTTCTTTATCAAGAAGCTGACGCCACACACCGTCCTTGCCTTGCGATGCAAGCAATGCAGACATCATCTTCTTGTATCCAGCAAGAATGACGGGATAATTCGGGTTGCTCTTGGGAAGAGAGGTCAGCATCTCCGTCATGCCGGCTGCCACCCAGCCATTGCCTCTTCCCCAAAAGTATTTCGCGTCTGGAGAATGGAAGAAGAGCCCATTTGGCTGTTGCAGCTTCTGAATGTAAGCCGCCATCTCTTTTGCGCCACGCAGAAGATACTTCGGATTTTTGGTCGCGCGATATGCTTCAAGCTGAAGGATCGTCAACATATACATGTCGTCAATCCAGTAGCGCGTCTCGCTTGAGAGCCCGTCTGCTTGTGGGCTTTCCCACTGCAGGTCGGCGAAACGAAGCCCCATTTCCAGGTATCGCTTTTCGCCTGTCTGCATATACAACTCCAGCGGAACGACGCCAAAGACATCGAAGTCGACGTGTCTGGTGTTCGGCACGCGCGCCTGATTATTGAACGCAAGCAAATCCTCGAACCGTTTTTGCAAAGCTTCCAAAAGCTGCTTATCGTGGGCCTCGCGGGCGTAGATAAGAGAGCCATACCATGCGCAGATCTCGGGATAGATGACAACGTTCTTACCCTGGACACTGCGATTGCTGAAATCCTTCGCAAGCCCTTTGCCAATCTGGATGGGAGCATATTCTGCAGGAATTGTTTGACCTTGAGCTGGAACAATAGCAGAGAGACAAACCGCAAGTATTCCTACTGATCCAAGCGCACGTAGCGTCAGTTTCATCGTATTCTCCATAAGGTTATCCGGCCTGAGCGACAAAGAGCCGCGTCCAAGTGCCCGCGTTGACGTTGAAATAAATCCGTTGATTGTCTGGGCTGGAAACGGGGTGAGGGTGGTTGTGACGCCATGTAGTCGCCCCGTGAGCATTGTCGAAACGATGAATGATCGTCGAATCTCCACCTTCAAGCAGGCCTACTGCAACGCCCCACAGGCCTGGCACCTTCTCCTGCTTCGAAAGATCAACATCCGTCACAAACAACTTCTGGTCTGGAGTGGCTGAAGGGTGTGATCCCGGAAATCCCGGAACGCCGGGAATCTTTGTGTCGATGCCGGTGTTGCTATCGGTGAGCACAGGGCCATAGTTGATGATGCGGCGCGAGTCCGCAAGCCACGCCGGATGTCCCCATCGCGGCTCGATAAAGAGAAACTTCCTCGCACGTACGTCGTAGCAGACAATGGTCTCGCGATAAGAGTTTGAAGGAGACCTGAAGTTTCCATCGGGATTGATTTCAGCCACCGCGAGTTTGAAGAACACACGGCTTCCATCGGGACTCATCGCGGGAAAACAGATAGAGATGGGCTTGTCGCCAAATTCTTTCTTCACCTGCTCCGGATACTGCGCACGGACATCAGCAGCCTTGACGATGGTTGTGATCTCACCCGTCTCAACGTTGGCAAACTGCAGGTCAGGATATTTGCCGGGATTCCACTGCTTTCCGTAGAGCGGCACAAGCACGCCGGAAGGCGCTCCCCACCACACCAGACGATCATTTGCCAGCACCTTCTCTTTGCCAGTTTGCAGATCGATGCAAACCACTGCAGTGGAACCCTCGCGGAAATCATGGAAGACGATCTTCTTTCCATTTGCCACCCACTGCTGGCACGCCACGCGGTGTGCGTCCTCGGTTGTAATGTTCGAGGCGATGATCTTTACTTCGCCGGACTTGCGGTTCAATATCCGGATGTCGCCGGACTCGCCATTCGCGACTCCAGAGCTGTAATAGAGCAGCCACTTCCCGTCCGGACTTTCCGGAGAGACATTGAAGTAGCTGTGGATAGAGTGACGATCGCTCTCCGGCGTTGCCGGGACAATCTTCAGCTTTCCTTTCCACTTCGTGAGTGGATTTGGTGTTTGCGCAAAGGCCCTGAGTGCCAAAGCGCTGGCGGCTCCCGCAGTAAATTGACGCCGGTTCATCAACATGAAATTCCTCTTCCTGTTTAGAAGCTGTACTTTGCAGCGAACTGAAGCGCACGCGGCGATTTCGCCGAAGTAATCCGCCCGAAGTTTGAGCTAGCGATACTACTGGTAGGGTTGCCGTAGTTCACATGATTGAGCGCGTTGAAAGCTTCGAATCGAATCTCTACGGTGTGCTCGTGGAATAACGTAACGTAGCGGCTCAAAGCGGCGTCAATACTGAAGAAGCCTGGTCCTTGCAGAGAATAAGCGCCGGCATTCCCAAAAGTTCCAATCGCATTTGCCTGGAAGCCCGCAGGATTGAGCCAGGTATGGGTCGCATTGTTCTTCAGATAGCGCTCTCCAACGATATTCGGACGATCAAGTCCAACACCGCTACGTGAGTTGTCGGCACCCGATACAGGAGAGAAGTAGTTACCGCTTTGAATTGTGGCAAGGGGCGAAATCTTCCATTGACCAAGAAGCCTGCCGGTCCATCCACTACCGACTTTCGGCGTGGTGTAGACCATCGAGAGGTGGGTGATATGACGCACATCGAATACGCAGTTTCCGTAGTCCGCCGACCTCTTTCCCGGTTGCTGAAAATTCGCCGCAGCCAGCGATCCGGAAAAATTGCCATCGCTCAGGCAGTGTGAATAGGTATAGTTCGCCAGAATATTGAGCGACTTCGAACGGTAGTTTGTCGAGATGAGCACACCGTTGTAGTTGGCAGTGGCGCCGTCATCTGTCGCAAAAATATTGGCGAAGTATTTTCCGGTGTTCGCATTCTGGAGGTACAGCACTCTCCGTTGATTGGTGTTCGAGGTGGTGGAGCAATCAGCCGATCCGCATTTTCCGGGAATGTAAACCGCTGGATTCGTCTCACCTGCTGTCCATACGTGCGTCGTTCTACTGCCAAGGTATGTTGCTGTAAGCAGTACAGATTTCGGCAACTGTCGTTGAAGACTCAAGGACCACACCTGCTGGTACATGGGCTTCAGATTGACTGGAATGTTGAAGTATTGTCCTGAGGTGACAAAGGTGCTTGTAGAGACCGGCGGCTGTGGCGTTGGAAACGGATTGCCGCCCGGATACGTTGCATAAGGATTCGTCAGGCCGGTGGTTGAGCTGGCCAGTGACACCGAACTACCGAATGGCGCACCCTGTCCCGGCTTGGATGCATAGTTCAGTTCCGGATAGTCATACAGGATTCCGTACGATGCGCGGATGCTGGACTTACCATCGCCTGTCGGATCGAATGCAATACCTACGCGAGGAGCGAACTGCTTATAACGATGATTTGCATACGTCTTGGGAACACCGGTATCGCCGATAAACAGCAGACCTGGAGGAGCATTGATATATTGCTTGCTGACGATTCCAGCGGAAAAGTTGTCAGGAGAAAAATGATCCAGGAAATTCTTCTTGTCTTCCGCGGGCAGAAACGGCTCCCAACGCAAGCCGACATGTGCAGTCAGACGGGGAGCGACCCTGATCTCGTCATGGACATAAGCTCCAATGTATTTCTGCCGCGGATAAAAGATCGCGGTATTGCCCTGGGCAAAGCTACTGGTTACGCCAAGTAGAAAGTCTGACAGGCCCAGCTTCGTCGCCTGCCCGTTGAAGCCGAATGAACCATTGCCGTTGTTGATGTTCTGATAGTTGAGCTGGTTATAGATCCCATTCCATCCAAGCGAAAGATGGTGCTTTCCGATAATCCAGTCCACATCATCAGCAATTTGAACCGCATTGGAGATGTAGTACGCAGGTGCAGCGCCGCCTGAGCTGAAGAAGCCACCGACATTGAGCGCTAAATAATTGGGGGAGGGCTGGTAGACCGGGACACCGATCGTATTCGCATTGATCGCACCCGCTGACGTCGTACGATTCACATTCGATCGAGTCGCCGTCAACCGTAGCGAATTGATCAGCTTTGGAGTGAATGTGTATATGTGACCAAACACGGCAGAGTGGATGTAATCCTTCAATCCATTCTTAGTTGTGTTAATTACGTTGTTATTGAATGCCGGCGCGGGGTTATCCAAAATTGTTTTGAAGTATCGAGCGAACAGCGTCTGCTTGCCACTGACCGTTAGATCGACACGGCCAATAAACTGGTCCTCATGCTCGACGGTTGGAATGCCATAAGAGATCTTGCCGCAGGGATCTGTACTCGCCGGCACATACTTCAAGAGCGCAAGAGCTGGAGCCACATAACGACTCGTGGGAATCTGGTTCCCCACAAAATTCGCACCCGTGACCGGGTCTTTAAGCTGCACCGCTCCCGCAGTGACACATCCTGCTGAAGCCATTGCGCTGAAATCGCCATTCAATGTCGCCTGGGTGGGGACAAACGCAATGCTGCTGGTGGTTGCGGTTGAAATGCGAGTTCCCTGGTATCCGCCGAAGAAGAACAAGCGGTTGTGAAGAACAGGCCCACCGAGCGTTCCTCCAAACTGATTACGGACCAGTGTGTCCTGCCCGGTTGAAAAGTAGTTACGCGCGTTGAGTTCGCCATTACGCACGAATTCGAAAATGCTGCCGTGAAAAACATTCGTTCCCGATTTGGTCACGGCATTCATGGTTCCACCGGAATGAAGCCCATATCGAGCACTCACACCGCTTGTCTGGATGCTGAACTGGTCCGTCGCATCCGGGAAAGGAAATGGCAGATTCACATTGGTATACGCATTGTTGTGGTCACCGCCATCCAGAACATAGTTGACCGTGTTCGATTGGCCTCCAGCAATAGAGATCGCAACAGACCCCCCGATGTTTGCGCTGCCGTACGTTTTCGTGCTGACAGTATCGCCGTATGAGGAGGCGTCAGCAGCAGCTCCAGAAAGCAGGACAAGCGACGTCACCTGACGACCGTTCAACGGCAAGCTCAGAATCTGTTTCGAATCCACCACCTGTGACGTTGAGGTATCCGACATCTCAACGTTGTTCGATACTGACTCAACCGTCACCTGTTCCGTCGTCTCTCCGATCGCGAGTTCAGGAGAGATGGCAATATTCGCTCCGACAGCGAGCACGATCCCCTTTTGCAGGTAAGAGCGGAAGCCCGAGCTCTTGACCTCAATCTGATAAGACCCCGTTCCCAGGTTCACAAAGGTATAAGAACCATCAGCGACCGTCTCCACGGTCCGTACGACGTTCTTATCAACATTGGTCACGGTCACCTGAGCGCCCGGAATAGCCGCCCCGGAGGTGTCCTTAACCACCCCGCTCACTTGGGCTGTGTCCACGGCCTGGCCCATGCCAACAGTCGACATACAGAGCAGGATAGCCAGAACAGCCAGACAGGAGATCCGAACGCGTAGCACAAGATGAAGCGTCCGCTGCCGCGACCATTTCTTATTAAGGAGCACCCTGCCCCGTTCCACTGTGATTGAATCACCCATTGTCGTACCTCCCGAGATGTTGCCACTCTTTTGAGGGCAACAAATATGCTTTCTCCATGGGGCCGGCCATTCGTATCGGCCAGTCCTGTTGCTCTTTGATCCTTCCTGGCTGACATGCTCTGTTTGCCAGGTTCCTAAATCGCCGCCAACTCTAGGAGTGGCAAACGAGCACTTGCAAGCACTTTCGGGATAACGAGCGATGGATAAGAGAGGTTAAGAATTCGACGCAAACTATTGAATTGTAAATACTTAATGCCGAGTCTGGGCCCTCTGCAAAGAGATATGCCTGCAGCCTTCCTTGAGGCGTTTACCCCGACGTAAAATACGCAATGGCATCTCCCACCGCTGAGCTGTATGGTCATAAGGCCTTTGCTTTTTGATTCGGATTGGAACCAGAATTTCGCAGAATGTCGATGCACGAATCAGCCACCGAATGGATTCCCTCAACGGAAGAAGACCGTGCAGCCGTCTGGAAGCAGGTCGATCGGCTATTGAGCGACTCTTCGTTCAATCGCAGCAAACGGTATCCCAGCCTGTTGCGGTTTGTTGTCGCCCGGTCGCTTGATGGCGACTCGGAGTCGTTGAAAGAACGCGTCCTTGGGATCGAAGTATTTGGCAGGCAGCCGGACTACGATTCCGTCCGCGACCCCATTGTTCGCGTCACTGCAGCCGAGATTCGAAAGCGAATGGTGCACTACTATAACGATCCGCAGCACCAGGACGAACTGCGGCTAGCGTTGCGTCCGGGGTCATACATTCCTCAGTTCACTCCCCCATCGGGATGGCTGGAGAACCAAGCGGTTCCGTCAGACTCACACGAAACAAAGACTGTAGATGTGGCCTCAGCAGAACGATTGCAGGCAGTTACGCTCGCTGCCCAGGAGCCGGGAAAGTCTTCGAAGCTTCGTTGGCCCATCTTTACGCTGGCAGCAGTTTCCATCGTTCTTGCTCTCGTTTTTTCTCTGCGTGCCCGGTCTCAGAATGCAGCCGACACCTTCTGGTCCCCTGCATTCAATACTTCTGCACCGGTTCTAATCTGCATCAATGACCATCCGTTGAATACTTCTCAATTGATTGATGCGGCCAACCCTGTTTTCCCCACACATCCAGTAAGTCAGGCACAGGTATTGAGCGCGAGCAGCGTGGGATTGATTGCAGACCTGACACGGTATTTTTCAGAACATAAACGAATGACCAGGGTTCAAGGGCAATCCAGAACCTCCTTTGAAGACATCAAGAGCGGCCCAGCCGTTCTATTTGGGGCCTACAACAACTACTGGACGCTCAAGATGACTGAACCTCTCCGGTTTCATTTCGCGAACAATCCAGACATGAGCCAGTTCTGGATTGAAGACCGGCAAGCGCCAGAAAAACGTGATTGGTCTACCGATGCGAACGTCAAGGTCCATAAGGACTACGCTCTACTCGCACGTTTTATACCTGCTTCCACCGGCCAGACCACATTCGTCATTGCCGGACTGCGGCCACCCAGTATGACAGAGGGCGTGAAGCTTTTGCTCTCGCCCGAACTGATGGGGAAATTGCCGAAGAACGTCGCTGCTAAATCCACTGCCAACGTGGAAATTGTGATTGAAACCGACGTGGTGGATGGTGTGGCGGGCACTCCAACGGTTCTAGCTGTCCATACCTGGTAATTCCGTATTACCGGGCTATTTACCCGATAAGAATGTCTTATCGTTGCGTCTTTTCGTAAGCGGCTGCTAATGCTCTCAGCCAGATGCAATCACGCCGCGATCTCTTCAAACTCTCTGCACTCGCTTTTCCAGGAACTCTTGCTCATGCAGGACAAAGCCGTGCTTTGAACTCTGCTCAGCCGGAATCCTTCGCGTTCTTCAACGTCCGCAGTTTTGGAGCAAGCGGCGATGGCCGTCAACTGGACACAACGGCCATCAACGCCGCAATTGAGGCTGTAGCTGCAGCCGGTGGCGGAACGGTCTTCTTTCCGGCCGGGGAGTTCCTCAGTTTTTCCATTCGTCTGAAGAGCAACGTGCACCTGTATCTATCTCCGGGAAGCGTCATTCTGGCAGCAGCATCGCCTTTGCCCGGCCAGACAACCGGAGAGATGGGCGGTGTCTATGACACAGCCGAACCAGCATCATCGATGCAGGCCTACCAGGACTTCGGTCACAACCACTGGCACAACTCCCTTATCTGGGGAGAAGGTCTGCAGAACATCGGTATCAGTGGCCCAGGCTTGATCTATGGTAAAGGGCTTTCATACGGTCCGTGGAAGCCAGATGACATTCGAGGTGGCTATCCTCTCTACAAGGCAGAACAAGCGGGTGTCGGGAACAAAGCGATTGCTCTAAAAAACTGCAGAAATGTGCTCTTTCAGGATTTCAGCATCCTGAAGGGTGGTCACTTCGGCATGCTTCTCACCGGCGTCGATAACCTGACCATCCGTAATCTCACTATCGACACAGACCGCGATGGCATCGACCTGGATTGCTGCCGCAATGTTCGTGTCTCTGACTGCACTGTCAACTCGCCATGGGACGATGGTATCTGCCCGAAATCGAGCTTAGCGCTAGGCTACCCGCGTTCCACTGAAAATGTCACGATCGCTGGATGCTATGTCACCGGCTACTACGAACTGGGTAGCGTTCTCAATGGCACCTACAAGGTCTTTCCCGATGATCTCAAACTTTATCGCACCGGCCGCATCAAGTGCGGCACAGAATCAAACGGCGGATTCAAAAACATCGCCATCACCAACTGCGTCTTTGAAGGCTGCAATAGTTTGTCACTGGAGAGCGAAGATGGAGCTCTTTGTGAAGACATAACGATCTCAAATATCACGATGCGCAATCTGGAATCCGGACCGCTCTTCTTTCGGCTTGGAGGCAGATTACGTGGACCGAAAGGCAGCACTGAAGCAGGGAAGCTGCAAAGAGTTTTGGTATCGAACGTCGTATCGTTCAACTCCAAATCAAACTTATGCAACATTCTCTCCGGCATTCCAGGGCACCCGATTGAAGATATTAAGATTTCGCAGTTCTATATGGATCACCGCGGTGGACAAAGCCGAGCCCAAAGCCTGATCGATCCACCAGAAAGAATAGAGGCCTATCCCGATCCCGATATGTTTGGTCCCATGCCGTCACAAGGATTTTTCCTGCGACACCTGAAGAACATCGAGTTCTCTCATATCGAAATCGCTCCGCAAACAGCGGACGAGCGCCCATCGTTTGTGTTGCAAGATGTCAACCGATCTGACTTTCTTGCTATTACTGCGCCGAAACTTATTCCGGCATTCGACCTTAGATCTGGAAGCGACTTCAGAGTGCATCTCAGCCGGGCTACGCCAGACAACATTCTGGCGGAAGCCACCAACACCAGAATCTAGGCTCGCAAGGAAATAACTATGACTTTCCTGAAGAACATCGATCGGCGCAGTTTCCTTGCACTCACCACAGCAGGCTCCGTTAGCCTATGGAGCAATCCATTGCAGGCAATGACTGAAACTGAGATAACAATACCCAATATCTGGAGCAACGGTCAGCTTCTGGCGTTCTCGGCGCTTGACGGAGCGACCAGCTACGAATCTGGACTCGTCGCGCGATCCACCGATGAACCTGCGGGATTGATACTGGTTCATCCGGCCCGTACAGAGATAACCTTCGGCAAATGCGTCCCCGGTGAAGTTCAACTTACCAACGACACCTTTATTCTGAGAACAGATAAAGGCTCCGTCAAAGGAGCCTTCGTGGATGCCTTTCATCTTCTGATCGAAGGGCCATACACCATCAAGACTCTTCCTCCGCTGCTTGATCGAGCTTCGGACGGCTCACGTACATTGATCGGTGCTCGTTCGCATTTTGATCCATCACTGCTTCACCTTGATATGTCGCAGCTACTCAAGCAGCGTCAGCAGTGGCTTAGAGAACAGGCTATCCCTACATCTCTTCCCTTGAAGCGCAAGCAAACTTTATACAAGGCACTCTCTGTCATGAAGGGTCAGGTTAATTCCCCCGAAGGACTGATCCGTCATCGCTGGACTACGCCGGATCGGTGGCCGCATCGCGATATGTGGCTGTGGGATTCAGTGTTCCATGCTTTAGGTTGGCGGCATATTGACCAGTCTGTTGCGCAAGACGCCATCTCCGCCGTCTTTGATGGCCAGAGACCTGATGGATGCATCCCACATCAGCTCAGTCCTCTTAAATTTTCTTCCGTTACACAACCGCCGTTGCTGGCATTCGGTGTACAACAACTGGCAGGCAAACAACCTGACGGAGAATGGATAGCTCAGTTTTATCCGAAGCTAACGAAATACCTGCAATGGGATTTCGAACATCGAGTTGCGCCGGATGACGCAGCACATTGGTTCATCGATCCTGACCCTTTATCGCGATCGGGCGAAAGCGGTATGGACAACAGCCCACGGTTTGATGGAGCTACGCGCCTATATGCTGTTGACTTCAACGCCTTCCTTTCGATGGAATGTGCGGTGATGGAGGAGTTTGCCAAGTTGCTGGGCCACTCAAAAGAAGCGCTCGAGTGGCGGCAAAAGCATGAAGAGCTCAACCGCACGATGAATGCGCTAATGTGGAACGAAGACGTTGGCCTTTACTTCGATTACGACCCAGTCGCAAAGGCGCAGACCAGAGTGAAATCCGTGTCGGGGTTTATGCCGCTGCTTTGCGGGGCGGCAAGTAAGCATCAAGTGAAGAAATTAATTGCTCACATCAACGATCCACGGAGTTTTGGAACTCCGGTCCCGCTACCGTCTGCGATAGCCAGTGAAGGTTTTGCAAACCCACACGACATGTGGCGAGGCCCTGTGTGGGTGAATACGAATTGGCTTGTGGCACTCGGGCTAGATCGTGTTGGCCGGAGGGCTGAAGCTTCCAAGATACGCGAGAAGACGATGCGCGAGATTGAACGGCGTTATTTGGAATTGGGCTCGCTTTTTGAGTTCTATGACGAAGAAAGTGCGACCCATCCCAATAAGCTCCCTCGCAAAGGACGACTCGACCCAGCCAGTCCATACCACCAGGCGATTCACGATTATGGCTGGACAACCACACTCTATGCCGATCTGGTGTTTTCAACCTCAAATCGAGAATAACCCCATGCTGCGCGACTCCTTCAGCCGCTCGACCTCAATCTCGCCGATACTTTCGGAGATCCACTTGGCAGCGCGTGGCTCGGATGTCTTCAAGAAGATTTTCGTCGCGGGCTGGGAGAGCAGAGCTTCCGCATCCTGACCGTAGCATCATACCTTTGAAGATCTACGTGTTGTAAACCAAGGTTGACGATACTTTCCGCTTCCCAAGCAAGTAGCTGCCTCCGAGCCGCGTCAGGATTTTTTGCGATTAGATCACGGAGGATTCTGCTATTGTTTGCAATCTCGTGCTGCCACGATACAGCGCAATCTAGTTGCTCCAAGAGAGCATCAAGGGCTCCCATCGCTTCTTTCCATTGCTCTGCCCTGGCAAAAGCGAATGCGGTGGCCTTCAAAGTTTGAGGATTCCCCTGGGGATATTTCTCGGCTACCTTTGCGAACTCTGCGGCGGAACTCAGTCGATCTAAGTATGGAATGACCTGAGCATGGATCGCCCTCTCGAAGTCTCTCCAAGTATTCGGCGATGTGGCATCCCATATTTCACCGTTTTGGTTCCTCAGTCTGAAACCAAAGTTTAGATATACATGGCTTTCCGGGTAGCAGAGTGGGAATGAAAAAACATTGATATAAAAGTGGGTCTTAAGAGACGTTGAACTCTCAAATAGCACGCCTCTAAGAATTCCTTCGCGGATCGGCGCAAGAAGCATATCTTTCATGAGTGTGAAAGTTGGAAGCATTGCGATCAACGAAGCCATATACCGCTGTAACTCTTTCGATGTCATGGTCGCACCTCGTGCACGGGAATCTTGTTTCCCCCTGGTAAATGAGATTGAATCTGTTGAATGCGACTGAGGGGAAGACCTGCTATTTGGACGCGTTCTGTGCAGATTTTGTATAGATCTCTCCTGCAAGTGCTTGATTGCACGTACCTGTGCAGGACTTGTATGGATGACACTGCTGAAGCAAATCGTTTATTTAGAAATATATTCAAAGATGATTTCTCATCCTGTAAGGATCTGCTTTTAAAGAACGAGGCCGGAGCATCGCTCCGGCCTCGTTCTTTGTTCTCGTCTGCTTTACACCGCATACCGTCCCGCCTCGGCATAAAACCTTGCGGCTTCTGTCTCAATCTGTGCGACCAGCTTGCGTGTCAGAGCAATTTCGCGTCTCCGATGCCGGCCCAACTCAAACTGCACGGCTGATGCCATCTGCTGCATGCTGGTCAGTTCAAGCGACACCTGGTTTCTCAATCGCTGGAACTCAAACGCCGATGTTTCAGCGCCCTCGTGCCGCATCATCTCCTGCAGCCGATGCGTTGCCGTCTGCACCTTTTGCAGGGTCGCGGCCAGCACGTCGCTGGTACGCGTCGGCCACAGCTGGTCGAAGACAAACCACATCACGAGGATGCCGAGCGTAATGCCGATGACACGGTCGCGTGCAGCGGTGAACTGCGTGGCCGCGCCAAATCCCTGCAGCGTCGTCAGAAAGAAGGCAAACCCTATCTGTACGCCCACATACCCGATGCGCGGGCTGCGCATTACCCAGCCGGCCAGCATCGCCAGCGGATACACCACAACCACCAGCGATGTAATCGAATCCATATTGGGGAACAGAACTGAGATCGCCAGGATTCCCAGCACACCGCCAATCACCGCGCCAGAGAAGCGATAGAACTGCTTCTGCTTCATCGCTCCCGTAGAGCTTAGCCCCGTGAACAGTACCGTCACCACGCAGGTCAGGATTCCCGGCCATGCAACGGCGTTGTAAAGGATGTAGCAGATCAGCGCACACAGCGTCAGCTTCAGCGCATACAGCACCGGCCCGCTCTGCTGGAAGACACCAGGATGGAAGAGACGGAAGCTCCGTATCGTATGACGCTTCTTCTTCTGCCGTGTCGTCACCTCGCCCGCCGCAGCGGACACGGTGGTGTACTGCAGCAGCTCCTGGTAGACCTCGTTGAGATGCTCCTCGGGCAGCGCTTCCACGCGCTCATGATGCGTGGACTTTTCCGGGTCTACAAGATCTTCGCAGACATTTGCAATCATCAGTGCGGAGCGTTTCAGGTCTTCCAGCTCCTGCGGTGAATGCGTGGCATATCCAAATCCAACGCTCTTATGAATCACACGCGTCAGCACGCCGATACGGTATTGCAAACCCACCGGCACGCGTGAGCGGTGTCCCTGATTGCGAAGCCAGTCGTACAGCTCATGCAGGCGGAAGTCGCCACCATGCTCCACCTGCAGCAAAGCCTGGTGCGCATTGCGATACTCCAGCGGCCGCAGAGTGCGGTCTCCATTTGCTACGGACGTATAAAACCGCGCCAGTACACTCAGCCGTCGCTTCATCTCCCGGATAAGCTCTTCCTCGGGATGCCTGGAAGAGAAGACATACTCCACAGCGGTAGCGCACGCCAGCACAATCGCAAGCGATGCAACATGGTTCAGCGCGTACGATACAGCCGCATGCGTGGAATGGTGCGTATCCCAATACGCCAGGTCCACAAAGCCGTAGAACCCAAGGATCGTAAAGAACAGCGGCAGCGTGCTTGCAGCCATGCAGAAGGCGGAAACGAAGATGCACAACGTGATGCCGAGAAAACGTGCGTCTTCCGTGCCGTCAGTAAACTGCACCCACATAATCGACATGAATGCAGCGCCCACAGCCCCGGCGAAGATCTCAAATCCAATCCGGAAGGTAAGGCCGGGCCGCTCCCGCTGCATCATCAGCAACAATGCGGCAGACAGCGAGAAGCCCGGGATCCGCAGCGTCATCGCAATGACAATCGCCAGCACAATGGCCAGCGCATCCCGCATCGCCCCCGGCAGCCTGCCCGGAAAGGGGGCGAGTTCCTCCTCCAGCATCTGGAAGAACACGCTTGTGGACGGTCGCGTGGACATGGGCTTACCGCACCACCGTAATGGCTGTGGCGCCTACGCGGAACATCTCAGGATCAGGATCCGTCACACGGATACGCACCGGGAAGCGTGCCGACAAGTGAACCCAGTTCAGCGTGCGGTCTACATTCGGGAATCCCGCCTGCTCTCCACCATCTTCAGGAAACACGCCGCGGCCCACGCTATCCACCACGCCGTCGAAGCGCTTGTTCGGATGCTCCATCAGGTAGACCTCAACATGCTGACCCGGCTGAATATGTTTCAGCTTCGACTCACGATAATTCGCCAGCACCCACCACGTGCTGGTATCCACCAGCGTGAACATCGTGGTTCCCGGGTGCGCATACGCACCCTCTGAGATGTTCATGTTCACCACGTAGCCATCAAACGGAGCACGCACCTGGCACCACTCCAGGTTCAGCTCCGCCTGCTGAATCTTCGCCGCGCGGTTCGGACGTTGCGCCATCAGCGTCTCCAGCGTGTCCACGGTATGCTCGGCCTCACCCAGCTTGGCCTGTGAAACCTGGAAGCCTGCATCCGCTGACTGCTTCGCCGCCATCGCCATGGACTGCTGCGCCTGTGCCTGCAGTAACTGCGATGCCGCCTGGTGCGCGGACTCGCGTGCAACGCGAAGCGCGGTTTCCGCGGTATCCACCTGCTGCGTGGTCACGTAATGCTTTGCCAGCAGCGGAGCGATACGGTCATAGTCATTCTGCGCCAGCTTCAGCTGCGCTTCCGCCGCAGCCTGCGCCGCATGGGCGCGCTCCACCGCGGCCATCGATGCCTGGTAGTTTGCCTGCGCCGCGCTGATGCCGCTCTGCGAGCTCAAAATTCCCGCGCGTGCCGCGCCTACCGCGCTCTGTTCGGTGGCAATGCGGCGGCGTTCATCGTTGATCTGCCCTTCCAGCATGGCCTGGTCGGCACGTGCCTGCTCCAGAGCGTACTGGTAAGGACGCGGGTCGATCTCAAACAGCAGGTCGCCCTTGTGGACCACCTGGTTGTCCTTCACAAGCAGCTTCGTCAGCCGTCCTTCCACTTCCGGTGCAAAGGCAATCGCGTTGGCGCGCACCGTAGCGTCATCCGTGCGCGGATGACGGTCCACCTGAAGCACCGCTACCGTGAACACAATCACGGCCAGCACCACAATGCCGATCCCGATCCTGCGGCCAAGCTCTGCTCGATTTTGTCTGTCGTTGGTAGTCATTGGTTTCTGATCCCTTGCCTTTACGCGAAAAAGCACAGCCACAGCAGCGCCGTAAAGAACACCAGCAGCGCCGGATGAATGATGGCCGGATGCCCGACCGAACTCAGCAGTCCCTCACGGCGCAGCAGCACATGCACCACCGCCGTCAACACAACGCCAAGCGCCAGAGAGACCATCCAGCCTGGAAAGTATGAGCCGACGATTTCAACGTTGGGGTTGCGGGCGCAGCCCACCATCAGGCACAGCGCCAGAAACATGAGTACAGCCCTGAAGAACGAGTTCACGGTTTCCATCCTGTTGTTGAGCCATTGACTGATGGCATATTTCCAATCGCGTAGCTAAGTGCCGCCGCGCTCTGCTGTACATGGGCGCGCGCACGCACATCCTCAAGCCGCGCCTGCGCCAGTTGCCGCTCCGCCTGCACCACATCCACCAGCGACCGCACTCCGTAGCGGAACGCATCGAGCGAGGACTCATACGAAACCGTGGAAGAATCCAGAAAACTCTGCGATGCATGCTGCTGCTCGATCGCGGTCTTGTAGTCCACATACGAGTCCCACACCTGCCGGGTCACGGCATCCTGCGTGGCGCGCTGCTCTTCCGCGGCAGCCTTCTGTTCCGCCATGGCGGCATTCACCTCGTGTCCGCGCGCGCCATTGAAGATCTCCCACTTCAGGCGGACAGCCGCGGACCACGTGGAAACATTCGCTCGCCCCAGCTGGCCAAAGTCAGCGGTGGGCCACATATTCGTCTGCCCGCCCGTAGCAGTCAGACCAACCTCAGGCAGATACTTCGCCCGGGCGGCCTTGGTCGCCTGCTGCGCACGGTTCAACTCCTGCGCGCGCGCCAGCAGATCAGGCCGGTTCTTCCATGCCTTGTCGATCAGCTCTTCCACCGGTGCATCAAAATCCTCAGGTGCGACCTTGTTCATCGCAACAACGGCAATCTCCGCCGTCGGCTCTACTCCAATCGTCTCCGTCAGCGACAGCTTTGCCTTCTGCACCTCGCCCTCGGCGCTGGCCAGGTCATACCGCGCTCCCGCTTCACCAGCCTGCGCGTTCTGCACATCCGGCAGCGTCGAACGGCCATTGTCGAACTGCGACTGCGCGTTCGAGCGCAGCGTCTGCGCCGTCAGCAGAATCTGCTTTGCGGCGTCCAGTTGCCCCATCGCCTGCTGCACCCGGAAAAACTGCACCGCCGTCTGGTAAGCAATGGTCTGGCTGGTCCGCCCGAACTTCAGCGCGGAGGCCACCTCCAGAGCTTTGCTACCCTCCAGCTTCGGGCGGCGGCCATAATCCAGCAGGCTGTACTGCAGCTCCAGTTGAGCCAGCGCCGTCGGCAGCTCCACTGTCACATAGCCACGCGGAGCCAGTGGCTTAGGGAACGGGGTGATCACCCGCGCATCACTACCCTGCACGGCAAAACCCAGCAGCGGCAGATACTGCGCACGCTGCACGCCCGCCTCTTCCATGGCGCGCTTGGCCTGCGCCCAGGCAATACGCGCCTCCGGGCTGGCGCTCTCGGCAATGTCAATCAACTCAGCCAGCTCATAGGTATGCGTCGCATCCAGCTTGGGAATCGGCCGGAAGCTTGACGCAGTCCCAATGCACCGCGACGCCTGCCGCGCTGTAAGCACCTGTTCGCAGCCGGCCGCAACCGTCTGCGCCAGCAAAGACGGCATAGCGGAGACCAGCAGCAGCGCCGCCAGCGTGGCCGCCCCGCGCTGGACTCTCTTACCCGTGTTTGAATTGTTTACGCCGTACACGATACGAAGTATACACTGTAAACATAAAACTGCTAGAGTTAATTTCATGTCGCCCCGGAAACCGACGGAACTCGAATCCCCCGGTCTTCGCCAGCGCATCATCGATGCCGCCGGCAGGATCTTTGTCGAAGAGGGTTACGACCACCTCTCCATGCGTCACGTAGCCCAGGTTGCCGGTTGCTCCCAGATGGCGGCCTACCGGCACTTTGCCAACAAGGAGGCGCTCACCCAGCATCTGTGCGCCCAACTGTACACCGATTTCACCAGCAAGATGTTTCGACAGATGGAAGCTGCCAGTGAAGCCTGGGAGCAGATCCGTATTTTCGTCACCGCCTTATTAAACTTCGCCGTCACCTATCCTGACCATTACTCATTAGTCTTCCTGATCCGTCACTCGGATGAGGGGGTCATCGCCGAACGCGAGCAACTGGGCGAACAGTTTTTACAGGCAATTCACGCTCTCATCCGCAAAGTGCTTCCCGACGATACCCCTGTCTCGACCTCCAACATGCGCATGCGTCAGGTGCTTACCTGCCTGCACGGGACCGCCGCCCTGCTCATCGCACATCCCCGCGCCTACGGGCTCAGCAAGCCAAAAGCCATCAAAGACGCCGAAGACGCCATTACCTTACTTTTGCGCGTTTAAACGCGAAAATGCGGGGCTGGATTCCTTGAAATCCAGCCCCGCAGCGCTTTTCTTCCTTTTTTGCGCCTTACGGCTTCGCCAGCTCCATCACAATGCGGCCATCGATCTTGCCCGCCTTCATCTGGTCGAAGATGGAGTTGATGTCTTCCAGGGCCGCCGTCTTGTAGGTCACCTTCACCTTGCCTTCGGCGGCAAAGCTCAGGCACTCGGCCAGATCTACACGCGTGCCCACAATCGATCCGCGCAGCGTCTTGCGATTCAGCACCAGGTCAAAGATCGACACCGGAAAATCTCCCGGCGGCAGACCGCACAGCGACATAATGCCCTTGCGGCGCAACAGGTTCTCCGCCAGCGCAAATGCCTTTGGCGAAACCGCCGTCACCAGCACACCATGCGCTCCGCCACCGGTAATCTTCATCACCTGGTCGACTGCATCGGCGTCCAGTCCGTTGACCGCCGCCTCCGCGCCCAGCTTCTTCGCCAGGTCCAGCTTCTCCTGCGCAATGTCGATGGCAACCACATGCAGCCCCATCGCCTTGGCATACTGCACGGCCAGGTGCCCCAGGCCGCCAATGCCCGAAATGGCAACCCACTGCCCCGGACGCGCCTCGGTCTCTTTCAGCCCCTTGTACACCGTCACGCCCGCACACAGAATCGGCGCCACCGGCGTGAACTCCAGGTTGTCCGGAATATGGCCGACGTAGTTCGGATCTACCAGCACATACTCCGCGAAGCTTCCATCCACCGAATAACCGGCGTTCTTCTGCTGTTTGCACAGCGTCTCCCATCCGCTCAGGCAGAACTCGCAGCTGCCGCATGCGCTGTATAGCCACGGCACGCCAATGCGGTCGCCTTCCTTCACCGTCTTCACGCCGTCGCCCACGGCAACCACGTAACCAACACCTTCATGACCGGGGATAAACGGCGGGCTCGGCTTCACTGGCCAGTCGCCTTCCGCAGCGTGCAGGTCCGTATGACACACACCGGTGGAGATCACCTTCATCAATGCCTGCCCGGGCCCAACCTCGGGAACCGGCACTTCTTCAATCACCAGTGGCTTTCCAAACTCACGTACCACGGCAGCTTTCATCGTCTTCGACACAGTCGTTCCACCTTTCCTTGCTAAATGCGACCGGCATCCCGGAGCGCACGAATTTCGTCGTCAGTAAATACACGCGATCGTGTAAGGAACTGCAGTCCTCCCGGGCCTTCCAGCGAGAATGCCGCGCCGAACCCCGGAATAACGTCAATGATCAGTTGGGTATGTTTCCAGTACTCAAACTGTTGCGGCGAAATATAAAACGGAGAGCCACCAATCTCTCCCACCTTCACATCACGGCTGCCAATGCGGAACTCCCCTTCCGGGAAGCACATTGGCGCGCTGCCTTCGCAGCACCCGCCGGACTGGTAAAACATCAGCGGGCCGTGCGCGGCCTTAAGCTCATCTATCAAACTCAAGGCCGCCGGTGTTGCAACTACCTGCTCAGGCAGGTTTGTCATTTAGAACAGCCCCAGCTTCTTCGTGCTGTAACTGACCAGCTGGTTCTTCGTCTGCTGGTAGTGGTCCAGCATCATCAGGTGGTTCTCGCGGCCAATGCCGCTCTGCTTGTATCCGCCAAAGGCAGCGTGCGCGGGATACATATGGTAGCAGTTGGTCCACACGCGGCCGGCTTCAATGCCGCGGCCAAAGCGGTAGGCACGGTTCATATCGCGTGTCCACACGCCAGCGCCCAGGCCATACAGCGTGTCGTTGGCAATCTCCAGGGCTTCGTCGTCCGTCTTGAAGGTGGTCACCGCCAGCACCGGCCCGAAGATCTCTTCCTGGAAGATGCGCATCTTGTTATGGCCCTTGAAGATCGTCGGCTGAATGTAGAAGCCGCCCGCAAGGTCGCCTTCCATCTTCGCGGCATCGCCGCCAATCAGAAGCTCCGCACCTTCTTTGCGGCCCAGGTCCAGGTACGACACGATCTTTTCAAACTGCTGCTTTGACGCCTGCGCGCCAATCATCGTATCCATATCCAGCGGGTTGGCCTGCTTGATGGCCTTCACCCGCGCCAGAGCACGCTCCATGAACTTGTCATAGATCGACTCGTGAATCAGAGCGCGCGACGGGCAGGTACAAACCTCTCCCTGGTTGAACGCAAACAACGCAAGGCCCTCCAGGGCCTTGTCCACATACTCATCGTCCTCGCTCATCACATCCTGGAAGAAGATGTTCGGCGACTTGCCGCCAAGCTCCAGCGTCATCGGAATGATATTCTCCGACGCGTATTGCATGATCATGCGGCCGGTGACGGTAGAGCCCGTAAACGCGATCTTATTGATGCGCGGGTTGGTGGCAAGTTCCTTGCCCACCTCGCGGCCAAAGCCGTTGACCACGTTCAGCACACCCGCCGGCAGCAGGTCGCCCACAATCTCCATCAACATCAGGATCGAGACCGGCGTCTGCTCCGCGGGCTTCAGCACAATGCAGTTGCCCGCGGCCAGCGCC
The DNA here is from genome assembly GCF_025685395.1 of Terriglobus tenax. Classification (NCBI taxonomy): domain Bacteria; kingdom Pseudomonadati; phylum Acidobacteriota; class Terriglobia; order Terriglobales; family Acidobacteriaceae; genus Terriglobus; species Terriglobus tenax. The sequence goes on along the minus strand of NZ_JAGSYA010000004.1, from coordinate 2,833,674 downwards.
GGAGCCAGCTTCCAGGCCGCCATCAACAGCGGGAAGTTCCACGGAATGATCTGGCCTACGACACCCAGCGGCTCATGGTAGTGATAGGCCACCGTGTCATGGTCAATCTCGGAGATGCCGCCCTGCTGTGCGCGAATCGCGCCTGCAAAGTAGCGGAAGTGGTCTGCGCTCAGCGGGACATCAGCAGCGGTGGTCTCGCGGATGGGCTTGCCGTTGTCCCAGGTCTCGGCCGCGGCCAGCAGCTCCACATTATCTTCAATGCGCTGCGCAATCTTGATCAGAATGTTCGAGCGCTCGGTCACCGAGGTCTTCGCCCAGGCCTTCTTCGCCTTGTGCGCCGCATCCAGCGCCTTCTCGATGTCCGCCGCTCCCGAGCGCGGAACTTCGCACAGAACCTTGCCGGTCACCGGCGTAATGTTTTCAAAATACTGGCCGGAGACGGGCTCAACCCACTCTCCGCCGATGTAATTGCCATAGCGTTTCCGAAACGGGACGGGATGTCCATAGTGCATGGGGTCAAGCTGAATAGAAGGTGAGGTGGCCACTGTGTTTCTTCCTTTTCTGCTCCCGGTCACGGGCAGGAGCTTCCCTGTTCACGGCAAATCCTGCTCCCCCGGAATAACCGTTGCCAAGGCGACATATGTCGCACTGTCGCAACTTGCAACAGACGTCGACATCGCTCGATTTGGGGAGTAATCTCCTCTTCGTAGACCACCCACGCGGGCTCATCGTCTACAGTCAGCGGAGTCTTTATGCAGCAGGCGAATTCGATCAGCCTTCGGCACCCCCTCCCGGAGATCATCCAGGCCTCGTGGCATCGCTGCCGTCACTACGGCATGTCGCCCCACTGGCATGTAAACCAGAACCCGCTCACCGACTCCGAACTCCACCTGCAGCAGGACCGCCACCACCAGCTTCGCCGCCTTGCCCTGCGCGAGATGCGCATCCTGGAACACACCCTCGCAAGCACCGGCCGCATCCTGTTACTGGCTGATTCCACAGGAATTATCCTTGATTCGCAAGGCGACAACGCCTTCCTCGGACGAGCCCGCCGCGTCTCCCTGATGCCTGGCGCCAACTGGCGCGAACAGATCACCGGGACCAACGCCATCGGTACCGCCATCGTCGAGCGCCGGTTCGTCCAGGTGCTTGGTCAGCAGCATTTCTTCGACGAAAACCGCTTCCTGGCCTGCAACGCCATGCCCATCATGGCGCCCACCGGGCACCTGGCCGGCGTGCTCGACATCTCCAACCACGCCTGCGAAAGCATCCACTCCCCGGGCCGTCTGGTCCGGCATGCCGTCGCCCATATTGAGCATGATTGGGTGGCGGAAATTGCGACGGACCTCCTGGTCCGCTTCCACCCGCATCCTTCCTGGCTTAATACCCCCGAAGAAGGCATCCTCACCTTTGAAGACGGTCTGCTGACCGGCGCAAGCACGCGCGCCCTTGCCTACCTTGGGCTGTCACCCGCGTCCATTCACGCGCTGCACTGGTCTGAGATCTTCCAGCACCGTCCTATGTACGGCCAGCAGGAGCTGCGCCCGTACCACACGCCGGGTATTTTCTATGCGGATGTCGGCAAAGCCTGCACCGCCTCGGCCCGCATTGCGGCAACAGAAACGGCGCACACCGGCCCGGAAAACCTGGAAGACCTGAAAGACGAAGCCCTGCGCCGTGCCGTGGAAGCGGAGAATGGCAATATCTCCGCGGCGGCGCGCAAACTTGGTATTCATCGCAGCACCTTCTACCGCCGCCTGAACCGTACCAGCTAGCTGCTTCTATCGGCAGCCCTGGGAGAGGCGCCCATGCGCCCTGCACTTTCTTTCTCAAAAGAATCTCCGGCTCTCCAGTCACCCGAATGAGGGGGTGCCTTTTCCCCCGCAGCGGGGTCGAGGATTTCCGCGTACAACCCTACTTTGGATATGAAAGCGCAAAGCAGCGCCTGGCCCGATACAGGCGACTCCGCAGAAGAGGTATCCGCCCCATGGATGATCAGCAAACTCCGTCGAACGTACAGATTGTGCTCAATGACAAGCCTGTTGAAGCCCAGGCCGGCGAACTTCTCGTGGAAGCGATCCTGCGCAACACCGAGATTCCCCACATCTGCTACCACTCGCCCCTGATGGGCCCCATTCAGAGCTGCGATACCTGCCTGGTGGAAGTCGACGGCAAGATCGTTCGCTCCTGCGGTCAAAAAGTAAAAGCCGGTCTGCGCGTCGTCACCAACTCTCCGCAGGCGGAACAGGCGCGCGCCGAAGCCTTCGACACCATCCTCGGCAACCACATGCTCTACTGCACCGTGTGCGATAACAACAACGAGAACTGCCGCGTGCATAACACCGCGCTGGAACTCAATGTCCGCCACCAGGTTCATCCCTTCAAGCCCAAGCCGTATGAAGTGGACATGTCCAACCCCTTCTACCGCTACGACCCCAGCCAGTGCATCCTGTGCGGACAGTGCGTGCAGGCCTGCCAGACCGTGCAGGTGAATGAGACCCTGACCATCGACTGGGAGCGCGAGCATCCGCGTGTGCTGTGGGACGGCGGCGAGCAGATCGCCGGTTCCAGCTGCGTCTCCTGCGGACACTGCGTTACCGTCTGCCCCTGCAATGCGCTGATGGAAAAGAACATGCTCGGCGAAGCCGGCTACCTGAGCGGAATTCCGCATGACTCGCTCAACAAGATGATTGACGTAGTCAAGAACCTGGAGCCGGAGATGGGCTACGGCGCCATCATGCAGGTCTCGCAGGTTGAGTCCAAGATGCGCGAAGAGCGCGTCAAGAAAACCAAGACCGTCTGCACCTACTGCGGCGTCGGTTGCAGCTACGACGTATGGACCAAGGACCGCGAGATCCTGAAGATCGTTCCCCTGCACGGCGCAGCCAACCAGATCTCCACCTGTGTGAAGGGCAAGTTCGGCTGGGACTTCGTCAACCATAAGGATCGCCTGCAGAAGCCGCTGATCCGCGAAGGCGACAGCTTCCGCGAAGTCTCCTGGGAGGAAGCTCTCAACTACGTCTCCTCGCGCCTGTCCTCCATCAAGCAGGAATCCGGTCCGGACTCCATCGGTGTCATCATCTCCTCGAAGACCAGCAACGAAGACGGCTTCCTGATGCAGAAGTTCGCACGCACCGTCATCGGAACGCACAACATCGACAACTGCTCGCGGTACTGCCAGTCCCCAGCGACTGAAGGCCTGTTCCGCACTGTGGGTCTGGCGGGCGATGCCGGTGGCATTGAAGACATCGGCAAGTCAAAGCTGGTGCTGATCGTCGGCAGCAACACCACCGAGTCGCACCCTGTACTTTCCACCCGCATCAAGCGCGCGCATAAGTTCCACGGGCAGAAGATCATCGTCGCCGACCTGCGCAAACATGAGATTGCCGAGCGCGCCAACATCTTCTTCCGCCCCAAGCCCGGTACGGACCTGGTCTGGCTCTCGGCCATGAGCCGCTATGCGATCGACAACGGCTACGCCAAGACGGACTTCCTGCGCGACCGCGTCAACGGCCTGGAAGAGTATCGCAAGAGCCTGGAACCCTTCACCATGGAGTTCGCGTCGCAGACATGCGAGGTTCCACTGGAAACGCTGCACCAGGTTGCGGAAGAGATCGTCAAAGCCGAGACCATGTGCATCCTGTGGGCCATGGGCATCACGCAGCATGTCATGGGGTCGGATAGCTCTACCGCCATCTCCAACCTGTTACTCATCACCGGCAACTACGGCCGCCCGCACTGCGGAGCCTTCCCTTTGCGCGGCCACAACAACGTGCAGGGCGCGGGCGACATTGGCGCCTCGCCCACCAACTTCCCCGGCTATCAGAGCGTGCTGGATGAAACTGTTCGCACCCAATACGAACAGGCCTGGAACACCACGCTTCCACATCACGCGGGCATGAACAACCACCAGATGGTGGAAGCAATCTACGAAGGCAAGATGCGTGCCCTGTATCTCGCCGGCGAAGACATGATCTCTGCCGACTCCAACGCAAACCGCATCGCCGGAGCCTTCGAGAAGCTGGATCTCTTCGTCGTGCAGGACATCTTCTTCTCCGAAACCTGCCGCTACGCCGACGTCATCTTCCCTGCCGCACCGGCCCTTGAAAAGGACGGCACCTTCACCAACACTGAGCGCCGTATCCAGCGCTTCCATCAGGCGCTGCCGGAACTCGGCGACAGCCTCGCCGACTGGAAGATCACCCAGGCACTGGCAAAGAAGATGGGTGCCGACTGGAACTACACGCACCCGTCAGAGATCATGGCCGAGCTCGCATCCCTCTCGCCCATCTATGCCGGTGTTACCTACGATCGCCTGGAAGGCTGGAATACGCTGCAGTGGCCGGTGCATCCCGATGGCAAGGACGAGCCTGTGCTCTACCTCGACAGCTTCGCTTTCCCGGATGGCAAGGCCCGCCTTTATCCGCTGGAATACCGCCAGCCAGCGGAGTCACCGGATGCAAGCTTCGACCTGCTGCTGAACAACGGTCGCCAGCTTGAGCACTTCCACGAAGGCAACATGACGCACCGCGTCCCCGGCATTCACGAAGAGAACCCGGAACGCTATGTCGAAATCTCGCCCGAGCTCGCCGCCGACCGCGGGATCGAGTCCGGCCAGTGGGTACGTCTCACCAGCCGCTACGGCTCGCTCAAGGCAAAGGTTCTGGTTACCGGTCGCGTGCAGGGCAAGCAGGTCTTCATGCCGCTCACCTCGCAGGAAGGCCCGCTGAACATCCTCACCGGATCGCATACCGACTCAGCCACCTTTACCCCCGCGTACAAGGAAACCGCCGTACGCATGGATATTCTGCCGGAGCGCGGCAACAGCCCGCTGCCATCCATGAACTTCCGCGTCAGCGGCAAGCGCACACCGCAGATGGGCGTTGAGGTGGAGCGCAAGTGGAAGCGCAAGGACTATCACTTCCCCGGCGAACCCAAGCTGGTGCAGATCACCGAGAATCCTTATTACAACGCTCCGAGGAAACGCTAATGGCAAAGGCAGTCGAGTTCCGCAGATTTACGCCCGAAGACAGCAGGGCCGACCTCATCCGCCGTATTGAAGCGGCCCCGCACGAGCACGCCGAAGCAATTCTGGAAGCCTACGAGCTTCTGCAGAATCTGCATAAAACCGGCGTGATCGCGGCAGCCAATGGAGCTTTCAATGCCGGTGAAACCGTCATAGGCAAGCTCACCGACGTTGTCAGTTCAAAGCCGGCGATCGCAGCCATGCGCCTCGGCCTGATCTTCGGCGACATCCTCACCTCTCTCGACGCCAACCAGGTGCATGAGATCGTGGCCAGCACCCGGAAGTCTCCGCCGTCGTGGTTCAGGATCATCCGCCAGCTCTTCCGCCCGGAAACCCGCCAGGTCATGGGCCTCGGCCTCGGCCTCATGCAGGCCGTCGGAGACTCCATGAACGCATCCGGCACCACCAAACACGATTAAGAGAGCACAGCGAATGCCATGAGCGACGATCTTGTATGTACGCTTCTCGAAGCATCCAGGACCTCTTCCATTCTCCGTGTCAGTGACGGACACGCGGTCAGCACAGACGATGAGCTCGCGGTGGAAGAGCCTCTGGAGATCCAGCTTGAGCACGGGCCGCAGCATGACCGCCGCACCAAATCCATCTCGGTAACCATGCGCACCCCGGGCAACGATGCCGAACTGGCCGCTGGCTTTCTTCTTTCCGAAGGCGTGATTCACGACTTCGACGACCTGGAGAACGCAGAGGATCTGCTCCACGCGAGCGGACCGGCAGCCAATGAGCTCCAGCGACGCAGCACGATCACGCTGAAGCTGCGGCCAGACCTCACCGTACCCGATCTCACGCTGGAGCGTAACTTCTACACCACCTCAAGCTGCGGTGTGTGCGGCAAGGCATCTCTGATGGCACTGCGGGTTCAGGCTCCGCCACGCGCGGCAAATAACTTCCACATCGCTTCGGAGACGCTGTACAGCCTGACCCACATTCTGGAGGACCGACAGCAAATCTTCTCGCGCACCGGCGGACTTCATGCCGCAGGACTGGTTTCAAGCTCGGGCCAACTCCTCGCCGTTCGCGAAGATGTAGGCCGGCACAATGCGGTCGACAAGCTCTTCGGCAACGCTCTCCTCTCTGACGCGCTGCCGCTCCGCGATTCGCTGCTGTTTCTTTCCGGCCGTGCCAGCTTTGAACTGTTGCAGAAGTCTGTCATGGCCGGCATTCCCATGGTCGTTGCGCTCGGTGCCCCTTCCAGTCTTGCCGTCGATGTTGCGCGGCAGTTTGACATCACGCTGGTGGGCTTTCTCAAGTCAACACGCTTCAACATCTACCACGGTGCCTCGCGCATCACGCATTTTGAAAAGGAGACAGTGGCATGAAACTTCGCATTCTAGGCAACTCCATCCGGCTACGCCTCAGCAAACCCGAGGTTGCGAAGCTGCACGAGACCGGACGAGTCGAAGAGTCTCTCTCTCTCAGCCCCACAGACCCGTGGGACCGCTTGTCCTATGCAATTGAGCACACCGAACAGGTCACGAAGTTTGAGGTCTCCCACATCGGCGATGAGATCCGTGTCCTGATTCCCAGTCACGAAGTACGCAAGTGGGCCGACGGCGAGCTGGTCGGCATGTACGGCGCTTTCCCCGTCTACGGCGATCAACTCCTCACCATCACCGTCGAAAAGGACTTCGCCTGCCTCGACAAAAGTGACGCCGACAACGCGGACATGTTCCCCAACCCAAACCTTACCTGCTAACGGCTCAGCCGCGGCAAATCTCTTCTCCTCGGAGGCGACGTGAACGACTTCATCGCAGCACGCTCTCAGATGGCAGCATCTCTGGCATTCCACATCATCTTTGCGGCCATGGGCGTCGCTCTTCCGCTCATGATGGTGATCGCGGAGTATCTCTGGCAGCGCACCGGTAACTCCGAGTACCTTCTCATCGCGAAGCGCTGGGCCAAGGGCACAGCCATCCTCTTCGTGATTGGCGCACTCACCGGCACGGTCCTCTCCTTTGAACTAGGTCTGCTGTGGCCACGCTTCATGGCCGCCGCCGGCGATGTGATCGGTATGCCGTTCTCCATGGAGGGCTTCGCCTTCTTCACCGAGGCGATCTTCCTCGGCATCTACCTCTATGGATGGAACCGTGTAAGCCCGCGTGTCCACCTTCTCTCCGGCCTCGTCGTTTCCATCAGCGGACTTGCTTCGGCCATCTTCGTCACCTTCGTGAATGGATGGATGAACACCCCCACCGGCTTCCGTATCGAGAACGGCCAGTTCGTCGACATTCATCCGCTGCAGGCCATGCTCAACCCCGCCGGGCTTCCGGAAGGAATCCACATGGGCCTGGCGGCCTATTGCGCTACCGGCTTTGCCACGGCGGGCATTCACGCCATCATGCTGCTGCGCACCGGCCGCAACCGCTTCCATGAAAGCGCCATCAAGATCGCCTTCACCGTCGGCGCCGTCGCCTGCCTGCTGCAGTTTGTCAGCGGAGACGCGCTGGCCCGCATGGTAGCGCAGAAGCAGCCCACCAAGCTCGCCAGCCTGGAAGGGCAATTCAAAACCGAAACCGGCGCACCGCTTCGTATTGGCGGCATCCCGGACGAGAACGCGCACACCACAAAGTACGCTCTTGAAATTCCCGACGGCCTCAGCCTTCTCGCTTTCCACAAGCCACACGCCACCATTCAGGGCCTGGATAGCTTCCCGCGTGAGCACTGGCCAAACGTCCTTCTGGTCCACATCAGCTTTCAGATCATGGTGGGCTGCGGCTCTCTTCTCACCTTTGTCGCGCTCATCGCCGGCTGGGGCGCATGGAAAGACAAACAGTTCATTACCGACCGGCGCGCCCTCTGGCTTCTGGTCGCCATTGCCCCACTTGGCTTCGTCGCACTCGAAAGCGGTTGGATGGTCACCGAACTTGGCCGTCAGCCGTGGATCATCCAGGGCATTCTGCTCACCCGCGATGCCGTCACATCCACCACGCACCTGGGACGCCTGTTCTACAGCATGAATGTGCTCTACGCGGTCCTCGGCCTGGTCGTCGTCTGGCTCATGGCAGGACACGTCATCCGCACGCCCACGCTTGAAGAACTGGAAACCATTGAGGAAGAAGGAGCCGTCCATGCAGCCTAGCATTCTGCTCGCAGGAGCCATCGTCACCGTTGTTACGATCTACGCGTTGCTGGGAGGCGCCGATTACGGCGCCGGCATGCTGGAGTTCACCGCCTCCGGAAAAACACGCGAAGCCCAGTTGTCTCTCATCGATGACACCATCACGCCCGTCTGGGAAACCAACCACATCTGGCTCATCTTTGCGATTGTTCTTCTCTTCTCCGGCTTTCCAAAGGTCTTCGCCGCCATCATGTCGGCGCTCTTCATCCCGATCTTCCTTTGCCTGGCAGGCATCCTGTTCCGCGGCGCGGCCTTTGTCTTCCGTGCCTACTTCACGCAAAGCCGTAGCATGCAGCTGCTCTTTGCCCGCATCTTCTCCATCGCCAGCCTGCTTACGCCCATCTGTCTGGGCATTGTCATCGGAGCCGTCGCACAGGGCTCGGTCACTTCCATCATGACCGCAAGCAACTACAACGGTGCAACCCTGCAGTGGCTTACACCGTTCACCGTCGTCACCGGTCTCTTCACGGCATCCATCTTCGCGTATCTCGCCGCGGTCTACCTCACGCAGGAAAGCTCCAACCCGCAACTGCAGGAGGCCTTCCGCAACCGCGCTCTCATCGCCGGAGCTTCCGTCGGTTTCTTCGCGGCGCTCACCTTCCTGCTCTCCATTCACGGCGCGCCAGATGTCTTTCACGGTCTGACGCATAACTGGTGGGCACGGTATGAGCAGATCTTTACGGCCATCGCCTCCATCTGCGCCTTCACCGCCCTGTGGAAACGCCGTTACCGCCTGGCTCAGGTCTGCGTCATTCTGCAGACAGCGCTGATTATCTGGGGCTGGGCACTCTCGCAGTATCCCGGCATGGCCGGCCCGGGGCAAATGACCATCCAGCAGAGCGCCGCGCCCGACAACATCCTCTGGACCATCCTGGCTGTAGCCGTCTGCGGCTTGTTCCTGCTGGTCCCTTCCATGATCTTCCTCTTCCGCATCTTCCGGTCATCTTCTCCGAAGTCGGTCTCCACCATCTCGCACGCACTCTAACCAGCTCGCGGCCGCATCCTTATCCAGGGATGCGGCCTTGCACGTTAAGCGGCCTTCGCCCGCACCTGTAAGACCCTTCCCAACACCACAAGCAGAATGGCGCACTCGCCCCACAGCGCATGGTTGTGAAGTCGCGGCGTTGCAAAGGCCCCAAGCACCGCGCCAGCAAAGAACATACTGCAGATCGTCGCAAAGTCTCCGGCCTGCCGCAGATCCTCCGCGGAGTGGCCCGCCAGCACCCACGAAAGCAGGCTCTGCAGCATCGTATGAAGATTGCCGGTCGTAAAGGTGGAGCTGTAGGACTTCTTGTTGACCTGCCGGAAGGTCGCCATCTGCAGCGACGCCGCAAAGGCAATCAGCATCGTAATCCGCAACGATGCGCCGTAACGGGTCGAGAAGCTAAGCCAGCTTAGAACCGCAATCTCCCCAACCAGTACGGCAGCTTCGGGAACACGGACAACCGAGGCAATACTCCGGCACTGCAGCAACCGGGCCACCGTAATGCCGCACAGAAACATCACGATCACAAAGAAGTGCCGCGCCGCGTCCGCCCACACCCGTGTGACAACATCATTGGCCAGCAGCACGACGTTTCCCGTCATCGCATTCGCAAAGACGTGGCCATGCCCAATATAGGTAAACGCATCCAGGTAACCGCCCGCCGCGGCCAGCGCCGCATGCGTGGCAAGCCCCACCTTCACATCCGTTTCTGCTTCCGGATTCATCATCACGCTCATTGAAACAGATGCGGCCGCACGTCCAGACGATTGCAACCCACCGCACGCAAAAATGGGAGCGGCTGGCATCAGGGACCAGCCGCTCCACGGGAAGCGCTGAATGGGGAGGCTCAGCGCCAGAGGCCTAAGGCGGGCTGCCGGAATCTCCGGCAGGGTTCAAAGGAGGGATACCGCTTCATCTCTTCGCGTTCCGCATGGACGCAATACCTTTAGTGGCCGGCGTTGCCGCCATTCGCATAGGCCTCATCCACGGCAACACTGTTGTCATCCAGAATGGTTCCGGCGGCACGCTCCAGCGCAGTCCTGGACTTCGCATAAATGCCGCGCGCAGCTACCTCGGCCGACTCCGCCGCAGCAAAGTTGCTCTGGTACTGGATCAGCTCATACGCCGTTGCCACGCCGGCCTCAAACTTCGCCTGCTCCACATCCAGCGCCTGCGCCTGCAACACGCGCGCATCGGCGGCGGCACGATAACTTTCTTTCGCCTGCTGCAACGCGATGTATGCATCGCCCACCTGGATCCGTACGCGGCTCCTGAGCTGCTGCAGGCGAACCTCGCTCTGGCGGAACTGAAGTTCATCCCGCACGTAATCTGACTTCGCGATCCGGTTATGAACCGGAATCCGCAACTCCGCTCCCACCATGTAGTCGGGATAGCTGCGCTGGAACATCTGACTCAATGCGCTGCCATATCCACCGACCAGGTTCGCCGGAGCCGCCGTGCTTGTCCCCGACGGTGTCGCAGGCGTTCCCGCGGCGCCGTTGTTCTGCATGGAAGCAACCAGGTTCAGCTCCGGCAACATCTGGTTGTGCGATCCCTTCAAAGCAGTCTTTGCCGTCGCAATCTGCTCTCCCGCAAGCGCGACATCCGGCCTCTGGTTCATCGCCGTGCTCAACAGGTTTTCAAGCGAGGGTGCGTCTTCAAGCGCAGGTGCCGGAATCTTCGTCGCGGCTTCAATACGAGCCGCAGCCAGCGTACCGTCAGAAATTCCGTTATGCGTCAGCACTTCTTTCAACAGCAGTTCCTGCTGCAACACCAGTCCTTCAGCGTTGATGTAAGCCTGCCGGCTGCTGGCCACCTGGGCCGCCGCCGATGTCAGGTCCACCGGAGCCTGCGTGCCCAGCTCCACCTGGTTCTTCGTATCTTTGTACAGACGCTGGGCCGCTTCCATATACTCCTGCTTTACCTTCAAATCTTCCTGAAGACTCACCAGGTCCCAATACAGCCGCGTCGTGTCAGAAACCGTGCTGATCAACTGCTGCTCAAACACATCCCGCGCAATGTTCTTCTCGTTCTGCGCAATATGGATGAAGCGCCGGTTCACGCCCGGGCCGAATCCCTGCAGCAATGGCTGCGTGATCGAAAGACTCAGCGTTCCCGTAATAAAAGGATTCAGGTTCACACGCGCCGAGGACTGGTTCAGGCGCGATCCTGTGATCGACGCACTGATTTGCGTTCCCAGCGACAAACCCTGGTTATAGGTCAGCGATCCCGCCGTCGTATGGCTTGAGAAAAAATTGTTGCCGGTAGCAAAGGCATTCGACTGCGGATAATACTGCTGCGCCAGGCTGATGTTCGTCACTACCGAAGGATCGAACTGCGGCAACGCCGGTCCGCTCGAAAACGGCGACTGCCCCAGGATAGAAAGATCCGACGAGCTCTGCGTTGTCGTCGCAAGATCGGCAGCGCTGCTCGGCAACTGCAGCACCGGCGAGTAGCCGCCGATCGCCGTCAGCAATGGAGCCCCCGGTCCACCTTCCCCCGAAGGAAGCTCCGCGACCGTCGTGGACACGCCGCGCAGCACACCACCGCCACGCGCACGCAACAGGTCTGCCGCCGCAAAGTCCAGATCATAACGCTGGATCTCAACATCGAAGTTATTTTTGATCGCCATCAGGATCGCATCCTGCAGCGTAAGCTTCAGTTTCCCATCCCGCACGGGAACCTGGTCGACGCTCTTCAGATACGTGTCCTCCATGCGCGGAGCGCGGTACTGACCAAGAAACCACGGCGTGCGGTTCACTCCACGAAATCCGTTGTCGCCAGCCCGGCGCGCCGCACTCGGCGCCTCCGGCAGCTGCTGTGCTCCGCAGGCCATGCCTGAAAACAGCACACTTCCCGCAGCCAGCAGGCCGGCTAAACCTGTCATGCGTGTTCTGCTTTGTCCTTGTTTCGATCGCATACCCTGCTCCATCACCGTCACTTGCCCTTTGCCGATGCCAGCGTGCCCGAAGCCTGTTTCACATACACAGGATTCACACGCGCATCCTCAGTCGTTGCATCGTTGGGATTGACCACAATGCTCTCTCCCGGCAGCAGCCCGGAACGAATCTCCAGCGTCGCGCCATAATCGTGTCCCACCACAACATCCCGGAAGTGGACATGATGATCCGCGCCAACAACCGCGATCTCAGTTCCATTCGCGCGAAAAACCATCGCCTCGCCCGGTACCGTCACCGTGGGAACGATCTGCGGCACATTGAAGCTCACCGTCGCATACATCCCCGGCAGCAGTTCTCCCGCATGGTTGTCGATATCCACTTCGGTCAGCAGCGTGCGCGTATTCACATCCAGCGAGTTCGCGGTCCGCACCACCGTACCGTGATAGACCTTCCCCGCGCGCTGCACGAATGTCAGATCGGCCGTCTGCCCCACCTTGATGGAAGAGGCACTCTCCTGCGGCACATCGATGTAGGTACGCAGCACATCATTCTTCGCCATGCGGAAAAGCAAGGTGCTGGTTGAGGTCACCAGGGCTCCCTCATCCACATTGCGCTGCGTGATCACGCCATCGAACGGCGCGCGAATCACCTCAAACCCCTGCAGCTCCCGGTACCGGCTCAGGTTAGCGGCACTGGACGAAAGATTTCCCTTTGCCACTTCCAGATTGGCTTCGGCCGCGCCCACGGCCGCTGCCTGCGCGCTATACGCAAACTGGTAGTTATCATTGGCCTGCCGGGAAACAGCGCCGCGCTTCACCAGCGCAGCCCAGCGCTCCGCCGTTACACCGGCAATACCGGCATTGGCCTTCGACTGCTCCAGCGAAGCCTGGCTCTGTTGCACCGAAGCCCGGCTCTGCTGCACCATCGCGCCTGCCTGCTGTACCTGTTGGTCAAGGTCCGGCGCGGAGATCACACCCAGCACCTGTCCCGCGCGGACATGATCGCCAATATCGACATAACGCTTCTTCAGATATCCATCCGCCCTGGCCAGAATCGGAGACTCCGTAATCGGCGACAATGTTCCTGACAGCTGCAGCGCCACACTCCCCGCCGATGGCTGTACGGTCGTCACATACACCGTCGGAATCGCGGCAACGCTCGCCGCTTCCTCGTTCTTAAGGGCCATGGCATGCAGCAGGCGCGGAACCACTCCGATCGCCAGCACCATCAACACCACAACCACCACCAGCGCGACAGGGCGATTCCAATAGCGCTCCTGCGGCGTCTGCACGGCATCTCCCTGCTTCAACTCATTCGGTCCTGACATCGTCGTTTGCTCCTTTCCCTCTGCTCCGGTCCGTTCCATCACTGCGCCTCCGCCATATCCGCTGTTTCCGCGGCTTCCAGGTCAATCAACTTGTCATAATCAACAGGTGCTGACTTGCGCAGGTAGCTGTAAACAACCGGGATGAAAAACAAATTCGATACGGTTACGAACAACAAACCGCCAATCACCGCACGGCCCAACGGAGCGTTCTGTTCGCCGCCCTGCCCAAAGGCCATCGCCATCGGCAACATGCCAAGCACCATGGCCAGCGCCGTCATAATCACCGGACGCATGCGCACAAAGCCCGCGGACAGCGCAGCCTCCAGCGGCTTCTTTCCATCCAGTTGCTCATCGTTCGCAAAGGTAATAATCAGGATGGCGTTTGAAGTCGCCACACCAATCGTCATCAGCGTTCCCATCAGGGAAGGCACGCTCAGCGTGGTCCTGGTAAGAAACAGCATCCACAGGATGCCGGCCAGCGCCGAAGGAATGGTCGACAGCACAATCAGCGGATCGGTCCACGACTGGAAATTGACTGCCATCAGCAGATACACCAGCAGAATGGCGCACAGAACACCGATGCCAAGCCGCGTGAACGACTCCTTCATCGTCTTCGTCTGACCACGGAGCGTAATCGTGGATCCGGCAGGAAGCTGTGACTGGTACTTGCGGATGATCTTCTCCACATCCTTGGACACGCTTCCAAGATCGCGCCCATCCGGCGTCACCATAATGTCGTAGACCGGCCGGATGTCGTAGTGATCGATCGCCTCCATCGTCACGCCACGCTTGAAGCTGGCCAGGTTGCCCAGGTACTCTGCAGGGTTATTCGTCGCATTCGGATTTCCGTAGTCAAGCGTGCCGGCCGCCGGCGCCTGCAGCGTTCCCGCGGAAGCCACCGGCGAATAAAGCGATCCCGGCGTTCCCGTAACCGGCGTCTGCGCCAGTGCCGACAACGAATCCAGCTTGTACTGCGGCGTCTGCACCAGGATCGAATAGCTTGCACCGTTCGCAGGATCAACCCACTGGTTCGGCGCCAACTGTCCGCTCGCACTCAACGAAACCAGCGTGTTGCCCACAACATCTCTCTGGCTCAACCCCGCCTGCTGCGCCCTTACGCGGTCAACATCCACGTTGATCGTGGGGTAGTTCGGCTCCTGGAAGATGTTGACATCCGCCGTCCCGGGCAGCCGCTTCACCTCGTCCCGGATCGCTCGTGCCACCTTGTAGTCGCCGTCGTTGTCACGGCCCCCAATCTGGATGTCGATCGGCGCAGCCAGACCGAAATCCAGGATCTGTGTCGTCATGTCCGCCGGTTCAAAGAAGCTCGTGCTGTCCGGAAACTTGTCGTGCAGCATCTTGCGAATCTGCGCCACATACGGCTCGCTGCGCTCGCCATCCTTCATGGCAATCAGGATGTCGCCATCGCCATTCCCGATCGTCGACGTCCCACCGAAGGCAAGGTTCACACCACTTGCAGGAAGACCAATGTTGTCCAGAATCGTATCGATCTTGTCCCGTGGAATAATCGTGCGGATCTCGCGCTCCACATTGCTGAACAGGACCTCGGTCTCTTCAATCCGCGTGCCGGCGGGCGCACGCAGATGCAGCTTGATCTGCCCCGCATCGACAGAAGGAAAGAAGTCCTGCCCAATAAAGATCAGCAGCACAAACGAGGCAAGAATCAACGCGCCGTAGGACAACGCAAAAACGCGGCGGTGATGCAGAACCTTCTCCAGCAGACCTTTATAGCTGTGCCGTACCTGCTCGAACCTGTGATTGAACGCCTTGTGAATCTTCCACAACCGGCTATCGTCCGGACGTGCTGGCTCGTCCTCGGGCCGCTCAATGCGCGGCACCTCGGGCTTCATCAGGTAGTGCATCAGCGTCGGCACCAGTGTGCGCGTCAGCAGATACGAGGTCATCATGGCGAAAACAACCGCCATGGCCAGTGGAGTAAACAGAAACTTCGCCGTACCCGACAACAGGAACGCAGGCACAAACACAATGCAGATGGAGAGCGTCGCCACCAGCGTGGGCGTTGCAATCTGCGAAGCTCCATCCAGGATCGCCCGGACAATCGGCTTTCGCATCGCGATATTGCGATTGGTGTTCTCAATCTCAACCGTCGCGTCATCCACCAGGATGCCCACCGCCAGTGCAAGGCCGCCAAGTGTCATCACGTTGATCGTCTCGCCCATCACATTCAGCAGCAGGATCGACGTCAGGATCGACAACGGGATGGAGAGACACACAATCAGGGTGCTGCGTGCACTGCCCAGGAACAGCAGGATCATAATGCCGGTAAGCCCGGCGGCAATCGTCGCCTCGCGCACCACATCAATCACGGCCTCGCGCACAAATACTGACTGGTCAAACAACGGCTTGATCTGCAGCCCCTTCGGCAATCCGGCGGCAATCAACGGAATCTTCTTCCGCACATTGCTCACAATCGAAAGCGTGGACGTCGAACCGTTCTTCAATACGGTCAGCAGAGCGCCGCGTGTTCCGTCCTGCCGCACAATATTCGTCTGCACCTGGAAGCCATCGCGCACATGGGCCACGTCCTTCACGTAAACCTCGGCCCCGTTCGTGCTCTTGATCGGAATCATGTTGAACTGCTGCACCGCGGTGGGGCTGCTGTTCGTCTTCACCAGGTAATCCCGCGTACCCATCTTGATGGTGCCTGCCGGCAGAATCGGGCTCTGGTTCGTAATAGCGTTCGAAATATCCGCCGCCGACACCTGGTAGGAGTACATCGCCTGCGGGTCCGTATCCACCATGATCGAGCGCGTCTTGCCGCCATACGGCAGCGGCACCGCAATACCGGGAATACTCGACAGGTCCGTGCGGATGAAGTTCTGCGCAAAGTCCGCCAGCTTCTGCTCCGTCAGTGTCTGGCTCTCAATTCCGAGCTGCAGAATCGGCACACTTGACGCGTCATACTTCACAATCAGCGGCGGAAAGGTTCCCGGAGGAAACAACCGCAGCAGCGTCTGGCTTACAGCCGTAATCTGCGAGACGCCCATATCCACATTGGCGGTCGGTTGAAAGTAAACGTGGATGACCGCGACACCGCTATACGACCGCGATTCGATATGCTCGATATCGTTGACCGTGGTCGTCATCGCGCGCTCTGAGATCGTCACGATGCGGTTGGTCATATCATCCGGAGAGATACCGCTGTACGTCCAGATCACACTCACAACCGGAATATTGATCGCAGGAAAAATATCCGTCGGCATCGTCGCCACGGACCCCAGACCAAACACCGCAATCAGGATCGACATCACCACAAACGTGTAAGGACGTTTGAGTGCGATCCGGACCAGCCACATCATAGCGAGCTCCTCGTTTGCACACGGAGGGTTGATCCCTGTGTGCTCTGCCTTGTTGTTCGTTTACTCTGTACACCGATACGCGCACAGGCAGATTCGCCATGAAAGAATGCACGCTTCGTGCCAACCCTAAGTGGCTGCAAACACTGGCAGGCATGCACGGCCGGTGTCGTCCTGTCGACACATGTGTCAATGCCTCAACACATCACGCCATGCGTGGGGCACGCACAACGCCTTTCGCTGCCCCATCCGGAAGCATCCCCCGAGAGGGGGATGCTTCCTCTACCCGGCAGAGGCTGTGAGAAAATCCACGCCCGTCGCACCATAAACAGGTAAGCAATCACAGCGAGGATCCACATGACGAAAAGATCTGAACTCATACAGCGACGCAAAGCCCCTCTCACCGTGGCATCCGACGTTGCCCCGAAAGCAGTCAACGATATCTCCGCGGGCCTTACCGTCCTTCTGGCCGATGTCTTCGCGCTCTATCTCAAAACGAAGAACTTCCACTGGCACATGAGCGGACCGCACTTCCGCGACTATCACCTTCTGCTCGATGACCACGGCGACCAGATCTTCGCCATGACCGACGACATCGCGGAGCGCGCCCGCAAGCTTGGCGGCACCACGATCCGCTCCATCGGCCACATCGCCCGCCTCCAGCGCTCGGCGGACAACGACGCCGACTACGTCACGCCCGCCGACATGCTGAGTGAGCTGCACGAAGACGAGAAGGCGCTCGCGCTCCGCATGTTCTCCCTGCACACGCTCTGCGATGAGTTCGGCGATGTAGCCACCGCGAGCCTGCTTGAAAACTGGATTGACCAGTCGCAACGCCGCAGCTGGTTCCTGTTTGAGATGACGCGTAACTAAACCACTTCATTCGAAGCTGCCTGGCAGCCTATTTCGACCAGAGCGATGCGGCAGGACCGGCCTCCCCGAACGTCCGCATCGTTCTTTTTTTGTTTCCCAGATAAGGAGCCCACCCATGACACCCTCCATCAGCGCACGCCATGGCCTTCCTTCCCTCGCCCTGGCTCTGCTGTGCTGTTCCTGCTCTTCCTTCGCACAACAAAATCTCCCCACCATTCCCGTGGCCGCCTCGCCCGTCATACTTGACGCCGTCACCGATGGTCAAACCGGCAAAGCTTCCTTCGCCTACCAGGGCAAGGAGATTCCTCCCGTCATCCATGCATCGCCGGGGCAAACCATTCAGGTGGACTACCGCAACCACCTCACATCGCACTCCGGGGAACAGTGCACGCATGGCTCCTGCAGCGACATGACCAACCTGCACTTCCACGGTCTCCATGTCTCTCCGCAGGCACCGCAGGACGACGTCCTCACCATGATGGCAATGCCCGGCGAGTCGCTGCACTATCGCGTGGAGATTCCGGGTGACCAGCCGCCGGGGCTCTACTGGTATCACACGCATCCGCATGGAGAGAACTATCGTCAGCTGCTCGATGGCATGTCCGGAGCCATCATCATCGACGGCATGGAACGTTACGTCCCCGAGGTCCGCAGCCTTCGCGAACGCCTCCTCATTCTGCGCGACACAGAACTCGAGCAGGACGCACCGTCACTCGCAGAGGCAAAGCGCGTCGAGCTTCCCGCAACCGGATGCAGTCGGGGCGGAGAAGCTCCTGAGCGCATCTTCACCGTCAACGGAGTCATCAGACCATCCATCGACATCGCACCCGGCGAACGCCAGTTCTGGCGCATCGTCAACGCATCTCCTGATCTCTATGCCGATCTCGCCATCGATGCTTCCACCATGAAAGTCATCGCCCGCGACGGCATGCCGCTGGCCTACCATGATCCCTCGCGGCCATTCGAGATGCTGGAACATATCCTTGTCCCACCTGCAGGCCGCGTGGAAGCCATCATCACTGGCCCACCCGCAGGCACACACGCTTCCCTCAGGACACGCTGTGTCGATACTGGCCCGGACGGCGACCCGAATCCCGCCATGGTGCTTGCCGATCTGAACACTGCGGCCGCGCCTCATCGCATCCCGGCATCCTCAACGGCAAAGCTTCCGCCGGCCCTGCATAAACGCATCGCCGCACCGTTGCTCGCGCACCTCAAAAGCACAGAGCCTGCCTATATCGTTCGCTTCACCGAAGACAAGCACGGCTTCTATATCAATGGAAAAGCCTTTGAGCCGTCTGACGCCCCCATGCTTACCGTCAACATTGGCGACTATCAACACTGGCGCGTCATCAACGAAACAGGCGAGCTCCACCCGTTTCATATCCACCAGGTACATTTTCTTCCGTATGCCACCAACGCCGTCGCAGCGGAGAACCCGGACTGGCTGGACACAGTCAATGTGCCCGTCGGCGGAACAGTCGACATGGTCATGGACTTCACCGATCCCATCATTCGTGGCATGAGCGTCTTCCACTGCCACCTCATTCAGCATGAGGACAAAGGCATGATGGCCAAGATCCTCTTCCAGTAGACCTCCTCACACAAAACGAAAAACAGAGCGCCTCAACCCATGAAGTTGAGGCGCTCTATCCATGTCCAGTCGTTCTGCTCTACCTTGATCGTTTCCTCGGCCTATCGCGGAACCTCGGCAAGAATCATCTTGCGTGCACGCAGCAGGCGCGACTTGGTGGCTGCCTGGCTGATGCCACGCTTCTTTGAGATCTCGTCAATCGAAAGCTCTTCCGCAAAGCGGTCAAGCGTAATGTCATGCAGATTGCTGGAAAGCTTGCCGAGCACGCGCTGCACCAGGCTCAGATACTCACGCTGCAGGCACTCATGCTCCGGCGATGCTGCGTCAGAGGTCAGCACCTCCATCAGCGTATGCTCCGGCCCAACCGTCTCTTCCAGCGAGTAGACGGCGGTATTGCCGCGCTTACGAAGGTGCATCAGCGAAACGTTGATCACAATCCGGCTCAACCAGGTCGAAAAAGCGGAGTCGCCGCGGAAGGTATCGATCTTCTTGAACAACCGCACCATCGCATCCTGTACGGCATCTTCCGCATCTTCGCTGTGCTTGAGAATGCGATACGCAACGTTGTACGCCCGCTTGCGATGCCGCCGCACCAGCTCTTCAAACGCATCGGAATCTCCCTGGCGCGCAGACTCCACAAGACGGCCTACGGGGGCATCACAGATATTCGTAAAGGTTCTGCAATATTGACTGGACATTGAATGAAGCTCCTCTTTTGCGGATCTCGCGACAGCGTTTGAAGACCTCTGTCATTACGCTAAGAATCATGCATATTCACAGAATGCAAAACGCCCATGCGGGCAAGCGTTCATTACCCCATTCGGGGGAAATTCAAAATCTCGATCAATCCACGGTCGGCAATGCCATCGCGCTTCGAATACCCGGCAAACCTGCGATGGAGTTCGTACTGCTCCACACGAACGCGCAAACGCTCGTTCTTGCACAGCAGTTCCGCAATCACTGCAGACAGAGTGCGAACCTCCTCCTTCAGCAGGCTTGCTTCCGTCAGCAGCTGTTCGCGTTCTATCTCCATGGATCTTCCCGCCGCATCATCACCCTGTGCGCCATCGCTCGCAGTCATGTTGGGTATCGAAGGTATGCTCATCGGTGAAGCTCCTGTACCGCCATTCCCGGTGAAGCCAGAAGGGACCGCTTCAAGAGCGGATAGCACCATAGGAACACGCCCTGCAATCCGCGTAATCCCTCAGAGGAGTGGTTTTTCTCTCCTGCTCTTAGGTCGCTCAGCGGGCATCCATATCCAGCCGGTCAGCGCACTCACGAATCGTGTGTGTCCATATATCGACATCGCTGACGAAACGGCGACGATCATCGCTCTTCTTCCACAGCTCCGCAGCAACGTGTCCACTGTCTCCACCATCGCGCAAACCCTCCCCCAGACAAGGTTTTTCGCGATGCGGATGCCACGCCACCCATCTCCTTCCGGTTCGGCACGCGCCGTGCATTAGGAAAAGGCAGCGGCATCGGCAACCGGTGCCCAAAGGAGAGATATATGAAAAAGAGCATGGTTCTGATCTTGTTCGCGGTGTTCGCGTTTGCCGCTACCACTTCCCTGCATGCACAGCTCGGCTATGGAGTCACCTTCAACGCCCCCTTCCCCTTTTACGCGGAGAACACCCGCCTGCCTGCCGGCAACTATCGCATCACACAGGACACCGGCAGCGAGAATGTCGTTCTGATCGAGAGCACCGATGGTAAGCACGCCGCATTCCTCGACGTAACGCCGACTCAGACCGTTGAGCCTTACAACGATTCCGCCGTCGCCTTCCATAAGTACGGCAACGTGGAGTATCTGAATCGCGTCTGGGTTGCCGGTGAGCTGATGGGTTTCCATCTCGATCCCACCAGGATGGAGAAGAAGTACGAAGCCGCGAATGCCGCGCAGGAACACACCGTGGCCCTCGCCAAGCGCTAAGACCAATTGCTTTGAACGCCCCTCCGGGCCCTATCCATGGAGAGTTGTATGAAGACCATTTGCAAGTTTCTGTTCGCAGGCGCTCTGGCTGTTTCCACCTTCGCGGCTCACGCAGCACAGATCTCCACCGACTACGATCACGCGGTGAACTTTTCAACCTATAAGACCTACTCCTGGGCACATGTCTCCGCGGGAGACGGACTTTGGGAAGATCGCATCCGGCAGGACATCGATTCCCAGCTTGCCGCAAAGGGATGGACGAAGGTATCGCAGGGCGGGGATGCCGTCCTCACCGCTTTCCAATCCACCAAGGACCAGAAGACCCTCGACACCTTCTACAACGGCTTCGGCGGTGGCGGCTGGGGATGGCGCGGCTTCGGCGGTGCCGGCTTCAATAACTTCGGCAACTCTATCACCACAACCATGGTCACGCAGGTTGGAACTCTCGTCGTCGACGTCTTCGACAGCAAGAACCACAAGCTGATCTGGCGGGGAACACAGTCCGACGCTCTTTCCAACAATCCCGAAAAGAACGCCGAACAACTGGGCAAGGACATCCAGAAGCTCTTCCGCGCCTTCCCCCCGAAGTAATTCACCCAAACACGCACTTCTCCCCGGCGGACTTCAATCAAGGTCTGCCGGGGCATTTTTCTTTCCCGCTATGAGATACGAATTCGTCCTTCTATGCCTCGGCATCGTTGGCTGCAGTGTCGCTCTGCTGTCCATCGGCGCCGCTATCTTTCTCCCGACACGCAGCCGGCTCCCCTTCGTATGGTTCGGGCTCTTCGCACTTCTTTACAGCGGCAGCCTGCTCATACGGAACCACTGGCTCGACCTCGCCTTTGCCTGGAACGGCCACACACCGGCCTATCTGCAACGGGGCTTCTCCCTGCTCGCGCCCCTGCCTCTGCTGCTCCTGCTGCGGGGGCTTTACCAGTTAAAGTCACGCTCGTTCGCATGGCTCATGGTGGCCTACGGCGCCGTCGCAGCGCTCACACTCGCGGCCATCTTCCTGCAGAGCCAGCCGGAGATCCTTCCTCTCCCCGGAACCGCGCTCATCCTCGGCCTGCCGGTCTGCCTCCTGCCCGGGCGCGACCAGCTCACCGCGCGTCTGCGACTGGCCTCGCCCATCGTCACCCTCGGTGCCCTGCTCTTCTTTGCCGGCTATGCCTATGACCACGCACGTGGCATGATGTACGGCCATTGGACCAGCATCCTGGAACCCTTCGGCTTCCTCGCATTTCTCCTCTGTCTCTCGAACGAAACCCTCAACGCCTACGCCACAACCAGAACCCAGCTCACGCAGCTCAACACCGAGATGGAAGCCGCCGGCGTCATTCAGCAGTCCATCCTGTCAAAGCCGGTTGAGCACGCAGGCATTCGCGTCGCCGTACGCTATCTCCCCATGGAAGCTCTGGGCGGAGACTTCTACGACTTTCCCGTCCAGGACGACGAGGAACTCCACATCCTTCTCGCCGACGTCATCGGCCATGGCATCGGAGCCGCTCTCGTAACCTCCATGGTCAAGGCAGCCGTGCGCACCTTTGCCGGCGATACCTCCGCGCCAGGCCCCATCTTGACAGACCTCAATGCCGTTCTATGTTCCGAGGCCAGGGGCCAGTACGTCACCGCCACATACTTCGCCATCCATCGCAGCAACAACAGCTTCTCCTACACCTCGGCCGGCCACCCGCCGCCGCTCTATTGGAGCGCGCAGCAGCAACGCGTCGTCCACCTGGACAGCGAAGGCCTCCTGCTGGGCGTTCGCAATCACGAGCAATATACCGACACGCGCTTCAACACTACCGCGGGAGACCGCCTCCTTATCTACACAGACGGACTTTCCGAAGCATCCAACGCGGCAGGCGAAGAGTTCGGAGATCATCAGCTCGAAGCTCTGCTGCGCGCAAACAGCACGCAGCCCCCGGAACGCTTTGCCACACTGCTGCAGTCCGCCCTGCAGGCATGGACCTCAAACGGCACTCACAACCTGCAGAGAGACGACATCACCTTCCTCGTCGTCGCCTTTGATTAGCGAGTCTCCACCTTTAGTTTTTTCTTGATGGATGGCAAGGCATGTTTTTGAGAGATTCAGCCCTCAACCGAAGGGAGCAGAGGACTTCAGGCCCTTGCTCCCATCCAGGGTAAGGTCTTCAGCCTCGGAGAATCTTTCCCGATTCCTCAGGCACGCTCTGGTCCTCTGCAAGCTAAAGCCTTCCAGAAAGATCTTGCACCGAACAACAATGCGCCCTTGCTGATGGAGGGCAATATCCCCAGGTTGTAACAGGCCGGGCACAGAACCAGAGAACCCCAGACAACTCCGCATTTAACAGCAACGGGCCTCTCCGAAGAGAGACCCGTTGTCCATCAACAATGGATACCCGCGTTAGCGAATAACCTCCTGCTTCTCCGCAGGAATCTTCGCAATGGTTTCCGCATCCAGGTTCAGGTGGGCAGATACCGTCTCCACCGGCGTACGGCGGATCCAGCTATTCAGCGAGATGTCCATGAAGCGGTCCGTCGCAAACATCTCCAGGAAGACCAGGTCCGTGTCGCCCGTATTCTCGACATAGTGTCCGGCTACCGCTGGCACAAAGCCCACGTCATTGGCGTTGTAGTCCATGGTGCGCGCATTGCCCACCGGCATGAACACCGTCATACGCGCCTTGCCCTTGATGTAGAACTGCCACTCTGAGGCATTCGGATGCCAGTGCAGCTCACGCATCGCACCCGGCTTCACAATCACCAGGCCCGCGGCAATGTGCTTCGAGGTCGGGAAGTTGCTCGAGTCCACCACGCGGACCTCGCCACCTGCCGTCTTCTTCGTCGGCTCCATCGAACGCATCTTGAAGGTGTACTGCGGCGTCGACTCCACCTTGCGTCCACCCACCTGCGCCTTGTCCTCAGCAAGCGACTTCGGCAGATCGCTCGGGAAGATGTACAGCGATCCCGTCGGCAGCTTCTGCAGCTCGCTCTCCGGCAGACCGAAGTTCTTCTTCAGAACGTCCGTCGGGGTATGGGCAACCCACTCTGACAGCAGGAACGTATTGTCTTCCGAGAACGCGCCCTGGTTGAACACCAGCAGGAACTCGCAGCCATCCGGGCCCAGGCCCTGGATCGAGTGCGGATAGCCAGCCGGGAACACCCACAGATCGCCTTCGCTCACATCGTCAATAAAGATCGTTCCATCCGGGTTCAGCACTGTCACGCGAGCATTGCCGTACAGCATGTACGCCCACTCATCGGCGGTATGCCAATGCATCTCACGGTAGCTGCCGGCCGTCAGGCGCATGTTCACGCCGGCAATCTCGGTCGAGGTCGGGAACTCACGCTGTGTTACCTGGTGCGTCCAGCCGCCTTCCTGGATACGCTTCTTCACCAGGTCAAACGAGTACCAGATCGGACCCACATCCCCGAAGTCGCTCGGCGGAGGCGTGTTCGAATTCGGGTTCTGTGCCAGCAGGTTCTGGTTCTCCTGCCCCGGGTTGCTGACGGAATGATCATGCTCCGCCTTATCAACATTCTGGCGAGACTGGCCATGAGCAGGCAGCGCCGCAATGGCGGCAGCAGCAATCGCAGCCGAACCTGCTCCAAGGAAACTTCTCCGTGATGGATACATCATGTTGTCTTTCTTGTTCGTTGGCTCGCTCATGTAACGTTCTCCCTGCAGAGTTGAAATTCGTACCGCTGCTACGTTTCAAATGCTAGGGCGATACCAGCATCTTCCCCAGCCTCTACAAGGGGCTTTCCTGTGCCCCATATCGCGTATCTACGGCTTCCCCTAAATGGGTAACGGCATGGCAGAACACGATGGAGGGATACTCCACTCCCTCCATGGAGAGTGGCGGCACGAAGCGGCCCTTGCTACCTTGACTTCTGCCAGATCAAGAGATGTCTTGTCCGCGCATCTGGAAAAGGAGATCAGCATGTCACGCATTGCATCGTTGCAGAAGATTACCGTTGCCCTCGCCCTCACCCTTGGGCTCAGCTACACAGCCCACGCAGAGGAGGACCTGGTGCACGCGGTCCGCGGCGTGGTCAAGCACGTTGACCATACGGCCAAAGTCGTCACCATCAAGACCGCAGATGGCACGGAGCGCACCATCAAGTACACCGACCACACGGCGATCAAGGCCGGCAAGAAGACAGCACAGGTCCCCGCCGATACGTGGCTCGGCACCAAGGAAGGCTCGCGTGTCATTGTGCGCTACACCGAGACGGCCGGAGAAAAGACCGCTGTCGCCGTCAAAGACGCGGGAAAAGCAACCGCCAAAGCCGCTCGCTAAACAGCAACGGCCGGAACTCTACATGGCAGCATCGTAGAGTTCCGGCCGTCTTCTTTTACTCGAAAGCGGGTCAGCCAAACGACGCCATCGACATCGATTCCACCGGCGGAAACGCCCGCGACAGCAGTCCATGCGTCTCCGTCCGGGCGCGCGTCAGCCCAAGCTTCTTCATCTTCGCCAGCAGCGTCGTACGCGGAAGTCCAAGCCGCATGGCTGCGCCATATCGGCCGCCAATCACCCAGTTGGTCTCCTGCAGCGTCCGCTCAATATGGGTCCGCTCTGCCGCAACCAGCGTGGTCGCCGGCTCATGTGTGGTATCCAGCAGCATTCTCATCGACGACTCGCGAGGCTCCAGCGTCGTCCCATGCGATGTAATCACGGCGCGTTCCACAAAGTTCTGCAGCTCGCGCACGTTGCCGGGCCAGTGGTACTGCTGCAGGGCTACCAGCAGGTTCGCCGGAACAGAGTTGATCCTTTTTCCCAGACGCTCCGCATACACTCGCACAAAGTGCTCCACCAGCTCCGGAATATCGTCGCGACGGCTGCGAAGCGCCGGAACCTCAATAGGATAGACATTCAGCCGGTAGAACAGGTCCGCACGAAACTCCTTCGCCACCACCATCTGCTCCAGCGGAGCGTGTGTTGCCGCAATCACGCGCACATCCACAGGCATGGAACGGTTGCTTCCCAACCGCTCTACCTGGCGCTCCTGCAGCACACGCAGAATCTTCGGCTGCAGCTCCAGCGGCATATCTCCAATCTCATCAAGAAAGAGCGTGCCGCCATGCGCCGCCTGGAACTTGCCAATGGTCTGTGCAATCGCTCCGGTAAACGCGCCCTTCTCATGGCCGAACAACTCGCTCTCAAGCAGCGGAGCAGGAATAGCCGCGCAGTTCAGCGCGATGAACGGCTTGTGTCGGCGCGGACCTGCATCATGGATCGCCTTGGCCACCAGCTCCTTGCCAGTGCCCGTCTCGCCTTGAATCAACACGCAGCAGGCAATCGGAGCCACCATGCTGATGTCTTCTTCCAGGTTCTGCATCTTCCGGCTTGATCCTACGAGTTCAATCTTTTCCATGCTGGTCTCCATCGAATCGTGAACGTTTGCCAGTTCTCCAGAACTCTATGGCACGATCTGATCTTAGGTAGATACCCGGACTCCGGTAAGCTCCCACCGGGGGCGGTATCGCTCCCTCTATAGGGGAAGGTTGTTAGCGATCGTTTGACTCGCCCACCGGCAGATGATGATGGTTCGCCTTCATGCCTTTATCGCCGCTATGCAGCCGGAAGCGATATGTAAACGAGAGAAACGCAATCGTCTGCGGCACGCCCGCATCCGTATCCTTCACCGCTGCTCCCGGCGAATAATGGCCCACGCCAATGTTGGTCACGAAGTTGCCCGTAATGTACTTCGCATACACATCAAATCCCGTTCCAAGATCATCCGAGAGAAAACCCTTCGTTCCCGGGGCCGCCAGCACGCCGCCACCACCGCTGTACACCCCATCGCGCACCGTCGCCAGGTGCAGCGACTCGGCTTCCGCCGTGACCGTCAGTCCCTTCCTGGGAGCAACCGTAACGCCCACGCGCCGCTGCTTCATGTTCTGCCAGCCAAAAATATCCGTCAGTCCAAACGCATTGTGGTTACTCGGATAAAGCTGGTCAAAAGTCTTTCGTTTCGTCGGGTCCGAACCGTCATCGCCCGTCGCATAGTCATACTCAAGGCTTGACTCCGGCTTCCATCGCACCTTTTCCATGGTGTATCCGGCACGCACAATCAGGCCGCCTGCATCAATGCTCTGCCCGGCATAGCTGCCTCTCTGCAACGCTCCCGTAACGCGATAGAAAAAGCGCCCCGGCAGGTTCCCCGCGACAAACGCTCCGAAGGTCGCCTCCGTCTCCTGGCTGGACTTCTGCAGCGGACTCTTCACCCCGGAGAAAGTCTTCACAAACACAAACGGCTCAATCGCCGTCTTCGGAACAGCCTTGTCAATCGATACCAGCGCGCCATGAAAGTGCAGGCCCGCAGCTGACCGGTCAAAGCTCTCCGGCGAGATATTCACCACCGACGAGCTGAACAACGTCAGGCGCGTATCACCCTCCGTGCGGAACACGATGCCATCAAACGTACGGCTCACATTCGTCCAGTCGCTGATACCCACAAGCCGTTCATCGGCAAACCGAAGTGGCTGGCGACCCACCATCAGCTGCATTCTGCCGCTACGCAAAGACACAAGCGCCTGCCGCAGATCGAAGGTGTCTTTCATATTGCCTGCCGTCTGTTCCTTCGCCAGGCCAAGCGCATGGGCATCCTGTGCCTGCACATACAGGTTCAGCCATTGCGCCGGCTCCACCCGGAGTCCCACGCGCACGCGCGTCAGGTCATACACCGCAGACTTATCCCGGTCCTGGTTCACAGCCGTCTGCCCTTCGGTTCTCGAACGCAGCGAAAAATCCATCATCGCCCACCGCGGCATCGACGAGGTCTCAATCGAACGCGCCTCACCGGAGATCGTTGGGTAACGCGCATACTGCGCCAGCGCGCCGCGGGAACACAGCACCGCCATAAAGCCGGCAACAATGCACCGGACTATCCACACACAGATCTGGGTATCGAACCGCTTCACAGCGATGCCTCCGCTTGACAGGACTTGCATTGTCCTCAGCATCGCGTGAAACACAAAGAACGAACAGACTGCTTCGAGGGCAAAACGGCTCACTCAAGAGAGTGAGCCGCGCGGCACTCCTTGCAACGACGTCACCTTCTCTTAGTCGTGCATCCCAAGCTCCGCGCCCAGCCTTTGTCCATACGCGGCAATCGCCGAGCCCGCGGCCATGCGACGTTCTTCATAGCTCTGCAACGCGGCATCCAGGGTGGGCTCCTCAATCAGCACATCGCGCAACGTCATGGCATCGCCCGCTGCCTTTGAGATGCCCATGGCCGTATGCGGCCGCACAACATATGCGGCATCGCCCAGCAGCACAATGCGGCCGTGCCGCATCCGCGGCGCCTCATAATCGAAAATCGCCTGCAGAAACGGCCGCTCTTCCCGCAACAGAATCTCGCCCAACACCGGCGGCAGCAGCTCCTTCGCCGCCTTGTGCAACTCCTGCTTCGTCGCCGTCGACAAGCCACCCGCCGGAGCCGAGAACTGCCGGCGCTCTCCTGCATCCGAAGTCAACGCCTCCGCCAGCCTCTGCTCTGTCAGCACCCGGTACCACACCCAGTTGTAACGCCGCTCGCCCGCGCGCGTGCTGCCATCGGCCCCCGCAACCAGGTAGCCAAGATACTGCGACCGCGGTCCGTTATAAAACGTAAACCGCTCTGACACCAGCTCTGCGCTCTGCTCCGGCAACTGCGTCTCCGGCGCCAGTCCGCGATACGCGGCATAGCCGGCATACCTTGGCTCCGTACCAGGCGCCACCGCTTGCCGCACCACCGAGCCAATCCCATCGGCCCCGATCACCAGGTCGGCGATATCCTCTGATCCATCCGCAAACACCACGCGCGCCTGTTCCTCATCCGTCTCCACACGCACAACCGGCTTGCCCAGGTGATAGCACGCGTCCGGCACCTCGCTGCGAAAGGCTGTAAATAATAAATCCCAGGAGATCTGTGCCTGCGGTGTCTTCAGAGCTCCAATCACCTGCCCTGACCGTTCCAGGAAGATGCGTTCCTCCGCGACGACGCCCGTCCGCAACACATCCGGCCGTTGAATCTCGCGCAGAATCTCGGCAACCTCCTGCTGTGGAACCAGGCCGGCGCCCTTTCCTGCCAGCCCCGTCGGCGACCGTTCATAGATCGCAATCTCCCACCCGGCACGGCGCAACAGACCGCCCACAAACAACCCACCGACGGAACCACCCACAACAATCGCTTTTCTGGAACCCATTCGCGCTGCCTTTAAAGATTCGAGGTCTGAACTCAACCAGTAGTCCCCATGGGTTGCCGCACATCCGGCATCCCCCTTTTCTTGCATGCTACGTCACACATAACATCGCTTTCGGCCCCACTCTGGGCCAGACCTTGCCTACACTTTTGGGGGATACCGCGGGCAAAACTCCCGCTACACCTTCCGTTCTGCACAATACAAGCACCAGAATCCGGGGTCCGCATCGCTCAAAAGTGTAGAGTCATTCACGGGAATCCATGGCACTTTAGAAAGACAGCGAAATCCATCCGATGTATAAGAACTCTGACCAGCCAATCCGCATCATGACCGTCGACGATCATCCGGTCTTCCGCGAAGGAATTGGTGCCATGCTGGCAACTCAGCACGACATGCACCTGATCGCCGAGGCCTCCACCGGCCATGAAGCCGTGGAACTGTTCCGCGTGCATCAGCCGGACATCACGCTGATGGATCTGCGCCTCCCCGACATCACAGGGCTCGAAGCCATCGGCCTCATCCGCGAAAGCTTCCCCAACGCCCGCATGATCGTCCTCACCACCTACAAAGGCGACGTGCAGGCACTACGTGCCATCAAGGCCGGAGCCTCCGGCTACCTGCTGAAAAGCATGCTGCGCATGTACATGCTCGATACCATCCGTGCCGTGCACGCCGGCCATCGGCGCATCCCTCCGGAGATTGCCGCCGAAATGGCCGAACACGCCGCCGACGACACCCTGACCGCTCGAGAGATCCAGGTCCTGCAACAGGTAGCCGCCGGCAACGCCAACAAGATGATCGCCGACAAGCTCTCCATCAGCGAAGACACCGTCAAGGCGCACATGAAGAGCATCCTCTCCAAGCTGGCAGCTAACGATCGCACCCATGCCGTGACCATCGCCATCCGCCGCGGCTTTCTCGATCTGCAGTAACCAGCCGTCAGCCTGCCGGAACAACCGCTTCCTGCAGCTCCTTCAGATACTGATGGATGTCGGCCACCACCACCGATCCCTCACCTACGCCCGAAGCCACACGCTTCACCGATCCTGACCGCACATCGCCCACGGCAAAAATACCCGCCATCGAAGACCGGTATCGGCCGCTATCAACCTGCCCGCAGTGCGGCCCGGTCACAACAAACCCCTTCTCATCCAGCTGCACGCAGCCATCCAGCCACTCCGTGCAGGGGTCGGCGCCAATCATTACAAACACATTAGCCACAGGCAGCGTCGTCTTCTCACCGGTGCTCCTGTTGGTCCACGTCACCTCGCGCAGATGCTCTTCCCCGGCAAGCTCCGTTATCTCGCACTGCGGATGCAACGTGATGTGCATACTCGAATCAATCCGCTGCACCAGGTA
Source organism: Terriglobus tenax (assembly GCF_025685395.1). NCBI lineage: Bacteria > Pseudomonadati > Acidobacteriota > Terriglobia > Terriglobales > Acidobacteriaceae > Terriglobus > Terriglobus tenax. The sequence continues at coordinate 2,803,027 of NZ_JAGSYA010000004.1, read as the reverse complement.
GTCTGACATCGTCGACGCAAGCTCGGCACCCCGAATCAGGATGTGCACATGCTTCGCATACCCTGACAGATACATCGCTGCCTGTCCCGCGGAGTTACCGCCGCCCACCACAATCACCTCTTCGCCGGAGCACAGCCGTGCCTCAATCGCCGTCGCCGAGTAGTGAAGACCATCCATCTCGAACCGGCTGTAATTGGAAACATTCAGCTTCCTATAGCGAGCGCCCGTGGCCACAACAACCGAACGAGCCTGCAGCGTCTTGCCGCCTTCCAGCGTCAACCGGAACGGATGCGACGAACAGTCAACCCCTGCAACATTCCGCGAAATCAGCAGCCGCGCACCAAACTTCTGCGCCTGTGTCTGCGCGCGCGTCGCAAGCTCCAGCCCGGAGATCCCCGAAGGAAAACCAAGATAGTTCTCAATGCGCGAACTCGTCCCCGCCTGTCCTCCGGGAGCGTTGCCTTCAATCACCACGGTGCTCAGCCCCTCTGAGGCTGCGTAGACAGACGCCGCAAGCCCCGCCGGTCCGGCACCTACCACCGCGACATCAAAAACATCGCCCTCATTCACCTCTTCGCTGATGCCGAGCGCATCCGCCAGCACAGCAATATCAGGATTGCGATACACGCATGTTCCGGAAATCACCACCGGCAGTTCCGCCAGCGTCAGGTTGAACGTTCCCGCAAGCAACTCCGCGTCACCATCCGTCTCTGTATCCTTCAGCAGGTACGGATACCCGTTGCGGGAAAAGAACTGTTCCAGCCGCAGCGTATTCGTCGCACGCCCCGGTCCAAGAACCAGCGCACCCACCTGCTTGTGCTGCACCAGCCCCAGACGGCGAAGAATGGCGGCACGCATAATCAGGTCAGAAATATCGGTCTCCGCCGCAACATACTCGCGGAACCGCCGCCGCCCGATGCGCAGAAGCTTTGTATCCGTCGCTGCACGCGCGCTCACCAGGGCCTCGCGCTGGGTAAAAAGATCCAGCTCCCCTGTAAACTCCCCTGCCTGGTGAATGGTGATGATGTTTTCGCCGCCGCCGCTCGGACTCGGTCCCACCATCAGCACGCTGCCGCTCAGCACAATCATCAGTTGCACATCGCGCGTCCCGCGTTCGTAAATAGTCTCACCGGCTTTGAAGTGGCATATCTCTCCATAGGGCAGGCTGCGTTCCACCTGCTCCGCCGTAAGACTCGGAAAAACCAGTTCCCGCCTGCTGTACGCATCTTCATCTGCCGGCAGATATGTCTTTGGCGCCATTGTGAATCCCCTCTTCCGCTCCTCTGCAGTGTGCGCCTTCCCACGCTATCCACACACACACAAACGGGCGTGGCCGTTGCTACTCCTTCGGGTAACCCCGTCCGGGCAGGCCACCATACACCCAAAAGAGCGAGGCGGCACACCTACCAAAGTGGATGGCGCATCCATTGCGGAAGGACGATGCTGATCCTGTGCGTTGCCATCGACAAGTGGCCGCAACCGCGCACACAGCGCAAGGAGGAACGATGAGCAACTTCACGACTAAAGACGGTGTTGAGATCTACTACAAGGACTGGGGCAAGGGTCAGCCGATTGTCTTCTCACACGGATGGCCTCTCAGCTCCGACGCCTGGGACCCGCAGATGTTGTTCTTCGGTCAGCTGGGCTATCGCGTCATCGCCCACGACCGCCGTGGCCACGGCCGCTCCGAACAGACCTGGGACGGCAATGATATGGACACCTACGCCGACGACCTGGCACAGCTGATTGAAAAGCTCGACCTCAAGGACGCTATCCTCGTAGGCCACTCCACCGGCGGCGGAGAGGTTGCCCACTACATCGGCCGCCATGGCTCCAGCCGGGTCGCAAAGATCGCCCTCGTCAGCGCGGTTCCCCCGCTCATGCTCAAGTCCGAGTCCAATCCCTACGGCGTTTCCCTTGAAGCTCTCGATGGCATCCGCAAAGCCGTCATGACAGACCGCTCGCAGTTCTATGTTGACTTCCCTACAACCTTCTTCGCGCATGACGCCTCCGGCGGCAAACCCACCCAGGGCCAACGCGACAGTTTCTGGGCGCTCGGCATGGCCGGCAGCATCAAGGGCCAGTACGATTGCGTAAAACAGTTCTCTGAGACCGATTTCCACGAAGACCTCGCACGCATCGATATTCCCGCTCTGGTCCTGCACAGTGAAGACGATCAGGTGGTCCCCTTCAAGGCATCCGGAGAGAAGACCGCCAAGCTCATCAAGGGAGCAAAGCTCGTCACCTACAAGGGCTTCTCGCACGCCATGCCTGTGGCCAACGCCGATGTCATCAACAAGGACCTCCTCGAGTTCTTCCGCTCGTAGCCTCACACGGTGGGAGAGAGACGCTGCCCGTCTCTCTCCCATTCTTTTCCCACGTTCCACTTCTCCGATGCAGGGGACTTCGAAAGACTCGATCGAGGGAAGCGCGCAGCCCGTTGTTTGTCGAACGTACAAACGGAGGCATCATGCACCATCCATCGCTCGGGTTATTCAGCCCGCTTCAGCTTCGCGAACTCACGCTTCTCAACCGCATCGCTGTTTCACCCATGTGTCAGTACTCGGCCACAAACGGCCTGGCAGATGACTGGCACTTCGTGCACCTGGGCTCCCGTGCCATCGGCGGCGCCGGCCTCATCCTCACGGAAGCAACCTCTGTCTCTCCCGAAGGCCGCATCTCCCCCGGCGACCTCGGCCTCTGGTCAGACGGCCATATCCCAGGCCTGCAGCGCATCGTCAACTTCCTGCATCAGCAGGGCTCGGCCGCGGGCATTCAGCTTGGCCACGCCGGACGCAAGGCAAGCATGTCTCCGCCCTGGGAAGAAACCCGCCTCATCCCCGAAGAAGAAGGCGGCTGGACCAACATCCTCGGTGCCTCCCCTATCGCCTTCAGTGAGCATCACGCCGTTCCGCACAGCCTCAGCAAAAGCGAAATCCTCCGCCTGCAGCAGGACTTCCGCGCAGCCACACTCCGCGCCGTTCAGGCAGGCTTCGACGTCCTTGAAGTGCACGCGGCCCATGGCTATCTCTTCCACCAGTTCCTCTCGCCGCTCAGCAACACGCGCGACGACGAGTACGGCGGCAGCTTTGAAAACCGCGCACGCTTCCTTCTGGAAACCATCGCGCAGGTCCGCGACGTATGGCCGGTATCGCTTCCTCTCTTCGTTCGCATCTCTGCCACCGACTGGCTTGAGTTCGACGGCCAGCCGCACCCGGACGGCTTCGGCTGGACCGTCGCCGAAAGCCTGCAGTTGATTCCCCTGTTGAAGAACGCGGGCGTTGACCTTATCGATGTCAGCACCGGCGGCAACGTCGCCAAATCCACCATCCCGGTCGGCCCCGGCTACCAGACCATCTTTGCCGAACAGGTTCGTCGCACAGCGGAGATTCGTACCGGTGCCGTGGGCATGATCACCTCTCCCGAGCAGGCGGACCAGATCATCCGCAGCGGACAGGCCGACCTCGTCCTTCTGGCACGTGAGCTTCTTCGCGATCCCTACTGGCCCCTGCACGCGGCGCAGCAGCTGCGCCATGACATTTCATGGCCGGTGCAATATGTCCGCGCGGCAGCAGGCCACAAACCGCCGCGCCTCCCCTTCGTTTCCAGCAGCACACTTGAGTAGAAACCTGCCAGACATAATCCACACCTCGTCTGCTTCGGCCCGGAGTCTCTCTCCGGGCCTCTATTTCAGGCGGATCAGGTCGCGATACCGGGCCGTAAGGACAGGCCGCAGAATCCATGTCGTTACAGCTACCGCAATCGCAAACCCTAAGCTGGAAACACCAAAGAGCACCACGAACGAGGATGCTCTCAACACCAGATCATACAAACGTGACATGGTCGCTCTCCTTCAAAATTCTTCTACCGCTCACAGCATCGCCCGCTTTGCCACACACAACATCCCTCATGTTGAGTTCGTTTTCCTCCCTCGTTCGTGGGGTCTGGCAGAGCCCGCAATCTGTACATTGGTAAGAAGCTCCGCAACCCAGAATCTTCATGTCACTTCGACCAACGCATAGCAAGCGATCTCCGGCAAGCCGCTCAGCGCAACGTCTGCGCCTCGCCGCGGCGGTCTCCCTGTGCGTGTCTGCAATCGCCTCTGCCTTCGCGCAGCGGCCTGCACCGCCTGACCACGCGCCGGCCTTTGGCAGCAACGTGGTGCGCTCTCTGCCTGCGGGTGTCACACTCTCGCAGACACGCGTTGCCCAGATCCTTCAGGACGACCGCGGTTTCCTGTGGTTCGGCACGCAATACGGGCTGAACCGCTATGACGGTCTCAAGGTCCGGCCGTTCCTGCACGACCCTACGCGGGAGAACTCCCTGGGCGGCTCCTACATCCAGTCGCTGTTCAAAGACAGCAAAGGAAATCTCTGGATCAGTTACGACCACTCCTTTGACCGCTACGCGCCAGAGACGGAAACCTTCCGTCACTATGAAGTTCCTTCCTCTCTCGCAAAGCCTGGGTACCCCGAATATTTCGTGCGCAGCATCGCAGAGGACAACTCCGGCATCCTGTGGATGGGAACCGGTGCAGGCCTCATTCGGTTTGATCCGCAGACCGGCGGCACCAGCACCATTGCCATCAGCAAGGACCCCCAGCCCACGGCCCAGGACATCAAGGGAATCTTCCAGGAACAGCACGGCAACCTGTGGGTTGCGACACGCACCGGGATCCTGCTCTTCGAACCGAAGTCGCAAAAGGTCCTGCGCCGCATCCCAACCGAGTTTTCGCCTGCCGTTACCTACCTGCGGGAAGACCGGCACGGCAACCTGTGGGCCATCGTCCGCACGCACCTTTACAAGATGAACGCCGCGCAAACGGCTCTCGACAGGGTCACGACTCTGGGCAACGTAGACCTCGCGGGCTTCGGAGAACTGCGCGCCATGATCGAAGACCACGACGGCGACATGTGGTTCGGAACCGAAAGCGCAGGCATCTTCCACTACCTGCAAAACGAGAACAGGATCGAGACCTTCTCCCATCGCCCGGGGCGCATCGACAGCCTGCCCTCCAACAACATCACCACGCTCTTTCAGGACCGCCGCGGCGACATCTGGGTGGGCTTTCATGACACGCCTCCCGTCATGATCCTGCGCAGCGCGCTGCAGTTCCGCACGACCGCCTACCTGCCTGATTCGGACAGCGGTCTTGCGTCTCCCCTCGTCACCACCGTCTTCGAAGAAGATCCCGCAAACATCCTCGTCGGCACCTCCGGCATCCTGCAGCGCCAGAACCAGGCAACGGGTGACCTTACCCGCCCCTTTCCCTTTCTCGACGGAACCGATGTCCTCAGCATCCTGCGCGACAAGCAGCAGCGCATGTGGTTTGGAACCGACAAGGGCCTCTACCGCATGGATGCGCAAGGCAGGCTCAAACAGTTTGGCCGTAAGGATCGTCATGAAGCCTACCTGAGCGGTGCACACTCCCAGCGCGTGATCGAAGATCACCAGGGCCGCATCTGGGTGGCAACCTGGAGCGGCTTCGATCTCTATCACCCGGAGTCCGATTCCTTCACCACCGCCTTTCACACCCAGCCCGGTGGAAACATCAACGCCCTCACACAATCTCCGGATGACAGCTTCTGGTTCGGCACCAGCATGGGCGTCCTGCACTTCTCCCCGCAGACTGGCGCACTGGAATCCTTCCCCTACCTCGAGGGAACCGATCACGGCCCCAGCGACAGCCGCGTCGTCGACCTGTTCTTTGACTCCGGCGGCACGCTCTGGGTCGGCACGCAAAGCGGCCTTGACCGCTTCGAACCGGCCACACGCACCTTCACCCGCATAAGCCAGGACAACACGGTCGGCGGCCAGGTCATCAGTTGCATCCAGGAAGACAGTGACCGCCGTCTCTGGCTCAGTACCAACCACGGCATCTTGCGTTTCACTCCCTCCTCGCATAGCTTCGAAGAGTTCTCCACCATCGACGGACTTCCCGGCATGGACCTTACCGGATGGTCAGCCTGCACCCACGGCGCCTCCGGCCGCATCTACTTCGGCGGCTTCAGTGGACTTGTCAGCTTCATGCCGCGCCAGGTGCAGCGTTCCACCTTCGTGCCCAGGGTCTTGCTGACGGACGTACTTGTCGACGGCGTCTCCCTGCAGACCGGCGAAGCTCCACTTCTCAAGCGAGCCGCCAGCTACTTGAAGACACTCGACCTGGCCTACAACCACAGCAGCTTCACGCTGCAGTTTGCCGCGCTCGACTTCCGTGATGCCCAGGTCGAACGCTTCCGCTACCGCCTGCAGGGCATCGACAAACGCTGGAGCATCACACCTCCCGGCCAGCACATGCTCTCGTTCTCCCATCTGCCTCCCGGCAGCTACACCCTGCACCTGCAGAGCGCCGTTGACGGCGCCGTCCCTCCGGACGGCGAAGTTGTACTCGCCATCCGCATCGCTCCGCCCTGGTGGTCACGCTGGTGGATGTTCGCTCTCTACTTTTCCATTGCCCTGCTGCTCGTCTATCTGGAGTGGAACCGCAAGCTCACCCAGCTCAAAGCCGTTTACAACGCCCGCCTCGAAGGCCGCGTTCGCGAACGTACCCGCCTTGCCCGCGACCTGCATGACACGCTTCTGCAGGACATCCAGGGACTCATCCTGCGTTTCCAGGCCTACCTTCTGCGTCTCCCCGGCGATGACCAGAACCATCACGCCCTCGCCGTCAGTCTGCGACAGGCGGAAGAGTCGCTTGTCGAAAGCCGCGATGCCATCCACGAAATCCGCACCCGCCCTCTTGAGCTCCGCGATCTCCCCGATGCCCTCGGAGAGTTTGCCGACGAGATGGCCTTCCTCTCCGACGCTACCGTGCTCGTCGAAGGCGATGCCGCGGCCCTCGCCGGCTGCCAGCTTGACGCCGAAGAGATCTTCCAGATCAGCAAGGAAGCCATTCGCAACGCCATGCAACACGCCCACGCTACGCTTGTCCGCGTACAGATCACCTGCGACGACAACACCTTTCAGGTCGCCATTGAAGACGATGGCGTCGGCCTGCCGGAGAAGCTCAGCTCCGGCCTCGCTGTGCCCGGCCACTGGGGCATTCGAGGCATGAGCGAACGCGCAGAACGCCTCGGCTGCACATTCCAGATACGCTCCGGGCACATGGCGGGCAAAGGCACCCTCGTGCTTCTGCAATCGCACCATGGGCAACAACGTGCCGGACGCCTTGCGCGCCTGTGGCAGGCCATTCGCAGACGCTTCCGCGACAACAGCCTCGTCTCGTAAAAAAGTAATGTTTGCCCAACCGCAAGCCCTCGTTTGCACGTAGATCATCTAAGCTTGTGGTGCAGAATCTCTTTCATGTAGGCCCACAACAACGGCTTATGGCAATCAAAAAGTCAGCCCTGCAGACCATTCGCAGCCTGCGGCGCTGACCAGCGGTAGAACCCATATCCCCAATTGGGGGGATGCTTTCTACCTCAAAACAACGTACACAGGTCAGCGTAGCCATGATTCCCTCACGCACGACACCTGGACGAATCCTGCAGTCGCTTTCTCCCTGTCTCTCCCGCAAGGCAGGGCTCATGCTGTGCGCATGTGCGCTGTGGTCTTCGCTGGGCAAGCCAGTTCACGCAGAACCGCAACGCTCTCTGCGCCAGATGCTCCACACCACCTGGCTCGACAGCGATGGTGCGCCCTCCGGCATCACCGCCATCGCGCAGGCATCCGACGGCTCGCTCTGGATCGGCACCAAGCGCGGCCTCTTCCGCTTCGACGGCATGCACTTCCAGCCCATCTCTGTCGTCGACGAATCCCCCTACACCACCACCGAAGTCACCACCCTGAAGACCCTGCCCAATGACGATCTCTGGATCGGCACCAACGGCGGCGACATCGTCCTTCTCCACGCAGGCAAAGCGCGACGCTTCAGCCTCGCCTCCGATCTCCCCGTCAACAGCCTCCTCGTCACCTCCGAGGGCGTGCTCTGGGCCTTCACCTCGCAGATGCTCTATCGCTTTGACGGCAGCAGCTTCCTTCCCCTGCCTCCCAGCGGAGACGCACAGCCGCACAACATGACCGAAGCCGTGGTGGAACGCAACGATTCCATCCGTGTCCACACCGCCACCGGCGACGTCTTTGAACTGCCCAGCGGCTCGCATCGCTTCACACACCTTCCCCTCCATGAAGATGCCGCCGTATCCTACGGCGTCTCCCCCGGCGGCATGCTCTGGGAAAGCACACCCACCTCCATCTGCCAGGTTGTCAGCACACCGCCAGCAGCATCTTCCATGCACTGCATCACACTTCCCAGCCGACTCAGCTCCGCCCCGGACATCCTCTTCGACAAGGCTGGCGATCTCTGGCTCACCTCGCGCGGTCAGGGCATCATGCGCGTCTCCTTTGACCGCCCCAACGATCTTGCAGGCGCACGCATCGAGCACTTCCGCCAGGAAGAAGGGCTTGGTTCCGATCTCGCACTTGCCGCGTTCATCGATCGTGACGGCATCACCTGGATCGGCACCGAGCGCGGCCTGGAGCGCATGCGTAACGGCCCGTTCGTCCCCATGCATTTCGGCATCCACGGCAGCGACTTCGGTGTGCAGCCCGGCCCCGGCAACCAGGTCTACATCGCCCGCTCTGAAGGTGGAGGAGTCTGGCTCGTCGCTCCCAACGGAACCGCAACCGCGACCGCCGTTCCCACCTCGTTTGCCCGCATCACCGCCATCGCCGCCGACAACGAAGGCGGCCTGTGGGTCGCCAGCGCCCACGGCATCGGCCATCTCTCCAGCCACAACCGCTGGACCACGCTGCCCGCCGAGGCGGAACGGACTCCCGTCAATGCCAGCGCCATGACCGTCGATGACAGCGGCATGCTCTGGAGCAACTCCACCACTCCCGGTCTCTTCGGCTGGGATGGCAAACAATGGCATCGCTTCCACCAGGACACCGGCAAGCGCGTCACCGCCATCGTCACCAGCAATCGAAAACTGTGGATCGGCATGGAGGACGGAACCCTCGCCATTCGCCGTCAGGACACCCGCTGGCTTCCTCAAAACCAGATCGAAGCTCTGCATGGCGGAGCCATCACCGCCATCGCTCCCGAAAACACCACCGCATGGATCGCCGGTGAAAAAGGCCTCGTCTACTTCAACGGATCTACCTCTCAGGAGGTCCGCAGCACTGCCGGCCCTCTCTACCGCGTCACCGCCATCCTCTCCTCCTCCAGCAAAGACCTCTGGCTCAATACAGAAGATGGCATTCTCCACCTCTTCCAGACCGAGATCGACCACTTCCTGCAGGACCCGCGCACCCCTCTGCGTTTCCTGCACTACGACGCCTCCGACGGCATCGAAGGCTCACCCCTGCGTCACCGTCTGCAGCCCACCGGCGTTGCCCTGCAGGATGACCGCCTCTTCTTCACCACGCAGCTCGGCGTCTACTCCATCCGGCCAGAGGTCATCGCCTCCCGCCCGCCCGCTCTGCCGCCCGGCCTGCTCTCCGTCGTTGCCGACGGCCATACCCTTCCGCTCGACTCCGCCATCGCGCCGCCGCATACCCACGACCTCCAGTTGCACTACAGCGCCGTCAGCCTCTTCCGCGAGGAACGTCTCCTCTTCCGCTACCGGCTCGTCAACTTCGATAAGGATTGGCAGGAGGTCGGCAATCGCCGCGAAGCCGTCTACACCAACCTTCCGCCCGGCACCTATCACTTTGCTCTTCAGTCCTCCTACGGCGACGGCCGCTGGACCAACATGTCCACGCCCCTCGTTCTGCAGGTAAAGCCCTACTTCACGCAGACACTCTGGTTCCGCCTGCTTACCTTCGGCCTTCTGGTCTGCGGCATCTGGCTCTTCTTCTTCCTGCGCTATCGGGCCGCATGCCGCGCCGTACAGCTGCGCCTCCGCGAGCGCAGCCTTGAGCGCGAACGCATCGCGCGCGACCTGCATGACACCCTTCTGCAGGGCTTCCAGGCGCTGCTTCTGCGCTTCAGCATCATCTCCCAGACCGCTCCCAAAGACTGGCAGAGCCGTGACGAAATGGAACATGCCCTCGACCTCGCCGAAGATGTCCTGGTCGAAGGCCGCAGCCGCGTCCAGAACCTGCGCCACGCACCCACCACGAAGACTCCTCTGCAGGACTCTCTCGGAACTCTCTCCAAATCCTTCGGCGTCGAGTCCACCGCAAAGCTGACCGTCCGCACTGACGGAGCCACCGCCACCCTGCAGGAAGCCGTGCAGGACGAGCTCTTCATGCTCGGCCGCGAAGCCATCCTCAACGCCTACCAGCACTCCGGCGCACGCGAGATTGACGTCACGGTCCGCTACGGCAAGAACTTTGCACTCATCATCCGCGACAACGGCCATGGCATCCCCGAATCCGTTCTTCAGAACGGACGTCGCGACCGCCACTTCGGCCTGCCCGGCATGGAAGAACGCGCCCGCAAGATCGGCGCGCGCTACCGCCTCTCCAGCACACCGCTCGGCACGGTCATTGAAGTCTCCGTGCCCGGAACCATCGCCTACGTCCGCGTCCCTCGCATCCTCAGCCCCTACCGACAGCGCATCATGGCCGTACTCAACAAAACACGCATCGACTACCTCGACCGCTAGGCGGGAAGCGTGACGTGAACAAGTCCGTTGCCCCATTCTTCGCGGCTTTGTGCGAAGGGTGGGTATCACGCTTTGCGCGATGCTCTTTTTTCGGTAGCCAGTTCCAGACCCAGTGCCCTTAACAATCCGGAAAAGGAAAAGGGCTTTAGCCCGCCCCGCACATCCCACAAAAGTTTTCCATCTGGATGCCCCGGTAACCTTACCCTCCAGTTGGCCTAAACTCTTACCTCTTATGGGGGTTATCGTAAGCTTTGGCATCTAGCACCCTGAATGTGGAGTTAGAGATATATGCGTACTGCTGGAAAAATTCGTGTCCTCGTCGCCGACGACCATCCCCTCATGCGGGAAGGCGTCTGCCACTCAATTGGCCTGCAAAATGACATGGAAGTCATCGGAGAGGTCTCCGACGGCGCCGAAGCCATTGAGGCCTACAAAAACCTGCGTCCCGATGTCCTTCTGATGGACCTGCAGATGCCCAACGTCTCCGGCCTGGAAGCCGTCGTCAAGATTCGCGAATCCTTCCCCCAGGCCAAGATCATCATCCTCACCACCTACGCCGGCGACGTGCAGGCCATGCGCACTCTCAAGGCAGGCGCTTCCGCTTACCTGCTCAAGAGCCTTCTGCGCCGCGAACTGGTCGATACCGTCCGCTACGTCTACGGCGGTGGTCGCCGCGTTCCGCCTGAAATCGCCAGCGAGATCGCCCTCCACGCCGGCGAAGAGTCCCTCACCGAGCGCGAGATGACCGTCCTTCGCCTCGTCGCCCAGGGCAACTCCAACAAGCAGGTCGCCTACGAGCTCAACCTCGCCGAGGAGACCATCAAGGCGCACATGAAGAACATCCTCAGCAAGCTGAACGCGAACGACCGCACCCACGCCGTCTCGCTGGCCCTGAAGCGCGGCATCCTCGAACAGCAGTAAACGGTATACACTTTGCAGCGAGTCAGTACCAGATGATTGGAGGCGACGGTTATGGCACGGGCAACGACCAATGCAATTTCACCGTTCTTCATCGTCAGCAACGTGAATCGAACCATCAAGTTCTATACCGAAAAGCTTGGATTCGAGGTTACGTCGCAGGAGCCAGATCAGGATCCTTTCTTCGCTATCCTCAGGCGTGACGGAGCGCAACTCTTCGTCAAGTCCGATCAAAACGTGGCTCCGATGCCCAACCCTACACGTCATCCCTTCATGAGGTGGGATGCCTATGTGTCTGTGCCTGCCCCGGATACTCTGGCGGCTGAGCTTGCCGATCACGGCACGACCTTCAGTACACCATTAAAGGACACGGAAGACGGTTTGCGTGGCTTTGAAGTTTCCGATCCGGACGGCTATGTCTTGTTCTTCGGACGCCCGAGATAGATACAAATCCTAAAAAATGAGAGAGGGCTTGACACTGCCCGGCCTTCTCACGGAAGGTACGCAGAAGACACTCTATCCCCGCAGTCTTCCTTCCCCCTGCTGTTCCCTTCCCTCGAAAGAACTCTCCCTCCTCCATCCCACCGGGAAACCACCCGGATGAGGGATGCTGCGCCCGTCTCCCTGTTGGTCTCATAAAGGTCAGGGTGATGCTTATGCTTGAAATCCTTTTGAAAAGAATCTTTATGTAAGGACAATTCATCTACTGTTATGTGACCGGAAGCAACCGGCCAAAGGATACAGAGATGACACCCACGGCAGAACAGAACGCACAGCAGGAACGCCAGCCCGGAACCCCCACGGCCGAGCACCTTTGGATCGCCCTTGCGCGAACCTACCGCTCGCTCAGCCAGCTCACCGAGCAAAGCGTTGCAGCCGCTGGACTTAGCCTCTCGGACTTCATGCTTCTGGAAGCTCTGCTGCACAAGGGACCGCTGACCATCACCGAGGTGCAGGCCAGCATCCTGCTCGCAACCGGCTCCATGACAGCGGTCGTCGACCGGGTCGAGCGCAAAGGGCTCATCCAGCGCCAGGCCAGCGAGCACGATCGCCGCGCCAGGGTTCTGGTGCTCACCGAGGCCGGCCGCGCGCTCATTGAGCAGGCCTACCAGCAGCACCGCGCCGAGCTCCGCCAGTGGTTTGAAGTGCTCTCGAGCAGCCAGCAGCGCACCACCTTTGAGTCGCTCCGTCTGCTGGAACGCCACACCGGCAGCCTGCTCGGGGACGACAAACACGGATAGAGCGCACTCCGCGCACACATTTTCAGAAACACGAACGCAGCATCAACCGAGTTTGCAGAAAGAGAGAAACATCATGGCTACCCCCATCGTTGGACTTCACCACGTAACGGCAATCGCTTCTGACCCGCAGAAGAACCTCGACTTCTACACCGGCGTGCTTGGCCTGCGCTTCGTCAAGCGCACCGTGAACTTCGATGACCCCGGCACCTATCACTTCTACTTTGGAGACGACACCGGCACCCCGGGCACCATCCTGACCTTCTTCCCCTGGCCCGGCATGAGCCGTGGACGCGCCGGCACCGGCGAAACCATAGCTACCGCCTTTTCCATCCCGGTCGGCTCGCTCGACTACTGGCGTAACCGCCTGGCGGAGAAACAGGTTGCCGTCACCGAAGAGACCTACTTCGGCAAGACGTACCTGACCTTCCCTGACCCGGACGGTATGGTCCTCGAGCTGGTCGAGAACACCGAGGCGCAGCCTGTCAGCGCTCCGCGTTATGCGGACGTCCCGGCCGAGTACGCCATCCAGGGCTTCTTCAGCACCACGCTGCTTGAGCTCAGCTTGCTGCGCACCGAGTCGCTGCTCGACATCATGGGCTACAAGAAGGTGGCCGAAGAAGGAGACCGTGTCCGCTACACTCCGGAGGGCAACGCACGCGGCCGCTTCCTCGACATCGTCGTCGACCCGGCAGCGCAGCCCGGACGCATGGGTGCCGGAACCGTGCACCACATCGCCTTCCGCGCAGCCGACGATGCGGCCCAGGTGGACTGGCAGAAGGAGCTGTCTCCGTATGTCGGCGTAACGCCCGTACAGGATCGCACCTACTTCCACTCGATCTACTTCCGCGAGCCCGGCGGCGTTCTCTTCGAGATCGCAACCGACGCTCCCGGCTTCCTGATCGACGAAGACCCGTCCGCCCTCGGCGAAGCGTTGAAGATCCCCGCATGGTTTGAGCCGCAGCGCGCCGCCATTGAGGCACGCGTCAAGCCCATCACCCTGCACAAGTTCAACCCGGCTACACAGGAGGTCAAGTGAGCAACACACCGCACGCCAACCAGCCCGTCCTTCACGCCGGCGCACCGCTCGCCACGGCAGCAGGAGTCATCCTGCTGCTGCACGGCCGCGGCGCCAGCGCCCAGGACATCCTCGGGCTCGGCAGCGCTCTCGTCTCCAAAGACTGGGCCCTGCTCGCCCCGCAGGCCGCGGGACACACCTGGTATCCCAACTCCTTCCTCGCGCCCCGCGCGCAGAATGAGCCATACCTCTCCTCGGCGCTCGACAAGGTAACATCCATCGTCGACGAAACCATCGCCGCCGGTGTACCTCCAGAAAGACTGGTCATCGCAGGCTTCTCGCAGGGAGCCTGCCTCTCCAGCGAGTTCGTAGGTCGCAACCCGCGCCGCTACGGAGCCCTCCTGGCCTTCACCGGCGGTCTCATCGGACCTCCGGGTGAGCCCATCACGCTCTCCGGCGACCTGGCAGGCACACCCGTCCTGCTCAGCTCCGGCGACCCCGACCCGCACGTCCCCTGGGCGCGCGTCGAGCAAACCGCCGAGCTGCTCACCCGGATCGGCGGAGTTGTCACCGTCAACCGCTATCCAGGCCGTCCACACACCATCCTCGACGTGGAAGTGGCCGCGGCAAAGCAGTTGCTCAGCACCATCGATCCCACCCTCTAACCCCAGGCGGAGGCACTCCCCGTGCCTCCGCTTTTTCGTTCCAAGGAGCGTCCATGCAAGCCGCCGTCGTCGACACCTTCTCCGCCCCTCCCCGCTTCGGCCAGTTCCGCAACCCCGAACCCGGCCCCGGCGAAGTCCTGATCCGCGTCCGCGCCGCCGCGCTCAGCAACCTGGTGCGCGCCCAGGCCGCCGGAAAGCACTACTCCAGCGGCAACGAACTTCCCCTCGTTCCCGGCAACGACGGCGTCGGCACCCTCCCCGACGGCTCCCGTGTCTACTTCCTCTTTCCACGCGCGCCCTTCGGCTCCATGGCCGAGTACACCGCCGTGCAGAAAGACCGCATCATTCCCATTCCAGAGACACTCGACGATGCCACAGCCGCCGCGCTGGCCAACCCCGGCATGGCCAGTTGGGGAGCCCTCCTCGGCCGCGCCCGCTTCCACAGCGGCGAATCGGTCCTCATCAACGGAGCCACCGGGGTCGCCGGACAGCAGGCCGTGCAGGCCGCAAAGCTCCTCGGCGCCTCGCGCATCATTGCCACCGGACGCAATCAGCAGACACTCGAAGAACTTCTCACCCTCGGCGCAACCGAAACCATCGCACTCACCGACGACGACGCAGAGACACAGCAACGCCTGCAGGCCACCCTCGCCACCAGCAAACCTGATGTTGTTCTCGATTACCTCTGGGGCTCAAGCGCACTCTCCATTCTGAAGAGCCTCGCCGGCAAAGGCGCCGTCTATGGAGAGCCACGTATCCGCTTCATCCAGATCGGCTCAGCCTCCGGCGAAGAGATCGCCCTGCCCGCCCACCTTCTCCGCAGCTCCGGTATCGAGCTGCTTGGCAGCGGCCTCGGCAGCCTTTCCCTGAAGGAGATCCTTTCGGCCCTCGAAGTCCAGTACCGTCACGCCGCCAGCGGACAACTCACCATCGACACGGAACTGCTTCCCCTCGCACAGGTAGCCGACGCCTGGAGCCACAAGGAAAGCGGAACCCGCACCGTCCTCACCCTGTAATCTCCACCCACTTAAAAACCGAAGGGCGAGCCGGTTAGCTCGCCCCTTCGGTTGTACATGAAGCAGTGTTCTACCAGAGCACCTTGATCGCCAACTGGATGCTGCGGTTATCCATCGAGGTTGACGTCACGCGGCCCAGGTTAGCAGCGTTGATACCAGCCGCCGGGTTGGAGAAGATCGCCCGGTTCAGGATGTTGTAAGCCTCGGCACGGAACTGTGCACGTAACCGCTCGTAGATCTGGAAGTTCTTGATCGCCGAGAGATCCACGTTGGCAGTACCAGGTCCGCGAAGCACGTTACGAGTGACCCAGCCCTGAACTGAAGGATTATCGCCCGTATTGCGGCTGTAGATACCCGTGTAGTTGTTCGTGAACACGGAATCGTCAAACCAGCGGAAGGGCGAAGGATTCGCAAGATAGGCATCCGAAACCTTCTTCCCAGCAACCAGGAAGGCGCGGCATCCGATGTTGGCGGCGAAGTTGCAACCCGTACGGGAAACGTTGAACGGGTAACCCGAGCGAAGCTGTACTGCCGGCTGCAATGACCAGCCGCCTGCAATTTGGTTCGCTACGCCAGTCTGAGCCCACTTCTTACCCTTGCCGAACGGCAACTCGTAACCACCCGAGATAACTGCCTTATGGCGGTTATCGAAGTTCGAGTACGAGCGGTCGAACCGCATGTCGGTAGCAAAGGATGAGTCGTTCGCACCGGCCTCACCCGAGAAGTTATCAATGTTCTTCGACCACTGATAGCTGCCCAGGTAGAACAGACCACCCTTAGCACGCTTCTCGATCTTCACCGATCCGCCGTGGAAGTTTGCGTCGCCCCGGGTGCTGCTGGTCAGAACACCCTGGCCAAACGCTTGATATGGCCGGTAGATATTCAGAGAGCCAGCGGGAACAGTGCATCCTGTCGCGGCGTACGACGGTGCCACAAATGGAAACTGTGTGCACTGGTTCTGGTCATAGCGCTTCCAGGACTTGTGTGTCTGGCTGCCCGTATAGGCCATTTCCAGTACCAGTCCCTTGCCCAGGTCTTGCTGCAGGCTCAGGTTGTACTCTTCCGTGTAAGGACGGCTGTTCTTCGGAAGAATCGAGAACGGCGAAGGCACCTGCGATACACCAACAGCTTGCGTTGGATCGGGCCAAAGCTGACTGACAGGGGTATTGTTGAATGCTTGCTGGAAGTAAAGCGGAGCGGCGTAACGAGTAAACTGCAGCTCGTTCGTGTTCAGGTTATCCAGGTAGATACCGAAGCCAGCGCGGATGACCGTTCCCGAACGTGCTTCCCAGGCAAGACCCACACGAGGCATGAAACCCTTATAGTTCGGCTCGATAATGCCAGGACGGTAGGTTTTATTCACCTCATAGACGCCTAGGTAAGACGTCGGAATACCCGTCGGGACTTTGCTGAAGGTAACCTTCTGTGTTGTTGGATCGAGCGTGCCTTCCAGCCCATTCTGCTCAACAAACGGAGAGTTATACTCCCAGCGCATACCCAGGGTGAGGGTCAGGCCATGGCCGACCTGCCAGGTGTCGTTGAAGAACGCACCATAGGTGTTATCACGATAGTGACCGAGAGTTGTGCCGGCGTTTCCGTTGCAGGCCGAGGTGCACATACCGCGCGCGTAGTTCTGGAATTTGTTGTAGTAAACCTGGTAACCAGAACCTGGATCGGTATACTGCTTCTGCCCCACAGGACAGTTGCTCCCCGAGCAGTTGTCAAACGTGGCTCCGCCGCGGGAATTGTTATCGGCAATCTGCCACAGCCGGCGGTTCTGGTACTGGAACCCTGTCTTCCAGGTGTGCTTCCCATGCACGATCGAGAGCGAGTCACCCACGCTGAGAATGTTCTCATGACCACCCTGGTCACCCGAACCGTCAGCTACGTTGGCGTAACCCGCGATCGTAAATCCGGCGCGACCGTTCTGACGCGTACTGGTCAGCGCCGTAACATTCTTCAAGCCCGAAAGAGCAGCCCAGTTTTTCGACGGGTCTTGCAGGACGCCGAGCGTGATGTTGTAGAACTCATTCCAACCGAGACGCACTTCGTTAACAATATTCGACGAGATCAGGTACGTGTTTCCCAGCACCGCATTACGGCCCAGCAGCGGATTTGAGGTGCTGCTGCCGGTTACCTGAGGCGTAATCTGCGAGGAATCAAAGTTAATGTAACGCCCGAAGACAGAGTTCTTCTGCGAAATGATCCAATCGCCGCGCAGCGTGTAGCTCTTGTAATCTTCCGTGAATTTCGCATTTGGAATGGCGTAGTTGTTGTTGTTATATCCCGCCACAAAGGCATCGCTCGTCAGCACGGGATAGGTGGCAGCCAACACCCGGCCTGCCTGTGCATCTGCCGGATTGATAGTGGATGCAAAATTCGGCGGAGGCGCAATCCTGTTGCCGTTCTCATCCAGCTGACCACTCGTGCAGACATTGGTACTCCGCGTGCATCTGGTCCCAAAAAGAACGTTGATTTGGCCAGCGTTTGTTAGAGTCGTGCCTGTTCCATCACCGGCAAGTTCCGCCTGCGTTGGGAAAACAGCAAACACCGGGTTATCACGCGTCAGCTTCAAACCTTCGTAGCCACCGAACAGGAACAGCTTGTCCTTCAGGATCGGAAAACCTACTGTGCCGCCATACTGATGGCGGGAGAAGTTCGGCTTCACCGGGTTGCTGGCATACGTGGTGAAGTAGTTGCGCGCATCAAACATAGCATTGCGGGCAAATTCATATCCCGATCCATGAATGCTGTTTGTACCCGACTTGGTCACCATCGATACAACTGCCTGTCCCTGGCCGTACTCGGTCGAGAAGGTCGAACGCAGCAGGTTGAACTCCTGAATCGCGTCCGTGTTCGGCATGATCGACATGTTGTTAAAGCGGATCGAACGCACATAGGTGCCGTCCAGCACGTAGTTGGTCGATGAAGCGCGACCGCCGTCCACCGAAATGTAAAGCTGGCGGCTGCTCGTCTGGGTACCGGTCTGTGCCGGGGTTCCTGTCTGGCCGCTCTGCGGCGGAGAAACGCCCGGAGCCAGCGTAGCTAGCTGGAGCACGTTGCGTCCGTTCAGCGGCAGGTCGTTGATCTGCTTCTGGTCGATAACCTGGCCAACGGTCGCTTCCTGCGTCTGCAGCTGCGGAGGCAGCGTGCTGACTTCGACCGTGTCGGTGACTTCACCAACGCTCAGCGTGACCGAACCGTTCGCCGTCTTGCCGATTTCAACGTCCAGCGCCTGAATCTGCGCCGCCTTGAAGCCCTGCTTCTCAACGCGGATCTTGTAGTTGGCTGGCGGAATATTCGGAATCGACCAGTCGCCTTCGTTATTGCTGGTCGCGGTACGTTCCGCGCCCGTGCCGTTGTTGATCAGGTGAATCGTCGCGCCCGGAACCGCTGCGCCTGTCGCATCCGTAACCTTGCCCGCGGCATCTGAGCTGGAGCTTGCCTGTCCGTAAGCGGCCGGTGACGTCACGTTCAATACAAAAAGCGGTGCTGCTGCCAACATTATCCCCAGCAGAGAACGCCGGGCAGAACTGGTAACACCCTTGGGTGAAAATATCTTCCGCATCACAGCGAACTCTCCGCTGCCAGCCGAAGCTTTGTGGCTGTCATATCTGATCATTTGGTTTAGCCTCCAAAATCGTTTGCTACTTTGGGCTGTACGCCCTATCCGTCTGAATTGAGACGCCTCAAATTCTGCGCCTCTTCCCCGATGCCCATCACGTCGAATTACGGTTTCTGTCCCTCAGAATCTCTGCTCAGACCACTCCGCTTCGCCGCACAAATACCCGAGTTCGATTCGACTGCGGGCTTATATCACAACGAAAAAATCGTTGTGAAGTGTTTTTATGCAGGCTGTCCCGCCTGCTTCCTGCTCAACGTTCCTTCCCTTTCTTCTGAATCGCTCTGCGGATTGAGACGAATCAATTCAGCACCGCAAAACAACCCTCTTCAAAGGCGAACGGCATCCTACGCACGCTGTAAAACACGTGTCAACACCTTCTGTAGACAATTTGCATCTGCCCTCAAAACCCCAGCAAACAAACCACTCCCCGATTCGTCCACACCGCGGGATTCCTCCGGCGCGAAGGCTATCGTTCGATAGAACAAAAGAAATGTCGACAAATGATCGACGAAATCACGCCCTCGCCCTCCACCCCATATGCCTTGGCCGGGAGGAACCACCAAAAACAACAGGAGCCGCCCTGAGGCGGCTCCTGTTGCATCCCAGGCAATCGTCGCTAAACCGTCGAACGCACCACCACGCAGTCGCTCCCGGCACGCAGCACAGCCCTCTCCGTCGCCGCCGGAACCACCACGGCCTCAGCCTTGGCAAGCGCCAGATCATCGTTTCCCGTGGCGATAGACGCCTCTCCTGACAGCAGCACCAGGCACTGCGGCTTACCCGCCAGCGTCACATCCAACGTCGAACCCGCCGGCAGCTCCATCCGGTCCACACTGAAGTAGCGTTCTTCCACCAGGCGCGTAAAACCGTCCTTCTTCACCGGCAGGCGCTTTCCGGCGGAGGTCTGGCTATTCATCACCGCCAGCCCCTCTTCCAGGTGCAGCTCCCGCGGACGCCCATAGTCATACAGGCGATACGTAATGTCCGATGTCTGCTGAATCTCCAGCAGCGTCGCTCCCGGCCAGATGGCGTGCACCGTATTCGCATCCACATACACCAGATCGCCCACCGATACCGGCTCAAAGTGCAGCAGGTCTTCCAGGTGGCCCTTCTCGATAGCCTCGCGAACCGCTTCCACCGGAACCTTGGGGTCTTTGAACCCAAGCGCAACGGCCGCTCCCGGCTCAGCATTCAGCACATACCAGCACTCGGTCTTGCCCTGGCTTTTGCGCTTTGCCGCCTGCTCATCGTTCGGATGCACCTGCACCGAAAGCTTATCGTCCGGGAACAGGATCTTCAGCAGCAGCGGAAACTCTCCAAGTGCCTTGCTCTCCCCCAGCAACGCATCCGGAAACTCCGTCGCCACGTCACGCAGCGTTTTCCCGGCAAGCGGCCCGCCTTCCACCACGCACTGCTCACCTGTCAGCCAGGCTTCGCCAATCTTTTCCGTAGGCTGCTCCGTGTACCACGGTGCAAGTTGAGTGCGGCCCCAGATGCGGGCCACGAACGCTGGCTTCAGGCGGAATGGAATCAGAGAAGGCATAGACTCGGTATAGTTTAGCCAATGCGTTTCTCACAGAAGAAAACATCGCTCCTCTGGCTTTCTGCTTGGATTCTCTTTGCCTCAAGCGCGCTTCAGGCCGAAAACCGCTGGATCGGCACCTGGGCCTCCGCACCTGTTCCCGTCAAAAATGAAACAGCTCTTGGCTCCGTTCCGATGACGCTTCGGCAGACGGTCCATATCAGCCAGGGCGGAGACACGCTGCGCATCACGCTCACCAACGAGTTCGGCACCGAACCGCTCACCCTCTCCGCCGCCTCGGTCGCCTTCTTCAGCGCCGGCGATGCCATCGTCGACGGTACAGCACGCCCGGTCACCTTCTCCGGCTCGCCCAGCGTTACAATCGCCCCGGGCAAGTTCGTCACCAGCGATAACATCCGCCTCAAGCTGCCCATCTTCTCTGACCTCACCGTCAGCCTCGAACTGCCGCAGCAGTCCATTCCCACGCTCACCGAGCATCCGCTGGCCAACCAGACCAACTACCTCGCGCAGGGAAATCTCGCTGCCGCCGCCAACCTGCCGGACTCCAGGAAAGAGATCCGCAACTGGATCTTCCTCAAAGACCTCCAGGTTCCCTCCCCCGGCAAGCGCTCCGGCGCCATCGTCACCTTCGGCGACTCCATCACCGACGGCGCCCGCATGTCGCTCAACAGCAACCACCGCTGGCCCGACTTTCTCGCCGCCCGTCTCACCACCAACAAGAAAACGAAGAACCTCGGCATCCTGAACGAAGGCATCAGCGGCAACCGTATCCTGCATGACATCGCCGGCCCGCGCGCTCTGGACCGCTTCGACCGCGATGTGCTCGCAGCCCCCGGCGTCCAGTACCTGGTCATCCTTGAAGGCATCAACGACATCGGCCGCACCTACCTGCCGCGCCCCGGAGCCAAACCCGGCGAAGAAGCCGTCACGGCACAACAGATCATCGACGGCCTCAAGACTCTCGTCGACCGCGCTCACGCCAGGCAGATCAAGGTCATCGGAGCCACACTCACGCCCTTTGAAGGTGCGCCTTACTTCACTGGTCCCGAAGGCGAGAACGATCGACAGGCCATCAACACCTGGATTCGCACCAGCGGCACCTTCGACGGAGTGATCGACTTCGACAAAACCGTCCGCGATCCTGCCGCGCCAACGAAATTTCTGAAGAAGGCCGACAGCGGCGACCACCTGCATCCCGGTGATCTGGGCTACCAGAGGATGGCTGACGGGATCGACCTGAAGTTATTTACGAAGTAGTTCCGCTCCCGTTGCAGGCAGCAGCGCATCAAAGAGGCGGCTCGTCATCTCTCTCACCGTCTTTGCGTCCAGCAGCGTAGCATCGAAGGCTGTCTCCAGTGAAAGCCCCGAGAGCACCGTCGCCAGCACCTGGACAGCGGCGGCGCGGCTTACCCCCTCCTTGCCTTTCGGCAAATCGCCCAGAAGCGCGGCAATGCGCCTCTCCTGCGTCGGCGGATTCACCTCATGGAGATAGCGCAAAAGCCGCGCTCTCGCCTCAGGATGCCGAATGGCATACAGCTTGAACTCCAGCGAAAGCAGGGCCCATTCCTTGTCTTCCACCATGCTCAGCGTAATCTGCCGCATTGCCTCCAGGTTCTCCTGGACACCTGTCGTCTTCGACAGGTGTTCGATCATCTGCGCACGGCGCCGCAACGTCTGTTCCTCCCACAGAGCCATGAAGATGTCTTCCTTGCTCTTGAAGTGGGCATAGATCGCGCCTTTCGTACGACCGGCCAGAGCGGCAATCTCTGACAGGTCCGCCGCCTCATATCCATCGCGCGCAAAGATCGTCTTCGCGGCACTCAACAGCAGCTCGCGCGTCTCACGCGTGCGAAGCTCATGCTTGTTCGGTCTTTCTACAGCAACCGTCATCGTCATCTATGCTAGCGTCTCTCCGCCGCCAGGGGTGGCCTCCCAAAAAACTGGCGTCTGAACTGATACGTACGTTTTGTCACGACTGAGGTACGTTTGTCATCCTGAGCAACGCGAAGGCTCTGCTTTGCCTTACCCCGCCGCAATCCCACAAACAACGCCCTAGTACAGCTTCGTCCCTCCGGCGGCCTGGTTCTTCTCAAACTTCTTTCTCTCCGTGTCAAAGCTCTTGGCAACCTTCTTCGCCACGGCGTCCGCCACGTTCTTGCTCTCCGTCTCGCCGCGAACCGTCGCCTTCACATCTTCCGCTACCTGCCAGGCTCCGGGCTGGTCCGACATCGTTACATGAAAGACCATCTGGGTTGTTCCTGCAAACATACCCGCCGGACCCATCACTGCGCGCTTCACCTGGCTGCCCGGCCGATAGCTCACAATCGCGATATGCACCGTCGACTGCGGGCACCCCCGATGCGCTCCCTGCTCGCCCTCGCGCAACACCTGCGTCACGCCCTTCACCTTCTGCATCCGCTCAATCATGTGCTCATACACCAGGGCGCGGTACGAAGCCGGAACCTCCGCCTGCTCCCACACCGGGGATGCAATCAGAACACTGCCCGGCCGCGGCACCACGCCGGCGCACGCATCCCGTTTCACCGTCGCCACCGGGGCCTCGGCATCCACCAGCGCCTCCATGCCTTCGCGCTCTTCCGCGCGTGGCGTAAACGCGGCCATCACATGCTCCGCATCGGCCACCGGCACCAGGAACACCGCCGCATGATACCCGCCCAGCGAATCGTGAAACTCCACCGTCAGCGAGCTCTCCTTGTGATGCATCACGCCGGCGGCGGCAATGCCTCCGCCATTCGGGATCGCCATACGGAGAATGCGGCCCTTCATGCCCCACATCTCCACACGCTCCGTTCCATTGCTGATGGCCAGGATGGACACGTGGGGGATGCTATAGCTTGCCTTGCCGGTGAAGCTCAGCCCGTGGGAGTCCAGCCGTAAAACCCCCTTCTGCTTCGGCTTCACATCCGGCAGGCCATAGGCATGCTGCGCATGAGAAACCGCCCACGCATCCGTGGAGGTGGAAACAACATTCGGGCGTTGTGGCTGGATCGCGCCACCAGCCCCAAACGCCCGCGACGGAAGAAAGAGAGCACTCTGAAGAAGAACAAGGAACGAAACACCGGAACGCCAGATGGACATTGGGAGGATCACCTCTAAATAAAATACCTACTCGTAGGTATTTTTTAATACGCAGCCCCTGTCAATCGGTTATCCATTTTCCCCAACAATTTTTCTGAAAAAGCAAAAGCGTCCCCGAAAGGGACGCTTTCACCAGGAATCGCTACAGAATCCGGGGTTTAGACCAGTTCCAGGCCGGCAAAGAAGTAGCCGATCTCAAACGCGGCCGTCTCCTCGGCATCCGAGCCGTGGATGGCGTTCTCGCCGATCGAAGCGGCAAACTGCTTGCGGATGGTGCCCTCTTCGGCCTTCGCCGGATCGGTGGCGCCCATCAGCTTGCGCAGGTCGGCAATCGCGTTGTCCTTCTCCAGGACCATCGGGATAATCGCGCCCGAGCTCATAAAGTCGGTCAGTTCGCCAAAGAAGCCGCGCTCCTTGTGAACGTAGTAGAAGCCCTCGGCCTGCGTCTTCGAGATGGAAATCTTCTTGATGGAAACAATCTTGAATCCGGCCTTCTCAATTTCGGCCAGAATGGCGCCGGCGTATCCCTTACGGACGGCGTCGGGCTTGATGATGCTGAATGTGCGCTGTGACATGAACTGTCGGAGCTCCCTCGCAGATATGCGATTTTTCTTTGGAAAGTATCCACCTCCAGTGTAAAACAAGCGCGAAAACGCAGCACTTCACTCCTGCGTCTCATCACTATGCGCTCCTGGATGGCGACCATCTGGTATATCGGCTGTGCGGTCTGGCTCGCCAACGCCTGGCTGGCCGGCTTCTACACCCGCTCGCGCGCCCAGGCGGCCGTCAGCCTGGTGCTGGCCGCCGTGTTTCTGGCCGCCGGCCTCTACTTCCGCCCCCGCAACTCTTAGAGCCCCTATCGCCTGTCATCCTGAGCAACGCAAGGGCACCGTAGGACTCCCCCAAACGAATAGTGGAAAAATGGAGACATCTCAGCAGCCGCAACCACCCACGATCAATGCCGAAATGGCGATAATACCGACACGATGGTGTATGCCCACAGCAGAAAAGACGGCAACTCGCTCCCATGGCAAGAGCTATCGGAGCATCTGAATCAGGTCGGACGCCTTGCCCAGTCCTTCTCTCCGAAGCAGCTTGCGGAACTCGCCAGGGTCGCTGGCCTATGGCACGACATCGGCAAGTTCAATCCCGCCTTTCAGCAATACATAGGCCAAAATCCTGAGCTTTCCAACGAAGCCTTCCCCACTCCACAAGCAAAAAGCGTTCCGCATTCTGCCGCAGGTGCGGCTCTGGCCCTGGAGCGTCTGCCAAATACCGTCGCCGGCCAAATGCTTGCGCTCGTCATCGCCGCGCATCATGGAGCGCTCAAGTCCGGGCGCTTCATCGACACGATCCAGGCATCGGGAACCCCACTCCTACAAGCCTCTCGCACTGGTGGACTTCCCTTAGAGTTTGAACAACAAACGCCCTCGTTTCCAGGAACGCCCTCCGCGCTTGCGGTTCGTATGCTGTTCTCCGCCCTGGTGGATGCAGACCTGCTGAACACGGAAGAGTGGGATACCGGTGCATCACGGCCAACCAGCTACAGCGACATCACAACACTGCGCAATCGCCTGGATGCATTCTGCCTCGCGAAGATAGAAACCGCGCAAGCCACAGCGTCTACTGAAAAAGAAAAGCGCCTCGCAGCCATGCGCCGCAGCGTCTTGGAAGCCTGCATTCTTGCTGCGGATACATCTCCAGGCCACTTCACCATGACCGTTCCGACCGGCGGCGGGAAGACGCTCAGCGGACTCGCCTTCGCCCTGCATCACGCCGAACGTAATGGCATGAGCCGCGTGATCGTCGTCGCCCCCTACACCTCCATCCTGGAGCAGACGGCCGACGTGTACCGCCAGGCCCTGGGCGCGGAAAACGTGATCGAGCACCACAGCAACATCGGCCCCAACCTGGATACCGACCGAAACCGGCAGGCCTGCGAAAATTGGGACGCTCCAATCATTGTCACCACCAGCGTGCAACTGCTGGAAAGCCTGCACGCCGCGCACAAGCGCGACTGCCGCAAGCTGCACCGTGTGGCCAACAGCGTTATCCTCCTCGATGAAGTCCAGACCTTCCCCGTCGATCTTCTGCAGCCCATTCACGCCGCGCTCAAGCGGCTGGCCGACGACTTCCACGTCACCGTGGTCCACGGCACGGCCACACAGCCTCTCATGGCCGGCGTCCATGGCAAACGCAACCGGTCTGTTCTCCCAAAAGAACTTGCCGTCCCCATGCGCGAGATCATGCCCGATCCCGCCTCTCTGTTCAACGCCATGCGCGACCGCTTCACCCTGGAGATCTTCGGCGAGTTGCAACAACCGCTGGACCCCGCTTTGCTGGCCGAAGACGTCAAGAAACAGGGCAGCGCCCTGGTGATTACCCATAGCCGCAAGGACGCGCGTCTCCTCGCGGACCTGCTTGGCCCGCAGTGCCTGCACCTCTCCGCCGCCATGTGCGCTGCGCATCGCTCGGACGTCCTGCGCGAAGCCAGGCAGCGGCTGGATATCAGCCAGCCATGCACCATCGTTGCCACCCAGCTTGTCGAAGCCGGAGTCGATATCGACTTCCCCGTCGTCTACCGCGCTCTTGCCGGACTCGAAACACTCGCTCAGGCCGCGGGACGTTGCAATCGCGCCATGAAGCTGCCGCAGCCAGGCCGCTTCATTGTCTACCGCGCCGGCAGGCCAAATGATACCGATGAAGACATCGTCGACTCCCGTCCTCCCCGCGGAACGCCGCAACTCAGTATGGAAGTCGCGCTGACTGAGTACTTCGCCCGCGGCATACCCAACCTGCACGATCCCATGCTCTTTCCCGGATATGCAGGAAAGGTTTTAAGCATGCAGGATACGGACCGTCACGGGATCCGCACACTGGAAGACGAAGGAGACTTCGAGGAGGTAGCCACGCACTTCCGCATGATCGAGGAGACCCACATCTCCGTGGTCGCCCCCTATGGCGATGCACCACGACTCCTCCGCGAACTGCAGCAGCAAGGCCCCACGCGCCAGCGCTTCCGTGCCTTGCAGCGCTACACGGTAGGCCTCAGCAAAACCATCTTCGATGCACTCTTCCGCTCAGGATGGCTGGAACCCGTGCTCCAGCAGGACACCGCCGATGCCTCTCTATGGTGCGTGCGGGAAGGCGATACATCACCCTATGACGAGCGGTTTGGCTTCGCCAGCCGCGAGAGGGATGTGAAGCTGCCTAACTTACAGGCCTAAATAGAAACGCCCGCTGCACCAAACTTGCCACTATCCGCCCATTACGATATGCCCTAAAGTTCTCCCACACAAACATTAGGACGTACGCATGCACTCGATCGATTTCTTTGTGCGGATACAGGGCACACTTGCGTGTTTTACTCGGCCGGAGTTCTCCACAGAACGCGTCAGCTATGACCTCATCACGCCGTCGGCCGCGCGTGGCGTTCTCGAAGCCGTCCTCTGGAAGCCCGCCATCCGCTGGGAGGTCCGGCAGATCGCTCTGCTCAAGCCCGTGTCCTACGCACGCTTCAAACGTAACGAAGTCAACACGCGGCTCTCGACGCAGAACGCTCTTGCCGAAGCCCGCGGCAGCAAGCCCATGCCCGACTTCTTCGCCGACGAAGACCGCGCACAGCGCAACACCGTCGCCCTGCGCAATGTGGACTACGGCATTGTGACACGCTTCCACATGACGCCACGCGCTGGCGCCGCCGATAACGTGCGCAAGTTTGAAGAGATGTTCGAGCGGCGTTTGCAAAAGGGCCAGCAGCACTATCAGCCCTGCCTCGGCTGCCGCGAGTTTCCCGCCTTCGTCGAACCTTGGGATGGCACAGGCGCCCTTGAGAACGAGTCTCGGATGCTGGGCTGGATGTTGCATGACATCGCCTTCGGAACGCTTCGCGGCAAGGAGATTGCCAACCAACCGCGCTTCTTTCCGGCGGAGCTGCGGCGCGGAATCGTCGATGTGCCCGCATGGGAAGACGCCACGCCCGCGAACCCTGAGGCTCTGCGCGTATGATTCTGCAATCCCTGCGAGACCTGGCTGTTCGTGAAAACCTGGTCGACGATCCTGCCTTTGAAAGCAAGGCCGTCCGTTGGATCATCGCCCTCGACGCCGATGGCCGCTTCCTGAACGCCTACGACACCAGCACGCCAGAGACCCTGCCCGAAGGCAGCAAAAAGAAGCCAAAGATGCAGGCCAAGCTGATGCGGATTCCACGGCGACTCGGCCGCACGGTGGGTATCAAGTCAGACTTCCTCGTCGACAATGCCAAGTACGCCCTTGGCCTTGCCGCAGACCCCGCCGAAGCCGGCGATCCCCGCATCCAGCAATGCCACGCAGCCTTTCTCGATCTCCTCCGCTCCGCGCCGCAGGATGTCCCGGAGCTGCAGACGGTCTTGACCTTCCTCTCCGACGATGCCGCCCGCGAAGCCTGCGCGCAAAACCTCGCAGCAAAAGGCGGCTTCGCTAGCAATGACCTCTTCTGCTTCCAGGTCGATGGCGAACCGCTCATCAAAATCGAAGAACTGCAGGCATGGTGGCGCACACAGCGAAACGAAGAAAGCGAAGGCTCGCTCCCCGTTCAGTGTCTCGTCTGCGGAGAGCTTCGCATCCCCGCCCGTCTGCACAACAGCTTTCAGATTCGCGGCGCCTCCACCTCCGGCATCCCGCTCGTGAGCTTCAACGCCAATGCCTTCGAGAAGTACGGCCTCAGCGGCAATGAGAACGCTCCCGTCTGCAACGAGTGCATGACCGCCTACACTGAGGCCCTACGCCGCCTGACGCGCGCGCAGTATGAAACCCCATCCGGTCTCAAGCTGAAGCCATTGAGCCTGGTGTTGAACGGAGACACCACCGCCGTGTACTGGGCAGAGGGGCAAAGCGAGTTGCCCAGCTTCCTCTCCTCCCTCAACACCGATCCCAGGAGCGTTCTGGAGTTGCTGGTTTCTCCACACAAAGGCAGCGAGTTCTTACTCAACGACTCCTCCGGGTTCTACTGCCTCATCGTGACCGGAGCGCAAGGTCGTGCTTCTGTTCGCCGTCTTCATGCCGGCACCGTAGGAGAAGTGGCGCAGAACCTGATGCACTTTTTCCGCGCCATCAACGTAGACCGCTACGACACCGCGGAACCTCTGCCGCTCTTCCGTCTGTTGGGAAGCATGGTGCTCAACGGCGAACGCGACCGTCTGCCCCCGGAGGCCGCCACCGAACTTTGGCTGCATGCGCTCTTCGGCGGCAGGCTCTCCCGCAGTTTTCTATCAACCATCGTCGCGCGTAACCGTGCGGAACGAGCCGTCTCCGCAGAGCGTGCGGCCCTGCTTCACCTCTACTTCCAAAGCCTTGTTCCACGGAAGAACACCACACCCGACTCTGCCGTTGAGAAAGAGAGAACCTATCCCATGAGTCTTGATCGCGAATCGAAAGACCCACCTTACCTGCTTGGCCGCCTGCTGGCAGTGCTGGAAAATCTCCAAACCGCTGCCCAGGGAAGCAACCTGAATCGCACCCTGGTGGACAGGACCTTTGGAGCCGCCTCG
Organism: Terriglobus tenax; assembly: GCF_025685395.1. Lineage (NCBI taxonomy): Bacteria > Pseudomonadati > Acidobacteriota > Terriglobia > Terriglobales > Acidobacteriaceae > Terriglobus > Terriglobus tenax. The sequence continues at coordinate 2,773,824 of NZ_JAGSYA010000004.1, read as the reverse complement.
ACCCGCCCCGGTGTCGTCTTCCCCCAGTTGATGCAAACAGCCCAGCATCATCTCTCGAAGGCTGGCCGCAAGCTGCCCGGTCGGGCTACCAATCTGGACAAGCTCCTGGGCGAAATCATCGACGGCCTCAATCTCGACGGCTTCTCCGCCGTGCTCTCCCTGGAACAGCAAGGCCGCTTCGCTCTTGGTTACTACCACCAGCGCCAAACTTTCTTCCGTAAAAGCGATCAGACCGTCCCCCAAGCCTCCGCAGAACCATCAACCGATTCCACCGAGGAGACCATTGCATGAGCCGTCCTGACTTCTCTCAACCCACCGTGCTGGATAAGCGCTACGAAATCGTCCTTCTGTTCGATGTGCGCCACGGCAACCCCAATGGCGATCCGGACGCTGACAACGCTCCGCGCGTGGACCCGGAGACCGGCCACGGCCTGGTGACTGACGTCGCCATTAAGCGCAAGATCCGTAACTTCGTCGGCCTGACACGTAACTTCGAATCGCCGAACAACATCTACGTAAAAGAACGCGGCATCCTTGCCAACGAGCAGCGCTCTGCGTACAAGGCTCTTGGCATCGAGCCGGACGGCAAGTCCGTGGATGCGGCACGCACATGGATGTGCGCCAACTACTTTGACGTCCGCACCTTCGGCGCCGTCATGACAACCGGCAAAGCCGAGATTGAAGCAGACGCAGCCATCAACACAGGAAAAAAAGCCAAGGGTCAGACCAGGCTCTGGAACTGCGGCCAGGTCCGCGGCCCCGTCCAGTTTGGCTTCGCTACCTCCATTGACCCCATCACCAGCATCGCCCACACCATCACTCGTGTCGCCCTCACCAATCCCGGCGACGCAGGTGGCGAAGCCGTAACCGACGAGAGCGGCGAAGAGAAAGCTGCGAGCGGACAGATGGGCCGCAAGCACGGCGTCGCCTATGGCCTCTACCGTATGCACGGTTTCGTCTCACCCTTCCTGGCAAAGCAGATGCAGTTCACCCGCCATGACATGGGAACCCTGTTGAACGCCCTGACCAACCTCTTCGACCACGACCGCTCCGCTACCCGCGGCGAAATGGCCGTGCGCGGCCTCTGGCTCTTCGAACACAAGGACGAACTCGGCAATGCGCCAGCCCACAAGGTACTCGACTCCGTAAAGTTGCCCAGCGTTCCCACCGCTCGCAGCTTTGCCGAATACGAAGCCGCCGGCATCACGGCTCCCACCGAAGATACAGAAGCGCTACCCGGCGTTACCGCCTGGCGCTACGTGTAAGCCAACCATGCAGCCGGATCTGCAGCTCGACGAGTCTCTTCCGATCAGCGGGCTGCAGCATCTTGCCTTCTGTCCGCGCCAATGGGCGCTCATCCATCTGGAACAGGCCTGGGCAGAAAACCGCCTTACCGCCGAAGGCAGCCTGCTGCATGAGCGCGCAGACCTGCCAGGCCAAACGCGACGGCACGACCTCCGCACCGTGCGCGGCATGCTTCTGGAGAGTCGGCGTCTCGCCCTCTCCGGCCGTGCCGACATTGTCGAATTCAACCCTCTACCCTTCCCCGTCGAATACAAGCGCGGCAAGCGCAAGCCAAACGATTGCGACCTGGTTCAGCTCTGCGCACAGGCGCTTTGCCTGGAAGAGATGCTCCAGACCGATGTCCCCGCAGGTGCCATCTTCTACGGAGAACCTCGCCGTCGCATGGACGTCACCTTCTCCGCACAATTACGCTCGCGCACAGAAGATCTGGCGCAACAGATGCACCACCTCTATCGCAACCGCATCACACCCGCCCCCATTCCCGGGCCACATTGCCGCAACTGTTCTCTCAACCATCTGTGTCTACCGCAAGCCACTGGCAACGCTGCCGTAGAAAACCGTTGGCGGACGGCGCAGCTTCGATCATTGCGGACCGAGGAGTAGGCCCAAATGCGCAAGCTCCTGAACACGCTGCATGTCATGACACAAGGCGCCTACCTTCATCGCGATGGCGAAACCGTCTCCGTCAAAGTTGACCACGAGACGAAGCTCCGCATTCCCGTACACACGCTGGAGGGCCTGGTCTGCTGGGGACAGGTCTCCTGCTCACCTCCGGTGCTGTCACTCTGCTGTGAAAGCGGTGTCGGCATCTCCTTTCTTACAGAGCAGGGCCGCTTTCTTGCGCGCATCCAGGGGCCGGTCTCCGGCAATGTTCTCTTACGACGCCAGCAGTACCGGCTGTGCGACGGAGCTGAGGGCGCTCTGCCCGCGGTCCGAATGACCGTTACTGCAAAGATCGCCAACAGCCGCACCGTGTTACTACGGGCGGCACGCGAGACCTCTGACCCGCAACGAAGTGAAACTCTCCGCGACGCCGCAAAACGCCTGCAGTGGATCGGCCTCGACGCCTCCCGCGCGGACAATATCGAAATCGCACGCGGACACGAAGGACTCGCCGGTCAGGAATACTTCTCTGCATTCGACTCCATGATCAACGGCGACCGCGATGCCTTCCGCTTTCAAGGACGCTCGCGTCGGCCTCCCCTCGATCGCACCAACGCCCTTCTCAGCTTTATCTACGCCCTGCTCCGGCATGATATCGAGTCGGCACTGGAAAGCGTCGGCCTCGATCCCGCCGTCGGTTTCCTGCATGCCGACCGTCCCGGCCGACCAAGCCTCGCACTCGACATGATGGAGGAACTTCGTTCTCCCCTCGCAGACCGCCTCGCACTCACGCTGATCAACCGTCGACAGGTGCAGGCCTCCGGCTTCACCATCCAGGACAGTGGAGCGACCCTTTTGGAAGAAGCCACCCGCAAGCAGGTCATCGCCGCATGGCAAACGCGCAAACAGGAAGAAATTGAGCATCCCTTCCTCAACGAACGAATCCCGCTCGGCCTCATTCCCTACACGCAGGCACTGCTGCTGGCCCGCTACGTTCGCGGAGGGCTCGATGCCTATCCCGCATTTCTCTGGAGATAATTTCCCATGCTCGTATTGGTCAGCTATGACGTCAGCACACGCGAAGAAGCCGGCCGTCGCCGTTTGCGCCGCGTCGCCCGCCTGTGCGAAGATCGCGGGCAGCGTGTCCAGAACTCCGTCTTCGAGTGCCTGGTCGACGCCGCACAATGGGTTCGCTTCCGCGCCGATCTCCTCACGGAGATCGCGCCTGAGGAGGACAGCCTCCGCTTTTACTTCCTGGGCAACGAATGGAAGCGCAGGGTAGAACACATCGGCGCCAAACCGTCCTACGACCCGCAAGGCCCGCTCATTCTCTGAACCTGCCTCCCTCTTTCAATCGAATAGAACGGCCTGCGCGAACCGGAAGCGATCACGAACTACCCGATAGGTTCGCGATTGCAGGAAGTTACGGCAAATACAGCGTTGAGCGCAAAGCAGGAGGACGCAAGCCTGCGTTCCCCTCTTCACTGGAACCCCTTCCGCGAATGTGCCATCCTAAGATCTGGCGCAAGCGCAACTTAGCACGCTCGCCATCGCGGCCCACACGGGCCGCGTGGATTGAAACTGCGCTGCTGGCTGGTCAGGTTGTCGAGCTGCGTGAAGATCGCGGCCCACACGGGCCGCGTGGATTGAAACGGCGATGTGGCGGATGAATATGCTCGACGGCTACATCGCGGCCCACACGGGCCGCGTGGATTGAAACTCCAGCGAGGCGGCAACTGAGATGTTCGCGAGCTTATCGCGGCCCACACGGGCCGCGTGGATTGAAACCTCGAAATCTTCAGTGCCTTACAGACGTCAAGGAATCGCGGCCCACACGGGCCGCGTGGATTGAAACACCCGTCGCATCGATGGGGCGAAGCTCAACCTCAAATCGCGGCCCACACGGGCCGCGTGGATTGAAACACAACCACACAGGGCTATTCATGCCCGACAAGCAAAATCGCGGCCCACACGGGCCGCGTGGATTGAAACCATAGCAGCAACCGCCACGCTAGCAGAGAGAAGCATATCGCGGCCCACACGGGCCGCGTGGATTGAAACACCGTTTGATTTTCTGCCGGGCTTTGAAGTCGATCATCGCGGCCCACACGGGCCGCGTGGATTGAAACAGCTTTTGTCTTGAAGAGGCTTACCGGTGATGCATCGCGGCCCACACGGGCCGCGTGGATTGAAACTGAAACGGTTGCTGGCCATGGCGTCCCCCGAGCATCGCGGCCCACACGGGCCGCGTGGATTGAAACCCACTTTTCTATCAGGCTCACCAACACCGGCCGCTCGCATCGCGGCCCACACGGGCCGCGTGGATTGAAACATACGATAGGAATTTACTACGTCTTTATCTAGCATCGCGGCCCACACGGGCCGCGTGGATTGAAACACCTTGAATCAACCGATGCCGCGCAATGTCATCCATCGCGGCCCACACGGGCCGCGTGGATTGAAACAATCGGAGCACCACCTAAGAACTCGATAGCTTCTAATCGCGGCCCACACGGGCCGCGTGGATTGAAACAAGAGCAAGTACGATAGTTTGCTCGCCCAGGGTAAATCGCGGCCCACACGGGCCGCGTGGATTGAAACTCTTTCGGCACGTGTCTTGAATCCGTGCTGGACTATCGCGGCCCACACGGGCCGCGTGGATTGAAACACCACCTGGTTGGGCACGACGGTGCTGTTGTTCGGATCGCGGCCCACACGGGCCGCGTGGATTGAAACGTACTGTGCGGTGGCCACTTGAGCCTGAATCGCTATCGCGGCCCACACGGGCCGCGTGGATTGAAACGATGAAAAAACTCAGGCATGGATTCAGCTTGCCGTATCGCGGCCCACACGGGCCGCGTGGATTGAAACAACTCCTGCTCCCTGTAACCAGAAACCCTGTTGATATCGCGGCCCACACGGGCCGCGTGGATTGAAACTGAGGCTCACCGGTAAAACAGACCGCTGGCTCCGATCGCGGCCCACACGGGCCGCGTGGATTGAAACGACAAGTCCGATACGCCGGGCTATGACTGGCACATCGCGGCCCACACGGGCCGCGTGGATTGAAACCGAACGCATTCCCGGAGCCTCTGAGGGCTAATCGATCGCGGCCCACACGGGCCGCGTGGATTGAAACGTGAGCGAGGGAAAGTTTAAGCTCGTCCCGTACGGCATCGCGGCCCACACGGGCCGCGTGGATTGAAACAACAGTCAGACGCAGGCCGCTCCAACCGGATATGATCGCGGCCCACACGGGCCGCGTGGATTGAAACTAAAACGGATTGTGACGCAGTCTGGCAGTCAGCATCGCGGCCCACACGGGCCGCGTGGATTGAAACCAGGGTCGATGAACGATGCCGCCATGGTTCGGGCAGATCGCGGCCCACACGGGCCGCGTGGATTGAAACAAAGATGAGCAAAATCAAGGAATTGGAGCTTGAATCGCGGCCCACACGGGCCGCGTGGATTGAAACTCATCGCTGGTCTCGTACATGATGCTCTCGTCATATCGCGGCCCACACGGGCCGCGTGGATTGAAACGGGCAAACCCTGTGCTCTGAGGAGGGCTTTACCGACTTCGCGGCCCACACGGGCCGCGTGGATTGCCCCCCACGCTTTAGCCTGCGCGCATATGCAGCCGACTTCGCGGCCCACACGGGCCGCGTGGATTGAAACACCTTGATCGTGATGGCATGATGTCGCGCCACCGCAGGTTCTTCATCTCGATCGGTCGCATCCCTGTATTGCAAGCAATCAGGATCAGGTTGTAGGTCGCCATCCGATACCAGATACTCGAAGGCTTATCCGCCTTGGCGATCCATCTACGACCGGCCGTATGAAGCTTGCGGTACTCCTCCAGCGTGAACCCATCGCGTCTCATTGACTTCAGCTTAGGACGCTCATCGAATCTCTGGCTTGCTGGAACATAGCGCTTCTTGATGGCGAAGTTCATCACCGCTCCAAAGATCGACATCTCAAAACGGATCGTCGCATCACTGATGAAGGGAACGATCGTGTCTTTGGAAGGAGCGACTTCAATCGGTCTCAGCACCCGAATCTTGCCGAGTGTGCTGAACCTTGGTGCGGCGTTCGGCCTCATTCTTAGCGAAAGCCTCGGCCATCTCCGCCGTCACCTCACGGACACCATTCCGCTTGTTGCGGCCAACGCCGTTCTCCCGCCGCCATGTCGGGTAACCGCTCCAAAGCTCATCCCCGATCAGATGAACCTGCGTCGAACCGACATATCGATCCAGAGTTCCTTCGATGACGGCACGGACCTTCTTCGGACGCGCCGCGCTGATCTCTCCATGCTGTGCTCGCGCCTCCTGTGTGAGCAGGTACTCCCTACCAACTTCGCGAAAGGGATGGTTGAAGACAGGTACATCATGCTTAAGCCGGAACCGGATATCCGCATCTTGATCAAAGGCACGGTCACGCGCTACATCCATGTCCGTTGTCTTCTGCGATACCGTCTTATACCGGTCAGCCTTCGGAATCTTCATCCGGCAGTACCACTGCCGGTGCTCCACATCGCCGCGCCTAAAGATAATCAGGCCCGGCTTCAGCTCCGCTTTGTCGGTGACGAATGCCATATCCGCCTCCTGCTCTTTGGACGCGTTCTGTGCAGATTCTCTCCTGCAAGTGCCTGATTGCACGTACCTGTGCAGGATTTGTATGGATGACACTGCTGAAGCAAATCGTTTATTTAGAAATATATTTAGAAATGATTTCTCATCCTGAAAGAATCTGCTTTTCTCCAATCCACGTGTCATCCCGGCTGAAGACGAAGCCCCGCGGAGACCCCGCATGTGCCTTTCCGCTCCTCTTTCATCCCATCAACACCACGGACACGGCTGTCATCTAAGATGGGGCAAGTCAAAAACAAGCCATTCCCCAAGGAGCACCCATGGACGTCCGCGAACACCTCAAGTACGGCATCCACAAGTTTCAGACCGAGGTCTACCCTAAGCACCAGCAGGAGTACATTGAGGCGGCCAACAAGCCGCAAACACCGCACACCCTGGTCATCACCTGCTCTGACTCCCGCATTGACCCGGAGCTGATCACCCAGTCCGGCCCCGGCGACATCTTCGTCAGCCGCAACGTCGGCAACATGGTGCCCCCTTACGGTGAAATGGTCGGCGGCATCTCTTCGGTGATCGAATACGCCGTCTCCGCCCTCAAGGTGCAGCACGTCGTCATCTGCGGACACTCCGACTGCGGAGCCATGAAGGCCCTGCTCAAGCCCGAGTCGCTCGAAAAGCTACCCACCGTACGCCGCTGGCTGCGCAACGCCGAGGCCGCCCTCAGCGTCGCCAAAGAGATCGCTACCCCGGATGCGATGCTGCCCAGCCTCACAGAGCAGAACGTGCTCATGCAGATGAACCACGCCCGCACACACCCCTCCGTTGCCGGCGCCATCGCCCGCGGAGAGCTCTCCGTCGGCGGCTGGGTCTATGACATCGAACACGGCGACGTAAAAATCTTCAACGAACAGAAGAACAAATTCGAATCCACACTCGGAGCCGGTGCTTGATCACCATCAACCATCCACCGCTGCGCCAGATGGCAAAGTACATCGGCTTGCCTCTGGCGCTGCTGTTCGGCTTCGACGCCCTCGTCGTGATCGCCTACCAGATGCTGGGCATGAAGTGGATCGCCCAGCCGGCCATCCCGCTCAGCCTTCTGGGCTCAGCCATCGGCGTCATCGTCGGCTTCCGCAATAACTCCGCCTATGGCCGCTGGTGGGAGGCCCGTACCCTGTGGGGCTCCATCGTCAACAACTCCCGCTCGCTCGCCCGCCAGGCCGTCACCAACATCCGCGCGCGTGCTGAGGAAGATGTCGAGGGCGTCCGTTACATCCAGCAGCAGATCGTCCACCTGCAGATTGCCTGGGTCAACTGCCTCCGCCAGCAGCTCCGCGGCCTCGAACCCTGGTGGGAGCTCAAAGACATCCTTCCACAGGAAGAGATCCTTCTCCTCAAGAACGAGAAGAACGTCGCCGTCGAAATCCAGAAACGCATCGGCTTCCTCGTCATGGACGCCTTCATGGCCGGCTATATGACCGAACGTGGCTGGGGCAACATGGACGAGACCCTCACCCGCCTCTGCGACGCCCAGGGCGGCGCCGAACGCATCAAGAACACCCCCATGCCGCGGCAGTATGATTACTTCCCCCGCATGTTCGTGCATCTCTACTGCCTCGTGCTCCCACTCGCCATGGTCGCCAACCTCGGCTGGTGGACCCCCTTCGGCTCCACCGGCGTCGGTCTCATCTTCCTTGCACTGAACAAGATCGGAACCGACCTCGAAGATCCCTTCAGCAACACCATCTTCGACATCCCGCTGACCGCCATCTGCCGCACCATCGAAGTCAACCTCCGCCAGATCCTCGCCGAGAAAACCATCCCGCCCATGGAAAAACCCATCGACGGCGTGCTCTGGTAAACAGTTGGATGATGGAGTGGCCAGATGGTGGGATGGTGCGCTGTTGTAGCGGTCAGATGGCGAACGGCTAGTCATCCTGAAGGATCTTTTTCTTCAAACCCCCATCAGCACACAAACAAAAAAGCCGGCCTCAAATGGCCGGCTTTTTTGTTCACTCTCTTATCCCGCTAATACGCGTTATGCACAATCTCCATCGAGCCCTTACCGGCTTCGATGGAGACCACCTCGCCATCGCGCACCGTAATCACACGGTCGGCAATCTGGGCAGCCTCAGGATTGTGCGTAATCATCATCACCGTCTGGTTCATCTCCTTCGACGACTGGCGAAGCATCGCCAGCACTGCATCGGAGTTCTTCGTGTCCAGGTTCCCGGTCGGCTCATCGGCCAGCACAATGGAAGGCCGCGTAATCAGGGCACGGGCAATCGCCACACGCTGCTGCTCGCCGCCGGAAAGCTCATTCGGACGATGGTCCAGGCGCCCCTTGATTCCCAGCAAACCCGACAAGTGGTCCAGAAGCCCGCGATCCATGGGCTCCTTCAATCCGGCAATCTCATACGCCAGCTCGATATTGCCCAGCGCCGACAGCGTCGGCAGCAGGTTGAACCGCTGGAAGATAAAGCCGATGTGCGAGCGGCGCAGCTTCGTGCGCTCAGAATCCGAGAGCTGCGCAAAGTCCATCCCGTCAATCTTGATGGAGCCGTGCGTAGCCTGCGTCAAGCCACCCAGCAGATAAAACAGGGTGCTTTTTCCGGAGCCCGAAGGGCCGACAATGGCCACAAACTCGCCACGCTCAACGGAAAAATTCACGTTACGAAGGGCCGGGACCTCCAGCTTACCGGAGCGGTAGGTCTTGCCGAGGTTCTGTGCTTGGATAATAGGCGGCACCTCGGTCAGTGTACAGGCTCAGGGCCTGTGGTGTCAGGCCACAGGCCCCCGGCCGGCCAACAGAGACTCCAGGCTCACCCCCTGCAGCAGGCTCACCTCCAGCCGCAGGTGTACCAGGTCACAGGCCGGCTGCAACCGTACATGCTTCTGCACCGTGCACAGCTCAGCCAGCGCCGACTGACCGGATCGTGAAAACTCCAGGCCATACCGCACCAGTTCGCCATACAGCTCCACAATGCGGGTCAGCGGCAGTTCTACATCCAGTCCAAAGGCATGTTCGCTCAGTGGCTCTTCCCGCAGCAGCTCACCGCCGCTCCTCCGGATGGCGCGCGTCAGGTTGACCATCAGCCTTCCCTGGTCTTCATAGCTGTAACTCTTGATCGCTCGCATGCTCATGCCCGCTCAACTGCCTCTTGCCTTTACATCGGCGGGCAAAATGCCCCCATCACCCGCACTTGTCGGAAAACCATTACCCCCGGCACGCAAGTGTCACAATGGAAAGCATGATTCTCGGCATTGGGACCGACATCACTGAGATTGACCGGATTCGCGAAAGCATCTCCCGTTTTGGTGACCGTTTTCTCCACCGCATCTACACCCCCGGCGAAATCGCCTACTGCCAGCGAAAGAAAATCGCCGAAGAAAGCTTCGCCGCCCGCTTTGCCGCCAAGGAAGCCGGAGCCAAGGCGCTCGGCACCGGCATCAGCCGTGGCATCAGCTGGCAGGAGATTGAGGTCCGCCGCCTGCCAGGCCAGCGCCCCACCCTCCATTTCTCCGGCCGTGCCGCTGAACGCGCCACGGTCATGGGCATGACAGCCGTCCATCTCTCACTCACGCACAGCCGCGGCATGGCGTTTGCCACCGTGATCGTCGAGGGTCAGGACGCCGCTGCACATCGCTGATATTGAAACCTTTAGCCTTCAATTCGCATCGCATACTGGGAAAGCTGCAACCTCTGTGATCGGTGCATGGTCTAATGCTCCCAAAGAGCGAAATCCGTTTTGCAGCATGAAGGAGAGATATGCCCAGCCACCAGGAAGTCCGTTGGTCGCAGTTGAAAGTTGGCGTGATTGTTCTCATCTCGCTCACTCTCTTGATCACGCTGATCTTTCTGCTCACCAGTGCGCAGGGCGCCAGCCTCTTCTCCAAAAAAATCTCCGCCAGGGTCTACTTCGATAACTCGGCGGGCCTGAAGGAAGGCGCTCCGGTCAATCTGCAGGGCGTCACCATCGGCAACGTCACCGCCGTCCACGTGGTCAATGACCCCGCGCGTAAGCTCACGCCGGTCGAAGTCGCCATGCGGATTGACGCCAAGTACCTTCCGCTGCTCCACCGCGACACCACCGCTGCCCTCTCCACCGTCGGCGTTCTCGGCGACACTGTCATTGATCTCAACAGCCAGGTCGCGACCGGACCGCCGCTCCAGGACGGTGACATCCTCAAGACCCTCGACACCCCCAACCTGCAGGACGTCGTTAAGTCCAGCCAGGGCACCATCGAGAGCCTGAACGTCATTCTCGCCAAGCTCGACCGCATCGTGGACACCATCGCCAGCGGCAAAGGCGCCGTCGGCCAGCTCATCTACGACGACTCGCTCTACCAGCGCGCCAACAAGGCCGTCGGCTCTCTCCAGCAGATCTCTGAGAACCTGAACAACGGCAAGGGCTCGCTCGGCAAACTGCTCAAGGATGAGGATGTCTACAACCACCTCAACGCCACCACCGCACGGCTTGAGCACATCACCACCGAGCTGGATAGCGGACAGGGAACCGCAGGCAAGCTGCTGAAAGATCCCACGCTCTACAACAATCTGAACGCCACCCTGGCCCACGCCAACTCCATCCTCGCCGACGCGGACGCGGGCAAAGGCGGCCTTGGCCTCATGCTCAAGGATCCGGCCTTCGCCAAAAAGCTGGATGACACCGTCAGCCGCCTCGACAACATCCTCTCCGGCATCGATGAGGGCAAAGGCACCGCTGGCAAACTGGTCAAGGACGACGCTGCCTACAACAACCTGAACACGCTGCTCACCAGCTCCAACAGCCTGGTCAACACCATCCGCAGCGACCCGAAGAAGTACCTCACCATCCACTTCCGCGTCTTCTAACCCACCACTCTGTGTGCCCCATGTCCGAACTCCCGGACATGGGCATCGCGCTTTCCTCGTTTTGTCATCCCGACCCAGGCGAAGCGCAGTGGAAGGACCTGCTTTTGCCTTTCTTGTCTTTTGTCATCCTGAGCGAATCCCCTTCTCCCGCACACACCGTCCCTACCCATGCCCTCCGGGGCGGCGTATTCTCTAAAAACGATTTTTCTCTGAGGAGTACCCATGCGTCTTACCCTTCTGGCGTCGGCGCTTCTGCTCGGCGCCCTGCCGGCATTTGCGCAGGTTTCAGCCCCTACGGCAGAACCCAAACAGCCCATCAGCTTTGATCTCTCCGGCATCGACAAGACCGCCGACCCGTGCACGGACTTCTACCAGTACGCCTGCGGCAACTGGAAGAAGAACAATCCCATTCCGAATGATCAGACCCGCTGGGGCCGCTTCAACGAGCTCGCCGAGCGCAACAATTACCTGCTCTACCAGCAGCTGAAAGCCGCGGCCGAAGCCCCGAAGACTCCGCTCCAGAAGAAGTACGGCGACTACTTCGCCGCCTGCATGGACAAGCCCCTGGCCGACAAGCTTGGCTACACCCCTCTGCAGCCGCAGTTCGCCGCCATTGATAGCTTCAAAGACCCCAAGAAATTCGCCACCTTCGCAGGCATGATGGAAGACAAGTACGGCGTCGGCTTCTTCTTCGGCTTCGGTTCCGACCAGGACCAGAAGGACGCATCCCAGGTCATCGGCGCCATCGACCAGGGCGGTCTCTCCCTCCCCGACCGCGACTACTACCTGCAGGACGACGAGCGGATGACCAAGATCCGCGCGCAGTATCTCGAACACCTCACGAAGATGTTCACCCTCATCGGCGATGACGCCACCCAGGCCGCAACCGAGGCCAAAGCCGTGCTCGCCATTGAGACCGCTCTGGCAAAGGGTTCCATGTCGCGCGTCGATCGCCGCAACCCGGCCAACGTCTACCACGTCATGACCATCGCCCAGCTGCAGGAGCTCACCCCCTCCTTCGACTGGAAGGTCTACCTGGCCGCGAAGAAGGAATCCAGCCTCTCCACGCTCAACGTGGCCTCGCCGGAGTTCTTCAAGACCATGAACTCCGAGCTCACCACGCAAAGCCCCGCCGCACTCAAGAGCTACATGCGCTGGCACGTGCTGCACCGCTACTCCGCCAACCTCAGCGAGCCCATCGCCACGGAAAACTTCAACTTCTTCGGAGCTTCCCTCTCCGGCCAGAAGGAGCAGACCCCGCGCTGGAAGCGCTGCACCTCCGCAACCGACCGTGCCCTCGGCGAAGCCGTCGGCCAGGACTGGGTCAGGCAGTACTTCCCGCCCTCCTCTAAGGACAGCATGGAGAAGCTCATCGCAGCCCTCGAAAAGTCGCTCGGAGAAGACATCAAGAACCTCGACTGGATGAGCGACGCCACCAAGGTGGAAGCTGCCAAAAAGCTCGCCGCCTTCCGCCAGAAGATCGGATATCCCGACACCTGGCGCGACTACTCAAAGCTCGCCACAAAGCGCACAGACCTGATCGGCAACCTCGCCCGTGCCTCCGCGTTTGAGGACCGTCGCGACCTGGACAAAATCGGCAAACCCGTCGATGAGCGCGAGTGGCTGATGACCCCGCCCACCGTCAACGCCTACTACAACCCCTCGCAGAACGACATCAACTTCCCCGCAGGCATCCTGCAGCCGCCCTTCTTCGATGCAAAGCTGGATCCAGCCGTAAACTTCGGCGGAATCGGCGTCGTCATCGGCCACGAAATGACCCACGGCTTCGACGATCAGGGCAGCCAGTTTGACGACAAGGGCAACGTCCGCCAGTGGTGGACCGACGAAGACCGCAAGAAGTTCGAAGACCGCACCGACTGCGAAGTCAAGGAGTACGACGGCTTCACCGTCGCTCCCGGACAGAACCTGAACGGAAAGCTCACCCTCGGCGAAAACACCGCCGACAACGGCGGCCTGCGCATCGCCTACGCCGCGCTGATGAGCGTTCTGGCGCAGCAGGGCGGAGACGCCGCAACCGCCCAGATCGACGGCTACACCCCGCAGCAGCGCTATTTCCTCGGCTTTGCACAGGTGTGGTGTGAAAATACTCGCGAAGCCACAGCCCGCCTCCGTGCCAAAACCGACCCCCATTCCAGCGGTCAGTGGCGCGTTAACGGCAGCATCCAGAACTTCGACGAGTTCGGTAAAGCCTTTGGATGCAAGAAGGGCCAGCCCATGATGCCGGTAAACTCCTGCCGCGTCTGGTAAACCCGCCGCAATAGCAACACAAAAGCCCGGCTAACGCCGGGCTTTTCTTTCCGTCAAACCAGGCACTCCGTATGGCACAAAGTATCCCCGGCCTTTTACAATGAGGCGAGGATAAGAACCCACAGATTGGACGGCCTGAACGGCAGCAGGTTCGCCGCACGGCTCTTGAGGTAAAAGGAAGCGCATGAAGTTGAGTCTGTCTGGCCGGCTGTTGCTGGCTTGTGTTGTGTCACTGTCACTGATCGCCGGTATGACCGCCTGCGGCGGTGGCACCGTAGGTTTTATGTGGGTTCTGGGCACGCAGTTTAACCAGGTTGACGGTTTCAAAATCGACAACTTCACCGGAAACCTCACAAAGATCGTCCACGCTCCGTTCAGCGCTGGTGGCACCAATCCGGTGTCCATCGTCGTGCGCCCGGGCGGTCGCTGGGTCTACGTCATCAATAAGGGCGTACTTCCCACCAGCACCACCGCCGCAACCGCCGGCAGCATCTCCATCTACAGCGTAGGTGGCGACGGCGTCCTGAGCTACCAGCTCAACCAGTCCAGCCAGGGAACCAACCCCATCTGGGCGCAGATTGATTCCACCGGCAACTACCTCTACGTTCTGGATGCTCTGTCCAACCAGGCCGACCAGAGCCAGTTCGTCGGCACCGGTGTGGGCGCCATCACGGTCTTCGCCATCTCCGGCACCACCGGACGTCTGACCCTTGTGCAGAACCAGCAGACCAAGTGCACCACGGCGGCCTGCAACGGTCAGCAGTTGAACTACTTCCCCGTCGGCGCAAACCCGACGATGTCGAAGTTCTTCTCCTCCGGTTACCTGTTCACGCTCAACGCCGGTGACTCGACCACCAGTCCCAGCGTCACCGCCTACCAGCAGAACAGCACCAACGGCCAGCTCACCCTGGTCACCAACTCGACCACGCAGATCGGCTCCGTCGGCACCAAGATCTCGTCGATCACCAGCAACGGCACCTACGTTTACCTGACCGACGTCACCAACAACCAGATCTACGCCTACACGGTCAACAGCGGCGCTCTGCAGCCGGTCACCGGCAGCCCGTTCCCGAACCTCTCGCCGGCTACCACCCCGGTCTGGACGCTCGTCGATAGCGGCGGCAAGTTCCTCTACGTCCTCAACCAGGGCACTACCTCGGTCCAGACGGTCAGCAGCAGCATCTCCGCATTCGTCATCGACACCCAGGGACGTCTGTCCCGTCTGGCTGACAGCAGCAATCCCTACCCGGTTGGCTCCGGCCCCGTCTGCATGGTGCAGGACCCCACCAATCAGTACGTCTACACCTCCAACCAGAATGACTCGACCGTCACTGGCTTCATCATCAACCGGAACACTGGCCAGCTGTCCGGCCTCACCCGTGGCTCCACCTTCCCGACCGTCGGCAATCCAACCTGCCTGGTCGTAAGCGGAAATACGAGGTAATGGACAAGGCCATGCAGAATATTTCAACGAGCACGCAATTTCAGGAAGGGCAGGACGGAGGCTTCAGCCTCCGGAAGATGGGAAAACGCATGAAGTGGAGTAAGTTGGGCCGCACCGCGCTGGCCACGGTCGTATCTCTGGGCATGGGGCTCGGCATCACCGCCTGCAGCCGCGACTATGTCGTCGCGTTCCTCTACGTCCCATCCTCCGGCTCCAGCGAAGGTCTGATCAACGCCTACCAGGTCAGCTTCCAGGTAGGCGCCCTGATGCAGATGTCTACCTCGCCGGTATCCACTGGCTACCGTAATCCCGTCGCTCTCTCCGCCACCTCCGACGGCAAGTATGTCTACGTGGTTCACCGCGACGACTCCAAGATCGTGCAGTACGCCGTAGGTACTGATGGCAAGCTCTATGGCCAGAACACCTATGACTCGATCGGGAGCAGCACCTATCCTGTCGCTCTGAACATCACGCCGGACAATGCCTTTATCTATGTGCTGAACACCTACCAGCCCGGCTACTCCTCGGCCAGCACCGGCCCGGGCAATATCACCGTCTACAAGGTCTCCAGCACCGACGGTTCCCTCACCGCGCAGCCTTCGCTGACCGTCAACATCGGTTACGCCCCGGTCAGCGTGGTGACCAGCACCTACAACAACTTCCTCTACGTCGTGCAGCAGGATACGACCGCGGGCAACCGGAACCTTCTGGGCTTCACCCGGAACACCACCACCGGTGCCCTGACGCCTCTCTCCGGCACTACGCTCGGCAATGGCACCACCACCGTCACCAGCGGTTACTACTCCGGTGTCACGCCCAGCTCGGTCGTCGAAGATCCTCGCTCGCGCTTCCTCTATGTCACCGACCGCGATTCCAACCAGGTCATCGGCTACACGCTCGGTTCCACCGGCGTTCCGGCCCTCATCACCTCCAGCCCCTGGTCCACCGGTCTCCGCCCGCTCAACGCAACCATTGATCCGCGCGGCTACTACCTCTACACCGCCAACTACGGCGCCAACTCGGTCTCCGCCTACTCCATCGATCAGTCGACGGGCGCTCTGACCGGCTCGGCAACCTCCTCGTCCACCACGGTAGGCACCGGCCCCCAGTGCGTAACCATTGAACCTGCCCTCGGCAAGTACATGTTCACCGCCAACTACTTGGATAACACCACCAGCGGCCTGCAGTTGGACTCGCACAACGGCGGTCTGACCAACATCCAGAACTCGCCCTTCGCGACCTCCAGCCGCCCAAGCTGCGCGCTTGCCATCGCAAACGGCACGCACGCCACGCAGACCGTCAAGCCGTAACAACCAATCTTCACCCAAACAGGAAAGGCCCCGCCAAGCGCGGGGCCTTTCTCTTTTCCTATCGCTCCTCTCATGCTTAGGAGCGCGCCATCCGCAGAACCGCGAAAAAATCTACCTCCGCTTTTACCTCTTGCCGGGTGCGCGACCCTCTCCATCACCATTTCGGATCACTCTTCACCACATGTCATGGCTAAAGCTGACACAGAAAACGCCAGCCTCCATGGCCGGCGTTTTCTGTGTCCTTCCCTCAATCCCTCTACGCCCGCTTCGTCCCAAAGGTCGCCAGCACCCACTTCCGCGCCGGATTCTCATAGAACCGGTACAGCAGGTACGCAAACCCCACCACCAGCACATACGACGCCCACGGATCCAGCGCCGCAAAGTGCAGCCGCTCCGCCACATGGTAGTCCCGCAGCATCTGCAGCATATTGAAGTGCAGCAGGTAGATGCACAGCGTCGACTCACCAATCACCACAAACGGCTTCCAGCCAAAGAAGGCTGACACCGGGTTCTTCCCCGTCACACCCAGCACCAGCATCGCAAACAGTGGCGTCAGCAGGCCGCCATGCATCAGCACATAGGGTGTATGGTCCGCCAGCAGGTACAGGAAGCCCAGCACCCCGCCCACGGCCACAAACGCCAGCACCGCGCGCAGCCGCTGACTCATCTCCGTCACCGCCTGCAGCCGGCCCAGCACAATGCCCGCCGTAAAGGTGCACACATACGGCAGCGGGGTGAACTTCAGACCGCGCAGGTAGTAGCCATACGAATAGCGGTCAATCGTCGGCAGTCCATCCGGATTAGTCAGCATGTAGATCACATGCGGCACCAGTCCCAGCGCCCATATCCCCAGCCCCAGGGCCACCAGCCGGGCAGGCTTCACCGGCCACCGCAGCCGCATCATGAACGGGAAGATCGCGTACAGAAACGCCTCGGTCGATAGCGTCCAGGCCACCGTATTCCAGAAGGTTGCCAGCCACGGACTCCAACCCTGCAGCAGCAGCGGCGTCATGATGGCGCCCTCCACAAACTCCACACGGCTGCGGACGTGGAACTCTGTGATCAGGATCGGGATCGAGACCACCAGCGACACCAGGTACACCGGGTAAAGCCTGGCCACACGCGCCAGGTAAAAGTCCTTCAACTTCACCGCGCGAATCCGGTCGGCATAGTTGTAGCTCAGAATAAAGCCCGAAATCAGCAGGAAGAAGCCGACAAACACAAACCCATGCCCCACAATCGGCACAATCCAGTCAATGTGCGGCGGCGTGAAGTGGAAGAACATGATGTTCGCCGCCAGGAAGGTGCGAACGCCCGTCAATGCAGGCAAAAGTGGCTTCCGCGCGCTCCGTGGAGCAGCCGCAGATGCCTCGGCGACGGGCTTGAGAAGTGTTTCAGTCACGGCGATGTTGTTTAAGACGCTACTTCTTGCGTTGGAGTTCCTGAATATCCCACGCGGAACCCGCAATCACCGCAAGGGGAGTCCCCACCGTCAACGCCACCAGGTACCACTGGGGAAAGGGTCCGCCCTGCAGCCTGTAAAAAGCACTGATACTGAACGCCAGCAGCAGAACGGCAATCACACCAGCATGAAGCTTCGGCTTAGAAGGTGCAATCATCGCACACACAAAACCACCCACCAGCGCAGCAATCAGCCTGACCACAATACTCGCAATCAGATAGCCGGTCGTCTCCATCCTGCCCGTAAAGACAAGACGTAACAGGTTGTTTTCCAGGGAGAGCACGATGTTCAGGGCCAGAAAGCCCACCATCACGCTCATCACGCTGCGTAATGCAGGGGGCATAGCTCTACGCCGTCACCATGGATCCGATCGTCTCGCCCTTCACCACGCGCAGGATATTGCCTTCCTCGCGCATCGAGAAGATGATCATCGGCATCGCATTGTCCTTGCACAGGGAAACCGCCGTGGCATCCATCACCTTCAGCCCCAGCTTCAGAATCTCCATGTAGGTAATCGTCTGGAACTTCACCGCGTCCGGAACCTTCTTCGGGTCCGCCGTGTAGATGCCGTCCACCGAAGTCGCCTTCAGCAGAACATCCGCCTTGATCTCCATCGCTCGCAGCGCTGCCGCCGTGTCGGTCGAGAAATATGGATTTCCCGTTCCCGCTCCGAAGATCACGACCCGTCCCTTTTCCAGGTGCCGCATCGCGCGCCGCCGGATATAGGGTTCCGCCACCTCGTGCATGGCAATCGCCGACATCACGCGCGTCGGAAGCCCCTGCTTCTCAATCGCGTCCTGCAGCGCAATGGCATTAATCACAGTCGACAGCATGCCCATGTGGTCCGCGGCAACGCGATCCATATCAATCGCCTGGTCGGCCACGCCGCGGAAGAAGTTCCCGCCGCCCACCACAATCGCCACCTGGGCGCCGCTTCTCGCCACTTCGGCAATCTCTTCGGCGACTTTGTGAATGAAGATTGCGTCAATTCCGAAGCCTCGGCCGGCGGCCAGGGCCTCTCCGCTCAGTTTGAGGAGAACGCGCTTGAACATGCTTCCTTAAGTATCGCACGCCCAAGGCCCATTCTCTCAGTCAGCCATGCCCCGCGTGCCGGATACATGGGCATTGTTTGTCATTCCGTAGCCGCAGGCGGAGGAATCTGCTTCTGCCTTCCCTCGCTCCCGCCGGATTAGAGTGCCGGGGCGAGCCCCAAATCCTGATCCCCATATCTGCGCAGCAGATGTAGGCATCGCGCTACTGCGCGACCGCCCACCCGGGGGCCCTCACCGAAATGCCAGGCCACAGCAAGGCTGTCTCAGGGCAAAAGAAGAAGGGCACCGGAATCTCCGGTGCCCTTCTTCTTTTCCTTGGGAGAGGCTATGCCTTCGCGGCCAGCTCGCCCTCTTCAGCCTGGACCTTCTTGACCTGATCGGCAATCCACGCATAGGTCTTTTCCAGTCCTACGCGCAGCGGCTGGCTGGGCTCCCAGTTCAGCTTCTCGCGAATCAGGTGGTTGTCCGAGTTACGTCCACGCACACCCAACGGTCCCGGAATATGCTTGATCGACAGCGGCTTGCCGGCAATGTCCATCACCGTCTCCGCCAGCTGGTTGATCGTGACCATCTCTTCGGAGCCGATGTTCAGCGGTCCCTCGAACGGTCCCTCCATCATGCGGCGGACAGCATCTACACACTCATCCACATACAGGAACGAGCGGGTCTGCTTGCCGTCACCCCAAACCTCGATCTCTCCACCCGTAGGCGTGGTCGCAACCTTACGGCACATCGCCGCCGGAGACTTCTCACGGCCACCGCGCCACGTACCTTCCGGTCCAAAAATGTTGTGGAAGCGCGCCACACGTATGTGCAGACCGTAGTTCCGCATGTACGACAGGTAAAGACGCTCCGAGAACAGCTTCTCCCAGCCATACTCCGAGTCCGGAGCAGCAGGATACGCCGAATCTTCCGAGCACTTCGGGTTATCCGGATCTTCCTGATTGTAAGCCGGATAGATGCAGGCCGAGGAAGAGTAAAAGAAACGCTTCACACCCGCCTCGCGGCCATACTCCACCATGTTCAGGTTGATGGTGGCCGAATTGTGCATCACATTTGCATCATGGTCGCCGGTGAAAATGTAGCCTGCGCCACCCATATCGGCCGCCAGCTGATACACATCTTCAATGCCCTCGGCTACTTCCTTCACCACGCGAGGGTCACGCAGATCCGCCTGAATGAACTCGTCCGCGGCCGACTCGGCGAACTCGTGCTTCTTGATGTCTACGCCCCGAACCCAAAAGCCTTCCGATTTCAGTCTGCGAACCAGGTGGCCGCCGATAAAGCCGCCGGCACCGCCGACAAGCACTTTTTTCTGTGACATTCTGTCCCCTTGGATGGTTGGAAAGGTAGGCAAACCTGCTGCTGATATACGCTTCCTACCCTCATCATAGCGGAAAGACACCAGGATGCAGCACGAAAGTCACCAGTCAGACGAGTAAGAAACCAACAGAAGATTAAACTCCAAAAGCCTTCTGCGGAAGAGCAGTAAAGGGATTCTGGATTAGCCTTTCTTGTTCTTTGTCATCCTGGAAGGATCTGCCTCTACCCCACCACAACTCTGGGTGCCCTATATGGGCTGCGGAAATATAGGGCCTCGCGAAAAGCACGCGACCCCCGTTTTGCTTAGGGTACGGCTCCAGCCGTGCCGAAGAACTTCCCACTCGAACAGGAAGAACGCCGGCCTCGATGGCCAGCTCCGCAAATGCAAAAAGCCCACTCCGAAGAGTGGGCTTTCTTATATTTATGCCGGCGATAACCTAATCTCCCACACAGTTTCCCGTGCAGTACCATCGGCTCGACGAGGCTTAACTTCCGTGTTCGGGATGGGAACGGGTGTGACCCTCGCGATATGATCACCGGCAAATTGTCGAAGCCGCTCGCGCGATACTTCACAACTGAATAGATTGAGTATTGGATCGTTAGATCTTTTGGGATGTTACAGAGTTTCCCTTATCGAATCACTGATCGATAACTACAGGGCTTGTGTTGAATGACTCAAGAACAGAATAACAACTTCTGTGCAGAGTAAATTCTATGGACAAGCCGAACGGGCGATTAGTACTGGTAAGCTACACACATTACTGTGCTTCAACCTCCAGCCTATCAACCAGGTGGTCTTCCTGGGCCCTTCATTTCCCTTTTGGGTTGGGAGATCTCATCTTGAGGCATGCTTCCCGCTTATATGCATTCAGCGGTTATCATAACCGAACTTCGCTACCCAGCCGTGCCTTTGGCAAGACAACTGGAACACAAGAGGTTCGTCCATCCCGGTCCTCTCGTACTAAGGACAGGCCCTCTCAAATCTCCTACGCCCACAGCAGATAGAGACCGAACTGTCTCGCGACGTTCTGAACCCAGCTCACGTACCGCTTTAATAGGCGAACAGCCTAACCCTTGGAACCTTCTACAGCTCCAGGATGCGATGAGCCGACATCGAGGTGCCAAACCATTGCGTCGATATGAACTCTTGGCAATGATCAGCCTGTTATCCCCGGCGTACCTTTTATCCGTTGAGCGATGGCCCTTCCATACAGAACCACCGGATCACTAAGGCCTGCTTTCGCATCTGCTCGACTTGTAGGTCTCGCAGTTAACCACACTTATGCCTTTGCACTCGACGGTCGATTTCCAAACGACCTGAGTGTAGCTTCGCGCGCCTCCGTTACAATTTAGGAGGCGACCGCCCCAGTCAAACTACCCGTCTTACAGTGTCCCTCTCCCGGATCACGGGAGTAGGTTAGGATCACAACAATCGCAGGGTGGTATCTCACCGTTGGCTCCTCCGAGACCGAAATCCCGGGATCAAAGCCTCCCACCTATCCTGCGCAGCAATTGCCGTAACCCACTGTAAAAGTATAGTAAAGGTGCACGGGGTCTTTTCGTCTAGCTGCGGGTAACCGGCATCTTCACCGGTACTACAAGTTCGCCGAGCAACTCGTTAAGACAGTCGTACGATCGTTACTCCATTCGTGCAGGTCGGAACTTACCCGACAAGGAATTTCGCTACCTTAGGACCGTTATAGTTACGGCCGCCGTTCACCGGGGCTTCAGTTCAAAGCTTCGAGATTGCTCTCTAACCTCTCCCTTTAACCTTCCGGCACCGGGCAGGAGTCAGCCCCTATACGTCGTTTTAGACTTTGCAGAGACCTGTGTTTTTGTTAAACAGTCGCCGTACGCGTTTCACTGCGGCCCACCAGAGGTGGGCGACCCTTCTCCCGAAGTTACGGGTCTAATTTGCCGAGTTCCTTAACAAGCCTTCACTCGAGCGCCTTTGGATATTCTCCTCGTCTACCTGTGTCGGTTTGGGGTACGGTTCCCAATCTCTCTCCTTAGAGGTTTTTCTTGGCAGCGTGGAATCAGATGCTTCAACCTATACAGGTCTGCTTTACGTCTCAACGTTATGCTTCTCCGGATTTGCCTAGAGAAACCGCCTTACACGTATCGAACCACATAGCCATATGTGGTCCACCTTATCCTTCTGCGTCACCCCATCGTAATAACGAGATATTGGGAGGTCCGGAATATTAACCGGATGTCCATCGCTTACGCCTCTCGGCCTCAGCTTAGGGACCGCCTAACCCTGAGCGGATTAACCTTCCTCAGGAAACCTTAGACTTTCGGCGTCAGTGGTTCTCACACTGATTATCGCTACTTATGCCGGCAGGGTCTCTTCTCTAATGTCCACGTATCTTCTCAGTTACGCTTCATCCACGAGAGAATGCTCTCCTACCACGCACACTAATGTGTGCATTCGCTGCTTCGGTATACAGTTTTAGCCCCGTTGTATTGTCGGCACCGGACCGCTTGACCAGTGAGCTATTACGCTTTCTTTAAAGGATGGCTGCTTCTAAGCCAACCTCCTGGCTGTCTGAGCGTTCCGACTTCCTTTCCCACTTAACTGTAATTTGGGGACCTTAGCAGGCGATCTGGACTGTTTTCCTCTCGACTGTGAAGCTTAGCCCCCACAGTCTGACTCCCGGGCTGGTTGTCATTGGCATTCGAAGTTTGGCTGGATTCGGTAAGCCGGAAAGCCCCCTAGTCCAATCATGTCTCTACCACCAACGCAAATCACCCGAGGCTAGCCCTAAAGCTATTTCGGAGAGAACGAGCTATCACGGAATTTGATTAGCCTTTCACCCCTACCCTCAGCTCATCCGAGCTTTTTTCAACAAACACCGGTTCGGTCCTCCAATGGGTGTTACCCCATCTTCAACCTGGCCAAGGGTAGATCATCCCGCTTCGCGTCTATTCCTGCCAACTCAATCGCCCTATTCAGACTCGCTTTCGCTGCGGCTCGCTCACGCTTAACCTTGCTGACAAGAATAACTAGCCGGCTCATTATGCAATAGGCACGCGGTCAGACATTCCCTTACGGGCATAGTCCTCCCACTGCTTGTAGGCACACGGTTTCAGGTACTTTTCACTCCCCTCACTGGGGTGCTTTTCGCCTTTCCCTCACGGTACTGGTTCACTATCGGTCAGAAACGAGTATTTAGCCTTGCGGAATGGTCTCCGCGGATTCAAGCAGGGTTTCTCGTGCCCCGCCTTACTCAGGTACCTGCTTCGAGTCTGGACTCATTTCGTCTACGCGCCTGTCACGCTCTATGGACCCATTTTCCAAAGGGTTCGACTATAAGCCAGATTGGTAACTCTACTGTTGCAGGCCCTACAACCCCCGTTGCACCGTAATGCGACGGGTTTGGGCTGTTCCGATTTCGCTCGCCACTACTCTCGGAATCGAGGTTTCTTTCTTCTCCTGGAGGTACTGAGATGGTTCACTTCCCTCCGTTCGCTTGTTCGAACCTATGAATTCAGTTCGACATACTTAGGTTTTACCTAAGTGGGTTTCCCCATTCGGAAATCTCCGGATCAACGCCTGTGTGCGGCTTCCCGAAGCTTATCGCAGCTTGCCACGTCCTTCATCGCCTGTTTCTGCCAAGGCATCCACCGTGCGCCCTTAGTAGCTTGACCATAGAATTTACTCACACACAGAAGCTCAACGTACTGGCTACTGCCTGCTTCATTCTAGGTTGTTATTCGCCTGGGTAACACCAAACTCATTCCCGAAACAACCAGGAACTCGCAGTGTTACCTCAAAATATTCTAAAGACACTCAACACTGATTATCGTCAGTCGCTAGAGAAACAACCTCTACGCTGACGGCTCAGCCTTGTAGTTATTTAATTTACCCAATCTATTCAGTTGTCAAACATCACTCGAGCGGCTATTCGCTGCTCACTGACCTTGGCCAGCCTGAGTGTTGCTTCTACTCAAGGTTCAACCTCTGAAGACTTACATCTCTTCAGAAGCTCAACCTCGGTTAGAGGCAACGTTTTTCAGTATACCGCCGCTTGCTATATTTTCCAAGCGCGGAATCGTCAAACTTACAATCGAGAACTTGGTGGAGCTGAGCGGGATCGAACCGCTGACCCTCTGCTTGCAAAGCAGATGCTCTCCCAGCTGAGCTACAGCCCCATGGTGTAAACCATACTGCCGAGCTCCAAACTTCTACCAGAGTCATGGTGGGCCTGGGTAGATTCGAACTACCGACCTCACCCTTATCAGGGGTGCGCTCTAGCCAACTGAGCTACAGGCCCTTTGGTAGAGCTATGAGAAGCTCTCTCGAAAAGTTTTTCGAGGACACAGTTGAACGTGCGAACCAGCTAAGCCGGTTCTGACCATCGATATCGATGACAAGCAAGCCAAAAGAAGGCTTGATTCAGAATTCCATCACTCCTGCAGGTTACAGGCG
Source organism: Terriglobus tenax (assembly GCF_025685395.1). Lineage (NCBI taxonomy): Bacteria > Pseudomonadati > Acidobacteriota > Terriglobia > Terriglobales > Acidobacteriaceae > Terriglobus > Terriglobus tenax. Next base: position 2,749,181 of record NZ_JAGSYA010000004.1, on the reverse strand, counting down.
ATGGTTGAAGTAGTCATCTGCTCACTCGATCCGAAGACCGTCCGCATTCCGCGGAACGTGAACATATGCCACAACGTTTCTCTTTTAGAAAGGAGGTGATCCAGCCGCAGGTTCTCCTACGGCTACCTTGTTACGACTTCACCCCAATCATGAATTACACCTTGGGCGGCTGCTCCTCTTGCGAGTTAGCTCACCGACTTCTAGTGCAACCCACTTTCGTGATGTGACGGGCGGTGTGTACAAGGCCCGGGAACGTATTCACCGCAGCATTCTGATCTGCGATTACTAGCGATTCCAGCTTCATGAAGTCGAGTTGCAGACTTCAATCCGAACTGAGGTCGGCTTTTTCCGATTGGCTCCCCCTCACGGGTTCGCGACGGTTTGTACCGACCATTGTAGCACGTGTGTAGCCCTGGACATAAAGGCCATGAGGACTTGACGTCATCCCCACCTTCCTCCCCGTTATCCGAGGCGGTTTCGCCAGAGTGCTCAACTAAATGGTAGCAACTGGAGATAAGGGTTGCGCTCGTTGCGGGACTTAACCCAACATCTCACGACACGAGCTGACGACAGCCATGCAGCACCTATATAGCGGTCTATTGCTAGACGCCGACGTTTCTGCCGGATTCCACTACATTTCGAGCCCAGGTAAGGTTCTTCGCGTTGCGTCGAATTAAACCACATGCTCCACCGCTTGTGCGGGCCCCCGTCAATTCCTTTGAGTTTCAGCCTTGCGACCGTACTCCCCAGGCGGATTGCTTATCGCGTTAGCTTCGGCACGACGGGATTGGGTACCCGACACACCAAGCAATCATCGTTTAGGGCTAGGACTACCAGGGTATCTAATCCTGTTTGCTCCCCTAGCTTTCGCGCCTCAGCGTCAGTTATGGTCCAGTGAGCCGCTTTCGCCACAGGTGTTCCTTCCGATATCTACGCATTTCACCGCTACACCGGAAATTCCACTCACCTCTCCCATACTCAAGCCCGGCAGTTTCCAGTGCAGACTTCGAGTTGAGCCCGAAGATTTCACACTAGACTTGCCAAACCGCCTACGCGCCCTTTACGCCCAATAATTCCGAACAACGCTTGCCCCCCTCGTATTACCGCGGCTGCTGGCACGAAGTTAGCCGGGGCTTCTTCTATCGGTACCGTCATTATCGTCCCGATCGAAAGGAGTTTACGTCCCAAGAGACTTCATCCTCCACGCGGCGTTGCTGCGTCAGGGTTTCCCCCATTGCGCAAAATTCCCCACTGCTGCCTCCCGTAGGAGTCTGGACCGTGTTTCAGTTCCAGTGTGTCCGTGCGCCCTCTCAGGCCGGATACAGATCATCGTCTTGGTGGGCCATTACCCCGCCAACTAACTAATCTGCCGCGACCCCCTCTCCAAGCGCATTGCTGCTTTGACTCGTAAGTGTTATGCGGTATTAGCCTCGGTTTCCCGAAGTTATTCCCCACTCGGAGGTAGGTTAGTCACGTGTTACTCACCCGTGCGCCACTTTACTCAGGACCGAAGTCCCTTTCTCGTGCGACTTGCATGTGTTAGGCACGCCGCCAGCGTTGATTCTGAGCCAGGATCAAACTCTCGTTTGAAACCTGTTGGCAGACCACAGGACGGAGGTCCGTGGTTCCTGCCTGCCCACCAGGCTCGAAAACCGGTGGGCTTTTACCTTGTGAGATTGACCAAGCCAAAGCTTGCATCTTCTCACGACTGGCACGTTCAACTATGTTGTCAAAGATCCGTAACGACTTGCCGCCTTAGCGGGCCGTATGGATCAAGGACTCAGGCGCATAATGCTGCCATGTGTCCTCGAACTTGATGCGCTGTTTTGTCCGGGTGGTACGACTTCCGCTTTCCGCTAGCCTCAACCTTTCAGTCTCGACCCGCCGTACTCGCTTCGCCGTCGCTTTCGACTTGCGCCAACTTCATTAGAGTATCGAACTTTCGTTCGCTTGTCAACCCCTCGCCGCTCGCTCATTCGCGTCATCCTGTCGTCGGTCTTAGCAGCCGATCCAGCCCCGCGGGCACAGGATTCGCGATCCAGAAGCTGACGGCCTTGTATCGGGAATCGACATCCACTCTTACGTCGTGGCGCCTTTACAGCACAAAAACTCAAACATCCTTCGATCGCAAAACGATCGCGGCCACTGAGGCCCTTTATCTCGTATTGCAGTGGCTTGGGTTTGATCGGTGGCGAGGCATTACCCATCGCTCAGTTCCGAAAGCAAACGCTTGGACTGCGGTTGAAGTTCCCAGTAGTACCTCACCAGGGCGGCCTTATCTTCCGGCTCGCGTTCAACCTTGCCGCTCACACGCTCTTTCGAGCCGCTCGCCGCATCGTTGCGCTGTTGTTCGTTGCGCAACTTCATTAGAGTATCGAACTTTCGTTCGCCTGTCAACTTCGCGCTCCACCCTCGCTTGCATCTTCCGTCGTCGGTCCGTTTGGCCGATCCAGCCCCATAGGCACGGTGGATAAAAACAAGAAGCTGTAAAGCTCTTCTCGAAGATTGACATGCCACCCTAATCGAAGATGACGTCAAATCAAAACAGCACAGAAACTCAAATATCCCTTCGATCGCAAAACGATCGCGGCCTCTAAGGCCCTTTTCCTATCACTTGCAGTGGCTTGGGTTTGGCCGGGTGCCGGGCTATGCCCTGTCGCGATTCCCGTAAAACAAACGCTTGGACTGCGGTTGAATCTCCCAGTATTGACTGCTTTACCAGGGCGGCCTTATCTTCTGGCTCGCGTTCAACCTCGCTGCTTGCGTCTCTCTTGACCGCTGCAACGTTTTTGAATGTAACGTGTCCATGAACGCGGCGCAAGCGAAACCCCTGTTGAAAAACGGGGGCTCATGTTGAAAACCATTACATCGTCAACAATATCAACACTTTACAAAATTGGCTCTTGCACAGCTCATGGTGCACTTGCTGCAATCTCTCCGTGCCCTCACAACACTGGATGTCTCATATCTCTACCCAGCAGAGGTAGGCATCGCGCAAAGTACGAGCCGTTTTGCCTCCTCCTCTGTCATCCCCACCGAAGCGAAGCGCAAGGGAGGGAACCTCCATTCGCCTTTCTTGTCTTTCCAGTCCTACTGAAAAGGATCCACTTCCTGCTCTCCGCCCCGCCTAATCCATCTTGCTGCCCGGCCCCTTCTCATACTGTCCAGACTTCTTCCACGCACCCGCCTTCACCTCTTCCGCCTTCAACGCCTTCTCCTTCATCGCCACATCATGCACCCGGCGGAACTCATCCGTCGTCCGCACAGGCTTATCCCGCGGCGGCAGGGTCGCAATCTCCGCGCTCACATACTGGGTGCGGTTTCCAGGATTCGGGTGATCGCTCAGCATCTGCGCCCCGCCTTCGCCATACTTGGCCTGGATAATCTCGAAGAACTGCGGCATCCCGCGCGGATCGTACCCCGCGTCATACAGAATGTGTGTTCCCATCAGGTCGGCCTGCTTCTCCGCATCGCGCCCCATCCGCAGAAAGTCCAGACCGGCGGCCGTGCCAATTCCCTGCGCGGCTAACCCGCCCAGGTTTCCACCCAGCGTCGCCGCCGCGGCAATCTGCCCCAGCCCATACCAAAGGCTCCGCTTCTGCTGCTTGGTAATGTTGCAGGTCGAATGCCGCATCACCACGTGCGAGATCTCGTGTCCCATCACGCCCGCCAGCTGTGCCTCGCTCTCCGCCGCCTGGATCGTCGCCAGGTTCACAAAGATCGATCCTCCCGGCAGCGCAAACGCATTGATCTCATCGCTCGCCACCACGTGGAAGTTGTACTCCCACGCATAGCCCGGGGCGAAGTTCACCAGCTTGGCCCCCAGCCCGCGCACATACACCGCCACCGGGTCCGAGTCCTTCAGCACCGGCATCGCCTCATATACCTTGGCCGCGACCTCATTGCCCTGCTTCTGTTCATCCGGCTCGGTAAACGCGTTCCGGCACACCGGCAGCTTCGGCTCCGCCGCCTCGCACCGCATCCCCACTCCCACCACTGCCGCCATCAACCCAACTGCCAGGAACCTGTTCATCGCTGCCTCACCTGCGCTTACTGCGTTGTCCAGGATTGTAGTGAATCGCGACGAAGAACCGCGAAAATCCCGGAAATCCCCCTGTTTCAGGGGCTATACTTGAAGCCTTACCTCGCAACCCGCGAGGCTCGGGAGCAAAGCACCATGCCCATCACGCCAACGCAAAACATCTGGCACAACGGCCAACTCATTCCTTGGGAGAAGGCCAACATTCACGTCATGTCGCACGTGATCCACTACGGCTCTTCCGTCTTTGAAGGAATCCGCGCCTACACCCAGGGCACCTCCGCCGGCGTCTTCCGCCTGCCGGAGCACATGCAGCGGCTCATCGACTCGGCCAAGATCTACCGCATGCCCCTGCCCTACACCGTCGACCAGCTCGTTTCCGCCGTCGTCGATGTCGTTGAGGCCAATGGTGTCGCTCCCTGCTACATCCGCCCCATCGCCTTCCGCGGTTATGGCGAAATCGGCGTCAACCCCACCAAGTCGCCCATTGAGGTCTACATCGCCAACTTCCCCTGGGGCAAGTACATCACCGCCTCGGAAGGTGCCGATGTCTGTATCTCCTCGTGGAGCCGCCTGGCGCCCAACACCATGCCCTCGCTGGCCAAGGCCGGCGCCAACTACATGAACTCGCAGCTCATCAACATGGAAGCCAAGGCCAACGGCTACGTCGAAGGCATCGCGCTCGATCGCAACGGCTACCTGTCCGAAGGCTCCGGCGAGAACCTCTTCCTCGTGCGCGGTGGCATTCTCTACACCACGCCGCTCGCCAACTCGGTCCTCTCCGGCATCACGCGCGACTCCATCATCACCATCGCCAAGCACCTCGGCATCCCGGTCGTTGAACAGACCCTCCCGCGCGAACTCATCTACATCGCCGACGAGGCCTTCTTCACCGGCACCGCCGCCGAGGTCACCCACCTCCGCTCCGTCGACCAGATCATGATCGCCGACGGCAAGATGGGCCCCATCACCACCGCCATCCACGACGAGTTCTTCGCCCTGGTCAACGGCCTCAAGCCCGACCGCTACAACTGGCTCACCCCGGTCAACGTCAAGGTCGAAGCCACCGTCTAAACACACTCACCCCCACCGGGTGCACCTCATCACGGGTGCTCCTGCATCGCTAGGGTGGATTCGAAGCCACAAAAGGCCCGGCAACCGCCGGGCCTTTTGTCTTTCTTGCTTGTCATTCCGCAGCAGCGCGAAGGAATCTGCTTTTCGGTCACCACAACTCCGGGTGCCCCATCCATACGCGCAGCGGATGGGTGGGAACATCGCGATTAAGGGCACGGCTAAAACACTTCCCCATGAAACAAGAACGCCGGCCTCAATAGCCGGCGTCCCCAAGCGCACAACTCACACCCCACAACTCAAAACTTATAACTCACCGCAAACGCCGGCCGGCTCCGCGCTCCCAAATCCACTCCCGGAGCAATCCGTCCCGGCCCCTGCAGCATCCCGAAGTCCACATTCAGCGGCAGCTTCGCACTCGGCAACACACGCACCGCATACACCAGCGCCGTCGGCATCACCGCACCTGGAAGATCTTTGATCCGGTTCGGCTGCTGCGAAGCCTCCGCCGCCAGAATCACCGTGCTCTTCGCCGGTCCCTTCAGCACAAACGCCACCGAACCAAATCCCAGCGCACCCCACTCCGGAGCATTGCCGCCCAGCCCGAACAGCTGCGCATTGCTTCCCCGCACACCGCCCGTCACCAGCACCGGAACCACCTTCAGCTGCGTAATTGTCTTCGACGCCACAAGGTACACATCGCCGTTCACCGTGTCCTTCTTGGTCAACTGGCCACCCACATTCCGCACCTGGCTGCGAACGACGAAGCCACCGGAAACCTGCGGCACCCACTTCGTCTTCGCCGCATTCTCCTTCACCAGCGCCACCTTGCCATGAAAGGTGTTGAACCCGTCGCCCCACAGCGGGCTAAGCGTCGCATTCGATCCCGCCGAATGAATCGTCCGCGTATATCCAAACTCCACGCGGTTCAGCGCACCGCTGCTCACCGAGATCTGGCTGAAGGTACCCAGCACATCGCCGCCATGCAGAAAGTGATAGCCCACCACCGGCTTGGCAATCTTCTCCTTCTCCGGAGTGGCAATCGTATAGGCCAGCGGAGTAATAAACACACCCGTGCTGCCTTCCCATCCAAGCTGCTGCGCATGCACCACCAGCGCACTCATCGCGGCAGACAACATCGTCGCCATTCCCAATCGAACAACCATCGTCTTTCCAAAGATCTTCATGTGAGCGTCACTCCTCATTCGGGCAGGAAGGGCTCAAGCAGTGGGCAGGCCTGTGCAGCTCTGCAATCAAGCTGCGCGTCAGCGACTGGCGCACCAGGCTCTCCGGCGCATCGTCCACCCGCCAAAACTGGCCGCCAGGATGCACGTCGAAAAGAAACCGGCTACTGAACCCTAGGTAAGGGAAAACAACATTTCGCTTCGTCTGAACCCAACCTACGCCTCCCCACCCCACACAGCAGTGACCCCCATCACCACATGCAAATTCGTGTATTTCTCGCTCGTCATCCCGACCGAAGGCGCGCAGCGCCGCAGTGGAGGGACCTGCATTTCCGCTCTTATCTTCTTGCCTTTGTCATCCTGAGCGGATCTGCTTCTCCCACTCCATCCCCACAATTCCTGATAAAACTTCTCCGTACCAGAGGAGCCCCGCCTTCATGCACCCAAACATGACCCGCCGCACCTTCCTCGTCGCCTCCGGCCTCACCGCACTCAGCTCATCCCGTGGCTTCGCCGCCAGCAAGACCCTCCGCATCGGCATCATCGGTCCCGGCGGACGCATGGGCAGTCTCCTCGACGCCCTCGAAAAGTCCGGCTACTCCTACGAGATCGTCGCCATCTGCGATGTCTACGCCCCCAACGCCGAGCGTGCGAAACAGCGCCCCAACGCATCCAGTGCCGTGCTTCACAAAGACTTCCGCGCTCTGCTCGACGACAAGTCCATCGACGCCGTCCTCTGCGCCACGCCCGACCACTGGCACGTCCGCATCGCGCAGGCCGCCGTCGCCGCCGGCAAAGACGTCTACCTGGAAAAGCCCGTGACGCACACGCTCGAAGAAGGCGCCCTCCTTCAAAAAGCCGTGCGCTCCAGCAAGCAGATCCTGCAATGCGGCACCCAGCAGCGAAGCTGGTCCCACTTTCGCAACGCCGTCGCACTCATCCAGGGCGGAACCCTCGGCAAGATTCCCCAGGTGCGCACCTACTGGTGGCAAAACTACGCCACGGCAAGCTGGGCCATCCCCAGGCCCGTTGACGCCTCACAACTCGACTGGAAGCAGTGGCTCGGCGGAGCGAAAGACCGCCCCTTCGACCTCGAGCAATACGCCCACTGGCGCTGGTTCTGGGACTTCGGAGGAGGCGCCATGACTGACCTCTTCAGCCATTGGATCGACATCGTCCACTGGGCCATGAAGTCCGATGAGCCCTCACTCGCCACCATGATCGGCGACAAGAACATCTTCCAGCAGTGGGACTGCCCCGACACCATCCAGGCCGCACTCCGCTATCCCGGCTTCGACGTCGTCTACGAGGGCGCAATGAGTTCTTCCATCGACGACGGCGGCCTCGAGTTCCGCGGCACCGACGCCACCCTCAAGCTCACACGCTCCGGCATGTCCGTCTGGCGCGAGCAGGTCAAATCCGGCGCCAACCCCATCCTCAAAGAGGACAGCTTCGAAGACGGCACCATCGCCCACATGCGCAACTTCCTCGACTGCGTCGTCTCCCGCAAAGAACCCAACGCTCCCGTAGAAGCAGGCATCGCCGCCGCCCGCGCAGGCCACATCGCCAACCTCGCCTACCAGCGCGGAGGCCTCACCAAATGGCCCATCAAATCCTAGCCCCCGTTCTCGTCAGGGCACGGCTTCAGCCGTGCCGAAAACATCGGCAAACAGAAACCGACGCCGGCCTCGATGGCCGGCGTCCCGCATCCCAACACCCCACCCCGCATTAACTCCTCCCTAAACACCCCACCCCCACCCTTTCCTACTCAGTAAACTTTCCAGCGAACACCCAGCGAAACCCCGCACAATCTCATCAAAAGACCCAACAAAACCCACAAAAAGGCATCCCGCTCTGCCTACAATGGCTTCTCACCATTCGTTGGAGGGCAGTCATCATGGCAGCACGTCCTTACTGGTCCGGTCACATCCAGATCTCGCTCGTATCCTTCGGCGTCAAACTCTTCGTCGCCACCGAATCCGCCTCCGAGATCAAGTTTCACCAGATCAACCGCCACACCGGCGAACGCGTGAAGTACCAGAAGGTCAACGCCTCTGAAGCCGAGGAGACCACGCCATCCTCCACCGTCAGCAAGTCCGACATCGTCAAAGGCTACGAATTCCGCAAAGGCGAATACATCCAGATCGACCCCGAGGAGATCGCCAACCTCCGCATCCCCTCGCGCAACACCATCCAGCTCGAACAGTTCATCGCCCTCGAAGAACTCGACCCCGCCTTCTTCGAAAAGCCCTACTTCGTCGTGCCGGAAAACGCTCCGCAGACCGAGGCCTTCGCCACCATCCGCGAAGCCCTGCGCAGCATGAAGAAAGCCGGCATCGGCAAAATCGCCTTCGGCGGCCGCGAACATCTCGTTGCCATCGCCGCACCCTCTGACCCTGAACTCACCGGGCTTATGGCCTACACCATGCGCTACCAGGAAGAGCTGCGCGACGCGAAGGAATACTTCGCCGACATCAAGGACGTAAAGATCGACACCGACCAGATGGAGCTCGCCAAAGAACTCATCAAGCGCAAGGCCCAGAACTTCGACCCCACCAAATGGCACGACGAATACGAAGCCGCCCTCCGCGCCCTCGTCCAGGCCAAGATCGAACACGCCCCGCTTCCCATCGAAGAAGAGCACCCGCACACCGCCAAGGTCATCAACCTCATGGACGCCCTCCGCGCCAGTGTTCACGGCAACACAAAGCAGGCAGAGCCCGCGTCCACCTCACGCAAAAAGCCCTCCGCCAAAGCCCCAGCCTCCGACGCCAAACGCGGCATCTCGATCGTCAAACCCGCAAAGAAAGCCACCAAACGCAAATCAGCTTGAAGCAGCACAACCCTGTTTGCCGTCTTGTCATCCCGGCCGAAGCGTAGCGAAGTGGAGGGACCTGCATTCCACTCTCGCTTCGCGCCCATCATCCTCAGCCACGCGAACGACCCGCGTCTGCCTTTGCTTTTGTTGTTCTTGTCCTGTGTCATCCTGCAAGGCCGACGTGCCCGCTCACCATCCGACCTTCGCACCATCCAACAGAACGATGAAGAAACTTCTCCCCATCCTCCTCTGCGCCACCGCGTTCGCAGCCGCACCCGACACCACACCCCGTCAGGCCCGCGCCGCCTTCGAACAACTCCTCAAAGACCAGTGCCCGCAGAAGCACCTCGAACTCCTCGCCCCCGCCGACCTGCTCAACACCATCGAGGACTACGAACTCACCCTGAACGCCGAAGAGATGGCCCTCGTCCACAAGTACCAGTACCGCGCCTGCCACAACGTCGCCGCCGGAGCCACCTGCGACAACACCGGCTTCCTGCAGGCCGCCATCAAGCTCAACCGTCTCGACCACTTCACCGCAAAGCTCTGCACCCAGCCTATCCTCTGCACCGAACAATCCAAATGCTCCATGCCCTAAACCATCCGAGCAGCAGATCCCCGGGTGCCCCGACGTAAAAGGCCTGCATCTCCCCTCTTGTCTTCCCTATCCTTCTGTCCTCCTGAAAGAATCTGCTTCTCACAACTCACACCACCCAACTCGTCGCACGCATCTCACTCACCATGGCGACCAAAAAGAAATCCGCCACCTCCCTCGTCGACCAGCAACTCCAGAAGTACCGCGCCATGCGCGACTTCCATATCACCGCCGAACCCGCGGGGAGCAGCACTCCAGCCAATCAAAAATCCCGATCCATGCAATGGCCGTTCGTCATCCAGAAGCACGCCGCCACCCGCCTGCACTATGACTTCCGCCTCGGCTTCAACGGCGTTCTCAAAAGCTGGGCCGTCGCCAAAGGCCCCAGCTACGTCGTCGCCGACAAGCGCCTCGCCGTTGAAGTCGAAGACCACCCCATGGAGTACGGCGGCTTTGAAGGCATCATCCCCAAAGGCCAATACGGCGGTGGAACCGTCATGGTCTGGGACACCGGCACATGGGAGATCCAACCCGGCCACGACGTCGATCAGGGCCTGAAAGACGGCTCCCTCAAATTCATCCTGCACGGCGAAAAACTGCAAGGAAAATGGGCGCTCATCCGCATGAAAGGCGGTCGCTTCGGCAGCGACAACAAGCCCGGAGCCAAGCCCAACTGGCTTCTCATCAAAGAGCACGACGAGTACGAGCGCACTCCCGGCGATCCCACCATCCTCGACGAAGCTCCTGACTCCGCCCTCACCGGCCGCACTCTCGAACAAATAGCCGCGGAAGAAGACCACGTCTGGAACAGCAAAGAAACCAGCACCGCCGACCAACCCTGGTACAAACAGAAATCCAAATCACCACAAACCACCGGTGTGTCATCCCGACCGAAGGCGCGCAGCGACGCAGCGGAGGGACCTGCATCTCCTTCGCAGACCAAAACCATCCCAGTCGATTCGCTCCCGAAAGAGCGAATGCCCGCCTTCCTTAAACCTCAACTCGCCACCGAAGCCACAACCCCACCCACCACCTCTGACTGGCTCCACGAACTCAAGCTCGACGGCTACCGCATCCAGGTCCACATCCAGAACCACAAGGTCCGTCTCTTCACCCGCACCGGTCTCGACTGGACCCACCGCATGCAGCCCATTGCCACGGCCTTCCAGAAAATCCCCATCACCTCCGCCATCCTCGACGGCGAACTCTGCGTCATCCGGCCCGACGGCACCACCAGCTTCGCCGACCTGCAGGCCGCCTTCGAACATACCGCAAAGCACCCCCTTACCTATTTCGCCTTCGACCTCCTCCACCTCGACGGCCACAACACCCGCAACTTGCCGCTGATCGAACGCAAGCATCTCCTCGAAACTCTCCTGACAGCCCCAAACCCGGGTGCCCCATCCATCCGCAAAGCGGATGGGTGGGAATCCAACATCCTCTACGCCCAGCACCTCACCGGCGACGGCCGCGAAATCCTCACCAACGCCTGCAACCTCCACGCCGAAGGCATCATCTCCAAACGCGCTGACGCTCCCTACCGCCCTACCCGCTCCTCCGACTGGCTCAAGTTCAAATGCCTCCGCCAGCAGGAGTTCGTCATCGCCGGCTTCACCCTGCCCTCCAACGGCATCCACGGCGTCGGAGCCCTCCTGCTCGGCTACTACGACACCACCGGCAAGCTTCACTACGCCGGACGCACCGGTACCGGCTTCAGCGCAACCACCCACAAACACCTGCGTGACCAGCTCGACACACTCCGCCAGCCCAAACCCGCCTTCGCCTCAGTCCCCCGCGACGCGCAAAAAGGCGCCCTCTGGGTCAAGCCGAATCTCGTCGCCCAGGTCACCTTCACTACCTGGACCGCGGACAACCTCGTCCGCCAAGCCGCCTTCCAGGGCCTCCGCGAAGACAAACCAGCCACCGAAGTCCACCGCGAGCAAGCCTCCACTCCCCCGACCTTCAAACACACCCCAAAATCAGCCACCACCCGGGTGCCCCATCCATCTGCAAAGCAGATGGGTGGGAAGGCGCGCACCAGTGCGTCCCAAACCATCCAACCCGCCCCAGTCCGCCTCACCCACCCCGACAAAATCCTCGACCCCACCACCTCCCTCACCAAGCAGCAACTCGCCGACTACTACTTCGCCATTGCCCCTCACATGCTGCCCCACATCGCCAACCGCCCACTCTCTCTTGTCCGCTGTCCAGAGGGCTCCGGCAAAGAGTGCTTCTTCCAGAAACACATCAACCACATGCTTCCACCCGGCATCACCGGTACCCCCGTCCCCGATAAAAAGACCGGCAAGATCGATCAGTACATCACCCTCTCCACCCCGGAAGCGCTCGCCGGCCTTGCCCAGATTGGTGTCCTGGAAGTTCATCCCTGGGGCTCGCAAAACGACGACCTCGAACATCCCGACCGCCTCATCTTCGACCTCGACCCCGACGCCGCCATCTCCTGGTCCACCCTCTGTGAAGCCGCTGAAGACATCCGCACCCGCCTCAAAAAACTCAGGCTCACCAGCTTCCTCAAGACCACCGGCGGCAAAGGCCTCCACGTCGTCATCCCCATCACACCCTCGGTTGACTGGACCTCCGCCAAAGATTGGGCCCACACCTTCGTCCAGCAGATGGAGAGCGATAACCCGCGCCTCTACCTCACCAAGATGTCCAAGGCCGCCCGCACCGGAAAAATCTACCTCGACTACCTGCGCAACGAACGCGGAGCCACCGCCGTAGCCCCCTTCAGTCCCCGCGCCCGCGCCGGAGCACCCGTCTCCCTCCCCCTCCCCTGGTCCGCCCTCAAACTCCCTGAGCGCCCCCTCTTCACCGTCGCCACCTTCCCCAACTGGCAATCCCACCTCAAACCCAACCCCTGGAAATCCCTCCCCACCACAAAACAATCTCTTCCGGTCTAACCCCAGCACCCACTCTGGGTGCCCCATCCATACGCGCAGCGGATGGGTGGGAAATCGCGCGACTGCCTTTTCTTTCCCCAAAAGCAAAAGGCCGAAGCATCCGCCCCGGCCTCTCACAACTCACACCTCTCAACTCACAACTACCTCACTCCAAACCCATACACCGTCTCCGACGCAAACACCTCCCCCGGCCTCAATACCGTCGAAGGAAAATTCGCATGGTTCGGAGCATCCGGATACCCCTGCGTCTCAAAGCAGAAGCCCGTCCGCACCGCATACACCTGCCCATGCCGCCCCGTAAACGCACCCGTCAGGTGATTGCCCGTGTAGAACTGCATCCCCGGCTCCGTTGACTTCACCGTCAGCACACGCCCCGTCTCCGGCAAATACGCCTCCGCCATCGGACGCATCGTTCCCGGCTCGCCATTCACAATCCACATGTGGTCAAAGCCCTCGCCAATGCGCAGCGGCTCAAAGCTCGTGTCATCCCACAGCTTGCTCACCACCTGCGGCGACCGCAGGTCCATCGGCGTTCCCTCCACCGATGCCACCTCTCCCGTCGGGATCTGCCCCTCATCCGTCGGCAGATACTTGTCCGCGTAAATCGTCACCACGGTATCGGCCACATCCCCGCGATCATCACCCCGCAGGTTGAAGTAGCTGTGGTTGGTCAGGTTCAGAATCGTCGCCTTGTCCGTCACCGCGTGGTACTTCAGCCGCAGCTCGCTGCCCACCAGCGTGTAGGTCGTCTTCACCGTCAGCGTGCCCGGATATCCCGCATCGCCATCCGGAGACACCAGCGTCAGCTCCACACCATCCGGTACCTGCTTTGCCGTCCACGGCAGCTTGTCAAAACCCAGTGGTCCGCCGTGCAGCGAGTTCGGTCCGTTGTTGATCGGCAACTGATACTCCACCCCATCCAGCGTGAACTTGCCCAGGGCAATGCGATTGCCAAACCGTCCAATCGTCGAACCGAAGTGAGGACGGTCCACCAGCCACTCCTCCAGCTTGTCGTACCCCAGTGAAATATCGGCCAGCACGCCCTCACGATCCTTGGTCTTCAGACTCACCAGCCGCGCTCCCCAGCTCATTACCCGGGCCTCGGCCACATCGTTCTTCATCGTGAAGATCTCGACCTCACCACCATCCGGCAACCTGCCGAACACCGCCTTCGTCACCACCGTCTCACTCATTCCTTCTCCCACCTGTACTTCCGTTGCCCCATTCTTCGCGAAGCGAAGGGTGGGGTATCTCGCGAAAGCGAGACCGTTTTCTTGCTTGTCATTCCGCAGCGCAGCGGAGGAATCTGTTTTTCACCATCACACTATCCAACCATCACACTATCCAACTTCACCCAAACATTCCCCGCTCCGCCTTCAACGCCACCACCAGCTTATCCACCTCAGTCTCAGTGTTATATAGCGCCGGAGTCACCCGAACCGCCGCACCCTTCGCAATCCCCTTCCGCGCCACCGTCACAATCCCATATTTCTTCCGCAGCACATCCTGCATCTGCTTCGCCTGCTCAAAGCTCTTCATGCCCTTCACGCGGAACGAGGTCGTCGCGCCATAGCGCCCTTTCTCTTCCGGCGTCAGAATCTGCACGCCCTCTACATCCTTCACCGCATGCACCCAGCGGTCGCGCAAGCCCGTCAGCCGCGCTTGCTTCTTCTCCACCGTCAGCTTGTTATGGAAAGCAAGCGCCGCCGGAATCGTCAGCGTCGCCGCAAAGTTATATGTCCCCGGATACACCCGCGACCGCACATCGTCCGCCGCGTCCTCGCGATTGCCCAGGCACAGCTCCAGGTCGCCCAGCCGCTCCTTCTTCACATAAATCGCGCCCACGCCCAGCGGAGCGCCAATCCACTTATGCAGGCTGAACCCCGCAAAGTCCGCGTCGATATCTTTCAGGTCCACCGGCATCTGTCCTACCGCCTGCGCCGTATCCAGAATCACTGTCACACCATGCTTCCGCGCAATCGCGATAATCTCCTTCACCGGATTCACCAGCCCCGTCTTATGGCATAGGTGCGTCACCAGCATCAGCTTGGCTTTGGGTGTGTTCTTCAGCTTCGTCTCATACGCCTCCAGGATCGCCGCCGTCGTCACCGGTTCTGGCATCTCAAAGGTCGATACCTTCACTCCACGCCGGTCCTCCAGAAACAGCATGGTGTTCACCATCGCGTCGTAGTCAATGTCGCAGAACACCACCTCGTCGCCCGGCTTCAACGGCGTATACCCGCTGATCAGGTCCTGCAGGCTCTCCGTCCCGCACCGTGTCAGCGCAATCTCATCCTTCTGCACGCCCACCAGCGCAGCCACGTGGCTCCGCACCATCTCCAGGTCACCGTTCAGCGTGCGGTCTGTTGTCACGCTGCGCACAAACGGAACATTCACCCGGTTCACAAACTGCGTCTGCCGCCAGTACTCCTCCATCACCGGGCGAGCCATCACGTTCCAATAGGCGTTCTCCAGGTTCGTCAGGCTGCGGTCCACGTCATACCACTGCGTAAACTCCGCCTCGTGCGCCGCACCCGCCGCGCTGCCCTGCGCTTCCACACCCCCCGTTACCGCCGACGGCAACACCACACCACTGGCCGCCAGTTTCAGGAAATCACGCCTGTTCCCCGCCACGCCTGCCTCCATTTCGTTGCAACTCTGAACGATTACCGAAAGATAGCTCCCATCTTACCCACGAATTCCTTGCCACTCCTTATCCCCGTCAACTATCCTCTGTCCGGAGGGCCATATTGGTCTGACCAAAAACACCCTGGAGACCATAGAATGGCCGCCGTATCCCGCCCTGCAAATACCTCGAACCTGCGCTGGTTTGTCTGCTTCCTGCTCTTTCTCGCGACCACGGTCAACTACATGGACCGTTCCGTCTTCTCGCTGATCGAGCCGGTCCTCCACGGCGTAGCCTTCATGGGCTGGAATCCCGCCGCGGACAAGTTCCACCAACCCATCTTCGATAACAACTTCGGCAACGTCGTCATCTTCTTCCAGATCGCCTACGGCATCGGCCTGCTCACCGCCGGCCGCGTCGTCGACCGTCTCGGAACCAAGGCCGGATACGCCATCGCCATCGCCATCTGGGGTCTGGCCTCCATGAGTCACTCCCTGGTCACCTCCGTCGTCGGCTTCTACATTGCCCGCGTCTGCCTTGGCCTCGGCGAAGCCGGTAACTTCCCCGCAGCCATCAAGGCCACCTCCGAATGGTTCCCCTCAGAAGAGCGCGCCCTGGCCACCGGCATCTTCAACTCCGGATCCAACTTCTCTTCGCTCGTCGCTCCGCTTCTGGTCGCCAGCGTAACGGCACACTGGGGCTGGCGCTACGCCTTCGTCGCCACCGGCTCCATGGGCATGGGCTGGCTCGTCCTCTGGCTGCTCTTCCCTTACAACAAGCTGCGTCCCTCGCAGGACACCCTTACCCAGCAGTACGTCGCTCTCCCCGTCGAGAAGCAGAGCTTCTTCTCCATCATCGCCACCCGCCGCGCATGGGCCTTCGCCCTCGGCAAGGGACTCACCGACGGCGTCTGGTGGTTTTACCTCTTCTACCTGCCCCAGTTCCTCAACCGGAACTACGGTCTCGATCTCAGTGCGCAGTATTGGTTCCTGGTCACCGTCTACCTGTTCTCCTCGGTAGGCTCCGTCTTCGGTGGAGCGCTCTCCGGCATCCTGATGAAGCGCGGCATGAGCGTCAACGCCGGACGCAAGTTCGCCATGCTCGCCATGGCCCTCTGCGTCGTCCCGGTCGTCTTCGTTCCACATGTCGGAACCCTCTTCGGCTCCAACCCCTGGCCCGCCACCGCGCTCTTCGCCCTGGCCGCCGCAGCCCACCAGGGATGGTCTGCCAACATCTTCTCCACCGCCGGTGACATGTTCCCCACCACCGCCGTCTCCACCGTCGTCGGCTTCGGCGGCGCCATGGGAGCCGTCGGCGGAGCGCTCTTCACCTCCATGGTCAAGGCCAACCTCTCGCTCCACCCTCTGGTCGTCTTCACCGTCGCCGGCTCCGCCTACCTCGTGGCCCTGCTCATCATGCACCTCCTGGTACCCCGGATGGGCCGCCCCAAAGAAGCCATCTAGTCCCACACCAACAAACCACACCCCAACGGGGAGAGGACTCAATCCTCTCCCCGTTTCTTATGCCACTCCTCCGTCTTTCTTGTTTGTCATTCCGTAGCGAAGCGAAGGAATCCGCCGGGTGCCCCATCCATACGCGAAGCGGATGGGTGGTCCTCGCGCAACGCGCGACCGCCTCTCTTGTTTGTCATTCCGCAGCGCAGCGGAGGAATCTGCTTCACCCTCACCCCTTCCCCCTTGTCCCCCACCCAAAAGGTTCAACCACTTTCGCCTTCCACTAAACCAAAGTGGTATGCTTCCATCGACCGCCAACATCTGAGCTGCCATTATGCCTACCAAGACCACGCCCCCCCGCACCCCGGCTAAACCGCATTCGCAGCTCACCATGCAGGTGGTCGAGCATGTCCGTTCCCTCATCGCCCGCGGTGAACTCCGCCCCGGCGACCGCCTCCCACCGGAGCGGGAACTGGCCCGCAAGCTCGACATCTCCCGCTCCTCGCTCCGCGCCGGCATCGGCTTCCTCTCCGCCATGGGAGTGCTCAAATCCCGCCACGGCGCAGGCACCTTCGTCTCCGACGGCCCACCCGCCCTCGACCGCAACTCCCTCAACGTCCTCGGAGCCCTCCACGGCTTCCTCCCCTGGCAGATGTTTGAAGCCCGCCTCGTCCTCGAAGCCGACCTCGCCGCGCTCGCCGCCGAGCGCGCCACTGACGAGCACATCGCCGCCCTCGCCGAAGAGGTCGCCGAGATGTACGCCTCCCTCGAGCAGCCGCAGGAGTATCTCATCCACGACGTCCGCTTCCATCGCACCATCGCGCTCGCGGCCGCCAATCCCATCCTGGCCACACTCATGGAGACCATCACCGCCGCGCTCTACGACGTCCGCTCCAAGACCGTCGCGCAGTCGACAGACCGCAAAGAGTCCGCCGAGATGCACCGCGCCATCTACCGCGCCATCCGCGCCCGCAACCCGGAGGCCGCACGCGACGCCATGCGCGAACACCTCTACCGCGCCCGCGCCTCCCAGGATCTCGAAGTTCCGCCGACCAATGCAGCCGGAGAGTTTGCTGCCGTAAAAACTCCACGCATCGCTCCCGCGAACTAACTGCTTACAATCGGCATCTCACCCTAAAAGAGCGCCATGCCCGCGGATCAAGACACAACCTCAAACGGCCACACCGAGCCACAAGCCACTCTGCGCGACCTCTCCCATCTCGCAGAGTTGCTCTCGGAAGGAATTCTCTTCCTCGACTATGGCTGGCGCATCACCTACGCCAACCAGGCCGCCCGAGAAATCTCCCGCGTCAAACCCGAATACCTCAACTCCCGTTCCCTTTGGGAGCTCTACCCCGAGGCCGCAGGCACCGAGATCGAACGCATCTACCGCTCCGTCATGGAGCAGCGCACGCCCCAGCACACCGAGTTCTTCTACGCTCCCCACAATCACTGGGTCGAGGTTGAAGTCTTCCCCATCGAAAGCGGCATCGGCCTCCACTATCGCGACATCACCCGCCTGCGCAAAGCAGAGGACGACCGCGATTCCACCACCCGCCAGCTCGCCCAGGTGCTTGACGCCACCAACGACGGCTTCGTCTATCTCGATCACAACTTCAACTACACCTATCTCAACCGCGAAGCCCGCAACCGCCTCTCCGCCTACGGCAATCTCCTCGGCAAAAATATCTGGGACGAATTTCCCGCGGCTATAAATCCCAGCTTGCTCTACACCAGCTCCCTTCGCCATACCATGGAAACCCACGAGCCCTGTGCCTTCGAGGAGTACTACCCTGCCCCCCTCGACGCCTGGTTCGCCTTCAACGTGCAACCCGCCGACGAAGGCATCATCCTCTCCTTCCGCGATATCAGCGGCCAGCGCAAAGCAGCCGCCGAACTGCTCGCCCAGAAGACCGAGTCCGAAAGACGGCTCGCCGAGATCGAGGCCATCTATCAGACAGCCCCCATCGGCCTCGCTTACTTCGACCCCATCGAGTTCCGCTACCTCCGCCTCAACCAGCAGCAGGCCGACTTCTTCGCCATGACGCCCGAACAGATCCTCGGCAAACGCGTCACCGACCTCGCCCCCATCCCCGGCGTGCAGGAGATGTTCGAGCAGGTCGCCGCCGGCATTCCCGTCATCAACGCACCGCTCGAAGGCGAACTCGTCGGCCGCCCCGGCGAACACCGCTACTGGACCGTCAACTACTTCCCCGTCTACGGCCCGGACGGAGAGGTCCAGGGCATCTCCGCCGCCTCGCTTGAGATCACCCAGCAAAAGCGATCCGAGCGCGCCCTCATCGAAAGTGAAAAGCTCGCCGCTGTCGGCCGCCTCGCCGCCTCCATCTCGCACGAGATCAATAACCCGCTCGAAGCCGTCACCAACCTGCTCTACCTGGTGGCCAACAGCAGCAACCTTCCCGAACAGGTGCAGACCTGGATCGATCTCGCCCAGTCAGAGCTAACCCGCGTCTCCCACATTGCCACGGAGACCCTGCGCTTCCACCGCCAGGCCACAGCGCCCACGCTGGTCACCGCGCAGCAGCTCGTCAGCTCAGTCCTCAACCTCTACCAGGGACGCCTCACCAACTCCGGCATCGACGTCACTACCCGCTACCTCAGCTCCAAGCCCGTCCTCTGTTTTGAAAACAACATCCGCCAGGTGCTCAACAACCTCATCTCCAACGCCATGGACGCCATGCGCGGCACCGGCGGCCGCATCTCCGTCCGAGCGCACGATGTCACCGACGCCGCCACCGGCCGCAAAGGCCTCCGTATCACCGTCGCAGACAACGGCGCCGGCATCCCACCGGCCGCCCGCAAACGCATCTTCGAAGCCTTCTTCACCACCAAGGAACTGAACGGCACCGGCCTCGGCCTCTGGATCTCCACCGACATCGTCCAGCAACACAAAGGCCGCCTCACCTTCCGCTCCACTCAACACCCCATCCACCACGGCACCGTCTTCTCCCTCTTCCTCCCCCGCGACTAATCCTTCCGTCTGCCACCACTCTGGGTGCCCCATTCATACGCGAAGCGGATGAGTGGGTTGAGGGCCACGGAACCGGGTGCCCCACCCCCGCAACGCTAGGGTGGGTTCGAAGCCACTCACCCATATGCCATTCCTATCAGCAGAAGTCGGTTGCCCCATTCTTGCTTTGTCATTCCCCGTCAGGGCACGGCTTCAGCCGTGCCGCAACCCATTCCCAAACAACAACCCAACGCCGGCCTCGATGGCCGGCGTCCCCTTTCCAGCATTTTCCCAATGCCAAACCTCCAACCCTGTGGCACAGTATCCCCATCATGCGGAAACTTGCGCTTCTCCTCCTCGCTACTCTCACCACCGCGATCTATGCCCAACAGCCAGGCTTTTCCGTCGCCACCATCCGTCCGAGCACAACCGACACTCTCCCCCTCACCCAGATTCGTGGCAAACGCTTCGTCACCGTAGGCACCACTTTTCTTGACCTCTTCAAGTACGCCTACGGCGTCCACGACAGCCAACTCGTGGGAGGCCCAGACTGGCTGCGTTCAGAAAGGTTCGACGTCACCGCCGATCCCGACGGAGAGCAGCGTCCCAGCTCCGACCAGATGAAAGCGCTCGTACAACAGCTGCTCCTGGAACGCTTTCATGTCTCCCTGCACCAGGAGGGCCGGGAGCTTCCCGTCTTCGCACTCCAACAAGCAGGCACGGCTCCTCCCAAACTCACCGCCAGCACAGCCAATACCTCCATGCCCGCTGGAGGCAGCGACGGACACGGAACCATCGGAATGCGCAATGGGACCATGGTGGACTTTGCCATGTATCTCCAGCGCTTCGCAGGCCCAATCATCGACCGCCCCGTTGTCGATGCAACCGGAATCGAAGGCCGATACGACCTCACCCTCCATTTCACCCCCGAAGGAACAGCCAGCCCTGACGCGAATACGCCGGAACTGTTCACCGCACTGCAGGAACAACTGGGACTCACCCTCAAGCGCGATAAAGCAAAGATCCCGGTCTACGTGATCGACTCCGCCAGCCACCCCAGCCTCGCCTCCTAGCTCTCCCGGGTGCCCATGTCCGGATTTGGGCCTCGCGCAACGCGCGATCGCCTTTCTTGTCCCTTGTCATCCTGCAAGGATCTGCTTCTCCAACAAACCCGTCAGGGCACGGCTTCAGCCGTGCCGCAACCCATTCCCAAACAACAACCCAACGCCGGCCTCGATGGTCGGCGTACCCCTGAGAACAGAGCACGGACAACTCCCCCCATTTATCCTTAAATACGACCATGTCCGAGCCGCAGAAGACCTTCTACCTCACCACGCCGATCTACTACGTCAACGCGCGCCCCCACATCGGCCACGCGTACACCACGCTCGCGGCTGACACTATCGCGCGCCGCCAGCGCCTCCAGCTCGGCAATGACAACGTCTACTTCCTCACCGGAACCGACGAGCACGGCCAGAAAGTCCAGCGCTCCGCAGAAGCCGCCGGCATCTCGCCCCAGCAGTTCACCGACCAGGTCTCCGCCACCTTCCTCGCGCTGTGGGACCGCATGGGCATCACCTACAACGACTACATCCGCACCACCGAGCCGCGCCACGCCCAGGGCGTCCAGGCCCTCTTCAACCGCCTCTACGAAGGTGGACACATCGAGCTCAACAGCTACACCGGCAGCTACTGCGTCTCCGACGAGGCCTTCATGGACCTGCCCGTCGGGACCCCCTGCCCCGATTGCGGCCGCCTGCTCGAGCTCGTCACCGAAGAGAACTTCTTCTTCAAGCTCTCGAACTACCAGCTCCAGCTCATCGACCTCATCGAGTCCGGACGCTTCGCAGTAGAACCAGAAGCCCGCCGCAACGAAGTCCTCAGCTTCCTCCGCGGCAACGTCAACGCGGCCACTGATCCGGATGCCACCAATCTGGGTGCCCCATCCACACCGCAAAGCGGGGTGGGTGGGAATCTCGCCTACTCGGCACAAGGAACCCCCTACCTCCCCGGCGCACTCAAGGACCTCTCCATCTCCCGCAGCAGCTTCGACTGGGGCATCCCCGTCCCCGAACCCGCAGCCTCGCTCTCGAAGCAGAAGCACGTCATCTACGTCTGGCTCGACGCTCTCGCCAACTACATGACCGCCCTCGGCTACGGTCAGGACACAGCCACCAATCCGGGTGCCCCATCCACACCGCAAAGCGGGGTGGGTGGGAATCTCTTCGAAAAATTCTGGCCCGCCGACCTCCACCTTGTAGGCAAAGAGATCATCCGCTTTCACTGCATCTACTGGCCCGCCTTCCTTCTGGCAGCAGGTCTGCCTCTGCCCAAAAAGGTTCAGGCCCACGGCTGGCTGCTCTTTGAAGAAAGCAAGATGAGCAAGTCCCGCGGCAACATCGTCCGCGCCGAATCCATCCTCGACGCCTTCGGCTCTCTGAAGCCAGAAGCAAGTAAGCAGGAACAGGACCTCTTCGGCACCGACGTCCTCCGCTACTTCCTCCTCCGCGAGATTCCTTTCGGCAACGACGGCAGCTTCAGCTTCGACGCCCTGGTCCAGCGCTACAACTCCGACCTCGCCAACGGCTACGGCAACCTCGTCAGCCGCACCCTCGCCATGATCGAAAAATACTTCGGCGAAATTCCCCCGGCCGGTGTGCCTCTCCCTCGTAACGCTAGGGAGGGTTCGGAGCCATCGAACTACGACTTCGGTACCCAGCTCCAATCCATCTGGAGCGAGATCGCCTCCACCGACGGCTACCTGACCTCAAACGTTCCCTGGAAGCTGGCCGCCGATGAGACCAAGCGGTCTCTTTTGGCCGAAGTGCTTTACTACGCCGCCGAAGCTATTCGCCACATCACGGCGGCGCTTTACCCGTATCTCCCCAACACCACTGCCAAGGTCTGGGCGCAGCTCGGACTCGGAAATATTGAAGAATCCGCCCAAAAAGGCGAACTCACTAACCTGCAGTGGGGTGGCCTGAAGCCCGGCACAAAGCTCGGCACGCTTGGCCCCATCTTCCCCCGCGCACCCAAGGAACTGATCCAGACCATGACTGACTCCGAACAGAAGCCCGCCGAAAACGCGCCAAACAGCGCCGAAAATGCCGTTTTAAGCGCACCGAACGACACCAGAATCGACGAAACTCCGGCCGAGGTCTCCCCCGGAATCGCTCCGATCGCGCCGGTCATCACCATCGACGACTTCGCTAAGCTCGACCTGCGCGTCGCCAAAGTACTCTCCGTCGAGCGCATCCCGAAGGCCGATAAGTTGCTGAAACTGCAGGTCGATCTCGGCTTTGAACAGCGCCAGATCCTCTCCGGCATCGCCGAATTCTACGAGCCCGAAGCACTGGTAGGCCGCAAAGTCGTGATTGTAGCCAACTTAGCGCCCCGCAAGATGCGCGGACTCGAATCGAACGGCATGATCGTAGCCGCCTCCGTTGGCGACCACGGCCACCCCTATCTGGCTTCTTTTCTGGAAGATGTACCGCTCGGAGCACGCCTGAAGTAATGCATCTGGTTGACTCGCACTGCCACCTGGACAACCCGCGCTTTGAGGACGACTTCGACGCCGTCCTCGAGCGCGCTTTTTCCGCTGGAATCAAGACGATCCTCACCATCGGCATCGGCGAACCGCCCTCGAAGATGTCCCGCGCCCTGGCTCTCGCCCGGCCCGCAACTGCTTCCACACCAGCGGTTTACGCCTCGGCAGGCATCTATCCGGGAAATGCGCATGAGGCCACCGAAGCCGAGTACACCCAGCTTGCAGCGTTGATTCAGGAGCCGAACTGCATCGCCGTCGGCGAGATCGGCCTGGACTACTACCACGCCGAATCCCCCTCTCCGGAGATCCAGAAGTCCTGCTTTCTCCGTCAGATACGGATCGCCGTCGACGCACAGAAGCCCATCCTGATCCACTGCCGCCCGAACGACGGTACTCCCAACTTTCCCGGCCTCGACGTCTGGAACGATCTCTTCGAAGTGATCGAAGAGCACTGGACCCCAAGCGGCCTGACCGGCGTCATGCACTGCTTCAGCGGATCGGAAGAGCATGCCCGGCGCAGCCTGGCCAACAACTTTGTGCTCTCCTTCGCGGGGCACACCACCTTTCCCAAGTCCAAAGACCTGATGGCGATTGCTGCGGCCACCCCGCTCGACAAGATCCTGGTGGAGACCGACGCACCTTACCTTGCGCCCATTCCGCACCGCGGCCAGCGCAACGAACCGGCCTATACCGCGCACACCGCCGCGGCCATTGCAGCGGCTCGTGGGATGACCGTTGAAGCCTTTGCACAGGCCACCACGGCCAACTTCCAGCGCATCTTTGGCGTAAAGTAAACCTCGGAGAAGAACATGGCTGGAGAGAATTCGTTCGACGTTGTAAGCAAAGTAGATATTCAGGAAGTACGCAACGCCATTGATCAGGCGCTGAAGGAAGTGAAAGCCCGTTTCGACCTGAAGGACGCCAAGGGCGAGATTGATATGGAAGGGCAGGACGCCATCAACACCGGCGCCTCGGACGAGTACAAGCTCAAGTCCGTCATCGAAATCCTGCAGCAGAAGCTGGTCAAGCGCGGCGTTTCCATCAAGAACCTGACCTTTGAAAAGGTGGTTGAGGGTTCGCACGGTTCGGCTCGCCAGAAGATCAAGCTGCAGCAGGGTATTCCTTCGGATAAGGCCAAGCAGATTGTCGCCCTGGTCAAGGACTCAAAGGTAAAGGCGCAGGCTTCCATTCAGGGCGACACGGTACGCGTCACCAGCAAGGACCGCGATGTACTGCAGAGCGTGATTGCTCTGCTGAAGAACAAAGACCTCGGCATCGATTTGCAGTTCACCAACTACCGCTCGAACTAGGATCGTCTTTGATCGCAAAGAAGAGTACCTCCCAGAAGGTAGAGGCAGAGGACCGTCCGCTCACCAGCAGCGCACCTGTGCCTTTTGGAAAGTCGAAGGCATCGGTTTCGCTCGACGCTCTGCGTGGAGCGGCGGCTCTTCTGGTGCTGGCTGACCACTGCAGGCATTTCTTTTTTGTGGAGTATCACGACCTTGGCAGCAAGCTGTATTTTCTGCCCTACCTGGTGACCGTTCTCGGTCACCAGGCGGTGGTCATCTTCTTTGTACTAAGCGGCTTCCTGGTGGGAGGCAGTGCGCTGCGGTCTGTGCAACAGGACCGCTGGTCGTGGAAGCGTTACCTGACGCACCGGTTTGTCCGCCTGTGGCTGGTACTGATTCCGGCGCTGCTCGCGTGCATGGCGTGGGATTCCCTTGGCAGCTATCTTCACAGCCACGCGGTACAGCCAACCGCGCTGCTGCAGCATATTCCAGGAGTCGCTCCGGCCCAGCCCCTCGCCCAGCGCATCGACCTGCATCCGCGTTCCGACGGGGCGACGTTCTTTGGAAACGTCTTCTTTGTGCAGACCATCCTGGTTCCAACCTTCGGCACCAACGAAGCGCTTTGGAGCCTTGCCAACGAGTTCTGGTACTACATCCTTTTCCCGCTGGGGCTGCTGGCCATCCGGTCGCGTTACAGCCCGCTGATGCGCGTTCTGTATGCGCTGGCCTTTCTTGGGGTGTGCCTGTTCGTCGGCAAGTCGATCGTCTTTTCGTTTCCGCTGTGGATTCTTGGCGCGGTGCTGATCTATCTTCCCGCACCCAGAACCAGTTTCGCGCTGCGTGCCTCCGCAACGGTGGTTTACGCCGTTGCCACCATGCTTGCCCTGCAACTGGCCAGAACCAGGATGCTGCTCTCCGACTACATCCTTGCCATCCTCACCACGGCCTATATCTGGCTGCTGCTGGGAGCCAAGGAACGCTCCTCCGGCAAGACGGGGGAGAAGCTGGCTCGCGGCACGGCACGGTTTTCGTACACGCTATACCTGACGCATATGCCGCTGATGATTTTTCTGGCCGGTCTGACTGTATCTAACACGCGCTGGTTCCCCAATAGCGTAACCGTTGGACTTGCCCTTGCCTTTTGCGCGGCCGCACTTCTTTATGCCTGGATCTTTGCCTGCTTTACCGAGTTCAAAGCCGAAGAGGCAAAGCAGTGGGCGGAGCGGATTTTTGTGGGAAACAGCAGGATTTAAGATCGTTCAAAATAACTGCAAACCGTGGAAAGAGCGGCGGCTTTGCTGCCGGATATAATTGAATTTTTGAAGCCTAACGTGAATATTCTCCCCATTGCGACGGCAGCTCAGGTCTTTGACCTTCTTCGTGAAGATCTTGAAGCCATTGAGCATGAGTTTTCACGCCAATCGGCTTCCAACGTCGACGTAATCACCGACATTGCACAGTACCTGATTGCGGGCGGCGGCAAGCGCATCCGTCCGCTGCTGCTGCTGCTCAGCGCGAAGGCTCTTGGCTTCAATGGCGATTCGCGCATCCGCCTCGGCTCCGTGGTGGAGATGCTGCACACCGCCACGCTGGTGCATGACGACATTATTGACGATGCGGACACGCGCCGCGGTCGCCCCAGCTCCAACACCACCTGGGGCAACTCCAAGTGCGTTCTGGCCGGCGACTGGCTCTATATGCAGGCCTTCAACGTGGCGCTGCAGGAGAAGAATTTCCATATCCTCGACCTGCTGATCACCCTGACCCAGCAGATGGTGGAGGGCGAGCTGCTGCAAATGCAGAAGCTGGGCCATCTGATCAACGAGGAAGAGTATTTCGACCTGATCTACCGCAAGACCGCATGCCTGTTCAAGGTCTCCATGCAACTGGGCGCAACGCTGGCCGGCAGCACGGATGCGGTGGAAGCACAGCTGGGCGAATATGGCCGCAACCTGGGCCTGGCCTTCCAGATTATTGACGATGTACTGGACCTGACGGCAACCGAGTCCACGCTGGGCAAGCCTGTGGCCAGCGACCTGCGCGAGGGCAAGGCCACCATGGCCGTGATCCACGCCCTGGAGCGCGGCACCGGCGCCGACCGCGAAGCGATTCGCACCGTGCTGGCGGACCGCAGCTTTGAGCGCGTAGCGCATACGCAGATTCTGGAAATCCTGAAGCGTCATGGATCGCTGGAATATGCGCACGATACCGCGCGCGCGTACGCCGAAGCAGCACGTCTTTCCATCGCCGACCTGCCGGACACCGACGCCAAGCGTGCCCTTTTGTGGGTGCCTGGCTACGTGGTCGATCGCGACCGCTAACTGCCGTTGTTCCAGCAGCTTCCACACAACGACGGAAGCACCCGCGAAGGCACCCCAAGGGAATTCTCTGTCTGTTGACTGGCGCTGAAGCACAACCTGTGGGTATACTTCGGGCAACCGGCGCAAGATGTGACTGCTTTTCCTCCCTCTAGCTGCGCCCGGCCAATCGAGGTGCGTCTTCAGTCAGAGTGCTGACCTGAAACTCGGTGTGGAACGGTGGCGCGCACGCGTCCGCTACCTGCGAAGTCACGCGTTCCCGCGAAGTTGCGCCCCCCTGCTGGATCCTGTCTCAACGGTTCTGTTCCCCTCGGATTGCCGCGTTTGCCGCGGCCCCTTGTTGCGCGCCTCGCGCGTGCCGGTCTGCGATGCCTGTCGCGGACTTCTCGCTCCCCAGACATTCTCGATGTGCGCCCTGTGTGGCGAAGCTCTTGGCTTTGAGTCCATCCGGCTTGAGGACGCGCCGCTGTGCCGCATCTGCCGCGTCTCTCCTCCTCCCTTTGCCCAGGCCGTGGCCTATGGTCATTACACGGGCACGCTGCGGGAGATGGTGGGGCTGTTCAAATTTGAACGGGTTGCCGTGCTCAGCCACCTGCTGGGCGAAAAGCTGGCCGAAGAGGTTCGCCAGATGCCGGGGCTCTCAAGCCGGGCGGTGGTGGTGCCTGTCCCCCTGTTCCGCCGCAAGCAGAATGAGCGCGGCTATAACCAGTCCCTGCTGCTGGCCCGGCAGATATGCCGCGTCCTGAACCGCCGGTATGACTACCGTCTTGCCGTGGCCGAGGTGATGGTGCGGGTGAAGCCGACGGAAAGCCAGTACCTGTTGACCCCGCGGCAGCGCCGGCTGAACCTGCGCGCAGCGTTTGCGGTGCAGGGTAAAGCCGCGATTGCAGGGCAGCATGTGCTGCTGATCGATGACATTTACACCACCGGGGCGACCGCCCGCGAGTGCAGCCGCGTGCTGCTGCGCGGCGGAGCGGCCAGTGTCCGCGTTGCCACCGTGGCACGGGCGCAGAGGGATGTTCCGGTGCTATGGACGGGTAAGTTTGCAGTTCCTGAAGGACTTCGAGAGACGAATCAGAACCAGGTTTGAACGATAACGTAGCGAGGAGAGCACACGAATGCACGGCAAGGCGCGCAAGCAGAAGTCCCTGGCGAAGTGTCACACCATGCAACATGGACTGGACCCGGTCCACGCACCCGAACGCACGCGCGGATCGTCTCCGCTACAGACCCCGGTGCTGGTGCTGAATGCCTCGTATGAGCCCATCAATATCTGCGGTGCGCGACGCGCCCTGGTGCTGGTATTGAAGGGCGTTGCCCGCACGGAGGAGGCGCAGGGAGCACAACTGCACTCCGCGCGCGTGAAGGTGGAGATGCCCTCGGTCATCCGCCTGCTGGAGTATCGCCGTATTCCGCACCAGACGCGGGCACTGTCGCGGAAGAACATTCTTCTGCGCGACCGCAATACCTGCCAGTACTGCGGCATTATTCTGACGGCGGGTGAACTGACGCTGGACCACGTTCTGCCGCGTTCACGCGGCGGCCTGTCCACCTGGGAGAACCTGGTGGCCTGCTGCCATAGCTGCAATCGCAGAAAGGGCAACTCCCTGCTGCATGAACTGACGGACATGAAGCTGGCGCGCGAGCCGCGATCGTTCAGTCTGCACACCAGCCGCCACATTATGCGGATGATCGGGTCAAGCGATGCGAACTGGCGCAAATACCTGTACTACTAGCGCTCGCTGAGCACTGGCCGCCGTCCTTTGCTACAATTGCAGAGGTACGGCGGCTATAGTTCAGGGGTTAGAACGCGGGTCTGTGGCACCCGATGTCGCGGGTTCAAATCCCGCTAGCCGCCCCAAACACCCCCCTTCCATTGCGTGCCTTGAGCGAATCGCCCGTCACCTCCACGCACACGCTTTACGCAGGCAGTTCAGGCTGGGCCTATCCCACCTGGAAGCCGGGCTTTTATCCTGCAAAAACACCCGCAAAACAGTTTCTTGCCCATTACGGCACACGCTGCAACTCGGTTGAGGTGAACTACACCTTCCGCGCGCTGCCGACCAACGCCATGGTGCAGGGCTGGGTGGCTGCCGTGCCAGAGAACTTCCGCTTCAGCTTCAAGGCTCCGCAGACCATTACCCATATCAAGCGGCTGCGCGACTGTGGCTCGCCGGTGGATGCCTTTACCGGCGCCCTGGCACATGCCTATGCGGCCAACAAGCTGGGGCTGCTGCTCTTCCAGCTTCCGCCGAACTTCAAGGCCGACCTTGACCGCCTTGCCGCCTTTCTGACGCTACCCACGCTGCGGGAGTACCGCGTAGCCTTTGAGTTCCGCCATGAGAGCTGGTTTGCCGATGCCACCTATGACCTGCTGCGCGAGCACAACACCGCGCTCTGCATTGCCGAAAGCGAAGACCTGGTGACGCCCGAGGTGCATACCGCAGCGGACTTCACCTCATACCGCCTTCGCAACCCGGTGCACTACACGGCCGAGGATCTACCGCGCTACACGGCGCAGTTCGCTGAGCTGACAAAGCAGCGCGACGTCTTTGCTTACTTCAAGCATGAGGATGAGCCGGCCGGCGTGCTGGCAGCCGCTGCCCTGCTGGAACAGGTGGCCGCACGATGAGCCATCAACGCCATTTCACACCGCGCCGCTGGGTTCGCCATGGCGACCTGCAGACGCTGGTGGGTAATTTTCTCAAGCGCGGTGCCGAGCCACCGGAGTCCGAGGCGGTATACATCCAGACCGAGCCGGAGACGCAGGTACTGTGCCAGTGCAACTGGCAGCCCGCAGCGGCCGAAGCGCCCCTGGCCATTCTTCTGCATGGGCTTGAGGGCTCGTCGGCATCCCAGTACATGCGTGGCAACGCGGCCAAGCTGTGGGATGCGGGATGGTCGGTCATCCGGATGAACATGCGCAATTGCGGCGGCACGGAGAACCTGACGCCGACCTTGTATCACTCCGGTCTGTCCGTCGACATGCTGGAGGTGATGCGCTGGGCCATCCGCACGCATGGCGTTCGCAGCATCAGCCTGATCGGCTATTCGATGGGCGGCAACATTGTGTTGAAGCTGGCGGGTGAGCTGGGCAGCTCCATGCCGGAGCTTGCAGGCGTTGTCGGCGTTTCGCCCGCGATGGATCTTGGCCCCTCCGCCGACAAACTGCACGAGGGACGCAACCGCGTGTATGAGTGGAAGTTTCTGCGCGGTCTGCTGGCGCGGTATCAGCGCAAATGCGAACTCTTCCCGAAGATCTACGATCCGGCGCGCGTGAAGAACATTCGTTCTATCCGCGACTTTGACGAGCGCATCACCGGGCCGTACTCCGGCTTTACCGGGGCTGATGACTACTATCACCGCGCCGCGGCCGCGCGCGTGCTGGACCGCATCGCTGTGCCCACGCTGATTCTGCACGCAGCGGATGATCCTTTCATCCGCGTAACGCGACAGACCCGCTCCGTGATGGCTGCGAACCCGCACCTTACCTTTGTGGAGACCGCGCACGGCGGCCATTGCGCCTTTCTTGCCGACCGGACCGCAAGTTACGACGGTTACTGGGCCGAGCACACAACGCTGGCCTTCCTGACCGGGCATGTCCGCGTGCCCGCACCCGTTCCCCAGGAGGCCCATGCAGGCTGAGTGGTCGACCGAGACCGGAGCACATGACCCGGTGCTCGTGATTCCCTGGCAGGCCGAAGGCACGGCGCATGCCTTTGTAGATCTGCGCGAAGATCCGGATGCGCTGGACTCGATTCCCGAGGCAGACGACCATGCTGCTCTGCTGCATGCCCTGCGCTCGCTGAACGCTGCACGCTCGCCGGTCTACACCGCCAAGTGCGATGCGTGGGAGATGTACGACTCTGAGCTGGAGATGCTGCAGATGGAGATGCTGCTGGAGCCGGACGAGGCTCCCTGCGGCTTTGCCAGCTACATTGACCTGTTGTGGCGCGACCGGAATGCCTTCCTGTCGCCACACAAGCTGACTCCGCTGCTGGACCGGCTGACACGGCTTGCCGGCAAGCTGGAGCACCCGATGGCGAAGCTTGAGTTCATTCTGCGCCCCGCGGTGACGGACTTCGGCATGGTGCAGGAAGGCTACGCTGTCACGCTGTATGTGAAAGCGCTGGGGCAGGACGCAAATGAAGCTTACCGCCATTGGGCGGATGCGCTGGGCGACGTGGTGGTACTGCTGCGCAGCAAAGACGCCGCGCCCTAACAGAATTCCTTTTACCGATGCCCAATGGGATGTGGCACCGGGTGCGGAGCATGCACCGGACGCCCGATCATCACCGCTGTATGCTCGCGAGTGACGCGCACACGGCATGCCGTATCCACACCGCAGGTTCGCGTGCGGATGTCTAGCCACGCCACCTGCTCGGGACCGTTGATCATCCATGCCGTGGCGTTGGTGGCATAGTGCACCTGTTGCAGGTAATACGCGGCATTCATGTCCAGTTCGGCGGAGTCGGCATCCATCTGCTGGCAGCCGCTGCCGGGCGCAGCCGTGGCCCCATCCAACTGCGTGCAGTACTCCTCATCATGCGCCAGCAGAAGACGCTTCTTGTTTTCGCCGATGAAGTAGCGCGTGGTGACCAACGGCACGCGCTCGCTGCGCGACCAGCTTTCCACGTCGCGTGCAAACTCGGGCGGAAGCTGGCCCATGCTCATGGAGGTCTCCTTCACCTGGCGGGAGAAGACGGTAACTGTCGGCGTAGGCTCACCGTTGGTGGGATGGAAGTAGAAACCGGCGAGCCCGATTCCCTCCTGAAGATCGATCCATACAAATGCCCGGCCCGCCAGATAAGGACCGTCATCCCCTGAGACCAGTAGGTAGCGCCCCTCGCGTAATCGAATGGGCGTTTTGGAGCCATCCATGACCATCTGCACGGCATCGCGGGAGTCCATGTCTTTGCCGTAATGAAACATGCAGTCCGGAACGATGCTTTTGAAGATGGCTTTGAACTGCTTGTCCTTGAAAATCGCCTTTGCGGGCTGGCCGTCGTACACCTTCAGGGCGTCCAGCTGCGCAGTGGGCAGAAGATTCCGGAAGATGGCAGGATCGTAGGCCACGGCCAAGGCATCCAGCCCGGCTTGTTCCTGCGCGTTCATGGGAGGGGGTGGAGCCGGCTGCTGTGCGGCGGCGGCACCATAGAGAAGACTCAAGACAAGAAGACCGCGGCGAAGCAAACGCTGGCGCATACGGGCATGGGCTCACAAGGCAGGGATGAATGCTATGCATAACTCATACCCCGCGCCAGCCGATTTGTCGCGGTAATTCTCCGCGCATCGTTATACTTCTCTGGCAGCCGCCGTGATCGTACACGCGTTGCACTGGGAGATTTCTGAGGACTCATGATGAACCGTCGCGACTTTCATAAGCTTTCGTTTGGCGCAGCCGTTATGCCGTTTCTGGGCGGAGTAGAAGCGGCCGTGGCCGCACCGGCGCCGAAGAACACCTTCTCTGTCATGCTGTGGACCATCGACAACAAAATCAGCTTTGTGCAGAAGCTGGAGATGGTGGCTGCGGCGGGATACACCTCGGTGGAGGTAGGCAATGAGTACGAGAAGTGGACTCCCGAGGAATGGAAGACCAACCAGGCTGCGCTGAAGCGGCTGAAGCTGGGCGTGGACTCCGCCGTACCAGGCCGCAATGCCCTGGCCGACCACACCAAGCGCACCGCCCTGCATGACGACCTGGTGAAGGCGATTCCGGGAGCCAAGGAGCTTGGCTGCAAACAGTTCATCTACACCGCCTTCAACCGCGTGCCCACGCAGACGCCCGCCGAGCAGCGCGCCGCCATTGTGGACACGCTGAAGTATGCCGCCGATGTGCTGGAGAAAGACCAGATGGAGATTGTGCTGGAACCGATCGACCTGCTGGAGCACAAGGAAGAGGCGGTGGTGAGCGTAAGCGAAGCCTTCGCCATCTGCCGCGAGGTGAACAGCCCGCGCATCAAGGTGTTGTACGACTTCTACCATGAGCAGCGGCAGGCCGGGAATCTGATCGAGAAGCTGGATGGCAATATCGATCTGGTGGGCCTGGTCCACGTGGCCGACGTCCCCGGACGCCATGAGCCCGGCACCGGCGAGATGTACTGGCCGAATATCTATAAGAAGCTGGCCGAGTTGAAGTACACCGGCGTGATCTGCATGGAGTTCAAGCCCGTAGGCGACTGGGTGAAGACGCTGACCAAGGCACGAGAAGAAGCCGTAACCGCACTGCAGGACGCATAAGATTGCGCCCGTGTACCGCACGGTGCACGGGCGCAATCTTTCTTATAGCGGTGGCGGATTCCGCTCGCCCACATGCAGGCTTACCGTCTGTCGCGGGGCCAGCAATACCACGTACGTTGCCACAGTGCCCTCCAACTTGTTCGGCTGCGGATCGGAATCCACCTCCCAGCCCTTCGGTACTTTCTGTTCCAGAACGAAGGTTGCCGGCTCCGGCGTGGGGTTGTGCAACGTGAAGGTTCGCTCACGGATGGTGACATGGATGCGGTTTCGTCTGGGGAGGCTCATGTCGGTCTCTGTCCGGGAAGATTCATGGACGGTGCCCGCGTCGCAGATGCCACGATCTTTGTACCGTCGCGCGATTGGCCCCTTTGGTCCGGGAACCGTTTCATAGATGTGGCACGAGCCGTCCACATGAAATTCATTGGCGGCATTCGAAGGCTGCTGCGCATAGGAAAAGGGCAGCAGCATTCCGGCAGACAGCACGAGAACTGCACGAACAGACCGGCGCATCATGCCGCCATCATCCCACGGAAAATACGCCGCAACAAGTGGATTTGATTCTCCTGGCACAGCCCAAGCCACCCTCGCATACAATCAACACAGGCGGGCGAGTAGCTCAATTGGATAGAGCACGAGCCTTCTAAGCTCGGGGTTGCAGGTTCGATCCCTGCCTCGCCTACCAGCAGATTCCGTCCCCTCCCGCCAATGTCAGCAATCTTGAGACTTCAGATAGCATGCTTCACGCGGTGCGTGTTCTCTCATGGAACAACCGTTTGGGGGTTGAGACTTCCCCGAACAGATGCCCTGAGCCATTCCTCAAGCTGGCCCGTCATCCGCAAGGCGCTGATCTGCGCGGCATAAAGCTGATGCTCTGCCTCCAGCAGATCAATATATTTCTGCCGCTCCTGCAGACGGGCATTCTGCTCATCCTTCGGAGTGGCGGGCGGGGAGAGGCTTCCACTCCCCTGTTGAAGCCGGATTTGTAATACTTCTAAATCCTGCTCTGCAATTTCTCGCTCAAGAGAAGCAATCTCACTTTTGGCGGATAACTCTGCAAGCGAAGCAATCGTTTTTGCCCGGCTCTCAAGGAACTCCAGCTTCAGGCGATCTGCGTCATACCGCGCGTGCATGGCGTCAGCCAGCGATTCACGCGCCTTGGCCTTGAGTTGGGGATTGAAGATGGGAAGATTCACCAATGTGCCAACCGTGAGGTTATTTACGTGAAAGGAGTCCTTTCTGTAGTAGTCCTGATAATTGTTAAACTCTGCATAACGGTCGTACCGGAATGTAAAACTGACCTGTGGCCGGTATAGCTTGCGTGAATCTCCGGATGCTATCTGGGATTTGGACTCCGCATTCAGGTATGCGGCCTTGCTGGCCACGGCACCTTTCTCTTTTTCCTGCTTGGTATCTGGAATACCCGACGCCGATGGAATGCTGTCCGGGTCAATGGCCAGCGCTTCGACCGGAAGACCTGTCAAAGAAGATAAGTGCGCCAGATGAGATGAAATATCGGATTCCGTATGGAGCCTGGCAAGGTTGGCTCGTGCCGAGGTCAGGCGCGATCTCGTGAGTTCCATGGCGCTGTCCTGTTCCGCCTGCTGACGGGCACGCACTATCTCCATGAGATGAATGGCGATTCCCTGCTGTTGCTGCAAAACGGTGAGACGTTGACGATCAAAGGCGAGGGCAATGTACGTGAGAGCCGTATCTTCGGCGACCCCCTGACGTGCATCCACCAAGGCATATTTCGCGCTCTCCAGAGCTCTCTTTGCCGCACGAATGGAATTGACCTGCGATTGATCAAAGACGAGGGATTGGATTCCAACGTTATAGAGCGTCGGCTGACCGACGGGAAACCCGTAGGAATAGCCTAATCCCGAACCGAAATTCAGCTGCGGAATATAGACAGTACGCGACTCTGAGAGAACAGCGATTGCCTTCGCAATATCCGCTTCGGCCATCTTCACACGCGGGCTGTTGCGAAGCGCCAGATTAACCGCGGAGGTAAATGAAATCTGTCCGTGAAGGTTCATCGAAACAAGCAGCAGGCACATAAGACGTGCACAGGAAAAACACAGCGGTATGAGTTTCAAGAGAAACCTTCCAGATAGTTGCAGGCTTTACCCATAGTACAAATTGCTTCCTGCAAAAGATGGGTCTGCAGGACACGTTGCACTCCCGGCGTGAAAGAATGTCCAAGTACGATTGTTTTGAGAGTTCCCGGCAGCCGCTTTCGACGAGTTGCCTCATATACCGCTTTTTCAGGAGATTCCCCTCGTGTCCCAGCATGCCTGTAAGCACTTTGCCCATCTGCACCCGGTTGTTCCTTCCGCCAAGGGCTGCGAGGAATGCCTGAAGATGGGTAGCACCTGGGTTCACCTGCGCATGTGCCTGATCTGCGGCCATGTGGGCTGCTGCGACTCCTCGCCCAACAAGCATGCGACCAAGCACTTCCACGACACCAAGCACCCCATCATGCGTTCGATTGAGCCGGGCGAGGCCTGGGGATGGTGCTTTGTGGATGAGGTTGTGGAAGACCTGCCGGCGTAGCCGTTTGCAGGAAAGATTTAAGCCCCAAAAACAGAGAGACAGAGAAAGGGCTTTAGTTCTGGGAGTTCGAATAAGACCCAGAGCTAAAGCCCTTCCATCTTTGCCCGCTCTTTCAGCGGCCTGGAGGCCACTGCTTCATCCTTTTTGAAAGCTGAAGCTTTCAAAAAAAGTCCATCTACCGATTTGGCTTAATCCAGATCGAAGTCGCGCAGTGGTTTGCCGGTGAGTGGAGATTCCTTTGCCTTCTTCACGGCTTCGGCGAACTTCTTTGACAGCAGGTCGTCCTTGTTCTTCTCGGCCTCGACCGACTGGCGGAAAAGCGAGTCGCGGCGCTCGTCCTGCTCCTTCAGAGCGGCGGATGCCTGCGAGAGGCTGTCAAAGGTGCGCTTTTTGGGCGCGGGTGTATGGCTGATGACCTGGTGGGTAACGGGATCAATCTTCAGGATTGCATCGCAATCCGGACACATCACTTCAAACGCTTGTTCCACCTTCGACTTCGCCATGAGGAGGATTTTACTCCGGCAGGGTGACGGCGTTGAACCCACCCCGACGTCATGAGGGTGGGCACACATTTCAAAATCAGGGGTTCTTCCCTGACAACTAGAGATAGATCGCCTTGTGCCCCGTACACTCCTGCCCGGCGTGGCGGACGAGCTCCGAGGGGAAGTCGTCGCCGGTGCGGGCCAGGTACCAGATACCGGCGATGGCGCGCTCCTGCACATGGCCTTCGGGGTACAGGTTCAGCGTGATGGCATCGGCGTGCTTGCGCAGCGAATCGTTCTTCTGCTGCTCAAAGCGAGCGGACATGCGGCGCAGACGATTCATCTGGTAGCGCATCTTGGAGGCCGAGACCTCACCCGAGCGTGCCAGCTCCGCATCCACCGACTTCATCCAGCCCAGCAGCGCGTCCAGCTCGCGGTCCAGGGCATTGCCCGCGGCCTGCAGCTTCTTCTTGCCCTCAATCGGCATGGCGCGTGCGCCGAGGCGCAGAGCCAGATCTTCGGCCCTGGTGAAGCCGTCGCCCAGGCTGAGCTCATGCTGAGCCATGACCTTTTCAATCGCGGGCTCAATCAGCGTGGCTGACATACGCGGCATGATGACGGTACGGCGGCCGAGGATGGCGTCATAGAGCACGCCTGACTGCGCGAAGTAGGCAATCTCCGCCGGTCCGCCGATGTAGGCGGAGGTGGGCAGAATCTGGTCCTGGAAAACGGGACGCAACAGAGCATTCGGGCTGAAACGTTCCGGCGATACAGCCAGCAGAGACTTCAGATCTTCCGTCGTGTAGGTGGCATGGCCGGCCTTCCATGCACCGTCCTTGTGCCGCAACGGATGGCGCTGGCCAGTTTGCTCGTCGAAGAGGAAGAGCAGGCTGCCATCGTCGGGCAGGAGGACCTGTGCGTGGTACCCGGCATCGACCAGAGCCTGCGAACGGGCACGCACGGAGGCTTCCAGCTGCGCAGCCTGCTCCAGGGCAGCCAGCAGAACCGGGGCGCCAAGTTCGTGGTAGCCGCGCTCGGCTGCGTCAAGGGTCAGCAGACCTTCGGCGGCGAAGATCTCGCGCAACAGACCTGTAAAGGCGTCGGAAAGCGTCTTGCCGGGAACATAGTGGCGCTTCAGGCTCTCGGTAATTGGAGCCCATGCCAGCAGGTCGGTTACCTGGTCGACCAGCGCGGTAATCTCCTCGGGCAAGGTCACCTTGCCGACGGCGATGGCGCGGTGCTCCAGCGTGGTGAGCTTCAGATGCTCCGGCGCGGACTTGCTCAGAAGCTCGACCTGGTTCACTTCGTCCAGGTCGTGGTCTTCCGTCGCCGGCCAGAAGATGGGTACATGCGGATGTCCGGCCTCGGTGGCCTCCTGCGCGCGGCGAATGGCGGTGGCGGCCTTGAACAGCGTGAAGAGCGGGCCGCCGAAGATGCCGACCTGCTGTCCGCTGACCACCACACCGGCTCCGTCGCGCAGCATGTCAAGATGCTTGCGGGCCGCGGGCGATGGGTCAGGGTTCTGGGCTTCCAGCAGCGAGACCAGACGGGCGCGATGCTCCGGGGTCAGCGTGGGCGCCTTCTGGTGCCAGGCCGTGTCGAGCGGATGGCCGCCGAAGCTCTCAGAAAAGATGGGATTTTCCCAATGGGCAAGGTACTCGCGAAAAAGACGCGAGACGCCGGGCAGCACCGTGATGGGGTAGCACTCAGACCGCATGAAATTTACTCGTGCAGAGGCACACAGATGAGTCTCGCACACTGGCACAACTCGTTTCCTAAACTTTCACTGTAAGGAAGAGACGTTTGCCATGCGAGTTTGGTCATTGGGTGCATCATGAAATTCGCGTTTCACGGTTAGATTCACCAGCACGTCCATATGATGCAGAGTGTTAGGTTTAGTTTTATGGCGACCAAGACAACCGCGATTAAGAAATCCGTGAAAACCACGGCGAAGAAAGCCCCGGCAAAGCGCACCGGCAAAGCCAAACTGCTGGACCAGAAGCTGGCCTACGACGGCCCGCTGTTCAAGGTATGGTCTGAGACCGTGAAGGAACCGGGCGGCGTGGTCTCGCAGCGCGACATTATCCGGCATAACGGATCAGTGGTGATTCTGGCCGTCGACGACCGCACCAACAAGCGTGATCCGTTCATCATCATGGAGCGGCAGTACCGCCAGGCGGCACAGCAGTTCCTTCTGGAGCTGCCCGCGGGCCGGCGTGAGGCCGACGAGAAGCCGCTGGCCGCCGCCAAGCGCGAAATGATTGAAGAGACCGGGTACCGCGCCAAGAAGTGGCGCAAGCTGGTTCGCTATTACGCCAGTCCCGGATTCCTGGGCGAGTGGATGGAAATCTTCCTGGCCACGGAGCTGACCGAAGGCGTGGCCCAGCCGGAAGAGGACGAGAAGATCGAGATTCTGCGCATCCGCCTGTCGGAGTTGTTGAAGATGCGCAACGAGGGCAGGATTCACGACGGAAAGACGATTATCGGGCTGTCCGTGTATGAGGCTCTGCGCCGCGCGGGAACAGTTTAGCCCGGTCAAAACCATTTTGGGCGGCTGCCGGTGCGGGGCCGCCCATTCATCTTCCAGAAAACCTTCCTCCCCATCACCCGCGTCATATCTGTCACGCGCGGGAAGAGTCTGTTCCCGCGCCGACTTCCCCTCCCCGAGGTTCGACGAACGTGGCACAGTACAAGGGCAAAGTGAAGTGGTTCAATAACGCAAAAGGCTACGGCTTCCTGGGCCGCGACGACGGCCCGGACGTTTTTGTCCACTACAGCTCCATTCAGCTAGACGGCTACAAAAGCCTGAAGGAAGGCGATGAAGTCGAGTTCGACATTATCGAAGGCCAGAAGGGTCCACAGGCGGATCAGGTCATCCGCCTGAAAGAAGCGTCTTAGCGAAGACAGCAACGAATTTCTTCCACCTGCATCCACGGTGCATACTAGCGGACAGGGCTCAGGATAGCCTTGTCCGCTTTTGATTCATGGAAAATGTCACCATTGCACGCCTGTTGGATGAGACCGCCGATCTGCTGGAGATCGACGCCGCCGACCCGTTCCGTATCCGCAGCTACCGCCGCGCCGCAGAGGCCGTAGAGCAGCAGACCACGCAGCTTGCCACCCTTGTGGACGAGCCCAAGCAGTTGCTTGCCATTGCGGGCATTGGCAAAGGCATGGCCGCCAACATTGTGGAGCTGGTCAAGACCGGCTCCATGCCCATGCGTGAGGAGCTGCTGCTGAAATACAAACCCACCATGCTGGACCTGTTGAAGCTGCCCAGCATGGGACCGAAGACAGTCGCCCTGATCTGGAGCGCGCTGGGCGTGGCCGACATCGATTCGCTGGAAACCGCCGCGAAAGAAGGCAAGCTGAACGACCTTCCGCGCTTCGGACAGAAGCAGGTCGACAAAATTCTGAAGGGCATTGAAGACTTCCGCAAGAACAGCGGCCGCTATCGCATTGACGACGCCACGGCGACCGCCGAGCGCATCTCTGCGCTGATCCGCGAGTTTCCCGGCATTGAATCCGTCACGCCGGCTGGATCACTCCGCCGCGGGAAGGAAACCGTTGGCGACCTGGATCTGCTGGTGACCGGTCCGGCCTGCGAAACCGACCGCGTGGCAGAGGTGGTGGAACATGTCGCCAGCCTGCCGCTGATCGCCAACCTGATCGCCAAGGGGCAGAACAAGGTGAGCTTCAACCTGCGCAACGGCCTGCAGGTGGATGTCCGCATGCTGCCCAGGGCAAGCTACGGCGCGGCGTTGCAGTACTTCACGGGATCGAAGATGCACAATGTTGCGCTGCGGCAGCGGGCCATCAAGATGGGCTACACGCTGAGCGAGTATGCCCTGGCGCGCATGGACGATAACTCCGTGGTCGCGGCAGCCAGCGAAGCAGAGATCTACAACGCGCTGGGCCTGGATTACATTGCGCCCGAGCTGCGCGAGAACAATGGCGAGATTGAAGCCGCGCAGAACCACACGCTGCCTGGATTGATCGATCTGAGAGATATTCGCGGGGATGTGCATGCGCACACCACGGCCAGCGACGGCAAGGCGACGATCCGCGAGATGGCTGAAGCGGCGCTGGCCAAGGGCTACAGCTTTCTGGCCATTACCGACCACACCAAGAACCTGGCCATGACCAACGGCCTGGACGATGCGCGCGCGATCGAACACATTGCCGCCATCCGCGAAGTCGACCGCGCGATGGAAGGCCGCATCCGTGTCTTCGCCGGCATGGAGGTCGACATTCTTGGCGACGGAACGCTGGACCTGGAAGACAGCACGCTGGCGCAGATGGATGTTGTGATCGGCTCCGTACATACGCTGTTCAACCAGCCGTACGAGGAGATGACCGACCGTATTTTGCGCGCGGTGGAGAACCCTTACCTGCGGATTCTCGGCCATCCCACGGGCCGCCTTCTGCTGGCGCGCGAGCCCTTCAACTTTGACCTGGAGCGCGTTCTGCGCCGCTGCGCCGAGCTGGGTGTTGTCGTCGAGCACAATACAGGCATGCCGCGGCTTGACCTGAGCGACCGCAACCTGCGGCTTGCGAAAGAGCTGGGCTGCCGCATCTCCATCAACACCGATGCGCACTCCATTACTGACTTTGACCAGATGCCGTTTGGCATAGCGCAACTGCGTCGCGCATGGCTGACGCCGCTCGATGTGATCAATACCTACACGCCGGAAGAGTTTCTTCGCGCGCTTCGTCCAAGGCCATAAGGAGACCTGAGCCCCTGATGCAGTTTCAGCAGACGCACCGCCCTGCCAATGCCCTTCTGTTGCCTATCGTGATTGCCGGCGTTGTTCTAGCCGCGGTTGCCGCCGGCATCTACTTCCACAGCCCGCATACTCCGGCTACCGTCGCACTTACGCAGATGAAGATTGTGCCCACCAAGGTGACGTACTCCAACGACAGCAACACGTTGAAGATCCTTGGCAAGACGGACGCCGATGAGAACACGCTGTTCGTCGTGGCCACGGTGAAGGTGCATAACAACCTGGACACGCCACTTTCGCTGAAGAACTACACCGCCAAACTGACGACGGCAGAGGGCGCGGAGCTGGAGACCAGCGCATCGGAGAAAGACGATGCGCCCGCGGTCTTCACGGCGTTTCCTGAGGTGAGGGCGGCAGCGGCCAACGGCAAGCTGCTGCTGCGCGACAGTGAGGTGCCTGCCAAGGGAGACCTGGAAGGCATTCTGCTGCTTGGCTTCAAGGATGCGACGCAGGCGACCTGGGACAAGCGCAAGAGTGCCGAGGTGGCCGTGGCTCCGTATCACATGGATGCGGTGAAGGCGGAGCTGAAGTAGCAGACCGGGGCTGAAGGCGCCCCCTGCTCCTTCCGGGAAAACACACGGGCAGGGCCGTTGGCCCTGCCCGTGGTACTTCAAAAGCTGTGGTTAGCTCTTGGGTGTGGAGAGGTAGCCGCTGACCTGGTTCTTGTTCACGTTGTTGACCACAATCTCAAACAGAGCGGGCGACTTGCCGGAGTAGAACTGCACCGGCTCCATCATGGTCTTGTCCTTCTTCTCAATGGTGCGGTCGTCGGAGGAGATCTCCAGCGTGTACTTGCCCTTCTTCTGGTCGACCTTCTTCAGCTTGACCTTGATGGTGGAGAGCAGCGTGGGCTGTGCGCCCTTCTGCAGGGTGAACTCGTAGTAGTTGCGGTCGCCCTTGTGCTTCAGAATCTCCAGCTCGTCGTGGTTGGCGGCGATCAGACCGCTCATCTTGCCTTCGTCGCCCATCATGCGCTGCATCTGGCTCTTGGTGGAATCCAGGTCAGCCTTCGTGGTGGCCACATCGGTCTTCACGCCACCAACATCGGTCTTCACATTGCTGACCTCGCTGGACACCGAAGCGACCTGCTTGCTGGTGGCTTCCTGAGCGGCGATCAGCTTTTCATCGGCAGCCTTCTGAGCTGCAAGGATGCTCTGGGCGCGCTGCTCCAGTTGCTTCTGCGTCATGCCGACGCTGGCGCCCAGCGTCTCGGTGGCGGCCTTCAGGCGGGCATTGGTGGAAGCGAGGCTCTCTTTCAGAGCGGCGTTTTCGGCCTTGGCGGCGGTCAGGTTCTTCTCCGCTTCGCCGATGTGGTTCTGCAGACCGTAGCACCAGATAAGGGATCCAATTCCAAGTGCCAGCGCGATGAAGACCACCGCAATAAAAGCTCCGGACATCTGCCTTTGTTCGTTTTCGCTCATGTTGACCCGTTCTCCTTGCTGGGGCAAAGTATAGCCCGCCCACCTGCACTGGTAGACGAGTTTCTACAATAGCCGTATGCAGAGGTTGGATGTTGCCGTCGTAGGAGCAGGAGTCATCGGTCTGGCCGTGGCGTTGGAGCTGCGTGGGCGGGGATTCTCCGTGGTTGTGGCTGACAAAGGAGAACCGGCGAAGGAAGCAAGCTGGGCCGCGGGCGGCATGCTGGCTGTCGATGATCCGGAGAACCCGGCGGAACTATGGCCGCTCTCGGCCTGGTCGCGCGAGCTGTACCCGGAGTTTCTTGCCCGCGTGGAAGACCTGAGCGACCTGCGGATTCCGCTGCGTACCCACCGCTGCCTGCAGGGCGCGCATGAGGGCGAGTCGTCGCTGGAGGCCCTGCAACTGGTCAACGAGCTTGGACTCAAGGGCGATGGTTATGCCTGGACGCTGCAAACCGAAGGCTCGCTGGACCCGCGCGACCTGGGTGCGGCGTTGCGTGCGGCTTGCGATCGCAACGGCATTGCCGTGAAGACGATGTGCGCGGTTGAGGCCATCACGCGTGAGCTGGACGGGTGGAAGCTGGCCACATCTCAGGGAGAGATTGCCGCCGCGCGCGTTGTGCTATGCACGGGTAGCTGGAGTGGACCGCGCCAACTTCCGGTTTTCCCGCGCAAGGGACAGATGATGGCCGTGGAGATGGAAGCTCCGCTGGACACCGTGGTGCGCACGCCGGAGATCTACCTGATTCCGCGCGGAGGCAACCGGCTGGTGATAGGCGCAACCATTGAAGACGCCGGCTATGACAAGACCGTGCATGCGGCCGATATTGCCGCGCTGAAGATGCGCGCGGAGAAACTGTTTCCGCCCGTGGCCGCGGCGCGGGTGGTGGAAACATGGGCCGGTCTGCGGCCTGGAAGCCCGGACGGACTGCCATTGATCGGCGCCCTGGAAGAGGGTCTGTATGCCGCGATGGGACACTATCGCAACGGCATTCAACTGGTGGCGGCAACGGCCCGCGCCCTTGGGCTGGAAGTAGCCGGAGAGGCGTTGCCGCAGATCATGACGGCGTATGCCGCAAATCGCACATTCTGACCGCTATTCGCACGGCGGTCATGACAAGCGTCGCGGGCCTGCGCTATAACCGTTAGAACGAATTTCACGTTCTCTTATGGAGTAGAGCTCAGCATGTCAACGACGACCGCCGCACCGAAAGGCCTGGAAGGCATTATTGCCGCGAACTCTGGTATCTGCTGGATCGACGGAGAAGCCGG
Organism: Terriglobus tenax; assembly: GCF_025685395.1. NCBI lineage: Bacteria > Pseudomonadati > Acidobacteriota > Terriglobia > Terriglobales > Acidobacteriaceae > Terriglobus > Terriglobus tenax. Next base: position 2,705,599 of record NZ_JAGSYA010000004.1, on the reverse strand, counting down.
TGTTCTTTCCTACCGCGGCATCGACATTCATGAGCTTGCACCGAAGTCTACCTTTGAAGAAACCACCTACCTGCTGTGGTTCGGCAAGCTGCCGAACAAGGCAGAGCTGGCGGACTTCACCCAGAAGCTGGCCGAGGCGCGCTCGCTGCCCCCGGCTGTGATCGAGTTTCTGAAGACGGTACCGAAGGACGCGACTCCGATGGAGGTTCTGCGCACGGCCACCAGCCTGCTGTCGATCTATCCGGAAGGCAATGACCCCGCCGAGAACGCCGTCACGCATGACGCCAACGTGATCAAGGCCTTCCGCCTGACCGCGCAGGTAGCGATGATCGTGGCCAGCTTCGATCGCATTCGAAAAGGAAAACCTGTGGTCGAGGCGGATAAATCGCTCTCGCATGCCGCGAACTTCCTGTGGATGCTGAATGGCGAGAAACCCTCCGAGACCGCCACCAAGACCATGGACGTGGCCCTGATCCTCCACGCCGACCACGAACTGAACGCTTCTACCTTCGCCGCCCGGGTCATCGCGGCAACCCTCTCAGACATGCACTCCGCTATTACCGGCGCCATCGGCGCTCTGAAGGGGCCCCTGCACGGCGGCGCCAACGAGGCCACGATGCGCCTGTTGTACGCCATCGAAAAGGCCGGTGCGGACCCAGTCGAGTACGTCAAGGACATGTTCGCCCGCAAGGAAAAGATCTCCGGCTTTGGCCATCGCGTCTACAAGACCGAAGATCCGCGCGCCACGCACCTGCGCAAGATGAGCGAGGAGCTGTCCCAGTCCACCGGAAGCAAGTGGTACGGCATGTCGCGCGAGATTGAGCTGTATGTAAAGGGCGAGAAGAAGCTGAACGCGAATGTGGACTTCTATTCCGCCAGCACCTACACCATGCTGGGCATTGACATTGACCTGTTCACGCCGATTTTCGCGGTCTCGCGTATCTCCGGCTGGGCGGCGCATGTGATTGAACAGCATGACGATAACCGTCTGATCCGGCCGCGCGCCAACTACATCGGGCCGGAGTATCCGGCACCGTATATTCCGCTGGAACAGCGCTAAATCACACGAAAATTTCATTGCAACAGAGACCAGGCCAGGGATACCCTTGGCCTAGTCTTCCCTTGGAGTGTTTTTTGCGCCTGGTGCGAACCATTGTGGGCCTATGCCTGCTGCCGGTATGTTTTGCCGCCGCCGCACACGCGCAGAACGCCGTAACCGAGGTCTCCATCTCGCAAGCACCCACAGCCGATGACAGCGCCCTGGACGATGCGGTTGCCGCCGAACTGGCCATGGCCGAAGTACGCAACGGCTACCAGCTTGAAAGCCTGCCCGAGCCCAGCCGGCACGTCTTCACCTTCAGGCTGATCTCCTCCTCCGTGCATAACTCGGCCCTGGGCTGGACGCAGATGACCATTCCGGTCATCGCTTACCGCTTCAATCAGCACTGGTCCATGGACCTGTCGGTCCCCGCGTTTCTGAGCGTGCATGCCTATGCCGCCAAGGCTGCCCCGGCGTCTCCATCCGGTGGAAACGGACCGGCTGCTCCAACGACATACTCGCTCAAGTCAATGCGCAACCTGATGGGGGACACCTCGATTGCGACGCGCTACACCACGGACTTTGGCAGGGCGTTTACCTACACCGGCTCCGCCACGCTCTCCTTGCCCAGCGGGGCCGACAGCGTGGGCCTGGGGAATGGCCAGGCGACCTATAACCTGAACCACCGGCTGGACTACATCTTCAGCCGCGTCGCTCCGTTTGCCGAGACCGGCATTGGCGATACCTCGAGCCTGGTGGACCGGCAGATCCAGCGGAACTACACCACCGTCGGCCACATTGCGCACTTCCAGGCCGGGGCACAGTTCCTTCTGCCCTTCCGCGCCGCCTTCACGGCATCGGCCTTTGAGAACCTGCCCCTTGGCGACCAGAAGATCTATCGCCAGTTCCGGCGCGGCAATAGCTGGACGCAGCAGGCGGTGGGTGTGGGCCTGGCGGAGGACAACGGCTTTGACACGATCCTCGATGTCCCCTTGAACCGTACGATGAGCGTCTCCGGCTTTTACAGCCACAGCACGCGTCTGAACTACGACACCACGGGCGTTTCGGTCATCCTCTCACTGCGCAACCCTTTCCATCGCTCATACCAGGGCACGCCATAGACCCTACCTCGGTTTGGTTGGGCATTCAGTGTCTGCCTCACCCACCCTTACTCCGTGAGGGTGCACCCCGGGTGCATCGATAACGAAGACTCCTGGAAACACAAAAAGAGCACGGCTGAGTCGCCGTGCTCTTTTGCTCTTTCTGCCGCTTCTTTATTTGTTGGTGGGGTTCGCAGCCGGACGTCCGGCGCTGGCGGGGGGTACGACGCCGACCATGCGGCCCCAGACAACCATCTGGCCATATTCGTCGCGGATGTGGATGACGCCACCGGCGAGCGAGATGAGTTTGGTGGAGGCAGCGCCACGGCCCGCGCCCTCAAAGGCGTTGGCGGCGGTGATGGAAGCGGCGGCCTTGTGGCCGTACTCCATGGACTCCTTGGCGGCCTTCACGATGGCGTCCTTGTCGGTGAGTTTACCGATGGCGGCGATCTTCTCCTGGTCGAGTTTCTCGCCCAGTACCGGAGCCCAGTAAAAGTAGTTGGCCTGCACGGTGTGCGTGACCAGTTGCGCGAAGGTGCGCACGCCTTTGAAGTCGACCGACTCCGGGGCCTTGAACAGGCTGGCCGAGGGGGCAAAGCTGTACTTGTCGGCCGGCATGGCTTCCAGCAGGCTGATGAAGTCCTTCTCCGCGCCGGAGACGAGGAAGTCGGCGGCCTTGGCCGGTTCCACCGGGCCGGAGGGCGCGGCAGCGGGCATCTGCCCGAACATGGTTGCACTACACACAGCGGCCATCGCAATCGCGAGGATCCTGGTCTTCATTGCTTCTCCTTAGGTGCGCCTGACTGAGCCATCAGCGTACCAAGCCGCGGGCAGAGCCGTCATCAAGACTAGAATGGAAGATATGCGCCGGGTTTATCTGGATGCCAACGCGACCACACAGGTGCTGCCGGAAGTTCTGGAGACGATGCTCCCCTTCTATACGCAGCGCTTCGGGAATGCGTCGTCGATCCACCAGCCGGGACAGCAGGCCCGGGCCGCCGTGGAGCAGGCGCGCAATGCCGTTGCCGCGCTGCTGAAATGCCGCGCCGCGGAGGTCGTCTTTACCAGCGGTGGCACCGAGAGCGACAACCTGGCCCTGTTCGGCACCCTGCAGGTTGCAACCGAGATCAATCGCGGCGATCACCTGATCACCAGCGCGATCGAACACCATGCCATTCTGAACGCCGCCGAGGAGCTGGAGCGCCGGGGCGTCGAGGTGACCATCCTGCGTCCGGACAGTGCGGGCGTCATCCAGCCGGAGACACTGCGCTCCGCCATGCGGGAAAATACGCGGCTGGTCTCCATCATGATGGCCAACAATGAAACCGGCGTGATTCAGCCGATCAAAGAGCTGGCTGCCATTGCGCATGAGGGCAACGCCCTGTTCCATACCGACGCCGTGCAGGCCGCGGGTAAGCTGGCCATCGATGTGAAAGCGCTGGGCGTGGACCTGCTGTCGATCTCCGGCCATAAGATGTACGCCCCGCAGGGCACCGGAGCGTTGTACGTGCGTCGTGGGCTGCACCTGCGTCCGCTGCTGTATGGCGGCAGCCATGAGCGCCAGCGCCGCGCCGGGACGGAGAACCTTCCGGGCATCGCCGGCCTGGGCCGCGCGGCGGAGATTGCCCGTGGTTTTCTGGAAAGCGGTGGTACGGCAGAGCTTGCCCGCCTGCGCGACAAGCTGGAGGCCGGCATTCTGGCCTCCGTACCGCAGGTGGAGGTCAACGGAGCAGGCGCGGAACGCGTGGTGAACACCACCAACCTGTACTTCGCGCACCTGGAGGCCGAAGCCCTGGTGATCGCGATGGATCTGAAGGGCGTGGCTGTCAGCGGCGGCTCGGCCTGCCAGTCCGGAGCCACGGACCCGTCGCATGTGCTTCTGGCCATGGGACTTTCGCCGGAACGCTCGCGTGCCAGCATCCGCTTCTCGCTCTCGCGGACGACGACCGAAGAGGAAATCGACGCTGTTCTGGCCGTGGTGCCGGAGGTGGTGGCGCGGCTGCGGTCGCTCTCGCCCGCGTGGCAACAGGCGCTGGCTGTTCCGGCATAACGCCGCCTTTGCCCTTTAAATACAGGTCTCTCCACTTCGCTTCGGTCGAGATGACCATGCAGAAGCCCCCCACCACTGCGAAAAATCAGCGAAAATAGAAGAGATGAGCGAGCAGGAGACCATTGCCGTTGCGATGTCGGGAGGAGTGGACTCCTCGACCGTTGCGGCCATGCTGCGCGCCGAGGGGCACACCGTTGTTGGCCTGACACTGCAACTGTGGAACCAGCGCCGTCTCTCCGGGCATGAGGGCATGCCGGAGGCTGTGCAGGGGCGCTGTTGCTCGATTGACGATGTCTACGACGCGCGACGTGTCGCTGAGCAGATCGGTATTCCCTACTACGTGGTCAACCAGGAAGAGCGCTTTGAGCGCGACGTGGTGAAGCCCTTTGTCAGCGAGTACCTGCGCGGGCGCACGCCGATTCCCTGTACGCTGTGCAACAACCATCTGAAGTTTGACCAGTTGCTGCTGACGGCACGTTCCATTGGGGCCGACCGCATCGCCACCGGCCATTACGCGCGCAACGACTATGACCCAGCGCGCGACCGGTGGATTCTGAAGCGCCCGGCCGACAAGGCCAAGGACCAGACCTACTTCCTGTTTGGACTGACGCAGGAACAGCTTTCGCGGACGATGTTCCCTCTGGGCCACATGACCAAGCCCGAGGTGCGCGACCTGGCCGAGGGCTACGAGTTGGCGCTGGCCAAGAAGCCCGACTCGCAGGAGATCTGCTTTATCCCCGGCGGCGACTACAAGCTGTTTATGGAAGCCTACCTGGAAGAGCAGGAGCAGACGCTGCCCGACACAGCCGGCGAGCTGGTTACCAGCACCGGACAGGTAGTGGGAGCGCACGAGGGCGTCCATCACTTTACGGTGGGACAGCGCAAGGGCATCCAGCAGCGACTGAAGGGCCATCAGCCGAATCCGTTCTATGTGCTGCAGATTGATCCGGCATCGCACCAGGTGACGGTCGGCACGGAAGACGAGTTGCTGACGAAGGTGATGCACGTGGGGGAGATGAACTGGATTTCCCTTCCTGCACTCACTGAACCGATGCGGGTGCAGGCAAAGATTCGCCATCGCCATGAACCGGCGTGGGCGACAATTCAACCCGTCGGCGACGGCGAAGTGGAAGCGATCTTTGACGAGCCGCAGCGCGCTGTAACGCCGGGCCAGTCCGCGGTGTTCTACCAGGACGATGAGGTTGTAGGCGGCGGCTGGATCCGCTAGCTGGAAAAGCTTCGCTTCCAGGGAAGGAAGCAGGGCCTTCGGACCTCCTTTGAGACATGTCTCGAAAAGAAAGGGCTTTAGCCCTGGGGTCTTTGGTAAAAAGCCCAGGGCTAAAGCCCTTCTATCCTGATCACGATTTCAGTGGCCTAAAGGCCACTGCTCCCTCGTTTTATTCGTAGGGATCGTCGTCGTGCGACTGCATGGCGGAGGCGGCGACATCCTTCCAGCTTTTGGCGCGGCTGACGAAGGATTCGATTCCGGCGCGAAGACCGTTCAATACTCCGGAGATATGTTTTACCGGCACCATGATGGCGTGCTGAACCTCCGCGGTCACGCGGCCAACGGTGTCAAAGCTGTGGGTTACGGCAGTGTCGGCGCGGACAATCTGGGCGCGAGCCCGGGTGGTTGCCTCGGAGACGACCAGGTCCAGCTCATGCGCCTTGTCGCGCAGGATGTTTGTGGTCTCCACCAGGTTGTCGGTGATGCGGTCTACCTTGGGCGTGGTGCTTTCGACCACGCGTCCGATCGAATCGATGATGGGGAAGGCCTTACTCTGCAGCTCCTGCACAATGCCGAGCATCTGCTTCTGCGTCTTGGTTGCGCCTACAGCCATGCCAATCAACACAATGGCCTGCAGCACGACGGCTGCGGCAACGACCGCGATAAACCCAATGAGCAGGTTGGAGTGGTCCTGGGCCAGCTGGCTTTGCCAGAGGATGGCTGCTGTGAGCATGAGTAGGCCGCGCCTTCTTTCCGGGAAGTAGGGGGATTCAGGCCCGCACCGGAGTGCCGGGCCTGTCCGTAACTGAGTTTACGCCGTGGGCTCGCTGGAGGGTTCGGCAGTGGTCTTGACGTAGGCCTGCTTGCCCGCCTCAACCGCGGCGGCTACCTTGTCCTGCTGCTCATGGACAAAGCCTTTGCCCTTCTCCACATACTCGGTCCACTGGTTGCGGCCACGCTCGTAGTACTGGCGGCTGCGGTCCACGTATTCGTCCAGCTGTTCTTTGCCCTTCTCCACATACTGGTTGGCCTTGTCCCGGGCTTCCTTGGCGGAGAGCACAAGCTCCTCACGGGTCTCCTTGCCGGACTTAGGCGCGTAGAGCACACCTACCAGCGCACCGATGCCCAGACCTGCAAGAAACCAGCCAATTCCGTTCGAGCCATTTTCATTCTCTGCCATTTGCTTCCCTCTTTCGTGAGCGAGATTCGTGTGTGGAACCTTCAGGTTGCGGAGATTCGGATGGTAGCAAATCCACCTTCGGGCGGCAAACGCACCCAAGCCGGTCCGCACAAAGCTCCCTAACTAAAGAGGATGCCACTCCTGCGTTGCAGGTTTACCCACAACATTCCCTTTCTTCACACAGAAACATCCAGCCCAAATTTGGCGTCTAAGATGGGTGACGACACATTCCCCCTGGCGCGTGCCGGGAAAACAGAGAAAGATCAGGACGAACGTCCCGCGTAAGGAGAGGGATACCCTATGAATCTTGACCGTATGCACAACACATTTCTCATCGCAGGCCTGAGCCTGGTACTGGCCATGGCGGCCACCGGATGCAAAAAGGCCGACGCTCCGGCTGCTCCGGACGATAACGCCCTTGCCTCTTCGATCCAGAGCAAGATCAGCGGCGACTCCGCCCTGAGCACCGAACAGATCCAGGTCGGCGTGGCCGGTGGTGTGGCCACCCTGAGCGGCAACGTCAGCAATGCCGCCGCCAAGACCCTGGCCTCCAACGATGCCGCCACCGTCGCGGGCGTCAAAACCGTGATCAACAACCTGAACGTGGCTGAGCCAGCCCCGGCTCCCGTGGCTGCTGTTGAGCCGCCTCCGGTCAAGGTGGAGAGAGCTCCCAAGCCGAAGCCGGTTGTGATTGAGCGCAAGCCAGCGCCTGCTCCCGCACCGGCCCCGGCGCCAGCTCCGGTCCATACTACCCTGGCTCCGGTTGTTCAGGGCCCGCCGCCTCCGCCGCCGGCCCCCACCACCAAGACCGTGACGGTTGCAGCCGGCACCTTCCTTCCGGTACGTATTACACAGGGTCTGGATTCGGCCACCACGCAGACGGGTGACTCCTTCACCGGTGTTGTCTCCAACGACATCATTGTGGATGGCTGGGTCGCTCTTCGCCAGGGAACCCCGGTCAGCGGCCGCGTGGTCGAGGCCAAGGATGCGGCTCACTTCAAGGGCAGCTCGCTGCTGACCATTGAGCTGACCAGCATCTCCAAGCGCGGCGAGCGCATTGCCGTCTCCACCGAGAGCTTCAGCAAGGAAGGCACTGGCCGCGGCAAGAACACGGCCACCAAGGCTGGCGTAGGCGCAGCCGCGGGCGCAATCCTGGGCGGCATTTTCGGCGGCGGCAAGGGCGCTGCAATTGGAGCCGCTGCGGGCGGTGCCGGCGGTGTGGGCGTCAATGCCATCACCAAGGGCCAGCAGGTGCAGATTCCTTCGGAAACGCTGATCCGCTTCCGCCTGACGAATGCCTTCTCCGTCACCGCCACGCCGGCGGGCGCGGGCAGCGATGGATCTTCGTCGCGTCGTCCCATGCAGGAGTAAATTCCGCAGGCTTAACCCAAAAGGCTCCATGCCCGCAACGGGTATGGAGCCTTTTCCTTGGTGCGCGCATCTTACGTGCAAGACCGGACTGCGACCCTGTTGTCCCAGCTTGGGTCTGACAACTCAGGGACGATGTTTATGCGTCCTATCGGACAAAACGAAGGTGAGTTTGCGTGTAGTAGACTCGGAGGCACCGGATGCCCCGGGGGAAATCTTTTCTTCCCTCAAAGAGATACAACGAATCACCTGCAACCAGACTTGTACGAGGTCTACCGCCTTGGCATCGCCGAAGAAAACTGCAGGATTTCTGACTTTTACGTTGCACTCCCACCTGCCCTATGTGGTGAACCACGGTACGTGGCCCCATGGCATGGAGTGGCTCCACGAAGCAGCAGCTGAGACGTATCTTCCGCTGCTTCGCGTCCTCGGACGGCTGGAGAAGGACGGGCTCGCACTGAAGGCGAATGTAAACCTTTCGCCCATTCTGCTGGAGCAGCTATCCCACCCGGTCTTCAAGGCCGAGTTCCCCAAATATCTGGACCGGAAGATCACCGCCGCAACGGAAGATGAAGCCTTTTTCCTGCAGGGTGGCGAGACCCACTATGCGGAGACCGCCCGTTTCTGGCAGGCCTTCTTCCAGGAGGCTCTCGACGACTTCCACGCCCTTGGCGGCGACATCATCAAAGGCTTCCGTCACTTCAATGACAAGGGCCTGATTGAGATCATTACCTGCGGCGCGACACATGGATACATGCCGCTGCTGGGGACCGATGAAAGCGTCCGCGCACAGGTCCGCACCGCTGTGGATGCGCACAAGCGTCACATCGGCAAGCATCCGCGCGGCATCTGGGCTCCGGAGTGCGGCTACCGCCCCGCCGGTTTCTGGAACTACCCCGTCCCGGATGACGACGGCACCACGCACAAGGGCTTTGACCGCATTGGCGTGGAACAGGCACTGAGCGAGTCGAAGATCGAGTACTTCTTCGTCGACACGCACCTGGTGGAAGAGTCCGAGCGCATTCCTTCTCCCTATGAATTGCTGAACGGGCAGGTGCCTCGCGACGAAGCCACCATCCGCATGACGCACGAGAACCACCGCGGGCTGTACCAGCCCTATTATGTCGATGGTCCGTACGACAAGCGTTATGCCACCACCATCTTTCCGCGCGACCCGCGCACCGGCGTCCAGGTGTGGTCCGGAGACACCGGTTACCCGGGCGACGGCAGCTACCTGGACTTCCATAAGAAGCGCTGGCCCGGCGGCCACCGCTACTGGCGCGTGACCGGACCGAAGCTGGACATGGCCTTCAAGCAGCCTTACTACCCGCAGGAAGCCGCGGAGAAGGTGAAGGAGCACGCCGGCCACTTCGTCCACCTGGTGTATGAGGCTCTGAAAGACGGTTTCAATGACACCATTCCGCCGATTCTCTGCGCTCCGTTTGACGCCGAGCTCTTCGGCCACTGGTGGTTTGAAGGTCCGCTGTGGCTGGAGGCCGTGGCACGCACGCTGGCCGAATATCCCACTGGCATCGAACTGATCTCCTGCTCGGACTACCTGGACAAGTATCCCCGCGCCGGTTTCATCTCCATGCACGAGGGAAGCTGGGGAGCCGAGGGCACCAACCATGTGTGGATGAACCCGGATACGAGCTGGACCTACAACCACATCTATCCGGCGGAGTTGTACACCCGCGAGGTGGCAACAGCCGACAAGTGGAAGGACGGAGCCCTGGGCGAGCGCATTATGAAGCAGCTTTGCCGTGAGCTTCTGCTGCTGGAGTCTTCCGACTGGCAGTTCCTGATCACCACCGGAGCGGCGCGCGACTATGCCGAGAAACGCTTCAACGTCCACAACGAGCAGTTCCTCGAGGTGAAAGCCATCTGGCAGGCCTTTGAACAGAACGGCTCGCTGAACGAGACGGAAGATCGCCGCCTTTCGGAGCTTGAGATCCGGGACTCAGTCTTCCCGGATATTCATCCGGAGTACTGGGCCGCTGGAGCCAAGGCGAGCTAGTTGTGAATTGTGAGTTACGCTGGGGAATTCTCCCCGGCGTTCTTCTTGCGCCCAACTTTCGTCGCTCCAAGTAGAGTTAAAGAGAGCGTTGAGGGAAACTCACACCTCGCAACTCGTCTATGGCTGTCGCTCTTCCCACACTTCCGGCTCACCGTTACAGCGTGCTGCACCGCTGGCACCTGCTGTCTCTGGATGCCCCGACGGTGGCCGTGGTGTGGACCCTGGCGGCGGCGCACATAACGCACCACACGCTCTCCTGGTATGTGCCTGCGGCCATGTTCCTGGCGGTGTGGCTGGTCTACGTGGCGGACCGCCTGCTGGACTACAAGCAGGGCGAGGAACTGGAAGCGCGTCACCGTTTTCACGGCCGCTTCCGCAAACAGTTTCTTGTCGCGGCCTTTGCGGCAATTCCGGCGTTGCTGGTGCTGATGCTGAAGATGCCCTCGCACGCTCTGCTGGCGTACACGCTGCTGTGCCTTCCGCTGGGCCTGTACTTCGCCGTCATTCACAAGACACGCCTTCGCTACAAGGCTCCGAAGGAGGCCGTGGTCGGCGTCTTCTTCGCCGCGGCGGTCTTTTTGCCGGAGGTTCTGACGCCGCGCGTCGCCATTGCCACCACCTTCTTTGCGCTGCTGTGCTGGCTGAACTGCGTGGCGATTCTGCGCTGGGAGAACCCAGGGACCGCTGACTGGTCTGCTCGCAACTTCCCCGCGCTGGCAGTCGCGCTTGCCGCGTTGTGCGTCGTCACGCCCTTCACTCCCGCGCCGCATCCCTTTGCCGTGTTGAACCTGTGCACGGCGAGTTCCGCACTGCTGCTGCTGGCCATTGACCGTATCCAGCGGCCTATCTCTGCCGTGACCCTGCGTGCGGCCGCGGATGCGGCCCTGCTGACGCCGGTCATCCTGCTGCTGCTGCGGTGAACGCCAAACCCAACTTCGATCGCATTGCCAAGCCATACCGTTGGATGGAGTGGCTGAGCTTTGGCCCGCTGCTGCACCGCGCACGCACGGCGTGGCTGGAAGACCTGAGCCATGCGCGCAGCGCCCTCGTACTCGGCGATGGCGACGGGCGCTTTACGCGCGACCTGCTGGCCTTCAATCCGCAGGTCCACGCGCATGCCGTTGACCTGAGTGCGGGCATGCTGGCACAGCTCCGCCTGCGTTGCGCCCCGTATGCGGACCGCGTGCGTACCACGCACTGCGATGCGATGGAGTTTGTACCGGATACGCGATATGACCTGGTGACGACGCACTTCTTTCTGGACTGCCTTACGCGGCAGCAGGTGGAGCAATTGATCCGAACGCTGCTACCGGCGCTGACAACGGATGCCATGTGGCTGGTCAGCGACTTTGACATTCCGCAACAAGGCGTGGGGCGGCCTGTCGCCGCAGCGCTTGTACCGTCACTGTACGCTGCGTTTCGCGTGATGACGGGGCTGCGCACGCGGCAGATTCCTGATTACGCTACGGCGCTGCAACAGGCAGGCTTTGACCTGATGCAACGAAGAGAGATTTTTGCCGGACTCATTCTTTCGAGCGAATACAAACGGACGCGCAAGGCATAGAATTCACAGCATGAGGAAGGCTCTCCCGCTCGCTCTGCTTTCTCTCGCCGCGTCGCTTGCAGCGCAGACATCGCTTGCCACGAATTCCGCACAGCCGCTTGCCGAGCGCGTGGTCGCCTACACCATCGATGCGCAGGTTGACCCCGTAAAGCACACAGTCGATGCAACCGAGACACTTGTCTACCGCAACCTGACCGGCCAGCGGCTGACCAGCGTTCCCTTCCACCTGTACCTGAACGCCTTCCGTCCTGAGTCCACCTTCTCGCGTGAGACCGCCGAGGGTGGCAGCGTGCGTGAGGAAGAGCGCGAGTACCCGGAGAAACGCATCGGCGCCATCACCATTGCCTCCATCACAGCGGATGGTTTCGGAGACCTGACCAAGGCACAGCGTTTCACCGCACCTGACGATGGCAACATGGAAGACCGCACCGTAATGGAGGTTCCGCTGCCGCACGCATTGGAACCAGGCGAGACCATTACCTTCCACATCGCCTTCCATGACAAGTTCCCGGAGTCGATTGCGCGCAACGGCTACAAGCGCGACTTCATGATGGGCGGCCAGTGGTTCCCGAAGGTGGGCGTCTTCTGGCACGGCGCGTGGAACTGTCACCAGTATCACGCCACCACCGAGTTCTTCTCGGACTTCGGCACCTACAACGTGAAGCTGACCGTGCCGGAGAACTACACCGTGGGCACGACCGGGATCTCCACTGGCACCACGCGCAGCAGCGGACGTAAGACGATGAGCTTCTACGCCGAAGATGTACATGACTTTGCCTGGGCTGCTTCTCCACGCTTCCAGGAGACGACCGAGACGTATCTCTCCGGCATGGGCCCGGTACGTATTCGCGTGCTGGCACTGAAGTCGCACCCGGATGCAGGCCCACGCTATGCTGCCACCATCAGGCAGACGATGGCGAAGTTTGAGCAGTGGTATGGCCCGTATCCGTACAAGCAGATCACCGTGATTGATCCCGAGCCAGGCTCCGGCATGGAGGGCATGGAATACCCCACGCTGGTGACGGGCGGCACAAGCTGGCTGGAGCCCAGGTGGTCTCGCCTGCTGGAGGTGACCACCGAACATGAGTTCGGCCACCAGTACTGGTATGGCATGGTGGCTACCAACGAATTTGAAGAGGCATGGCTCGATGAAGGCATCAACTCCTACACCGAGGTGAAGGTGATGGAGTCGCTCTTCGGAAAGGACAACGGCATCCTGGGCGGCCGGTACGCTAACCTGGGAGATCGCGGAGCGCAACGGTATGAGTATCTTCTGGCGCCGGACTATGACCCGCTGACACGCTTTGCCTACAAGTTCCGCAACGCGAACTCCTATGGCGGCGTGACCTATGGCAAGACGGCAAGCGCGCTGCTGACACTGGAAGGGCTGATTGGCGAAGCAACGATGCGTGAGGCCGTACGAAATTACTTCACGAAGTATCGCTTCACGCATCCGACGACAGATGACTTTCTGCGTGAGGTGGAACAGACCGCGATTGCGACGCATCGTGTCGAGTCTGCCGGCGGCATCTCTCCCGCTCTACGCTTCTACTTCCACCAGGCTGTCTACGGTACAGCCGTGCTTGACTACGCTATCGACCAGGCCGTCTCGGAACCCGTGCAATGGTGGAAGCCAGAACCGAAGGACACGAAGAGCACCGACTACCGGAGCACCGTTGTGGTGCATCGCAAGGGCGACTTCGTTCTTCCTGTCACGGTCGAAGTCCGGTTTGACGACGGCAGCAGCACGCGCCTGTGGTGGGATGGCGCTGACCGCTGGAAGAAATTCGCCTTCACCAAACGCGGCGTGAAGGTCGTCTCGGCGGAGGTTGACCCCGACCACATTGTGGTACTCGACAAAGACCAGTTCAACAACAGCTACCGCGTAACGCCGGACAACACCGCCGCGCACAAACTCACCGCCATGATGCTGTTCCTGGAACAGTGCCTCAGCCAGTTCGCCACATGGATCGTATAAGCATGAAGACCCGCCGCCCGCTCCTGCTCACCGGCTTTGGACTGGCCGTACGCCACTGGCGCGCCGTCGTATGGACCTATGCCCTGCAACTGCTGCTAACCGTGCTGTTTGCATGGGGGCTTACGCACCAGCTCTCGTCTCTGCTGGCACACTCGCTGGCCTCGGCGCGGCTGAGCTCGGGCTTTGACCTTGTCGTTCTGCTGGAGGCAATGAAGCGCGTGAACCAGTTTCCCAACGCCGGGCCGCAGCAGTTTCTACTCTCCAGCCTTCTGTTCGCGCTGCTGTACCTGATCCTGACGCCGGGTACGCTGTACGCCTACCTGACCGGCGAGCGCGCCTGCCTGCACCGTCTGCTCTTCCAGGGCTTTCGGATGTTCTGGCGATTTGCCTTCCTCGCGCTGGCTGCGGGCATTGGTTTCGCGGTTGTACTCGGGCCGCTGTCAGCCATCCGTACCGCAATCAATAACCACCTGGACGCGGCCAGCTTCTTCGGCAAACCGGGCTTCCTCGTCTCCATGACGATGCTGGCGGTATTGCTGCTGGTGGCCTGCGTGCTGCGACTGTACTTTGACCTGGTGGAGGTCTACGCCGTTCGCGCAAGGCTGACCGAACCCGGCAGCCACGGCGCCTTTTTCCCCGCGCTGCGACTGCTGCGCTCTCGTTTTTGGGGGCCGTATCTCAGCTTTGCCCTGCTGACCTTTGGCGGTATAGGAACCATTGCCCTGGCCGCATGGTTCGCTGTTCATCGGCTGGCCGCGCCGCACGCCTTCGGCATCTTTGTTCTTTTACAGAGCGGCATCTTCGTTGACCTGTTCACGCGCTTCTGGCAGCGCGGCATGGAGGTCACCCTGGTGGAAGATGCCGTGGAGCCAGAGCCCGTTATCGAACCAATCTCCTCGCCGGATGCCCCGTTTTACCCGCCTGAGGAGAACAGTGTCTTTGAGGGTTAACCCCACGCAGCCTCGCTCTCTGGCATTCTTCTAAGTGATGAACCTTTATCTGCTTCGCCATGCAAGCGCCGGAACCCGCCGTGTGAATCCCCTGCTGGACACGCGCCGCCCTCTCGACAAAGAGGGTAAGAAGCAGTGCCTGCAGCTTGGCCATGTGCTGAACGGCATGCGGCTGCACTTTGACCTGATCGTCTCAAGCCCGTTGAAGCGCAGCCTGCAGACGGCCTCACTGATCGGCATGGAGACCGGCTACGACGCCTCGGTTCTGCTGTCGAACGCTCTGGCTCCCGGCGCAACCTTTGCCGACTTCCAGAAGCTGCTGAGCGAATGCGCCGAGGCTGAGAACCTGCTGGTGGTGGGCCACAACCCCAACCTGACGCAGTTCCTTGGCTCATTGATTGCCATGCCGAAGCCGGCGCGTGTGCGCCTCAGGAAGGGCTCCATTGCGCGCGTCAATTATGACCGCAGCTCAGGCATCCTGCAGTGGCTGCTGGATCCGCGCACCGTACGCGCGCTTTATACGGCTTCGACGACAAGTTCACGGCGGAAGATCTCGCGGAAGTAAACGGACTCTTTCCTCAGGGCCCACATCTCCAGCTCAGCCCCACCACGTGCCGCCGCCAGGTCAAGCAGCACACGCTTTGGGTAGACCTTGGTATGCAGCTTCACCGCGGCCGTGGCGCGATCCTGGTTCAAGGCCACAGCCAGCCGCAGCAGGCAGATGGCGCGCGTCACCGAGGTATGCTCCTCCACCGGAACGGCGCGCATCACACGGTCCATCGCATCCGGTCGGCTCTTGCCCAGGTAGCGGGCAATGGCGCTGACCGTGGCGCGCTGCTCCGGCGAAAAGCCATAAATTTCCGAGTTCGCCAGGATGTACTGCGTATGCCGGTGATGGCCCTGGTGGTTCATGTACTTGCCCACGTCCTGCATCATGGCCGCAGCTTCCAGCCACAGGCGGTACTCGGGCGAAAGTTCATGCACGGCCTGCAGACCGTCAAACAACTGCGCCACATGCGCGCGGATGGGCTCGTTCTTCCTGGGGTCCACACCGTAGCGGCGGCACAGTTCGCGGATGCCGTTCCAGCGCTCGTCCTCCACCTGCTGGTGAACACCGGCGCGAATATCGGTCTCGGCCAGCATCTGCGCCAATACACCGTCGCGCAGACCCAGCGGAGAGTAGCGGAAGCCCTTCAGCTCCATGCGCTCCAGCAGTGAGGCGTAGACGAAGGCACCGCCCACGATAATCTCACTGCGCTTGGGACCAATGCCCGGCACCTGCACACGCTCGGCATTGGTCATCTTGGCCAGCATGCCCGCCACCTTGCGAATACTTGCAGTATCTGCTTCCAGCGTTGTCTTCTTCTTGGTGCGCTGCGCGGCTTTCTTGAACAGAACGGCAGCAGCCTCGGCGAGTGCGGCAGCCGTTCCGCTGGTGGCGATCACCAGGGGAACACGCACATGGCCAAGCTTCTTCTCGGCACGCTGCAGTTCACGATGAATAAAGCGGTCAAGTTGCGCCAGGTCTTCCTTGCTGGCCGGGTCGCTGTGCAGAAATTCCTGCTGCAGACGCACCGCGCCCAGCGGCGTGCTGACCATGGCCTTGATGCGGCCGTTCTCGCTGTGCGTAATTTCGCAGCTTCCGCCGCCAAGGTCGATCATCATGCAGCGGCCGCGCGCTCCTGGCTCCAGTGTCACCACGCCCAGGTGGATCAGGCGGCCCTCTTCCAGACCGGAGATCACCTCCAGGGTCCAACCGGTGGCCGACTTGACCCAGGCAGCAAAGGCATCTGCGTTGCGGGCATCGCGCGTTGCGGAGGTGGCCACAACGCGCACCTTGTCCACCACATGGGCCTGCACGGCTTTATGAAAGCGTTTCAGGGCTCGGATGGTGGTCGCCATCGCTTCAGGAGAGATCACGCCGGTCTCAAAGACGCTTTCACCGAGACGTGTGACCTCGCGGTCTTCATACAACGTCTTCAGTTTGTGCATCTGCACGGCGGCAATCTTCAGCCGGCAGGAGTTGGACCCGATATCGATAGCTGCAAACGTCGGCATGTTTTCCTCGCGTCAGGATACACGGTTCGTGCATCGAATCATCTAGGCGATTTCTGTGTCTAACAGGAAGCAGCGCCAATCTTTCAAGTAAGTTGAGTTCCCCAACGGATGGTCACCATGTACGCCCCGAAGCCCGCCGTGACGCAGTCACGACTGACGAGCACCCGCAATCGCAGGCTCTGGATACTGTCGATTGTGTGGGTGGCGGTGTATTTCGCGAGCCTTTTTTCGCCCCCGCTGCTGGACGATGCGGATGCTACCCACGCGCAGGCCGCCGCCACCATGGCGCGTACCGGCGACTACGTCACGCTGTACGTTAATGGCATCCGTTACCTGGAGAAGGCCGCCCTGCCCTACTGGCTGGCCGCCGCCGACTATCGCATCTTCGGCTTCAACTCTTTTGCTACACACCTGCCACTGGCGCTTGGCGTGGGCCTGCTGGCCGCGCTGGCGTATCGCTGGGCCAAGCATGCCATCTCGCAGACCGCGGGCTTCTACGCCGCCCTGGCCACGCTGACCACCACCGGCGTCTTCCTGTTCACACGCATCTTCATTCCGGAGGTGCTGCTGTCTGTCTTTCTCTGCGCGGCGCTATATTGCATGCTGCGAGGGCTTGAGACAAGCCGGAAGGGCTACTTCTACGGCATGTGGGCCGCCCTGGCGCTGGCCGTGATGACCAAGGGGTTGATTGGCCTGGTCTTCCCCCTGGGCGCGGCCGGTGTCTACCTGGCGATTACGGGGGAGTGGCGCCGCTGGCGCGAGTTCCGCGTTGTCACCGGGGGTCTGCTCTTCCTGGCCATCGCTGCTCCGTGGCATATTCTTGCCGGCCTGCGGAACACCGGCGGCATGAACGGCCACGGCTTCTTCTGGTTTTACTTCATCAACGAGCACGTGCTGCGCTTCCTGGGCAAGCGCTATCCCAAGGACTACAACAAGCTGCCTGGATACCTGTTCTGGGTGCTGCACCTGGTCTGGCTCTTCCCCTGGTCACTGTTTTTGCCCGTAGCCGTGCTGGACCTGTGGCGCAACCGCAAGGACTACCTGCGGCCGAAGACCTTTGCCAACCAGACCATGCTGCTGTGCGGCATCTATGCGGCGCTGGTTCTGGTCTTCTTCTCCATCTCCACCAACCAGGAGTACTACACCTTCCCGGCGTACCTGCCCATCCTTCTGCTGATCACGCTGTCGCTGGCGCGGCGCGAGAGCAATGTTCTGCGAGGCCGCATGATGTCAGCCGCGCACATTGTCTTCGCAGCGATTGGCTTCCTGATTGCCGGAGCGCTGTTCTACGGCCTGTGGAGCTCTCGCCACCTGCCCTTTGAACCCAGCATCGGCGACCTGCTGGCGCATCGCGCCGTGGGCAACTACACGTTGTCGATGTCGCACTTCTTTGACCTGACCGGAGCATCGTTCGCGGCCCTGCGCCTGCCCGCCGCTCTGGCCATGCTCGCCTTTGCGTTCGGACCTGCCGTGGCGTGGAACCTTCGTCTGCACCGGCGCAATACCGCCGGGCTGGCCGTAATTGCCTTCACCATGGCGCTGTTCTTTATCGCCGCTCACATTGCTCTGGTGCGCTTCGGGTCCATGCTGAGCTGCAGCCAGCTTGCCGATACGGCCAATGACCTGGTGGCCACCAGGCGCATTGAGCCGAACTATCAACTGATGCTGTACGGGGACCAGTCCTACGGCTCGTCGGTGATCTTCTATACCGACCATCGCGCACTGCTGGTCAACGGCCGCTCCAGTTCCCTGATCTTCGGCAGCACCTTTCCGGACGCTCCGCACATCTTCCTGAACTCGCAGGACCTGCTGCATACATGGGGAACGGGCGTTCGCCACCTGCTGTTTGTTCCATCGGACCAGCACGAAGAGGTGGAGAAGCTGCTGGGTGGCCACTACGTGCTGCTGAAGGAGACCTCCGGCAACTCGCTGATCACCGACCGTCCCCTGAATTGACGTGGGGCGGCAAAACCGGGACGATTAGGTAAGAATCCCGTGAGCATCCCCACTTCATTCGCTGTGGCGGAACCCGCCGCCCCGTTCGCTGCTGCACGCAGGAAGTCCGTCGCGATCCTTGTCGCCATCTGGGCCATTCTGCAGCTTGGCGGTATCTTCACGCCCGGCCTTCTGGACGACGTCGACTCGGTCTACCTCGAGGTAGCGCGCGAGATGCTTGTCCGTCACGACTACGTGACGCCCTATGTCGACGGCATCCGCTTCTTCGACAAGCCGCCACTGATGTACTGGCTGGCCGCGGGCAGTATGAAGATCTTCGGGCCACATGACTGGGCCGGACGGCTTCCACTGGCTCTGCTGGTGCTTGGGCTTACCCTCTCGGTCTATGCGCTGGGCAAGCGCTTGTTCGGCGAACGCGGAGGCTTCTACTCCGGCCTCGCCATTGCCACCTCCATCGGCACCTACCTGTTTACGCGTTTTTATATTCCTGACGTGCCGCTGGCGTTGTGGATGACGGTTTCGATCCACCTGCTGCTCATCGCTCTGGACCGCGTCCGGGCACAGCAGTCCGCGCTCAAGCCCATGCTGGGCTTTGCGACCATCACCGCGCTGAATGTGCTGACCAAGGGTCTGATCGGCCTGGTCTTCCCGGTAGGCTTCGCCCTGATCTTTCTGCTGTTGACGGGGCAGCTTGCTGCGCTGCGCAGGCTGCATCTGCTGGCCTCCACCGCGCTGTTCCTGCTCATCACGCTGCCATGGCATGTGCTGGCGGCGTTGCGCAACCCGGCCATCAACACCGACGCGCGCGGGTGGTTCTGGTTCTACGTCATCAATGAGCACTTCATGCGCTTTGTCGGCAAACGCATTCCGCATGACTACGGCCAGGTGCCAGTGCTTATCTTCTGGGGCATGATCCTGGCGTGGCTGCTGCCGTGGGCGGTCTTTCTGCCGCGCGCCGTGCGCTGGAGTGTTACCACGCTGCGCTCTGCGGGCCTGAAGGCCCGCGAGTCGGAAGCTCCGCTCGCCCTGTTTCTCTGGGCCATCATCGTCATTGGCTTCTTCTCCCTGGGCAGCCGGCAGGAGTATTACGCGCTGCCCGCGCTGCCTGCGCTGGCATTGCTGGCCGGTGGGCAGCTTGCCCGCGCCGAAGAGCCGGGGCATCCTGGCGCTCGTAAAGCCGCCTACTTCTGGACCGTATGGCTACTGCTTCCCATCACCACGCTGGCCGCGGTGGTCTGCACATGGTTCGCGATCACAGCGCCGATTCCGCCCGCAGGCACGGACATCTCCGCCCTGCTGACCACCAACCCGGACCGCTATACCCTGGCGCTGGGCCACTTGTATGACCTGACCGGTCAGGCGATGGGCTTCTTCCATTTCCCGCTGATTCTGGTGGCTGTCTCCATGTACGCTGCGGGTCTGACGGCCTGGCTGCTGCGCCGCGCAGGCAGATTCTATGCGGCCAATGTGACCCTGGCGGTGGCCATGATGGGGAACCTCTGGGGGATGCATGAGGGGCTGGCGCGCTTCTATCCCATCCTTGGCTCGAAGGGGCTGGCGGATGCCATCACGGCCGAGTTCCAGCCCGGCGACCAGATCATGCTGGATGGCGAGCTGACCTCGGGCTCGTCTATCGCCTTCTACACGCGCCAGCCGCTGCACCTGATCAATGGCCGCGTAAATGGCCCCTGGTACGGCAGCTTCTGGCCGGATGCAGCCGATATCTTCGAGGACAACAACTCTCTGTATGAAGCATGGGCCGGCAAGGAACGCGTCTTCCTGATGACCTATGAACCGAAGAAACGTACCGCTGACCTGACACCCTTCGGCGGTGTCTACGTGCTCAAGTCCGAGGGCGGCAAGACGGTGCTGACCAACCATCCGTAGCCAGGGTTGGGTTCTGTCACAGCCACTTCACGTGCAGCACGTAGACATACAGCACGGACAAGAGGCCAATCACCGTTACCAGCAGAAGGCTATGCCGCAGCGAAAAGCTGAAGAGCTTTGACTGCTCCTCCTGTTTCATCCCTGTAGCGGCAGCGGCCACGGCGATGGTCTGCAGGCTGATCATCTTTCCCATCACGCCGCCAGCGGAGTTCGCCGCGGCCATCAGCACGGCATCCAGGCCAAGACGGCCTGCTGTTACCTCCTGCAGGCTGCCGAAGAGTGCGTTGGCTGAGGTATCCGAGCCGGTAAGGAAGACACCCAGCCAGCCCAGCAGCGCGCTGAAGAACGGGAACAGGACGCCCGTTGCCGCGAAGGCCAGCCCGAGCGTAGCCGTGGCTCCGCAGTAGTTCATCAGGAAGGCGATGGCCAGCACCGACGCCACAGTAAGTGTGGGCAGCATGAGCGTACGCACGACAGAAACGATGATGCGCAGCAGATGTCCCGGGCGCACGCGCAGCAGCAGCACCGAAAGCAGCGTGGCCATCATGCACGATGTTCCCGCAGCCGAGAAGAAGTTCAGATTGAAGATCGCCGGGTACGGCGACATCTTCGGCACCAGCGGCGGCATGCGCAGAACGATGTTGTTCAGGTACGGCCAGGGAATCAGGATGCTGCCGCGGTTCAGCAGCCGCTGAAAGGGCTGGTAGCCCCACAGCAGGACGCACAGCACCAGCAGGCCGTACGGCATCCATGCCAGCACGATCTCGCGCGCGGAATATCGCTGCGCTGCCTCTTCCACCGGGGTGCGCAGATACGCAGCGGGCGGCTGCGACTTGCGCAGGCGCAGCACCACCACCAGTACCGCAATGGCCGCAAGTGATGCCAGGATGTCTGTTAGCTGCGGGCCAATGAAGTTTGACACCGTGTACTGCACCGAGGCGAAGGCGGCTCCTCCGGCAAGGCACGGAAGCCAGACCCCGGCAAAGCCCGCACGGCCCCACATCGCCAGCACAAGATACGTTGGCAGCAGCAGCGAGACCGGAGCGCAGAAGCTGCCTACTGCTCCGCTCAGCTTGTCCAGCGGCAGGCCGGTGGTTCCGGCAAGCGTGACCACCGGGATTCCAATTGACCCAAAGGCCACTGGCGCCGTATTGGCCAGCAGGCAAAGCGCAGCCGCATCGAAACCGGAAAACCCAAGCCCCATCAACATGGTGGCGGCAATGGCCACCGGAGCGCCAAAACCAGCCGCGCCTTCAAGGAAGGCTCCGAAGGCAAAGGCGATCAGTAAGGCCTGCAGCCGAAGATCCGGCGTCAACCGGCTGACGGACTCCTTGATGATCTCGAACTTGCCTGTCTGTTCGGTGACACGGAAAAGTGCGATGGCCCAGAAGATGATCCACGAGATGGGAAACAGGCCGAAAGCCGCGCCATGCGCGGCCGCACTGACGGCCTGCAGAACGGGCATCTGATAACCGCCGACTGCCAGCACAAAGGTGACCGCAAGTCCGGCCAGCCCCGCCATCCAAGACGGCTTGCGCAGCACGCCCAGCAGCAACAACAAGGTGAAGATGGGAAGCGCCGCCAGAGCAGCCGACCAGCCGAGTCCCAGGTGAAACAGCAGATAGTCCTGCGGCCACGGCATCGTATGTGTCGGCTCACGGAGTGGGATGAGGTGCTTTCGCGCTCATACTACGGTCCGCCAATCTTCGCGGTCAAATCCAGGGCAAACAAAAAGCGCGGACCGAAGTCCGCGCCTTTGCTGTTTCTGGTGAAAAGAAGTTAGTGCGACTTGCCCTGGGCAGAGTTGAGCTTCTCCTCGGCCACGCGAATTTCCGCATTGGCTTCATCGTAGGCGTTGGCGTCGTCGCCGGCGTCGGCCCAGTCCTTCTCGCCCTTGGCGAGGTCGGCCTTGGCCTTCTCCACGTTAATCTCAGCCGGCTTCATCGCCTGCTCCGCCAGGATGGTGACACGCTCCGGCAGTACCTCGGCAAAGCCCCACGCCACGAAGAACGTCTCGTTGCCGGAAGCACCGCCATGCAGACGAACCTCGCCGGCGCCAAGCTCAGCCAGCAGCGGAGACGCGCCGTAGAGCGCCTCCAGGTAGCCGGACATCGACGGCAGCTCGACCGCCTCAGCCGTGGTGTCAATCACCACGCGCTGCGGCGTGACCAGCCGTACGGTCAGCAGTCCCGAATTGTTTGTCGTCTCGGCCATGGCTTACTTCTTCATCTTCTCCGCGGCTTCCAGCACTTCCTCAATGGAGCCCTTCATGTAGAAGGCCTGCTCGGGGACGCTGTCATGCTTGCCTTCGATGATCTCCTTGAAGGAGCGGACGGTGTCGGCCACCTTGACGTACTTGCCAGGGTTGCCGGTAAAGATCTCCGCGACGTGGAAGGGCTGCGACAGGAAGCGCTGCACCTTACGGGCGCGGGCAACGGTGATCTTGTCCTCTTCCGACAGTTCGTCGATACCGAGAATGGCGATGATGTCCTGCAGATCCTTGTAGCGCTGCAGAATACCCTTCACGGCCTGCGCGGTGTTGTAGTGATCCTCACCCACAACGCGGGGCGTAAGAATACGCGAGTTCGATGCCAGCGGATCGACGGCCGGGTAGATACCGATTTCCGTCAGAGCACGCGAGAGCACGGTGGTCGCGTCAAGGTGGGCAAAGGTGGTCGCCGGAGCCGGATCGGTAAGATCGTCGGCGGGCACATAAACTGCCTGCACCGAGGTGACCGAACCCTTCTTGGTCGACGTGATGCGCTCCTGCAGCTGGCCCATTTCCGTGGCCAGGTTCGGCTGGTAGCCTACGGCCGAGGGCATACGGCCCAGCAGCGTCGATACCTCAGAACCTGCCTGCGTGAAGCGGAAGATGTTGTCGATGAACAGCAGCGTGTCCGCGCCTTCTTCATCACGGAAGTGCTCCGCGATGGTCAGACCGGTCAGCGCCACGCGCAGACGGGCTCCTGGCGGCTCGGTCATCTGTCCATAGATGAGCGAAGCTTTGGACTTGGTCCAGTCGTGGGGATCAATAACACCCGACTCCTGGAACTCGTGCCACAGGTCGTTTCCTTCACGGGTACGCTCGCCTACACCGGCGAAGACCGAGAAGCCGCCGTGCTTCATGGCGACGTTGTTGATCAGCTCCTGAATCAGAACTGTCTTGCCGACGCCGGCGCCACCGAACAGGCCGATCTTGCCGCCCTTCAAGAAGGGCTGGATCAGGTCGACGACCTTGATGCCCGTCTCGAACATCTCTTCCGAGGTCGACTGCTCGTCGAACGCGGGAGCCTGGCGGTGAATCGACTTGTAGGTCTTGGCTGCAACCGGGCCGAGCTCGTCCACGGGCTTGCCCAGAACGTTCAGCACGCGGCCCAGGGTCTCACGACCCACGGGAACGGTGATGGGACCGCCGGTGTCGGTGGCCTTCATGCCGCGAACCATGCCTTCGGTGGCCGTCATAGCGACGGTGCGTACGCGGCCTTCGCCCAGATGCTGCTGCACTTCGACGATAACGTCGATCGGCTCAGGCGTGGTGAAGCCTTCGCTCGTAATGCGCAGCGCCTGGTAGATGGGCGGCATGTGCGATTCTTCGAACTGCACGTCAACGGCCGGGCCGCTGATGGAAATTACGTGTCCAATGTTCTCTGCCATAAATCTCTCTCTCGTTACAGAGCGGCCGCGCCGCTCACAATCTCGATCAGTTCCTTCGTGATGGCCGCCTGGCGTGCGCGGTTCATCGTCAAGCTCAGAGCATCAATCATCTCGCCCGCGTTGCTGGTGGCGTTGTCCATGGCCGTCATACGAGCGGCATGTTCCGCCGCGGCAGACTCGAACATCGCATGCAGAATCTGGGTCTCCACATACTTCGGCATCAGGTGCTTGAAGATATGCGCCGGGCTCTGGTCGAAGATGTAATCCACGTCCGCAGTGCCAAACTTCTTGGCTTCGCGCTCAATGGCCGTCTCTTCGGGCTCCAGGGTGCTGACGCCAGCGGTCGCAGCGGCATGGGCAGCCGCCTCACGCTGTTCCTGCGTCATCTCTTCGGAAGCCGTGATCTCGGACTCGCCCAGTTTCGCGATGGGCAGCAGCTTCTCAACGACCACACGCTGAGCAATCACGCTCTTGAACTCGTTGAAGACCACGTAGACCGAATCAATCTCCGCACGCTCAAAGCGAGCAATAATCTCATGCACCATCGCATGCACCGAAGTCAGATCCAGGCGGGCCAGCACCAGCTCATGCTCGCCGGTCAACTCCACCTGCGCCTTGCGGTGGCGGATGATCTCGTGGTGCGTCGACAGCTCGTTGTCGTACTTTTCCGTGGTGCGCTCGTACACGGCCTGCGGATACAGGCGGCGGAAGGCATCCTTCGCCTTACGGCCTACCGGTTCCACATCCACGTTCTGCCCACGGGCTGCGCGCTCGCGGATGAAGTTGGAAGCCGCACGCACAATGTTGGAGTTGAAGGCGCCGGCAAAGCCCTTGTCACCCGCCACCACAACCACGAGGACGTTCTTTTCCTCGCGCTGCACCAGCAGCGGATGAAGCACATCGCCATTGCCGTCATGGATGTCGGCGCGGCGCTGCAGTGATTCCAGCACGGCTGTAATCATCTGCGCGTAAGGCCTCGCCTGCAGCGCGGCCTCCTGCGCACGGCGCAGCTTGGCCGCCGAAACCATCTTCATCGCCTTGGTAATCTGCCGCGTGTTCTTCACGCTGCGGATACGGCGTCGTAGATCGAGAACGCTTGCCATAGTCGGTTAGGCCTTGGCGGCCTTGGCCTCCTTGGACTTGTTCTGCGCCAGGAAGTTCTTCTTGTACTCGTTGATGCCGGCCGTCAGCTTCGACTTGACTTCATCATCGAGCTGCTTCTTGGTCGCAATATCATTCAGCACGCCATTGCCATTGGCCTCAAGGTACGGATACAGGCCGTCTTCGAATGCGCGCAGCTGCTTCACTTCCACATCGTCCAGCAGACCCTGCGTACCGGCAAACAGGATCGCAACCTGCTTCTCCACCGGGAGCGGATCGAACTGGGGCTGCTTCAGCAGCTCCGTCAGGCGCTGACCACGGGCCAGCTGACGCTGCGTCGCCGGGTCAAGGTCCGAACCGAACTGGGCGAAGGCCGCGAGTTCGCGGTACTGTGCCAGGTCCAGCTTCAGCGTGGAACCAACCTGCTTGGTCGCCTTGATCGCGGCGGCAAAGCCTACACGCGATACCGACAGACCTACGTTCACGGCCGGACGGATACCCGAGTTGAACAGGTCAGTCTCAAGGAAGATCTGGCCATCGGTGATCGAAATCACGTTGGTCGGAATGTAGGCAGCCACGTCGCCGGCCTGGGTCTCGATGATCGGCAGTGCAGTCAGCGAACCGCCGCCCTTTGCATCGCTCATCTTGGCCGAGCGCTCCAGCAGGCGCGAGTGCAGGTAGAACACGTCGCCCGGATACGCTTCGCGGCCCGGAGGACGACGGAGCAGCAGCGAGATTTCGCGGTAGGCTACGGCGTGCTTGGAGAGATCGTCATAGATCACCAGGGCATGCTTGCCGTTGTCGCGGAAGTACTCACCAATCGCGGTGGCGGTGTAGGGAGCGATGTATGCCATGGGGGCCGGCTCGGAAGCCGTAGCAGCCACAACGACGGTGTACGCCATGGCGCCCTTCTCTTCGAGAGCCTGCACAACCTGCGCTACCGACGAACGCTTCTGACCGATGGCGCAATAGATGCAGATCAGGTCGTTCTTCGCGGAGTTGATGATCGTATCCAGAGCAACGGCGGTCTTGCCGGTCTGGCGGTCGCCAATGATCAGCTCACGCTGTCCACGGCCGATCGGAATCATGGAATCGATGGCCTTGATACCGGTCGCCATCGGCTCGGTGACCGACTTACGGTCGATGACGCCCGGAGCAATGCGCTCAACAGGCAGGGAGTGCGGGGTGTTGATGGGTCCCTTGTCGTCAATCGGCTCGCCCAGAGCGTTGACCACGCGGCCCACCATGGCCTCGCCCACCGGCACGGACATGATCTTGCCGGTACGCTTGACCTGATCGCCTTCGCTGATCTGGGTGTAGTCACCCAGAAGAACCGCGCCTACCTGTCCCTCGTCCAGGTTCATGGCCAGACCTGCAATGCCATGGGGGAACTCGATCAGCTCGCCGGCCATAACCTTGTCCAGGCCGTGGATACGGGCGATACCGTCGCCCAGCGAGATCACGGTGCCGACTTCGTCGACCTGCACGCGCTGCTCGTAGTTCTCAATCTGCTGCCGCAGAAGTTCGGTTATCTCATCTGCCTTGATCTGAGCCATTCCGTCGTTTCCTCTTCAATCTTTTGCTTCTAAATTTTTCGCGGGTATGTCGTGTGCGTTTCCGCCGCGTTTACGCGTTGACCAGTTTCTGCTTCAACTGGGCCAACTGCGCCTTGACCGAGCCGTCGTACAGCGTCGATCCAATCCTGATCACCGCTCCGCCCAGCAGCGTTGCATCCTGACGGTAGCTGGCGCGAACCTTGCCACCGGCCAGGGCTCCAGCCTTCTGCTCCAGCAGGGCCTTGTCCTCGTCGGTCAGCGGATGCGCACTGACAATCTCCGCCTCGGCGATACCAGCCTGCCGGTCGGCGATGGAATTGTACTCATCCAGCACCTCGGCCAGCATCTCCATGCGGTCATGTGCGGTCAGCACAGCCAGGAAGTTGCGGACCTGCTTGTCATAGCCGATCTTGCCGCCCACCGCATCCAGCACCTTTACCTTCGTGGTCTGGTCGATGGAGGGGTTCTCCAGCAATTCCTTCAGCTCGCGACTGCCAGCCAGAGTCAGCTGAAAATCAATCAACTGCTGGCGAACCTGCTCGCGGTTCAGATTCTGCGCGGAAACCACGTCAGCAAACGCCTGTGCGTAACGAAGAGCAACCTGTGACATTAGTTCTGCCCTCCGTTCGATCCGCCCAGACGCTCTGCGAAGCTGCGGATCAGAAGACGGTCGGTCTCAGCCGTTACCTGCAGCTTCTGGGCAGCCTGCGAGATCGCCAGGTCAGCGGCAAATTCCTTGATCGCGCGCTGTGCGTGCGAACTGGCCGCGGCAATCTCCTGCTCGGCGGCGGCAACAATCTTGTGCTTTTCGTCCTCAAGCTGAGCTCGCAGACGGGCTTCTTCAGCAGCGGCCTCCGCAGCAGCCTGCGAACGCAGAGCCGAGAGCTCGCCATCCAGCTTCGCGAGGCGGGCTTCCACGGCCGACATGCGGGCGTTGGCCGCCTCGGTCGCCGAACGCGCCTCGTTGAGCTGCCTGCCAATGTCCTCGGAGCGCTTGCGGAAGGCCTTGGGCAGCGCCTTCATCAGGCCATACAGAACGGCAATCGCCAGGATCGCGAAGTTCAGCACCTGGAAGACCGTGGCAGCCGTCTCCGGCTCCATGCCCAGCGCGTGGCCGAGCTTGACGACCATGGGGCTCTTCAGGAAAGCGTCGTTCTCGTTCTCGACTTCCTTCTTCTCTGACTTCTGGTCTTCAGGCGCCGTGCGCGGCACGCCCTGCGTTGCGGCCGGAGCGGACTCCTGCGCAAAGGTCAGAGGTGCGGGCACAGCAAGAACTCCGGCGAGCATCGCCACAAACATGATCTTTTTCAGCTTCACTGCGTGCCTCCAGCCGGAAGTCCCGCGGGCAGGATGGCTTTGACCACCTGGGCCGAAAGCTGCTCGCTGACGGTCTCAATCTGCTTCTTGGCCTCGGCAATGCTCTGCTCCACCTGCTGGCGGGCAGCATCCACACGAATCTGCGCCTGCTCGCGGGCCTCGCCCAGGGCGGCGTCACGCTCCGTGTTGAACTTCTGCAGACGCTGCTGGCGGGCCTCAAAGATCTCCGCGCGGGCAATGCGCAACCGTTCTTCGTAGTCCGACGTCATGTTTTCAGCAGAAGCCACGGCAGACTTCGCCTGCTCCATGGCTCCAGAGGTGCGCGCGCGGCGCTCGGCCAGCGTCTTCTCAAGAGGACGACGCACCAGAACGCTGTACGCAATAACGACGAACGCAAACAACACAATGGTCGGCACGGAGCCGAGCACAAGTTCGCTAAGTGTAGCTAGGATCTCATTCATGAAATGGCTTGTCAGGAAGCTGCCGTAACCGCGGGATCGGATCTACAGGGCAGCGAAAGAGGCTGTCTTTGTCTTCCCTTCGACACTTTTATTTGTAACAAGCCACTTTCGATAGTGTCAATGGATAGTCGTGCGATAAAAGAACGGACGCGTCGCTATTCGCACCAATTCACCCGGCTGAAAACTTCCCCTTAACCACTTGACGCCCGGTAGAACAGGCGTACCCTTAAATTCACCACCTGGACCCAATTCAGGGTCAGTCAGGCCGCCTCGCCGGGGACACTCTCCGCTCCCCCTCTTAGAGGCGGCCTGATGTATTTAACTCAGTCTTTTTCGCGAAAACAGGTTCACCACGTTCCCGCCGCGGCTCTTACCCAAATACATGGCATTGTCCGCCGCCCGCAGCAGGCTTACCCCATCCTCGGCATCCTCCGGAAAAACAGCGACGCCGACCGTGGCGCTGACTTCAATACTCCCCGAGCCGGTGCTGACCGGAATGTGCAGCCGCTGCCGCACCTGCAGCACCAGGTCTTCCAGCCCGGCCTCGTCCATCTCGCCATCCAGGCTCAGAGCGCAGGCAAACTCGTCACCGCCGAGGCGCGCAATCAGATCGTCCTTGCGCAGGCTTCGGGTCAGGGTATCGGCCACCTTGCGCAGCAACTCGTCGCCGCGCTCGTGCCCAAGGGTGTCATTCACCGGCTTGAACTTGTCCAGGTCCAGGTAAAGCACGGCCACCTTACCGTGACTCATCCGGGCATGGTCAACCATCTCGTCCAGACCGTTCCGGAAGCGGCGGCGATTGGCCAGACCGGTCAGGGAGTCCTGGTTGGCCAGCAGGTCGCTGTGCAGCTTGGCAATCTCCAGCTCTTCGTTCTGCCGCTGCAGACCCTGGGTGTACTTCCGCAGCTCGTCTTCGGCCTCCATACGGCGCTCCATCTCGGTGTTGAGCTGTGACAGGTTGCGCTCCAGCACCTGGTTGGCAACCTTCACCTTCTCCGCGCTCTCCCACAGGGGCTTTACATCGGTGAACAGCCAGAACCTGCCGGGAACCTGCGCCGTGCCCACCTCATGGCTCTCCACACGCAGCACGATCCCTCTGCTGGAACAAATCCAGTACTCCTCACCGGCTGCCGAACCTTCGGCCCTGCCATCGCGGGTCTCCGATCTCTCGACGGCGCACTGCGACCGTACCCGCTGAATGGCCGCGGCGACCGTGGCTGTATCGCGCGTCTCCTCCGGCAGTTCCAGGATGCGAGCGGCGACAGGGTTCACCACGCTGCCCGCAAGCAGGTCGACAAAGACGATGCCCAGCTCGACCTTTGCCAGAATCGTATCCAGCCGTTCCTGCACCTGTTGCTGCGAGACCGCCGCAACCTGGCGGCCGGTATATTCCCCCACCAGGCGAGTTGCCTGTTCCAGCAGCTCTGCAAAACGCGGATTCTCCGGCGGCGCCTGCTTCCAAAGGAAGTACAGGCAGCCTTCTCCGTCTGCCCATGACACCCTGCAGGAGGCAAGATACTGCGGACGGAAACCCAGCCAGCCGGTCACCGACGAGGGGAGAAGAACCTTCTCAGTGGGTTGAACACCGGAACCGCAAACGGCATGGAGGGCAGGCGAAACCGGCAGCCTGCGCCCTGCAAGACCCGACGGAACCGAGGCCAGCACTGATGCATCCATGCCCGGAGCGCCGGAAGAGACCAGGGCACCATCCGCACACAAGGTGGCCAGAACCAGACCCAGCAGAGCTGCGAGGCCTGTGTCGGGCAACTTGGAAACCGTCTCCGGGATAGCCATCCTCCGTTTCTTAGTTCAAGTGCTTCAACAGCGCGCCGGAAACAACTTCTGGTGCAGAAAGATGAGGGAAATGCCCTTCGGCTGGCAGAATCTCCAGCGCGGCATTCGGCATGTGGCTCCGCAGATATTCGCCCACCTGGTCCGGCACCGCAATGTCGTTCCGAGTCTGCAACAACACGGTCGGCCGTTCCATCAGGGCGAGGTGACGGCGGAAGTCGCACTGGAAGATAGACCGCGCCGCGCTTAACGCGATATCGGGACGCAGGGAAAACAGGCTGTCGGAAAACTCCTTCACGGCCTCACTGGAGGGCAGACCGCGAACAGCCAGCGGAGCAAAGCCGGTGATCCATCCCTGGTAGTCGCGGCTCATCATCTCGAACATGCCATTGAGCTGTTCCTGTTCGAAGCCGCCGACATACTCTCCATCATTCAGGTAGCGTGGCGAAACACCAATTCCGATGAGTTTGCGGAAGAGATTCGGACGCTCGATCGAAGCCAGAAGGCCAATCATGGAACCGACCGAAGCGCCCACGAAGCAGCACTCTTCAACGCCGGCCTCTTCCATCACCATCAGCAGATCATCGGCATGGGTTTCCAACTCGTCATAGCGGCCTGCCTCATAGGACTCGGCGCCATGCGGCCCTGCGCCGGCCATGTTCATGCGGAGCACGCGGAAACGGGATTCAAGCGAGGGCAAGACCTTGTGCCATACGGTCAGATCGGTTCCGAAGCCGTGCAACAGCACCACAAGCGGACCATCCGTCCCGGACACGGTAACGTGATGCTTCTGCAGACGGGCAGACTTCGCCACATCAGCATCGGAGAGGATCGCCGCTCTGAGCAATTTTTCTGGCAAACGTTGGGTTCCTAGCAGTTAGTTATCAGAATCCGCGCATCCGGTCTATAAGTTCCTGCCAGCCATTGTTTGCGTCATCGAAACCCGAAGAGGAAATAGCAACAATCACGCATGACCCGGCACAGCGGAAGCGATCTGGAAACGCCGGTAGCGTCCCAGCAGGCTGGCCGGTCCCTTTACATGCAGATAGACCAGGTTCCCTTCGAACCGCTTCTTTTCAATGAAAGCTCCCGCCTCGATTGCCGCTAGAGCCGCGCCCTGCTTCTGCGGAATGCGGAACTCCGCTTCGGCCGTGGGATCGGCCGCGCCTTCGCCGCCGATCCGCTCGTCGATCAGTTCGATCAAACGCGAAAGACCTTCTCCGGTCTTCGCGCTCACGGTCACCACATCCCCAAGCCCTGAACGCTGCCACAGCGTGGCACGCTCGCTCGCGCTTAGCAGATCAGCCTTGTTCATCACCTCGATGACAGGCTTACGCGCGGCTTCCAGTTCGCCCAGAACCTTCTCCACCTGCACCTTCTGCTCGTCCATCATGGGCGAGGAAGAGTCACGGACATGCAGCAGAATCTCCGCCCGCTCCACCTCTTCCAGCGTGGCGCGGAAGCTGGTGACCAGCGTATGCGGCAGGTTGCGGATGAAGCCGACGGTATCACTCAGCAGCACCTTGCGCCGCGACGGCAGCGCGAGTTGGCGCAGCTTGGGGTCCAGCGTGGCGAACATACGGCTGGACTCCAGCACCCCGGCCTCCGTCAATGCGTTGAACAACGTGCTTTTGCCCGCGTTGGTGTAGCCAACCAGAGCCACCACCGGCACGGGAACGCCTTCACGCCGCGCTCTTTGCTGGCGGCGGATGCGCCGCACCTGTTCGAGCTGGGCTTTCACATGGTCAATCCGGACACGGATGCGGCGGCGATCTGTCTCAAGCTTGGTTTCGCCCGGACCACGTGTGCCGATGCCACCACCAAGCTGGCTCATCGCCTTGCCCTTACCTGCCAGGCGCGGCAACTGGTATTCGAGCTGAGCAAGCTCCACCTGCAACTGGCCTTCGCGGGTGCGGGCGTGGCGGGCAAAAATGTCGAGGATCAACTGCGTACGGTCAATCACGCGGCAGGGCAGCAACTCGTCCAGGTTGCGAAGCTGCGAAGGAGAGAGGTCGTGGTCAAACAGCACCAGGTCAGCCCCGGTGCTCTCAATCATCGCGGCAATCTCTTCGGCCTTGCCATGACCCACCAGCAATGCGGGGTCGGGCTTCAGGCGGCGCTGGATCATCACCGAGGCAATCTCCGCTCCGGCTGAACGCGCCAGCTCGCGGAACTCCTCCAGCCCGGCCTCAAAGTCGAGATCGGCCTGTGGAACAGCGGGAGTGTCGATCTCTCCGGCATCAATGGCCGCGGAGGCGCGCGCCTGCGCAGCCACGGAGGAAAGACGCCGCCGCTCGCCGGTAAATTCCACGGCGACCAGCACGGCTTTTTCCGTGTGCGCGTTAAGACTGCGCTCGCGTAGTTCGTCAGCCTGCCGCAGCTTCTCAACGAGAAGCCGCGGCTTCTGAGTGTCTGCCAAGGTTAGGCGCCTGCGGGCTCATTCGCGACAGCAGCGTGCGCACTGTGCGCCGTTGCTGCGCCGTGCGGACGCTCGCCATGGCTGGACGTAGAGCGACCGCTGACCACGGTAGAGATAGCGTGTTTGAAAATCAACTGCTCCTGGCTGTTGTTCTCCAGCAGAACAGAGTACTTGTCAAAGGAACGGATGCGGCCCGTCAGTTTCACGCCACTAACGAGATAGATCGTGATGGGGCTCTTGTCTTTACGGACAGTGTTGAGGAAGGTGTCCTGGATGTTCTGCGCCGGCTTCGATTCCATAAAGGCCGATCTCCTTTAATTTTCTGGTTCAAACCTGCGTTGCTGGAAATAAGTGGAGCTGCACCGCCTTCCGTCAGCGACGGAAAACTTCTGCGGCGTCCAGACTCAAAAAAGTCTTGAGCGAGTTCACAATACGAGCATTGTGTCGATTTTTCAACACACGCTGCCCTAATAGACGCACAACGATGCCATCTGGCTGCTCAAAATTTGCATGGACCTCTTCCCGGCAACACCCGGCTTTCTTTCCCACGCCGGGAAGCTTAAGATCAACCTCGTGCCGAACGCTGTCCCGTTGCTCGATTTTTCCCGTGAATACCGGGTCCACCGCGAGGAGATTCTCGCCGCCCTGGAACTGGTTGCCGACTCGCAGAAGTTCATCCTCGGCCCCGAGGTCGACCGCTTTGAAGCAGCCGCAGCCGAAGCCCTGCAGGCGAAATACGCCATCGGCTGTGCCAGCGGTACCGATGCGCTGTGGCTGGCCCTTGCCGCTGCAGGCGTTGGCCCGGGCGATGAGGTCATCACCACTCCATTCAGCTTCTTCGCCTCCACCAGCGCCATCCTGCGCGCCGGGGCGACCCCTGTCTTCGCCGACATTGACCCGGTGACCTTCAATCTTTCCGCGGCTGCGGCAGAAGCCGCCATCACGCCGGGGACCAGGGCCGTTCTGCCCGTCCACCTCTACGGCCAGCCGGTGGACTGGGATCACCTGCAGCAGGTCGCCGATCGCCACAAGCTGCTGCTGGTGGAAGATGCGGCGCAGGCCTGGGGAGCACGCTGGAAGGACACGCCTGCCGGAGCGCTCGGAATCTCGGCCGCCTTCAGCTTCTACCCCACCAAGAACCTGGCCGCCATGGGCGACGCCGGCCTGGTCAGCACCAATGACCCCGCCGTGGCCGACCGCGCCCGCGCTCTGCGCACCCACGGCATGCGCAAGCGCTACTTCCACGACGAAGTGGGCTGGAACGCCCGCCTGGACAGCTTTCAGGCGGCCGTGCTGAACGTCCGCCTGAAGTATGTGAACGAGGGCAACGCCGAGCGCGCGCAGATCGCGGAAAACTACCTGCACCTGTTCCAGCAGGCTGACCTGATCGGCACGGTCACGCTGCCGGAGACGCTGAGCCACGCCCACTCAGCATGGCACCAGTACGTCATCCGTGCACCGCGCCGCGACGACCTGAGGGCGCATCTGACCAACCACCAGATCGGTACCGAGATCTATTACCCGCTGCCCATTCATCTGCAGCCGGCACTCGAGTACCTGGGCTACAAGCATGGATCGCTGCCGCACACCGAACAGGCCGCGCACGAGGTCCTGGCCCTGCCCATCTTCCCCGGCCTTCGTCTTGAGGAGCAGGAACTGGTGGTCCAGCGCATTGCAGAGTTCTATCGCTAAACGTCCGTTGCCCGCCCTTCGCGAAGCGAAGGGCGGGGTATGGCGCTCAGCGTGGCCCGTTTTGTTTTGTCATCCCCGGTAAATCGGCAGAGGGTCAGCCGTCACCGGCTTGCGCAGCTCTTCCATCAGCCCGTGCTGCGGGCTGTAGGTACACACCGGGTCGATGGCTTCCACATCCCCGGTCAGCAGAAACGCCTGGCAACGGCACCCGCCAAAATCGCGTGCCTTCCGCTCACAGCCTTTGCAGGTCTCCGGCATCCACGTCTCACCGCGGAAACGTTCAAACGCGACCGACTGCTGCCAGATCCACGGCAAACTATGTTCCTTCACATTGTCGAACTCCATCCCGGGCAGGACGCCCGCCGCATGGCACGGCAAAGCACGTCCGGCAGGATCAATCAGCAGCATCTGCCGCCCCCATCCGCCCACGCACGCCTTGGGAAAGCTGCCGTAGTAGTCCGGCAGTACGGCATCCAGGTGAATCTTCCCCTTCAGCCTCTGACGCGCCGCTTCCACAATGGGCAATGCGCGCTGCACCTGCTCCTCTGCAGGCATCAGCAGGTCGCGGTTCTTCAGCGCCCAGCCGTAGTACTGCACGTGGGCAATCTCCACGCGGTTCGGCTCCAGCGACTCGGCCAGAGCGATCATTTCCGGGAGCCGGTCAAGATTCTGCCGGTGCACCACCAGGTTGACCGTAAAGGCCAGCCGCTGCCGCTTGACGAGCGGAACCAGTTGCAGCTTCCATGCATGCGCCCGCGTTCCGGCAATAAAGTTGGCCCGCGCCTCGTCCACATCCTGAAAGCTCAGTTGCAGGTGCTCCAGCCCGGCCTCGACCAGCGCCTCCAGCCTGGCCTCCGTCATCCCTACACCGGAGGTGATCATGTTCACGTACAGTCCCGCGTCGTGACCGGCCTGGATCAACTCCGTAAGGTCCTTCCGGGCCAGCGGCTCACCACCGGTCAGGTGCAGGTGCAGAATGCCCATCTGCGCCGCCTCCGTGAAGACGCGCTTCCACGCAGCCGTATCCAGCTCCGCATCCGCCTTCTGCATCTCCAGCGGGTTGGAGCAGTACAGGCAGTGCAGCGGGCAACGATGCGTCACCTCGCAGATCAGCGATTGCGGCCGTGTCGTCGGAGGCATATTCGTCTATCCCTGCAGCACACCGCGCTCGGCAAGGCGGCCCAGCAGAGCGATCACGTCGCCCAGCATCTCGTTTTCGTCTACGCCTGCGTACTGCGCGGCCAGGTCGTGCACAATCTGCTTCACCGAGCGGGTGCCATCCACCAGCAGAAGAATGTCCCGCGTGGGGCCGCTCAGCTCCAGCGCACCCTCGGGAATCAGAACAACGTCCTGCGTGGGATGCAGACGGTACCCCGGCGTCATCTGCGGAATCGTCTCAGCCGTCATGCGTTCTCCTTTGGCACAAAGCAGCCCGGAGGCGGCGTGCCCGGCACCACATAGGCGTGCTCAATCGCATCCAGCTGCGCCCACAGAATCTCGCACTTGCGCTCCAGGGCGCGGATCACCTGTTCCTGCTCCTCGCGGTTGCGGGCATGCTTCGTTACATAATCCAGGGCGAAGGCAGCGTCCTCCGGGGCCTGCGTCAAACGGCCCACAAAGTAGGCCAGCCCGGGCTCCAGGTAGGGATAGTGAATCTTCATCTTGTCCATACGCAGGCTGATCAACTGGCGCGAGAACAGCTCCGTCAGGCTGGACGCAACAGCTACCAGCAGAGAGCTCTCGCGTACCAGAGCCAGATAGGCATCCACGGCAAAGATCACCGCAGGCAGAACGCCCTTGCACGCAATCGTGTCCTCCCGCGAGACACCCGCGGCCTCTGCCAACTGGATCCACTTCTCCACGCCGCCATAGCCGCTCTCGTCGCCGTCGTGGTCCACGATGCGCTTCCGCCACGCCCGGCGAAACGCGGGATCGTCGCTCTTGGCCAGCACCAGCGAATCTTTGATGGGAATGCGGCTCTGGTAGTAGTACCGGTTCAGCGCCCAGGCCTGCAGTTGACCACGCGTCAGCTCGCCCTGGTGCATGCGCAGGTGAAACGGGTGCAGGTGGTGGTACTTCGCCTCTCCTACCGCCTGCAGACGAGCACGCAGCTCCTCCGGCGTCAACATCACAGCAGACATCCATCCTCCGCGATCTCCCACCCGCCGGCCAGCACGGCCGACCGCTCGCCGCTCTCCCGGTCCAGGATGGGGTTGGTGTTGTTCAGATGTACAAAAACCCGGCGCGGCTTCTCCAGCCCCGCCATGCTGGCCATCATGCCGTCTTCTCCACTGATGGGGACATGTCCTATCTGACGTGCCAGCGGCGTTCCCGGCTGCGCCCGCTGCAGCTCATCGTTGCTCCAGAAGGTGCCGTCGACGGCGATCACATCCGCCGTCGCATATTCCTGGTAGAGCGAATCCGTCACCTCGCCCACCGCAGGCGTGTAGACGATCTTCTTTTCGCTGCTGGCAAGCACAAGCCCCACCACCGCCTGACCCGGCTCCGCGCCTTCGGCAAAGCTTTTCGCATAATGCGGAAGCTCGTCGGACATGGGCAGCGCAGTGCACTGCACCCCTGGCAGCAGCTCAAACGGTTCGTTGGGCAGCATGGTGATCCATGTGAGTTGTTGCGGCACGCGTTCCATCATGCGGAAGAAGCTGTTCGCCGTGAGCACGCGGTGCACCAGCGGTGTGGCGTAGACACGCAGCGGCTGGAACTCGCGCATCAGCAACAGCCCCAGTACCTGGTCCAGGTCGGCTGAGGTCAATACGATGCCGTCGACCGGCGTGTTCCGCCGGCCGCGCTCCGGCTGGGGCTGCAGCTTCGGGGTCGACTCGATCTGAACCCGCAGATCCGGTCCAGCATTCAGCAGAACATTCCGCCCGCCAGAAGACACCACAGCCTGCAACTGCAGCCGGGGCGTGCAGCGTACGGGATTCCTGCGGCTCAGATCACACAGAGCGCAGGCACAATTCCATTGCGGAAAACCGCCGCCAGCGGCGGTTCCCAGCAACTCCAGAGTGAACAAGGTTTAGATTTCGGCAGGGGCGTAGCAGTTGATCTCGCAGCCGAGGCTTACTTCTTTGAAATCAGGGCGGGTCCAGGTCTTCATATCGCTTCTTCCTCTCAAACCGTTTGATTGAGTTCTGCGTTATAAACCGCACGTAAGCGGCTCAGTGCAGATGAGAATGCCTGAAGAGGTCTGCACCTGTAAAGTCCCTCTCCGGGCGTTGCCGGCAACCTCTTGCCACACAACTACTTGCGCTTTTTCACCGATTTCTTCGCGGCCGCCTTGTTGGCTTCTTCCTGGCTTGCCTTCGCTTCTTCCGGAGCCACCTCGCCCGGCTTCAGCACACGGCGCGTGATGTTGCCCTCCAGCCGGTAGGTCTTCTCCACCAGCTTCTTCGGCGTGGAGATACCCGTCTCCGGATCGGGGATGACCGGGCCATTCTCAGCCGCCAGCACGCGATACGTAAAGGCAGGAGCAGGGCCGGTGCTTGCCGACGGCCGTCCGTTCGCCGAAGGCTGTCCGGGATCGGTCTTGATCTCTACCGGCAGGAAGCCCTGGATATTGCGGTCGCGGAAGGCCGTTTCATAGCGGTGCTTGGCGCGGTTCCAGGTAAAGACGCGCACCTGGTCGTAGTCATACGGCAGGCCAGCCTTCCAACTGTTCATCAGCGTGACGAAGATGGGCACCATCTTGTCGTCGCCTTCAATCGCGTCGTCCTGCACCTTGGTGAGGATGTAGTTGCCGACAATGCGCTGGCCCTCGGCGTAGCGCGCCACAGAGTCCGGCACGTCCACATCCATCATGCGCGAGAGCATCCAGCCCACGCGGTCGCCGGAGCGCACCAGCCACCAGTCTTCCATCGGCGGTGGAGCCGGAGCCTCGCCCTCCTTGGGCTTGGGAGCGCCACCGGGCATGGGGCGCGGCAGTGTGGCGCGGGTAACCAGGCTGAGCTTGTCGCCTTCATTCAGGCGGTAGTAATGCTCCGTGTCGCGGCCCGGCTTCACATGCAGGTAGACGTCGTCGCGCACAGTGCCTTTGGCGACAACGGTCACGCGGGCGTACTGCTTCTGTAGCGCCTCAAACTGATCGACGATGTCCTGCGTGGCCACGGCGCGTTCGTTAATCCAGCCGCTCTCACCCTTGTCGGTCGACACGCGATAGTAGTGGCGCTGGTGCTCCAGCACCTTCAGCTTCTGCCCGTTGTCCACATTGCCGGTGCGGTTGGAGACAGCAGCCAGGCGGTCGCGCAGGTAGGTTGTCTTCGCCGTAACGTAGACATACTCATCCTTGGGTTTGGGGCGCAGGCGACTGCATCCCGACAGCAGCACAAGGACAGTGGCGAGCACGAAAAGTTTGCGTTGGATCGACGGGAGGTTCACGCCCAAGACTGATCCGAGCATACTCCTGCGGATGCAGCCTTGCAGGCTGCGGTTTTCCGCCCGCACCTAGTGCGTCACTGCTACGGCCACAGGGCCATAGGCTGAGGTAGTGGAACTGACCGTGTAGATGCGGCCCAGCACCGACGTATCAAACGCATACATGCCCAGGTCCGGTGCGCCGCCGCTGGCCGCAGCCAGAATGTACTTGCCTGTCGAATCGGCCGCCAGCGCCGTAACAGTCGTTCCGCTGGAATACGGCGAGCCACTGATGGCCGTCAGCGCTCCGGTGGTGCCAATGCTGAAGGCGGAGATCGTACCGTCTCCCCGGTTGCCCACGTAGACATACTTCGCCGTGTTATCGACCACCACCGAGTTGGCCTGGGTGCCAGTGGTAAAGGGCGAACCGCCAACAATGTTCAGCGCTCCGGCCGTTCCGATGGTGAACACCGCCAGCCCACCTGCATTGCCGCTGCGCGCAATGAAGAGGAAGGCCGTGTTCTTATCCATGGCAATGGCATTGTCACTGGTCGTGGTCGGTGCGGAGAGCCGCTGACTCTCTGCAATCACGCCCGTGGTTGTGTTCAGCGTGTAGACAATCTCTCCGGCCGTTCCCAGGGCCACCATGACGTAGCTGCCACCGGGAGAGACCTTGATCATCTTCGGCACCACGGTCACCGTCGAGCTATAGCTATACGCCGCGCCTGTCTGTGCCGTCAGCAGGCCGGTCGAGCCGTCAATGGAGTACTCGCGCACCGTCGTGCCGTCGCCGTCCAGGGCGAACAGCCACTTGCCGTCCGGGGAGATGTCCATGGAAACCACGTTGCCGTTGGCCACCACCGCTCCACTGTTGGCCGCCGTCAGCACGCCGCCGGTGCCAATGGCGTAGGCATAGACCACGCCGTTGCCGCCCACGTACAGGTAGGTGTTCGCCGGATTGACGGCAATGGCTGTCGGCGTAAACGTCAGCGAGTACGGTGATCCGCTGACCGAGGCAAGCGCTCCGCTCGACATGGCAAACGCTGTAATGGACGTCGTGCCGGCGTTGGCCACGTAAACAATATTGGTTCCGGAACCGCTGCCGCCTCCGTTGATGGGAGGAAAGAACCCGGCACACCCCGCCAGCAGAACCACAGGCAGGACCAACAGAAAGCGCAGCGCTCGAAACGACATCAACACAGCCACCATTGTCGCAGGAAATTTGAGCCGGGCTGCGTGAGTTTGCCTATAATCCGGCCATGCTTATGAGCTTCCGCATGACCTTTGGCGCTGCCGCGCTGCTGACCCTGTCGACCTGCCTGTTGGACGCGCAAACCCCGCAAACCGCTCTGGAACAGGAGGTGCGTGCCGATATGAATTTTCTGGCTTCGGACGCCCTGGACGGACGTGGCTCAGCCACACGCGACGAACATATCGCCGCACAGTACGCCGCCTCCGTCTTCCAGGGCCTGGGCCTGCAGCCCGGCTCCAACGGAAGCTATCTCCAGAAAGCCCCGGTCGAACTCCCCGAGCGCGCCAAGACCCGCATCGAGCAGAAACTTGCCCCCGCCGACCGCTTTGAGACATGGAACGCCGTCGCTATCCTTCCCGGAACCGACGCAAAGCTGAAGTCCGAAGTGATTCTGCTGACCGCCCACCTGGATCACCTGGGCCTGGCAAAAACGCCTGTCAATGGAGACGCGATCTACAACGGAGCGGATGACGACGCCTCCGGCACCACCGCCGTTCTGAACCTGGCCCGCTACCTTGCCCACGGCAAGCCGCCTAAGCGCACCGTCGTCTTCGCGCTGTTTGGCACGGAAGAGCTGGGCGGCTTTGGAGCACGCGCCTTTCTGGCGCATCCCCCCGTTCCCATTACGGATATCGTGGCTAACCTGGAGTTCGAGATGATTGGCCGTCCGGACTCGGCCGTGCCCGAAGGCACCCTGTGGCTTACCGGCTTTGAGCGCAGCTCGCTTGGCCCGGAACTGGCCAAACACGGCGCCCACCTGGTGCAGGACCCGCACCCCAAGGAGCAGTTCTTCATGCGCAGTGACAACTACGGTCTCGCGCTGGAAGGCATCATCGCTCACACCGTCTCCAGCTTCGGTCTGCACACGGACTACCACCAGGTCACCGACGAGCTGACCACCATCGACTTCAAACACATGACCGCCGCCATCGCCAGCATGGAAGGCCCCGTGCAATGGCTGATCAACACCAACTGGAAGCCCGCCTGGAACCCGGGCGGCAAGCCGGAGAAGAAACAGTAACGAGTTGTGAGTGCTGTGTTGTGAGTAAGAAAAATGCCGTGGCGGCCGCCACGGCATTTGCTTTTCTATCCACTTCAGAACACAGAACTCACAACCGCCCTTACGCTGCAGGCGTAGGACTCGCCTTCTCAGAATCCAGAACCACGCCAATGGCGTGCACGATGCTGGTCACGCGGATAGCGGCGTTGACCACCTCTTCCGTCATACCCTTCTGGCGCACCACGTTCTCATGCGAGCTGACGCACTTGCCGCAGGCATTCACGGCAGAAACTGCCAGGCACCACAACTCAAAATCCACGTGGTCCACGTTGTGCGTGCGCAGCACGTTCATGCGCAGGCGAGCCGGCAGGGTGGCGTACTTCTCGTTCTCCGTCAGGTGGTGGAAGCGATAGTAGATATTGTTCATACCCATGATCGCCGCGGCAGCCTTGGCCGCATCCAGCGCAACGGGCGAGAGCACCTTGGCTGCTTCCTCAATCGTGGCCGCGGTCAGATCCGGGTTGCGCGTGGCGATGGCCGTGCTCACCACGGTGCCCCACAACTGCTGCGGAGTCAGTTCCGTGTTCTGGCGAACCAGCGTGCTGAAATTCAGCTTCAGGTCCTTCGCATACGCGGGAAGCCCGTTGATCAAATCATCCAAAGCCATGTCGTTTCTCCTTTTAACTGGAACTTTTAACGTGCAACTGCTATTCAGGCGCAAGAAAAGGCGGCCACGCCAAACGGTGGCCACCTCTTCAGGGCTTACCTTGCTTAGACCGTCAGGGTCGCTTCGCCCTTGGTCCAGTTGCAGGGGCACAGTTCGTCGGTCTGCAGAGCGTCCAGAACACGCAGAACCTCCTGTGGGTTACGTCCCACCGAACCGGCGGTGACGTAGACAAACTGGATCACGTTGTTGGGGTCGACGAGGAAGGTGGCGCGCTGCGCAACGCCGCCATCGGGATCGATGATGCCGAGCTGACCCACCAGGTCACGCTTGATGTCGGCCAGCATGGGGAAGGGCAGTTCCTTCAGGTCCTCGTGGTTGTTGCGCCACGCCAGGTGCACGAACTCGGAGTCAGTGGAGCCGCCGAGGATCTGGCAGTCACGGTCCGCAAACTCCTGGTTCAGCTTGCCAAAGCCGGCGATCTCCGTCGGGCATACGAAGGTGAAATCCTTCGGCCAGAAGAAGTACAGCTTCCACTTGCCGGGGTACGATTCCTCGGTAATGGTCTCAAACGCCTTGGCGTTGTCGCGGCTGACAGTAGCGGTCACAGAAAAGTTAGGGAACTTCTCGCCAATCTGAAGCATGTGTTCTTTCTCCTTCAACGGGTTGGTGATATCTGGGCAGACCGGTGCGCCGGTCCGCAAAAAGCGAAATCCTTCGTGCTCAAAACATCTCTGCGGCACAACAATTGCGGCTAGTGGACCTGCGTCTTTGCCTGGCACTCCGGGCAGATGCCAATGACATCGACCGCGTACCGCTCGACGAGGAACCCGCCGGGCAGCGTTGTGTGCGAGGGCAGAAGTCCAAGCTCGGCTTCATCGATATCCGAGATTGCCTTGCACTCCGTGCAGACCATATGGTGATGCGGCCGGCTGTTCATCTCCACGCGCAGCGTGCCATGGTGCATGCTCACTTCGCGGAAGATGCCGCTTTCCACAAACAGGTGGATATTTTTGTAGACCGTCGCCAGGCTGATCGCGGGAATCTTCTTCTTCACGCGGGCGTACACCTCTTCCGGAGAAGGGTGTCCGTGCATGCCCTGCATGATCTCAAACAAGACCTGACGCTGGTGCGTTACTGCGATGCCGTGCTCCTGGCACAACTCGCGGAAACTGATCAAAGACGCTTCCATCAAGAGTTAGTAGACGATAATTCTTATCGTTTGTCAAACCTTCTCAGAGGAGATTAGTGCAGCTTCTCACCGCGTGTAAACCGCTCGTCCAGCGGCTGGCGTCCGGCGAAGCCGGATTCCATCGTGTGCCAGTGCGTGATCGAAGTCTCGCCCTGCTTCCAGCACAACAACACCACGCGGTCTTCCAGTTGGAACGGAAAATCGAGCAGGCCGGAGTCCAGGTCCTTGACCTGCACACCGATGGCGTCGATCTCGGCCAGGGTGTCTTTGGCCTCCTGCACGGCCTTCTCGCGCTGTCCGCGGCGGCGGGCCACGGCGGCAATATCGACGTGCATGCCTCCGTTCAGGAAGATGCGCTGCGAAAGATCCTGCAATTCGCCCTCCACCTGCGACGCCAGTTCCGCACTGGCCTGCGCCCGTTTCAACAGGCTTTCCAGCACCGGCAACATGGTTTGCGCTTCCGAGAGAGTGAATGTCCGCATGGAAAGATTCTAGACCCGGATGGAATCTTCGGGT
The DNA here is from genome assembly GCF_025685395.1 of Terriglobus tenax. NCBI lineage: Bacteria > Pseudomonadati > Acidobacteriota > Terriglobia > Terriglobales > Acidobacteriaceae > Terriglobus > Terriglobus tenax. The sequence goes on along the minus strand of NZ_JAGSYA010000004.1, from coordinate 2,662,241 downwards.
TTCACAGAGACGTTTTGTTTGCGGAGGGAGCAGGGGCCTTTCACGCCCCTGCTCCCTCCGGGTGGCGAAACCGCTTACACCTTGATCTCCAGCATCCGGTCCAGAGCGACCCGCGCCCACTGCTTGACCTCGTCGTCCACCTTGATGCGGTTGACCACGTTGCCCTCCAGCAGGTTTTCCAGCGCCCAGGCCAGGTGCTGCGGGCTGATGCGGTACATGGTCGTGCACAGGCAGCCTGAGTCGTCCAGTGTGATGATCTTCTTGCGCCCCTCAAAGAGCTTGGCCATGCGGTTCACCAGGTGGATCTCGGTGCCGACTGCGAACATGGAGCCGTCAGGAGCGCGTTCGATCAACTCAATAAGTTTTTCCGTGGAGCCGGTCGCATCCGCCTTCTGGCAGACCTCCCAGCGACACTCCGGGTGAACCACCACCTGGATACCGGGATACGCCGCTCGGACATTGTCCACGTGCGATGGCAGAAAACGCTGATGTACGGAGCAGTGGCCCTTCCACAGGATGACCTTCGCAGCCTTCAATTTTGCCGGGGAGACTCCGCCGCCGATCACCCAGGGGTCCCAGACCACCATCTCGTCCAGGCCGATACCCATGGCAAAGGCGGTGTTGCGGCCCAGGTGCTGGTCAGGCAGGAACAGAATCTTTTCCTTGCGGGCAAAGGCCCAGTTGAACGCACCCGGAGCATTGGACGAGGTGCAGACCAACCCGTCACGCTCGCCGCAGAAAGCCTTAATGGCTGCGGAGGAGTTCATGTAGGTCAACGGCATGACCTCACCGGCAATGCCGGCGCGCTCCAGCTGTTCCCAGCAATCTTCTACCTGGCCAATCTCGGCCATATCGGCCATGGAGCAGCCGGCGTTCAGGTCAGGCAGAATCACCTGCTGGTGCCCCTTGCCCAGAACATCGGCGCTTTCGGCCATAAAGTGCACACCGCAGAAGATCAGGTACCTGGCATCGGTCTCCGCGGCAATTTTGCTTAGTTTGTAGCTGTCGCCGGTAAAGTCCGCAAAGCGAATGACCTCGTCACGCTGATAGTGATGCCCCAGGATCACGGTCGACTTGCCCAGCTTTTGGCGGGCTGTCGCAATACGGGCATCCATGGTGTGGTCTGGCTGGGAAAGATAGTTATCCAACGAACAGGCTTCCGCCTGCGCGGGTTCTAATACGTCTTCGACAACGCTCACTTCTGTTCCTGCCTTCAGTCACGCCTTCAGGCGCGACGGGGATGTTGAAAGCAATTCCTGCTTATGGCGGCAGTGGACTCGCTGTCTGGTCGACCCAGCCCACGGGGATGTTGCCGTCAATGTTCGAGGTTTAGACGAGCGGCCAGCTCTGGAGGATTCACCGCGTCGTAACCTTTCCCGAAAAGTGTATCGCAGCCGGACGGTTGGAACGGGGTGAGAGCCATGCCCACACACACCTCCAAGTGATCGCCTGCATCCGCTATCATGGACAACAACGATGCCCAGCTTTGCCGACAGCGTGTTCCTTTTCTTTCTGGCCCTGCTCCTTTTCGGGCCCAAGAAGCTGCCGGAGCTTGCCCGTCAGTTAGGAAAGCTGATGGCCGAGTTCCGCCGTGCCTCCAACGAGTTCAAGTACCAGATGGAAGAGGAGTTACGCCTCACCGAGCAGGCCGAGGAGCGGAAAAAGCTCGCCGAGCAGGCCAGGACGGAAGACCCCGAGGCCGTGAAACCTATCGCCAGTGAAGGCGAGTTGAAGATCATGCCTCCCTCCACCGGCCTGCCCACCCCCGTGGGCGGCGAGGCAGTCGCGGATACCACCGGTGCCGAGGCCGTGAACACGCTGGTGGACTCTGTGCCGGCCGAAACGGCCGCAGCCGCGGAGCCCGAGTTCCATATTCCTTCCGAGCTGGACCAGCACATGGATCCGGCCCATTCGCACACCACGCAGGAGAACCATGGCTGACGTGATTGAACGCGCCCGTGAGGCTGTGTCAGAACGGGCCGACCTGCCCGGCATGAGCCTGATGGACCACCTGGACGAGCTGCGCAAGCGGCTGATCCGGGCGGTCATTTTTCTGGTCCTCGGCATGGCCATCGCCTATGCCTTCCACGACAAGCTCTATGGCCTGGTGCAGAAGCCGCTGACCGACCTTCACCTGCAACTGAACTTTACGCACCCGACCGACGGCCTGAACCTGTCGCTGAAGACGGCGCTGTACGGCGGCGCGATCCTGGCTTCGCCGTTCATTCTGTACCAGGTGTGGCTGTTCATCGCTCCGGGCCTGTACCAAAACGAAAAGAAGTATGTGTGGCCCTTCATGGCGGCCACCGTCGGCCTGTTCCTGCTGGGCGCGTGGTTCGGCTACCGCTGGGTGCTGCCCGAGGGATTGAAGGTCCTGATCTTCGGCTTCGGCAAGAACCTGAACCCGATCATCACCATTGAGGACTACACCAGTTTCTTCCTGGCGGTGATTCTGGGGCTGGGCGCGTGCTTTGAGCTGCCTATCGTCATCTTCTTCCTGGCGCTGTTCGGCATCGTCGATGCAAAGTTCCTGTGGAAGAACGTGCGCTACGCCATCATGATCATCTTCGTGATTGCGGCCGTCATCTGCCCCACGCCCGATCCGTTCGGCATGGTCCTGTTCGCCTCGCCCATGCTGGCGCTGTACTTTGTGTCGATCCTGGTGGCCTATATGGTTCATCCAAAACGCCGCGAAGCGAAGTCTAAGGCTGCATGATGACCTGGCTGGCCAAAATTCGGGTGCCCCATCCACGCGCAGCGTGGGCAGGCTTGTTCTTCGGAGGGAGCAGTCGCCTTCAGGCGACTGAAAAACGCTCCTTCAAGACCTGGGCTTTAGCCCTGGGCCTTTTCCTGGCACTCACAACAGCGACCAACGCCCAGAAATTTAACGGCGCGCGCGCCATGGACCTGACCCGGCAGTATGTGAATGCCAGCGGCCCCCGCTGGCTCGGCTCGCCCGGACACGCCAAGGCTGAGGCCTTTATCAAGAAGTTCTTCGCTCCGGAGATCGCCAAGGGACAGTTCGAAGAGGACGCCTTCACCGCCAGCACACCGGCGGGGTATCTTCCGGGGAAGAACTTCATCGTGAAATACCCCGGCAAGAAGGACGGCATCATCGTCCTGGCCAGCCACTACGAGACCAATTACCCGCTGCGCAACATCAACTTCGTAGGCGCCAACGACGGCGGCGCCACCAGCGCCCTGCTGATGGAGATGGCCAACTACCTGCGCGCACATGCACCAGAGGGCTACTCCGTGTGGCTGCTGTTCGATGACGCGGAAGAGGCCGTCGGCGACCACTGGGACACGCAGCGCGACGCTCTCTACGGCACCAAGCACATTGCCGCCAAATGGGCTGCCAACGGCACGCTGCCAAAGATCAAGGCCTTCCTTCTGGCCGATATGTGCGCCGACAAGGACCTGAATATCAACAAGGAGTCGAACTCGACGCCCTGGCTGCAGGAGATGCTGAAGCAGGCGGCGAAGAATACCGGCCACTCCGCCTACATCTACAAGCAGGAGTCGGCGGTCGAAGACGACCACCTGCCCTTCAAGCAGCGCGGCGTTCCGGTGCTGGACATTATTGACATCAACTACGGGCCGTCCAGCTTCTCGCACCCGGACGGCTACCACCACACCGCCGACGACACGCTGGATAAGATCTCCGCGGCCAGCCTGCAGATTTCGGGCGATCTTTTTGTTGAGATGATCAAGCTGATCAACGCATCGCACTAGCGTACGTTCCGTCTTTCCCAGCGAAGCAGGGGTCTCTGCTTCGCTTTTTCATGCCATCCCGTACCGTCCGCTGCAACGCGGACGCATCCAAGCAACAAAAGACGGCCCCAGGCCGCTAAGGTACAAATAACTAGAACCGCACGATACGCAGTCACTCTGGCAGCAAGGACTAACAACCACAGGCATGCACGACATCCCTCTTTACGACTGGATCGGTTTTCACGTCTTTCTGCTTCTGCTCTTCGTCGCCGAGTTCTTCATCCTGCGCCGGAAGCAAACGCCTGCGCGCGCCGTTGCAGCCACCTTCATGTGGGTGGCCGCGGCGCTGGCCTTCGCCGGCTACATCTGGTTCACGCTGGGCACACCCTATGACGTTGAATTCGTCTCCGGCTACGCCATTGAAGAGGCGCTCTCGGTCGACAACCTCTTCGTCTTTCTGATCCTCTTCCGCGAGTTCAAGATCGAAGGCGCACAGCAGCGCCGCGTGCTCTTCTGGGGCATTCTGGGCGCTGTGGTCATGCGCGCCGGCTTCATCAGCCTTGGCATTGAGCTGCTGGAACGCTTCGAGTGGGTAACCTACATCTTCGGAGCCTTCCTGCTGATCGCCGCCGTGCGCCTGCTGTTCCCGGAGAAGGAAAAGAAGCCCGGCAAACCGGCATGGACCAGGTGGGTCGAACGCATCTTTCCGGTCTCGCATGACGAGACGCACTTCTTCACCCGCGAAGAGGGCAAGCTGCACCTGACCATGATGTCGCTGGCGCTGATCGCCATTGCGTTTACGGACTTCGTCTTCGCCCTGGACTCGATCCCTGCCGTACTCTCACTGACGCGGCATCCGTTCATCGCGTACAGCTCCAACGTGATGGCGGTGATGGGCCTGCGCTCGCTCTACTTCCTTCTGGCGCACCTGCTGGCAAAGCTGGCCTACCTGCACTATGGCCTGGCCGCGGTGCTGGGCTTTGCGGCCTTCAAGATGCTGGCCGTGAAGTGGGTAGAGATCTCCGCCGGTGTCTCGCTGGGAGTCATCATCGGCCTTCTGGGAGTTACGGTCGTGTTGTCGCTGGTGCTGCCCAAGAAGACGGCGCACGCGTAGCAAAGCTTTGCGGAGCCTTATTGGCGTAGATCAGACTCATCAGGGCACGGCTAAAAGTCGTGCCCTGACATTTATACGAACGAAATATCCTCACCCTGCAGCACCGAGTGCTTCTGAAAATGCACATCGTCCCGCTGCGGAAAGTCGTTGCGAAAATGTGCTCCTCGGCTCTCCTCGCGCGCCAGCGCCGAGAGCACGATCATCGTCGCCACGGCATGCAGACTGCGCGCCTCCGCAGAACGGCGAGCGTTGCCCTGCGGCAGCAGCATCGCCGCCAGCTCAGCCTTCGCCTCACCAAGTCGCACCGCATCGCGCAGCAGACCGGCCTTCTCCCACATCAGCGCCCGCAGATGGTTGATCCAGCCTTCGACATCCTCTACTGAACCACCGCTCTGGGTGCCCCATCCATCACGAAGGAATGGGTGGGATGAATCACCAGCGCACTCCTCCACCATCGCCTCCGCCGCCAGCGCGCCAAAAACCAGACCCTCCAGCAGCGAATTGCTCGCCAGACGATTCGCTCCATGCACGCCTGTGCAGGCACACTCGCCTGCGGCATACAAGCCCTGCAGCGATGTCCGCCCATGCGTATCGGTACGCACACCACCCATCAGGTAATGTGCGGCAGGGCGCACCGGAATCAGGTCACGGTTCAACTCAAGCCCCTGGTTCGCCAGAAATGCGGAGATGCCAGGGAAGCGAGCCTTCAGGTCCTTCGTCACATGGCGCATGTCGAGATACACCTCGCCCTCCATGCCTTCGCGCGTGATGGCGCGCGCAACCACATCGCGCGGAGCAAGCTCCGCCAGTGCGTGATAGCGCGGCATAAAGCGCTCGCCTGCGGCATTCAGCAGGTACGCACCCTCACCACGCAGCGCCTCCGACATCAGGAAGCGCGGAGCTCCCGGCCGCGAAAACGCTGTGGGATGGAACTGGTAGAACTCCATGTCGCTGATCGCCGCACCGGCGCGCCATGCCATGGCAATGCCATCGCCCGTGGCCACCGCAGGGTTGGTCGTATCGCTGTAGACCTGCCCCGCGCCTCCGGCAGCCAGCAGGACAGCACATGCCGGCTCTGCCTTCACCGCACCGGCAGCATCCTCCAGTACGACACCGCAGACGCGGCCCGTCTCATCCTGCAACAGCTCCATGGTCGTCACAAACTCGCGTACCGTGATCTTGGGATTGGCCAGCACCATACGCAGTAGCGAGCGAGCGATCTCCCAGCCTGTTGCATCGCCATGCGCATGCAGAATGCGTGAGCGCGAGTGCGCTCCTTCACGGGTGCGCATCAACTCGCCCTGCTCGCGGTCAAACTCCGTGCCCCAGGCCAGCAGCTCGTCCACACGTGCCGGCCCCTGCTCCACCAGTACCTGCGCGGCCTCGCGATTCACCAGGCCATCGCCGGCCATCAGCGTGTCGTCCAGGTGCTCGGCCACATCTTCGGCACCACCCATGGCCACGGCAATGCCGCCCTGCGCATAGGCAGTATTGGACTCCACCATCTTTTCCTTGGTCACTACCAGCACGCGCCCAGCCTGCGACAGCGTCATGGCGGCTCGAAGACCAGCGATTCCTGCACCTACAACGACAAAATCAAAACGATCCGCGGCACTCACCGTAACAGGGTACGCTTCCGGTCGCGATACCATAAAGCTGTGCCTGTTATCCCGGTAAATACGCCCACCGCGAATTACAACGTCGTCATCGGCCGCGGTCTTCTTCCTACGCTCTCCCGCCGCATCCTCAAACTCACCGGCTCGCCCGCGACACGCCTGTTCGTTGTCACTACGCCGGAAATCTGGACGAAGTGGAAGCGCAAGTTCCTCGCGTCCTTCCCAAAGGACGCGCAGCCCGTCGTTCTGCTGCATCCCTCCGGGGAGTCGCACAAGCGCTTTGCCGCTGTCGAATCGCTGCTGGAACAGCTTGCCGAGAACAAGGCCGACCGCGACTCCGTACTTGTCGCCTTCGGCGGCGGCGTCATTGGAGACATCACCGGCTTCCTCGCCGCCATCTACATGCGCGGTATCCGCTTTATCCAGGTGCCTACGACGCTGCTGGCGCAGGTTGACTCCTCCGTCGGCGGCAAGACCGGCGTGAACCTGCGTGCAGGTAAAAATCTTGTCGGCAGCTTTCACCAGCCGCTCGGCGTCTTCGTCGATATCGACGTGCTGAAGACCCTGCCCGCTAATGAGCTTCGCGCGGGCCTGCAGGAGTCGGTCAAGGCAGGCGTCATCCGCATGCCGCGTCTCTTCCGCTTCATGGAGAGCGACGCGAAGGCCATCCTGAAGGGCGATCCCAAGGCGCTGGAGAAGGTCGTCACCTCCTCCGTCAAGATGAAGGCCGAGGTCGTCGGCATCGACGAGCGCGAGAACGGCCTGCGCATGATCCTGAACTTTGGCCACACCATCGGCCATGCCATTGAAGCGGCAACAAAGTACAAGCAGCTTCTGCATGGCGAGGCCATCGCCTGGGGCATGATCGCCGCCACCCTGATCGCCGTGGAACGCGGCCTGCTTGCTGAAGCCGACGCCACGCGCATCGTGAACACCGTACTCGCTTACGGCCCGGTACCGAAGTTCCGCGCACCTGCTGAACAGATCGTCGCGCTTACGGGCTCGGACAAGAAGAACCGCTCCGGCGAGCGCCGCTTTATTCTGCCCTCCGCTATCGGCAAGGTGGAGATTGTGACCGATGTGACCGAAGCCGAGATGCTGCACGCAACCAGGCAGACTCTGAAGCTGATGCAGGAGCGCGGAGCATGAGTGCCAGCGGCGCGCGTCCGGACGAGACCATGAGCGAACAGCAGGCCGCCGCGGCGGTGCAGCAGATGTTCGACTCCATTGCGCCCAAGTACGACCTGCTGAACCATGTGCTCTCCGCCGGTGTGGACCGCCGCTGGTGGCGCCGCTGCGCGAAGACCTTCCGCGAGACACTCGTCCGCCCTGAAGCCGCCGTGCTGGACCTGTGCTGCGGCACCGGCGACATGACCTCTGCCCTGTTGGAACTGCGCCCCACTCCCGCACAACAGATGCTGGCCGTCGACTTCTCGCACGAGATGATCTCGCGCGGCATCGAGAAGCATCGCGGCAACAATGTCCGCTTTATCGAGGCCGATGCCCTGAACCTGCCCCTCGAAGACAACTCGCTGGACCTGGTCGTCTCCGCCTTCGGCTTCCGCAACCTGGCCAACTACGACGCTGGTCTGCGGGAGATTGCCCGCGTGTTGAAGCCCGGCGGACAGATCGGCATCCTGGACTTCAACCAGCCGGGAGGACTCATCGGCAAGGGCTACGCCTTCTACTTCCGCCGCGTGTTGCCGGCCATTGGCGCAGCCATCTCGCGCAGCGCCTCCGCCTACACCTATCTGCCTGCATCAGTTGGCCGATTCCCCAAGCCACCGCAAATGCTGGGCAAGATGGAAGCCGCCGGGTACACCCACACCACCTGGACGCCCTACACCTTCGGCATCGCCGGACTCTATCGCGGAACCAAATCGGAGTAAGCTGTAGTTCCCATGCCTGCTGCGGTCCAAACCCAAAACCCCACCGCCCCGCAGCAGGAAAAGCGCCGGGCAGCTCTCAGCTCCGTGCTGGCGGCGGCAGGCGTCACTGCACTGAAGCTGATCACCGGGCTGATCACCGGCTCGCTGGGCATGTTGAGCGAAGCCGCTCATTCGGGCCTCGACCTTGCCGCCGCAGGGATCACCCTGTTCTCCGTACACGTCTCCGATAAGCCCGCCGACGAGGACCATAACTTCGGCCACGGCAAGATTGAGAATCTCTCGGCCTTCGTCGAGATTTTCCTGATGGGTGCCTCCTGCTTCTGGATCGTCTTCGAAGCGGTAAAGCGGCTGATCCATCCCATCGATATCCGCCACAGCATCTGGCCGTTCCTCGTGCTGCTGGTCTCCATTGCGGTGGACTACGGCCGCTCGCGCCACCTGTTCCGCGTGGCAAAAGAGTCCGGCTCGCAGGCGCTTGAGGCAGATGCCGTCCACTTCAGCACGGACATCTGGTCCTCCGTCGCTGTACTGCTCGGTCTTGCCGCCGCATGGATCGGCGAGCGCTACGACATCCTGTGGCTGCATCGCGCGGACCCGGTCGCGGCGCTGCTGGTCTCCGTCATCATCCTGCAGGTTAGCTACCGCCTTGCGCGCCGCACGCTGGACGCCCTGATGGATGCCACCCCTGCAGAAACCCGGCACGAGCTGATGCAGGCCATTGCGCACGTGCCGGACGTGCTCTCCGTCGACCAGGTGCGGGTGCGCCAGGCTGGCCCTGAGTACTTTGTTGACCTGACGCTGGCCCTGGATCGCAACCTGACCTTCCAGCGCGCCGAACAGGTAACCCGCGGGGCACGCGCCGCTGTCCAGCGTATCCTTCCAGGCGCCGATATCGACATCAACACCGTGCCGACCGCGACCGAATCCGAATCCGTCTTCGACCGTGTGAAGGCCGTTGCCGCGCGCCGCAATCTCGGCATCCACGACCTGAGCGTGCGCGAAATCAGCGGCCGGCTTCATATTGAACTGCACCTGGAAGTGCCGGAGGTCATGCGCCTGCGCGCCGCGCATGACCTGGTCACCAGCCTGGAGACCGAGATGCGCCGCGAAGAACCGCGCATTGACAGCATCCTGACGCATATTGAGAGCGAACCCACCACGATTGAACACACCGACGAGGTGGCCCGCGACAGCCTGCTGGAGCGTGGCCTTCGCCGTGCCGCGCAGGACTTTCCGCAGATCCTCGACATTCACGAGGTGCTGATTACACGCACCGGCGACCACCTGCAGATTAACTGCCACTGCACACTGCCCGACGACTTGCCCATGGCGGAGGTTCACCGCATCATCACCGAAGTGGAAAGCATTATGAAACGGCAGCACCCCGAGGTTACCCGCGTACTGATTCATCCGGAACCGGCAACCGATAACGAGCGCTGAAGGCGCATCCTATTCTGTAGCCCTTGCACCCTGGCCCTGACACCGTGAAACTGAAATCCACCATGATCCGCTTCTTTCGCATCCTGCTTGGCGCGCTCGCCATGATGACCGTGGCGCTGCTCTCGGCCTTCATCACGATGCGGCTGGCCATCCATGGCCGCGAGGTAGGGGTTCCGGACTTCTCCGGACTCACCTATGAAGAGGCCGCTGCCAAGGCGCGCGACACCGGCCTGAACATGACGCTCGACAATCGCTACTATTCAGCCGTGGTACCCGCAGGACGCGTGCTGCAGCAGTATCCTGCACCCGGAGCGCGGGTGCGCCGCCAGTGGGAGGTCCGCGTAACACAGTCGCTGGGACCACAGCGCGTCACGATTCCGAATGCGGTGGGTATGCCGCTGCGGGAAGCCGCGGTAACGCTGCGTCGTGGCGGGCTGGAACTGGGCTCGCTGGCCCATCTGCCTGTCGCGGGCAATGCAGACTCCGTGCTGGCGCAGTCGCCGCCTCCAAACGCCGAGGGCGTCGATAAACCTTCCGTGAGCCTTCTGCTGTCTGAATCAGAAGACGCACAGCCGAAGGCATGGGTTATGCCGAACCTTGCGGGCATGACCTTGCTGGAAGCCGGAGCCAGAATCTCCGCCATGGGCCTGCACGTGGCTTATGCGCAGGAAGCCACTGCCGCGATTCCTGCTGTTGGGACCACCGCCACACCGCAGCCCGTCAGGACAACCGGCACCGTCATCGCGCAGTCACCCGCGGCGGGCTCACGCGTCACGGCAGCCGATGCGGTGAAGCTCACGATCGTGCACTAGCAGCAGCAATCATCCCTACACCTTCTCCAAAGCCTGCTCCAGGTCCGCGAGAATGTCCTCGACATCCTCACACCCTACCGACAGACGGATCAGACCATCGGTAATCCCCAGGGCATCGCGCTGCTGCTGCGTCATGCCACCGTGCGTCATCGAGGCCGAGTGCGAGACCAGCGTCTCCACGCCACCCAGCGACTCCGCCAGGTAGCAGAGCTTCAGCGCGCTGACAAAGGCATTCGCCGCCTGCTTGCCGCCCAGCTCAAACGACATCATGGAGCCGAAGCCCTTCTGCTGACGAGCGGCAATCTCATGCCCCGGATGCGTAGGCAGACCGGGATAGAAGATCTTCTGGATCTTCGGATGCTTTGCCAGGTACTCCGCCACCGCGCGGCCGTTGGCATCATGCTGCCGCATGCGCAGGGCCAGTGTTTTGACGCCACGCAGAATCAGGTAACTATCAAACGGCTGCAGGATGCCACCGGTCACCTTCTGCACAAAGCTGAAGCGCTCCGTGTGCTCCGGTCTGGTGCCGATCAGCACACCGCCCAGTCCATCCGAATGGCCGTTGAGGAACTTCGTCGTCGAGTGCATCACGATGTCCGCGCCCAATTCAATCGGCTGCTGCAGATACGGGGAAAGAAACGTATTGTCGACCGAAAGCTCCACGCCATGACGATGGCACACCGCGGCCACCGCGGCGATATCGACCATCGACATCATGGGATTGGTCGGGCTTTCGATATGCACCAGCTTCGTAGCAGGCGTGATGGCAGCTTCGATCTTCGCCGGATCACTCGCGTCCACATACGTAAACGTCAGCCCGTAGTTCACCAGCACCTTGTCGAACAGCCGCGCGGTTCCGCCGTAAATGTTCTCGCTGCAGATGACGTGATCGCCCGCCTTCATCATCGTGCAGAGCGCGGCAATGGCCGCCATACCGCTGCCAAAGACGTGCGCGCTGTGCCCGCCTTCCAGCGCGGCCAGGCTCTCTTCCAGTGCGGAACGCGTCGGATTGGTAACGCGGGCGTACTCGTAGCCCTTGTTCTGGCCGATGCCCTGTTGCTGGTAGGTGGAGGTGAGATAGATGGGCACATTCACGGCGCCGGTCAACTCGTCCGGCTCCTGCCCTGCGTGAATGGCTTTGGTGGAAAATCCCTTGTACGGCATCGTGTCCCTCAACTGACACGTTATCGCAAGGCACGTGGGGCACGGCTAAAGCCGTGCCCACGTGCGCATTACTTCTCAGTCTTATCCGCCCCGCCCGAAACCTTTGGGAAGTATCCGGTACGCGTACGCACCGTCAGCTTATTGAAGCCCTTATACTTGGCATCCACATGCACCTGGCGGTAGCCGCCCAGCGTGGGCGACTTGGTGGAGTGGTAGGTGATGGTGTACTGCTCCCGGATGTCCTTGGCCACCTGGTCAGCAATCGAGTCCACCTCCTGCACGTTCTTCGGGAAGAAGGCAATACCGCCTGTCTGCTCGGCCAGGCTCTCCAGCACGCGGCGTGCGTGGCGGCTCTCGCGCTTGTCGGTATCCTTGCCGAATAGCAGGCCCACCGAATAGATCACCGGTCCATCCAGGTCCTGGATACGAGCAATCGCATCCTCAAGCGAGGTCGCCGAGGCGTTGTCCTCGCCATCGGTCACAACCAGCAACACCTGCTTGGGCTGTTTGGCGTTCTTTGAGAGATAGTCCGCGGAGGCCAGCAGGGCATCATACATTGCCGTGCCGCCTGAGGACTTCACATAGCTTAGTCCCGCCTCCAGCTTCGAAACATCGCTGGTGAAGTCGGTGTCGATGTACGGCTCAAACGAAAAGTCGACCAGGAACGCTTCGTCCTTCGGGTTCGACAGCTTGATAAGCCGCACGGCGGCCTTGTTCACCGCATCGCGCTTGTCATACATGGAGCCCGAGCTGTCGATCAGGATACCGATCGAGACCGGCAGATCCTCCTGCCGGAAGGAGTTAACGGTCTGCGGTACGCCATCCTCAAAGACATGGAAGGCGTCCTGCGGGAGCGTCAGGATGCTTCGCCCATTGCCGTCCAGCACCGTGGCGTTCAGACGGACTTCATAGGCATCCCGGCGCAGCGTGTAGCCGCCGCGTCCGCTGGAGATCTTGTCGCCCGTATTGTTTCCCGGTCCCACAGGAGCGGTCTGCCCTGCCGGCGCGGTATCCGGGTCAGGCGAGGCGATGGGGTCGCGGTCAACCGTAAGCGAGGGCTGCTGCGCCCATGCGGCCGTGCTGAATCCCGAACTGAGTCCAAAAACGAGGGCGACGCTGAAAATCTTAGTCCGCAGGTGCATAGTACCCCTGTCGATTATGCACGTTCAGCGGCGGCAGACCGGGCGGCGGATTCAGTTTTACCTTCAACTTACGCCATGTGCCATCGTGCTTCAGGTCGGTCGGACGGAAGCCGACCACGTATTCGTTGCGCAACTCCTGGCTGATGCGGGCGGCAATGTCGCCCAGCTCTGCCACATCGATAACGCGGAACATGCGGCCGCCGGTCATCTCGCAGATGTCATTCAGCATGATGGGGCCGGCAATCTCCTCCGGCGTGGAGGCAAAGGTGTCAAAGATCCCGATCGAGTAGATCTGCACATCGCTCTCACGCACGGCACGGCGCAGCTCGCCTTCCGTATAACGGCTGCGGTTGTCGCCGCCGTCGGAGATGATCAGCAGCGCCTTGCGGTCGTACTTTGCGTCCTTCAACTTGTTCAATCCCAGGTAGACGGCATCAATCAGCGCCGTCCGGCTCTGCGGCTTCATCATCGCCATGCGGGCTTCGACGTCGTCCACGTTCGAGGTGTTGTCCACTACGACGGCCGGACGGTCGTTGAAGGCTACAACGAAGAACTCATCCTCGGGGTTCGAGGTCCGCATAAAGGCGCTGAGCGCCTTGCGCGACCGCTGGTACTTGGAGTTCATACTGCCGCTCATATCGAAGATGATGCCGATGGTCACCGGCGCATCGTCCAGCGAGAAGGTGCGGATCTCCTGCGGCTGGTTGTTCTCATACACCCAGAAATTTTCCTTCTCCAGGCCGGTCACCAGCCGGTTCATCGGGTCGGTGACTGTCATGGGCACCAGCACCAGGTTGACCGAAACGCGAATGCTGGCTCCGCGTGGAGCCGAGGTGGCCTCCCGCGCGACACTTTCCCCGCCCTCAATCACTTTGGGTGGCTCTGCCGGAGGCTTGGGTGGCGGAGGAACAGCGGTATTCACGTCGCCCAGCGGGTTATCCTGCGCCCCGGCACTGCCACACAGCACTGCGCCCAGTACCAGCAGGCCCGCCAGACAACGCAGCGAGCAACGCCAAAACCCCGGACGATTCTTGAGCCCCAGACCCTGCACCGTTAGCCCCTTGCCGGAGGCTACGCCCTCCGGGAAGTACGAGTGTAATCCACTGTTTCTCTGTTTGACGCAGCATGCGATGAAATCGACACCTTGGGTTCCATCTTGCGGAAATTCGGGGGCTAACTCCGTCGTTTCCCGCACTTTCCCGGGTCTGTTCCAGACACTGGGAGTCTGTCCCCATTCCAGATCGATTCACATCCCCCAAGTACAATCACAGCTAGAACCGAAAGATTGGAGTGTCTTAGCTCGTACCGATGGCCCGCATTTATCCCTTCCGCGCCCTCCGCTACAACCCCGCCAAGGTCAAACTGGAGGATGTCGTCACCCAGCCTTACGACAAGATCTCTCCCGAGATGCAGGACCGCTACTATGCGCGGAGCCCGCAGAACCTGATCCGCGTCATCCTGGGCAAGCATTTCCCCGGCGATACCGAAGAGGGGGAAAACGTCTACACCCGCGCCGCCGCCACCCTGAACGAGTGGCGCGACGAGAAGGTGCTGGTCGAAGAGACCGAGCCGGCCATCTATGGCTACTCGCAGGTCTACACCGTGCCCGGCACCGAAGAGACCCGCGAACGCCGCGGCTTCATCGCCCTTGGCCACCTGTACGACTACGCCGACCAGGTGGTTTACCGCCACGAGCAGACCTTCCCCAAGCACAAGTCTGACCGCCTGGCCCTGTTCAAGGCCACACGCGCCTACTGCGAGCAGATTTACCTGCTCTACAACGACCCCGGTTTCAGCGTGGAGCGCCTGTTGTTTGAGAACGGCCCTGCTCCTGACCAGGCCGTGACCGACGACTATGGCGTTCTGCACAAGCTGTGGAAGATCACCGACCCGTCGCTGATCCGCATCATCGTCGGCGCCATGCAGGATAAGAAGCTGATCATCGCCGACGGTCACCATCGCTACGAGACCTCGGTTGCCTACTCCAAGGAGCGCGCTGCCGAACTGGGCCTGCCCTTCAACCCGCCGCCGGGCTCTGAGACCGCCGGTGCGGACGAGGCCGAAAAGCTGCACGTCACCGCCACCGATCTGCCGACACCGGCGTATCCGGAAGCCGCCATGATGATGACCTTCGTCAACATGGCCGCGCCGGGCATCACCATTCTGCCGACGCACCGCGTCCTGAATGGCCTGGAAAACTTCTCGCCGGAAGAGTTCCTGAAGAATGCCGAGCCGTACTTTACCGCCACTCCGCTGAACGGCAGCAACCACGTCGCCTTGAAGGCCTCGCTGGATGCGACCGAAGGAGTTGCCTTCGTCGCCGCTACAGCCAAGGGAAGCTGGCTGCTGGCTGCAAAGCCGGAGACTATTGCGGCGAAGCTCACCGAGTTCTCGCCTCGCCAGCGTCAGCTGGACGTGGTGCAGCTCCACGGCCTGATCTTTGCGCAGATCCTCGGTCTGTCGCAGGAGCAGGTTACTAAGCTGGGCAATGTGAAGTACCTGCGCGAGGCCTCCGAGGCCGTCGACCTGGTTAACAAGGGCGAGGCGGATGTCGCCTTCCTTACCAAGCCGGTCACGCTCGACCAGCTCCGCGACGTTGCCTTCGCCAATGAAGTCATGCCGCAGAAGTCCACCGACTTCTATCCGAAGCTGCTGAGCGGACTTGCCATCTATGCCCTGGACTAAAACCGTGTTGTTTGCCGCGGCGGCCCTGGCAGTCACCCTGCCGGCCGCCCGCGCGCAAACCGCGACGCAACAACCCGTCATTCTTCTGGACCCCGGCCACGGCGGCCCGGATACGGGTGCAATGCTCACCGGCAAGCTCTCTGAGAGCGAGGTGACCGTTGCCCTGGCCAACCGGCTGCGGGCACTTCTGCTGGTACGCGGCTTCAAGGTCGTGATGACGCACACCACCCCCACCGACGCCACCGACCTGAACACCGACCGCCGCGCGGAAGCCGCCAACCGCTCCGGAGCCATCGCCTGCCTGACCCTGCATGCCACGGGCAGCAGCAACGGTGTGCACCTGTTCACCTCCGCCCTGCCGGAGACCGAGCCGGCCCTGCAGGCCAGCAGACCCGTTCCGTGGAACGAGGCGCAGAGCGCCTGGGTCACGCGCTCCTTGCGGCTCGCCTCAGAGCTACAAGCCGCCGTCGCGCGTTCGCATACCCCGGTCACCAGCAGCCGCACCTACCTGGCACAGCTTGATTCCATGACCTGTCCCGCCGTTGCCGTGGAACTTGGCCCGCTGGACGACCTTACCGCGCAGGACGCCACCTATCAGCAGCGTGTTGCCGAAGCGATTGCAGGCGCCCTGCTGTTCTGGCGCGGACATCCCAATGCCGTTACCAGCGCGGGGGCCACGCGATGATTCCCCGCTACCAGCGCATCCTGTTCCTGGTACTGATGACGCTCTCCGTCCTGATGGCTGCCTTCCTTTGGCGCGTTCACCAGCGCACCACGGCCCGGCTGAACTCCATCACCACCGACGCACCGCCGATTGAAGCCCCCAGCACCGCCGAAGCCGAGGCCATCACCTTCCTGCTGGCCAACGACGAGGAAGGCAGCATCACCGCCAGCGAGCGGCAGATTGCTCTGCCCGGCGAGGCGACCATTCGCCTGCGCGCCATCCTGGAACGGCTCTTCGTGGAGTACGGCAAGCAGGATTCGCGCCACCCGCTCAACCCGCAGGGCCCAGCCATCGCGGATGTCTTCTTTCTGCCCCTGCCGCTCACCGCTCCGGGGACGACAGCCAGCACTGCGTCTCTTGAGGCCGAGCAGTCCAGTAGCCGCGATGTTCTCGCCGTTATCAACCTGCGTCAGAGCTTTGCCGACGCGCATCCCTCGGGCATCGAGGTGGAGACGCTGACCGCGCTCTCCATGCTGGGCACCGTGCATGCCAACTTTCCACAGGTAAGCAAGGTCCGCTTCCTGGTCGACGGCAAGACGCGGCCTACACTGGCCGGACACTTCGCGCTCGACCGCATTTACCCCTCCACCGACACCACTCTTCAACCCGCAAAGACCGACACGCAATGAACGGACCACACATCGGCGTCTTCGACTCCGGCTTCGGCGGCCTGACCGTGCTGCGCGCACTGCTGCCACTGATCCCGGAAGCTCGCTACACCTACCTGGGCGACACAGCCCGGTTGCCCTACGGTGCGAAATCCCGCCAGACTATCGCGCGCTATGCCGTCTCGTCGGCGAAGTTCCTGGAAGATCAGGGCGCGGAGATGCTGGTCATCGCCTGCAACACCGCCTCAGCCCTGGCGATGGACGAACTGAAAGCCTCCACCACGCTGCCGGTTCTCGGCGTCATCGAGCCCGGAGCTGAAGCCGCCGCAGCCGCAACATCCAACTCGGTTCTCGTCCTTGCAACGCAGGCCACCGTGCAATCGCACGCTTACCTGCACGCACTGCACAAGCTGGGCCTGCAGGCCACAGAAAAAGCCTGCCCCCTTCTGGTGCCGCTGGTCGAAGAAGGCTGGATCGACCACACCGTCACCGAACAGGTAGCGCGCATCTACCTGACGGAAGCCCTGGACGAAGCCCACGCCGCCGGACTTACCCCCGGCACCGCATTGCTGGGATGTACGCACTACCCCCTGTTGCGCCCGCTGTTCACACGCCTGCTGGCGGAGATGAATCCGACACCGGTCACCGTCATCGACTCCGCCGAGACCACCGCGCATAAAGCTGCAGCAATGTTTCCCCTCAGCCAACCGGCCATCCAGTCATCCTTCCAACTGGAGTTCTATGCCACCGACTCCACGCAGAAGTTCCAGGCTCTGGGCTCGCGCTTCCTCGGCCAGCCGCTGCCCGAGGTAAAGCTGCTCGACCTGGGAGGGTGAGGTAAGAGGGTTCTCAGTTCTCAGAGAAATGCAAACGCACTCTCCTATCCACGAAACTTGCTTTTCCACTGACAACTGAGAACTAATACCTGAGAACTGTTATGTCTTTCTATCTGCTGAAATCCGAACCTGATGTGTATTCCTTTGATGACCTGCTGCGCGATGGCGAGACCGTCTGGGACGGCATCAAGAACCCGCAGGCCCTGATGACCCTGCGCGCGATGAAGCCGGGCGAGGACATCGTCATCTATCACTCGAACGTGGGCAAGGCCGCCGTCGGACAGGCCAAGGTCGTCTCAGTCGACGCCGCCGATCCGAAGAACCCCGTCGTCCGCATCAAGCCGGTCAAGGCCATCAAGCGGCCCAAGCCACTGGCGGAGATCCGCGACAACCCGCTGTTTGAAGGCTCCATCATGTTTCGCCAGTTCCGTCTCTCCGTCGTTCCCCTCACCAAAGAGCAGTTCGCCTGGCTGGTACAAGGCAAGTAAACGCACGCCAGTGGGTGGTATGGCTGTTTAGGGAATCAGCAGCTTACCAGGTCAAACGCAATGGCCGGAATGCCCTCGCCCTTGACGGCCAGAAAATCCTCGAGCAGACAACGTCAGAGCCTGCCGGCCAGGACAGCACGCTCCACGATTGATTCCCCTCGAAAAAGGGATGGCGTAACCGGGGAATTCGCAGAAAAATAGAATCCCTCGATGAATCTTCTTCTGCAATGGCTGGACAACCGGACGCTGCTTCTCGCGCCGACTCCGCACTTTACCGCGTCAAACGGGAAGGAAGAAACGCTGTACGCCTGGGGCCAGGACTCGCATCACTGTCCAGCGACGAAGCATCCAATTCGTTTTCTGAGGCATTGGGTCCTCATGGAGAATAGGAAGATCGCACCTGGGCCGTATGGAACATCTGTTGCAGTGGTTTGATAACCGGACTTTGCTGATCTGCCAGCTCCTGCTGGAGCTGATGATGGCGTCCGCCTTTCTGCTGCTGCGGCGGGTCAACCCTGGAATGCGAGGCGTAGGACGCATCTCCCTCGGCTTTGCCCTGGGTGTACTCGCCCTGTTTCTGGTGGCGACCCGCGGAGCCATTCCGCTGTTTGTCTCTGCTGTCGTTGGCAATGGCATTGGGTTCTTCAGCTACTACCTGGTTTCCCGCGGCATCCAGAGGTTCCTCAACGACCGCTCCCGTTACGGCTGGGTGCTGGAGATCTCCTGCATTGCCGGCCTGCTGGTGCTGTTCTACTACTGCGTCATCACGCCGGACCTCATCCCCCGCTCCATTGCGTCCGCGTGGGTCATCGGCATGGGCCGGCTGATTCCTGCCATCGTGCTTTGGCGCGCAGCCCGCCAGTCGCACTTTCTGCGCTTTGGCTCCATCGTCTTCGGAATCTTCTCCCTGCTCAGCCTGCAACGCTTCATTCTGCTCTTTCTGCAGGAATCGCCGCAGAACTTCATGCAGCGTAACTCCGTGCAGACGGCCAGCATCCTGGTCGGATTCCTGTACATCGGCATCACCGGGATGTTCCTTCTTGCCATGATCACCAGCGAGATGCGCGCGGCCACGCTGCGCACAGCGCAGATTGATAGCCTGACTGGGGCCCTGACCCGCGCCGCCGCCGAGCAAAAGTTCGCGCAGGAGCTGGAACTGGCCGGTCGCACCGGCCTTCCCCTTTCCCTCCTCCTGATCGACATCGACAATTTCAAGTACTTCAATGACACGGCCGGCCATGCCGCCGGCGATGAAGCCCTGCGCCACGTCGCCGAGGTCATCCAGCAACAGCTTCGCGTCTATGACACCTTCGGCCGCTTTGGCGGTGACGAGATGCTGCTGCTTCTGCCCTCCACACCCGGGCCTGACGCCCTGATTGTCGCCGGACGCATTCGCGGCGCACTGCAGCAGCTTCCGCCGGAGCACGGCAGTCTGCCGGTCACCGTCTCTGTTGGAATCGCCCAGAGCGAGCCGCATGACACCACCCGCTCCCTTCTGGCCCGCGCCGACTCCGCGCTGTACCACGTGAAGCGTACTGGCCGGAACTCTGCCTACTTTCTTCCGTACGGCATGACGCCACCCGCGCAGAATGCATCCGAATCAGCAGCGGGCCCGCACGCCCTGGCTGACTGACATGCATACGCTCCCCTTCTGGTTCCTCGTTCTCTCTCTTTTTCTGCCCCGCATCTGCCTGGCCATCGCCTGGCTGCAGGGCAACCTCGTACCCTTCCACTTCGTGGGCTGGATCCCGCTCCTGGCCGCGATCCTCATCCCCCGCATCCTCATCCTGGTGATGATCTACCAGACACAGGGACTGTCGCTCTGGTTCCTGATCCACGCCGTGGCGATGGTCTGCGTCTTTGCCGGGGCAGGTTCCGAACCGGCCCGCAGGCGACGGCGAGCGACAGATTACTAAAGCTCAGCCAACCAATGGATACACTTGTCCCGCATGCCCCGGACCCTTGCTAACGCAGCCGATCTGGAAGCACTGCGACAGCGGATTCTTACGCTGACGCCCGGCGATCGGCCCCGGTGGGGCAGCATGACCACCGGCCAGATGATCTGCCACATGACTGATGCCCTGCTGTACACCCTCCATCAGCGGCCCCTGGAACCCCACATCCCCTCCACCCTGCCGCCGGGCATTTACAAGTGGCTGGCGCTTTATTTCCCTCGAAAATGGCCGCAGGACGTGCCGACTCCTCCGGGCCTGAAACAGGGAGAGGGCGGAACCCCGCCGACAGAGTTTGCCGGGGACCGCGAAGCCCTGCTGCAGGCCTTGGCCGCCTTTGCTGCTAACCAGGGAAACTGGGCCCCGCACCCCCTCTTCGCGGAGATGACCACCCCGAAATGGCGGCGCTGGGGCTGGCTGCATACTGACCATCACCTGCGCCAGTTTGGCCGCTGAACTGTGGGAAACTTGCTATCCTAGGAGAATCACGCTTTGACGCGAAGACGCGCATGCATGTGCGCGCAAGGACCGTATGGAACGACGTAAAGTAGGCATCC
Organism: Terriglobus tenax; assembly: GCF_025685395.1. Taxonomy (NCBI): domain Bacteria; kingdom Pseudomonadati; phylum Acidobacteriota; class Terriglobia; order Terriglobales; family Acidobacteriaceae; genus Terriglobus; species Terriglobus tenax. The sequence continues at coordinate 2,641,500 of NZ_JAGSYA010000004.1, read as the reverse complement.
TCGGCGCCACCGGCATGGTGGGCCAGCGCTTTATCCAGCTTCTCGCCAACCACCCGTGGTTCGAGATTACGTGGCTCGCAGCTTCCGACCGCTCCGCCGGCAAAACCTACGGCGAAGCCACCAACTGGAAACTGGACACGCCGCTGCCCGCGCAGATCGCCAAAATGATCGTCCAGCCGAACACGGTTCCCACCCCCGCCCAGCTTGCGAGCGGTGAGGTACCGCGCATCATCTTCTCGTCGGTCGACTCGCCCATCGCCAAGGAACTGGAGCCCGCGTATGCCGAGGCCGGCTGCGCCGTCATCTCCAACTCCTCGGCCTTCCGCATGACGCCGGACGTCCCGCTGGTCGTCCCCGAGGTCAACTCGGACCACTTCGGCCTGCTGGAGACCCAGACCTCGCGCAAGGCGAGCGGCGGCTTCCTGGTCACCAATCCCAACTGTTGCGCCATTGGCCTGGTACTGGCCCTGGCACCGCTTGAGAAGGCCTTCGGCATCGAGAGCCTGTTCGTCACCACCATGCAGGCCGTCTCCGGCGCCGGCTACCCCGGTGTGCCCTCGCTCGACATCCTTGGCAACGTCGTCCCGTTCATCAAGAACGAGGAAGAGAAGCTGGAAGAGGAAGTGGGCAAGCTGCTGGGCACCTTCACCGGCGATGCCGACGCAGGCACCGGCTCCCTCGACTTTCTGGACGCCAAGGTCTCCGCGCACTGCAACCGCGTTCCGGTCATTGACGGCCACACCGAGTGCGTCAGCATCAAGCTGAAGAAGCCTGCGACCAAAGAAGAGATGATCGCCGCATGGCGCGAGTTCCAGCCCCTGCGCGCGCATCACCTGCCGTCGGCCCCGCTGCACCCGGTGGAGTATGACGAGGCGGAGAACCGCCCGCAGCCGCGTCTGGATATTGGCCGCGGCAACGGCATGGCCACCACGGTCGGTCGCGTGCGTCCGTGCAGCCTGCTGGACTGGAAGTTCGTCCTGCTGTCGCACAACACGGTTCGCGGCGCCGCCGGAGCTGCCATTCTGAACGCCGAAATCCTCGCCGTGATGGGCAAGTTCAAGTTTGCCGGAGCACGGCAGGAAACACTGGTGAACGCATGAGCACCGCACGCAAGCACATCGTTGTCATGAAGTTCGGCGGTACCTCGGTTGAGGACGCCAAGGCGATGAACCGCACGGCGGAGATTGTCCGCACGCGCACCAGCAAAGGCCTGTCGCCGGTCGTCGTCGTCTCCGCCATGGCCAAGGTCACCGACCAGCTTCTGGCTGCCGCTGCCGCTGCCGGCAAGGGCGACAAACTGGGTGCCCTGGCCATCTCTGCCCGCCTGCGCAACCGCCACGTGGATACCGCGGCCGAGCTGCTGGACAACGAGCGCTTTACCGTTCTGCAGCCGCAGATCGCCGCCGACTTTGACTCGCTGGACGACCTGCTGCGCGGCATTGCCGCCGTCGGCGAACTGACTCCCCGCACCACGGATAACGTGGTCAGCTACGGCGAGCGTCTCTCGTCACGCATGGTGGCAGCCGCCTTCGACCAGCGCGGCCTGAACGGGGTTCACCACGACGCGCGCGAGTCCATCATCACGGACTCAGTCTTCGGCAAGGCTGCTCCACTGCCCGAGAAGATTGAAGCCAAGCTGCTCGAGAATGTTCTTCCGCTGATCGAAGCCGGAAAGACACCCGTCATGGGCGGCTTCATCGCCTCGAACGAGGCCGGCATCACCACAACGCTCGGCCGCGGCGGATCGGACTACACCGGCGCCCTGATCGGCGGCGGTCTGCATGCCGGAGCCATCGAGATCTGGACCGACGTCAACGGCATCATGACGACCGACCCGCGGATCACCGCCGATGCGCTCCGCGTCAAGACCATCAGCTTTGAAGAAGCCGCGGAACTGGCCTACTTCGGAGCGAAGGTCCTGCACCCGGCTACCATTCTTCCGGCCGTGCAGAAGAACATCCCGGTGTGGGTGCTGAACTCGCGCAACGCCGCCAATGAAGGCACCAAGATCATTGCCGCAGCGCCGCCCTGCAAGTCTCCGTTCAAGTGCATCGCCGCCAAGCGCAAGCTCACCATCATCGACATCGTCTCGAGCGGCATGCTGATGTCGCATGGCTACATGAAGGCTGTCTTTGACATCTTCGACCGCCACAAGATCGTCGTCGATATGGTCTCCACCTCCGAGGTCTCCATCTCGCTGACGGTGGACTCGACCATCGGCCTCGATTCCCTGATCGAAGACCTGCGCACCATCGCCGACGTGAAGCTTGACCCGAACAAGGCGTTGATCTGCCTGGTAGGCGAAGACATCCGTGGCCACGCCGGCATCTCCGGCCAGGTCTTCACGGCGGTCAGCCACATCAACGTGCGGATGATTTCGCAGGGCGCCAGCGAAATCAACATGAGCTTCATGATCGAGGAGTCGGACGTGGAAGAGGCTGTCCGCGCTCTGCACGGCAAGTTCTTCGCCAACCCCGATCCCAGCGTCTTCGATGTGGAAGCACGCGCCACAGCACAGGCCGAACCCGAAACCGCAAAAGCGTAAGCAGAGAGATCTTTTCCCCATGCGTATCCTCGTCCTCGGACACGGTAAGACTGGCAAGCTCGTCGCTGACGTCGCGCATGAGCGCGGACACGGCGTCCACGTTCTCGATGCGAAAGAGAACCCCAACGCGCAGGCACTGACGCCTCCGTTCGTCACACTCTTCGATGTGGTGATTGACTTCACCACACCCGAGGCAGTGATCCCCAACCTGCGCGCCTGCCTCGCCACCGGAGCCCGCGTCGTAGTAGGCACCACGGGCTGGTATGACAAGCTGCCCGACATGCGCAGCCTGGCCGAACGCAAGGAAGCCGGCCTGCTCTATGGCACCAACTACTCCATCGGAACTCAGGTGATGTTCCAGGCCGCCTCCGTACTGGCTAGTGGGCTGGCCAAAGCCGGCTACGAGTTCACCATCGAAGAGACCCACCACACCAGCAAGCTGGACGCACCCAGCGGCACCGCCCTGAGCCTGAAGGCTGCGCTGGGTGGCATTGACGCCCCCATCACCAGCCATCGCGAGGGCGATACCGTCGGCATCCACACGCTGGTGGCCACTTCCAAGGGCGACAGGGTGGTCCTGACCCACGAGGCCTTCAGCCGCCGCGCCTTCGCGGATGGCGCTGTCCGCGCCGCCGAATGGCTTTCCACCCGCAAGGGCTGCTACGACTTCAAGGACATCTTCTCCGAGCTGTAAAGCCCGGAGAAGATGTCTTCCTCCCTAACGGCTCTTCCCCAGCATCACCACCACGCCCGCCATATAGCCGCGCCCCGGCATCGGAACCCCCACAATCTCCTGGTACTGCGCATCACTTCCATTCGTCATGCGGAAGTATGGCTGCGCGCGCTTACCCTCCCAGGCCGCCGAGGCATCCCACACCGGATACGCATTGCGATTCAAACGATTGACCGCGCGCACTCTCTGCCGCAGCAGCAGGCCACTCTGCCAGCGCCCCACCCACTCCACGCTCGCGTTCTGCGAGGGGAAATTGAACACATACACCGACTGCAGACCATGCAGCGCCTCGCGCGCGCCGCTGACCTGCGTGAACGACACGCGCACGTTCTGTCCGCTCATCGGACGCCAGTCCACCGCCGCCTCGGCACCTGTCAGATGCACGCTGGTCAGGTTCGCCGCGCGCCACTTCTCCGCAGCGCTGGCACGGACATAATCAATCACATTCGTCTGCCGCGAGGTAAAACCTGTTACGGAAGCCGAAAACCTTCGCCCCGCATACCAGTCCACGCCACCGTCGTAGCTCCAGGCCGACTCCGGCCTGAGGGCCGCATTGCCCAACGATGTCGGATCGCTGTAGTACAGGTCTGTAAACGTCGGCAGCCGATATCCACGCCCCACACTCGCCCGAACCTTCACCTTCGTCCCCAGCCAGAAGCTGCCCGCAATCGAAGGCACCATCACATGGTTGCCGCCACTGAAGATCTCCTCCCGCAGCCCCACCGACAACGTGCCCCGCCCATGCCCGCGCACTTCCAGATCGAGATAGCCCGCGCTGCGATTGCGGCCATGACGGCCAAGGTTGGTGCTGTCGATCTGATCGGCATTCGTCTCCAACCCATAAAACAGCGTCGCTGGCTTCCATGGCAGTGTGTCCTGCCGCCGCACCACCCCCTGCCAGCTGGAATCCACGTGCTGGTTCTTGTAGCCCGCAGGATTCGACCGCGTCAGCACAAACAGGTCCGTATGCCGCCGGTAGCTCACCGCTGCCTGCGTCTTCAGGTTGATCTGCTGATTCAGCGCGGCAAACCAGCCCTTCGTCCGCTCCCACGAAACGTAATTGCCATAGAAACCATTCGCGCCATAAGCACGGTCGCTGCCCGCCAGCAGCACATCGGAATCACCCGCCGCCGTATGAAAGCGTGTCTCTGAACTTGCCTCTTCTGACCGGTAATCGCGGTCCGCCATAAAGCCCGAGGAAAAATCCCTTCCCCCGGCAAAGACCTGGCTCAGCCTGCCCTTGCCCCACGTCGCCATGGCCGACTGTTCCTGTCCGCCAAAGCTGCCGCCACCCGCCTGCAACCGCAGCCGAAGCCCGTCCCCAGCGGGCCTGGTGACAAAGTTCACCACGCCGCTCACCGCATCCGATCCATACAAGGTCGAGCCCGCGCCATGCAGCAGATGAGCCGCACCGAGCGCCGCCAGCGGAACCGGCAAGTCCATGTTGAAGTGCGAGGTCTGCGCGTCGTTCACGCGCAAGCCATTCAATAGCACTAGCGTCTGCGCGTACGAGCTGCCGCGGATCGACAGGTCCGCCTGCACACCCGCGCCGCCACGCTGCTGAATGTCCACCGAAGGATCGCTGCGGAGCAGGTCGTTGATGTCGCTCAACGCAAGCCGCTTCTCTTCCACCATCTGCACGGTTGTCGCGCGGGAGGAGTCTTCCTCCGCCAGCGCATCGGGTGCACCCACCACAACCACTGTCGTTCGAACCTCGGGCGCATCCTTCTGCTTCTGCTGCGCCCACATACTTCCACCCGCGCCCATCAGGAACGCAAGCGCCACTGCTTTTCTCATGCCCCTTAAGCTTCTCATCCCGGCGCACTTGCGCGGTGCTGTGCAGGCTCCTACCCTAGAAGGCATGTCTAACGCCGTTGCTTCCCAGTCTTTTGAAACCAAGCTCGACGCCCTCGCGCTCGTCACCGTCCGCGTCGGTCTGAACCTCCGCGCAGGGCAGGAACTGGTCATCACCGCTCCGCTTGAGTCGCTGCCCCTCGTCCGCCGCATCACCGAGCAAGCCTACAAGGCCGGAGCCACGCTGGTGACCACCTTCTTCGGCGATGACGAGCTGACGCTGGCACGCTACAAGTACGCTCCGGACGAAAGCTTCGACAAGACCAACGCCTGGCTCTCCGAAGGCATCGCCAATGCCTACCGCTCCGGCGCGGCGCGCCTCGGCATCACCGGCGCCAACCCCTCGCTGCTGGCCGGGCAGGATCCCAACAAGGTCTCCCGCGCCAACATCGCCGCCAGCAAAGCCAGCAAGCCTGCGATGGAGATCATCACCCGCCACGAGATCAACTGGACCATCGTCGCCTGCGCCACCCCCGCCTGGGCCTCGCTCGTCTTCCCCAGCCTGCCGCAGGAGGAAGCCGTCGCCAAACTGTGGGAGGCCATCTTCGCCGCCTCACGTTCGGACCAGCCCGACCCCGTCCTGGCATGGCAGCAGCATGGCGCCCGCCTGAAGGAGCGCGTCGATTTCCTGAACAACAAGCGCTACCACGCGCTGCGCTTCCACTCGAACGACGGGCTGACGGATCTTACGGTTGGCCTCGCCGACGATCACCTGTGGGCCGGCGGTGGCACCACTGCGGGCAACGGAATCTACTGCCAGCCCAACATCCCCACGGAAGAGTGCTTCACCACGCCGCACAAGGACCGGGTCAACGGTCGCGTCCGCGCCTCGAAGCCTCTCTCCCACCAGGGCACGCTCATCGAGAACATCAGCGTCCACTTTGAGAACGGCCGCATCATCGACGCCTCCGCCTCGGCAGGCGAAGAAGCCCTGAAGAAGCTGATCGCCACCGACGAAGGCGCGGCCCGCCTTGGCGAAGTTGCTCTCGTACCGCATCACTCGCCCATCGCCGAGAGCGGCCTGCTCTTCTGGAACACGCTCTTTGACGAGAACGCAGCCAGCCACATCGCCCTGGGCCAGGCCTACTCCACCTGCATCATCGGCGGCGAAAAAATGGCCGAAGACGAGCTGAACAAACTCGGAGCCAACAGCTCCCTCATCCACGTCGACTGGATGATCGGCAGCGCGCAGATGAACGTCGATGGCGTCCACGCGGACGGCACCAGCGAACCCCTGATGCGCAACGGAAACTGGGCCTAGCCGCTTTTCTTGCTTTGTCATCCTGATCGGAGCGAAGCGCAGCGGAGAAACCCGCATTTCTGCTTTGCCTTTCTTGTTTGTCATTCCGTAGCACCCGCGGAGGAATCTGCTTCTCCGCTACACTGCGAGATGACAAACAAGAAACACGGTATCCTTCCGCCAGATGACCACACACCAGCTCACCCCCACCCGCCTGGAAGCCTTCTCCGACGGCGTCATCGCCATCATCATCACCATCATGGTGCTGGAATTGAAGGTTCCGCACGAAGACGGCTTCGCCGGTCTGCGCACCGTGCTACCCACGCTGGCCATCTACGCACTCAGCTTCCTGTTTACCGGCACCTACTGGATCAACCACCATGCGCTCATCCATCGCATCCGTATGGTGAACCATCGCATCCTCTGGGCCAATCTCTTCTTTCTCTTCACGCTGTCGCTGCTGCCCTACTTCACTGACTGGATCGGCGAACACAAAATCTCCTCGTTCTCCGCCGCGCTCTATGCCGCCACACTGCTGCTGCAGGCCATCGGCTTCATGCTGCTGCGCCTGGCCGTCAACCAGATGCTTGCTGGGCAGGGGGACCTTGATCACGAGGACCACACCACCCACCGCAAGCACCTGCTCTGCATGATGATTTACCTGCTGGCCATTCCCGCCGCCTACCTTCGTCCCTGGCTCTCGTTCGCTCTGGCGTTCGTTGTCACCGTCATCTGGATCACGCCCACCTTCGCCACCCGCCGCAGCCGAATCTGACAACCGCCCCCACAGAACGGTAAACTAACCTTCGTTATGGACTTACAAGGCTGCGGAACCGCGATTATTACGCCTTTCCGCTCAGACAATTCGATCGACGAGCCTGCGATTAGCTCCCTCGTCCATTGGCAGATCGACTCCGGCATCAGCTTCCTGGTCGCTACCGGCTCCACGGGCGAGGCATCTACCCTTACCGAATCAGAAACCTACCGGGTTATTGAGACCGTCGTCGGCACCGCTGACGGACGCGTCCCCGTCATCGCCGGATGCACGCACAACAGCACGGCCGAAGCCGTCGCGCGGGTCGAGAAGCTCTCGCAAATTCCCGGCCTCTCCGGCATCCTGACCGCGAACCCCTTCTACAACAAGCCTCCGCAAGAGGGCCAGTACCTGCACTTCAAGGCCATTGCGGACGCCTCGCACCTGCCCGTGATGCTCTACAACATCCCCGGTCGCACGGCGGCGAACCTTGAACCCGCGACGGTGCTGCGCCTGGCCGAGCATCCGAAGATCTTCGGCATCAAGGAAAGCTCCGGCAACATGGCGCAGATCTCTGAGATCATTGCCAGCGCGCCACGCAACTTCAAGGTCTTCGCAGGCGATGACAGCCTGGCCCTGCCCGTCATCTCGCAGGGCGGCGCCGGTCTGATTTCGGTCGGCTCCAACATCATTCCACGCCACATGGCGGAGATGGTGGCCTCCGCGCTGGCCAATGACTGGCCCACCGCGCGCCGCATTCAGCGCCACTACGCCAAGTTCCTGAACGCCCTGTACTGGGAGCCGAACCCGGCACCCACCAAGGCCATCCTGAACCTGATGGGCAGGATTGAAGGCAGCCTTCGTCTGCCCATGATGGAGGTCAGCCCGGTGACGCGCCGCAAGCTCGACATCCTGATCGGCGAGCTTGGCCTGCTGGTCGATACCGCCCCCACGGGCGAAGATCTGCGAATGTTCTAAAGATAGGCGTAACCCTCTATCTTTCAGTACGGCACGGCATTTTCGCCGTGCCGTAACGCTTTTGAGCCAACTTCCACAGTCTCCCCTGCGTCAGAGGTATGGGGCCAGAAATGTGTGGTTCGAACCCCACTGCATTGACGGCCCATTCACTTTACGCACGTTTCACCTGAATACGAGAAGTTGTAGTTATGAATCCGCAGTTCCCCCTTCGCACCATCCTGCTCGTCGACGACGACTCTGACATCCGCTCTCTCTACAAGGCATTCCTGCAGCACGCTGGCTATACCGTGCTCAGTTGCCATAGTGCGCAGCGCGCGGCAGAGGTCTTCACCAGCAAACCCAATATCGACCTGCTGCTCACCGACATTCATATGCCGGAGATCACCGGCATTGAGCTGGCGCATACCCTTACCGCCGAACGCCCCAAGCTGCCTGTCATTCTGTTCAGCGGCGATGACCTTCCGGCAGAGCATGCCGCGGGTATCGTTGCCCGCTCCTGGCGCTTTGTGCAGAAACCGGTCAGCCTGCCCTATCTTCTGGATCTGATCCACACCGTTCTGACGCCCTCCGTAAGCACGCGCAACTACGGCCAGGGATGGTCCATCCCCGCGTAGATTGCGGATCGATGCCGCTTTCCTGAGCTTTACCGCAGCACGCCAATCGTCTGCATCCACGTGGTCACCAGTGCGGGCCACTTCACAATCGGCAACTTGTCCGCGCGCGATCCGTAGCCGTGCCCGCCCTCGGCGTAGACGTGAAGCTCCGCCTTCACCTTGGCCTCTTTCAATGCCTGGAAGTACACCAGTACGTTCTCCTCATGCACCGGGTCGTCCTCGGCCTGTAAGAGGAATGTCGGCGGCGTTGCGGAGGTCGGTTTCACGCCCTCGTCTATCACCTTCAGCGTCTCGTCCGTCAGGTACGCCGGATAGATCATCACCGTAAAGTCTGGCTTCGCACTGACCGCGGTTTCTTCCGCGGGCTCGTTCTGCCGCTTGAAGTCAGAGTGGTTGCTCAAAGCAGCTACCAGGTGGCCACCGGCTGAGAACCCGAGGACGCCGACGCGCGAGGGGTCAATGCCCCACTCCTTCGCGTGCATTCGCGTCATCCGCACCGCTTTTTGTGCGTCCTCAAGATCGATCGTGCTGGCCGGATAATGCTCCTTCACCGGCACGCGGTACTTCACCAGGACGCAGGCCACGCCCGCCGCATTCAGCCACTGGCAGACCTCCGTTCCCTCCAGGTCGTAGGCCAGGATGCGGTATCCGCCACCTGGAAAGACCACCACCGCAGCTCCGGTCTTCTTCTCCGGCTGGTAGAGCGCCAGCGTCGACTTCTCAATGTTGGTGATCTTTGAGACGGACTTGCCACCCACCAGCTTGTCCGCCGGCTTCATCGTCTCTGTCTCGGCTCCGGGAGCCCACGCCTCGGGCATTCCGTTAGGCCACAGCGGCAGAGTGACCACCTGCGCCGGAGCAGAAAAAGTACCACTGAGTAGAAGGGCAGAGAGAAGAGCTTTTATACGCACGGCGGAATTCTACGCCCACGCTCGAATAACAGATTTTGCTATTCTTTGACATCAGGAGGGCCCGCGATGAACGTCTCCCTTACCCCCGAACTCGAGAAATTTGTTGAAGAATCGGTGGCTTCCGGTCGCTTCGCATCCGCTTCGGAAGTGGTTCGATACGCCCTGCGCGCCGAAAAGGAGCATGAAGAATGGGTAAGCTTTGCGCGCAGAAAGGTTGTGGAAGGACTGGAAGCCGCTGCCCGTGGAGATGTGATTGACGGAGAGGAATCGATTGCCAGACTGCGCCATATCGTTGCTAAAAAGAAGCGGCGAACCGCGTGAAGACCTTCAAGGTTACCGGCCCTGCGCAACGGGACCTGGAAGCAGCCGTCGAATTTCTGTTGGAACGCAGCGAACTGGCGGCTCTCAACCTGATTGAAGAGCTATATGACGCCTTTCGAATGCTGCTCCGCCATCCGCGTTCTGGCAATGTCCGTGCACACCTTGCGCCGGCTCCAATTCGAGTCTGGGTCGTCAACGACTATCTCGTCTTCTATCGCAACACGACGAAGCAATTATTGATCCTGGCCATATGGTATGGAGCCCGCAACCTAACTCCACTGCTTCGATCTCGCTTAAAGTAGAAAGAACCCATTCAGGAGAACCCCAGACGTGAGCAACACCCTCGAGCAGACCATTGAACATCACTTTGCCTCCGGAGCCGCGGCCATCGGCAATCCCGAAGCCCTTGCAGCCTTCCTGGAGCTTCGTGGCCAGCTCGAAGCCGGCACCCTGCGCTCGGCCTCGCCCGACGAGTCCTCTCCCATCGGCTGGACAGTTAACGCCTGGGTCAAGCGCGGCATCCTTCTGGGCTTCCGCATCGGCGCCCTGGAAGACCAGTCTGCCGCCAGCCTCAGCTTTGTGGACAAAGCGACCTACCCGGCCCGCACCTTCACGCCGGAGCAGGGCATCCGCGTCGTTCCCGGCGGATCGTCGGTCCGCAGCGGAGCATACCTGGCCAAGGGCGTCGTCATGATGCCCCCCGCCTACGTCAACGTCGGCGCCTATGTCGATGAAGGCACCATGGTCGACTCGCACGCTCTCGTCGGAAGCTGCGCGCAGATCGGCAAGCGTGTCCACCTTTCCGCTGCCTGCCAGATCGGCGGCGTCCTGGAGCCGGTCAACGCCTCGCCCGTCATCATTGAGGACGACGTCCTCGTCGGCGGCAATACCGGCGTCTACGAAGGCACCATCGTCCGCTCGAAGGCTGTACTGGCCGCAGGAACCATCCTGACCCGTGGCACACCGGTCTATGACACCGTGAACGGCACGATTCTGAAGGCCACCGCCGAAACACCGCTCATCATCCCTTCGGGCGCGGTCGTTGTTCCCGGCTCCCGCGCCGTCAACAAGGGCAAGGGCCAGGAGTGGGGACTCTCCGTCTACACCCCGGTGATCGTGAAGTACCGCGACGAGAAGACTGATCTCTCCACGGCGCTCGAAGACCTGCTGCGCTAATCCACATTCCTGCATCCCTGCCCATCCGCCTGAAACGCTGTGTGGATGGGCAGGATATATACTCCGGTCATCGCCACTTCCCACAACGGCGCCCCTGCTCAGGAGGAAGACCACGATGACCGAGCCTGTCACCGGCTCGAAGCCCTCAGCACGCTTCTACCAGCCGGAGCTGGATGCTCTTCGTTTTCTGGCCTTTCTTGCCGTCTTCCTGCACCACAAGTCCAATCCTGAGCTGCTGCTTCCTCACCTGCCACATAAGCACTGGCTGGAGACGCTGGTCTGGAGCCTTCACATTGCCGGAGCCTACGGCGTACACCTGTTCTTCCTGCTCAGCAGCTACCTGATCACGCGCCTTCTGCGCCGCGAGGTAGCGTCCACAGGGCACCTGGATCTGCGCTCTTTCTATATCCGGCGCATTCTGCGCATATGGCCGCTGTACTTCTTCTTCCTCGCGCTGTGCGCTGTGCTGGCATGGGTGGGTTTCGCGGAAACCACGCCTCTCAGCTTCTACCTCTCGGCACTCTTCTTTGTCGGTAACTGGTACCTGGTTCTCGGCAACCCGGTCTGGTTCCCCATGGTCCTTCTGTGGACGCTCTCCGTCGAAGAACAGTTCTACATCTGCTGGCCGATCCTTCTGCGCAAAGCCAAACGGGCGCACATTCTCAACGTCGCCGTCGCCACCATCGTGCTCTCGCAGGGCTCGCTGATGCTTATCCGCTGGCTGGGCCAGACGGCTGACCGCCAGGTCTCGTTCAATACCTTCAACCAGGTGCAGTTCTTCGGCCTGGGCGCGCTGCTGGCCCTGTGGGCGGAAGACCGGGCGCTGCAGATGACCTTTCCGCGACGCCTGCTCCTCGCCATCGCCGGTGCAGCGCTGGTCACCTTCGGAGCTCTGTTTGACCCGCGCACGCACGCCCTGACCCTGGGCCTTGTGACGTATAACGTCGCCTATCTTTTCAGCGCGCTTGGCTGTATCGCCCTGTTTCGCGCATTTCTCGGACTGCCGGCAAACTTCTTCCCCGGCTGGATCCTCTTTTTCGGACGCATCTCCTTCGGGCTGTACATCTTCAACATCTTCTCGGCTGAGACCGCCAAACGGCTTTGCCGCGGACACGCCTCGCTTGCGGTTGAAATGTTGCTGACAGTCGCCCTCAACTTCGGACTGGCCACCGCCTCCTGGTTTCTGCTCGAAAAGCCCTTCCTCAGGCTCAAATCAAGGTTTGAGGTGGTCAAGAGCCGCCCAGTTTCCGCATGACGGGCCGATATCCGTTAGCATGAATCTTTGATGAGTCTCGACAAGCTGCAAATCATTCCGCTCGGCGGCCTTGGCGAATTTGGCATGAACTGCTGTGCCATTCGCCTGGGCGACCACATTATCGTCATCGACGCCGGCCTGATGTTTCCCGACGAGGAGCTGCTGGGTGTCGACATCGTCGTGCCCGACATCAGCTACCTGGTCGAGAACCGTGACATGGTCAAAGCCATCCTCCTGACCCACGGTCACGAGGACCACATCGGCGGCCTTCCCTGGATCCTGACCGAGTTGCGCGACGTGCCCGTCTACGGCACCGAGTTCACCCTGGCATACGTCGAAGGCAAACTCGAAGAGCACAAGCTGCTGGACGACACCGAGATGCTGGAGATGATCCCGGGCGAGCAGTTCCAGATCGGTCCCTTCCGCATCCAGCCCATCCGCGTCACCCACTCGCTGGTGGACTGCGTCTCCCTGGCCATCCACACGCCCCACGGCACCATTCTGCACACCGGTGACTTCAAGGTCGATCTCTCATCGCCCGACGGCCATCCGTTCGACCTGCAGACCTTTGCCGAGCTTGGCCGCAACGGCGGCGTGCTCGCCCTCCTGCAGGACTCCACGAATGTCGACCGCCCCGGCCACACGCCCAGCGAGCGAGCCGTACGTCCGCGCCTCGATGACCTGTTCGGACGCACCAAGAAGCGCCTCTTCTTCTCCTGCTTCTCGTCCTCCATCCATCGCCTGAAGCTGGCCTTCGAGCTGGCGGAGAAACATGGCCGCAAGGTCGCCGTCATCGGCCGCTCGCTCGACAACTCCACCGAGATCGCCAGCGACCTGGGCTACATCGACATTCCCCCGGGCCTGCTGATCAACGGCGGACAGATCAAGGACTTCCCGCCCGAGAAGGTCTGCGTGCTGATCTCCGGCACACAGGGCGAGCCCATGTCTGCGCTGTCCCGCGCTGCCGTCGACAACCACAAGCACGCCCGCATCGAGCCCGGCGACACCGTCCTGCTCTCCAGCCGCATTATTCCCGGCAACGAGAAGGGCATCTTCCGCATGATCGACCACCTGGTGCGCCGCGATGCCGACGTGATCTTCGACGACGGCACCCACGGCATCATCCACGTGAGCGGACACGCCAGCCAGGAAGAGCTTCGCCTGATGATCAATCTCGTGAAGCCGAAGTTCTTCATCCCCGTGCACGGTGACTATCGCCACCTGAAGCGCCACGCGGAACTCGCGGCATCCACCGGCATCCCCAAACAGACCTTCCTTCTGGAAGATGGCGATGTGCTGGAGTTGACCAAGGACACGGCCACACGCCGCGACCAGAAGGTCCGCGCCGGACGCATCCTGATCGATGACGGATCGACCGCCGACGTGGTCGACGACCTCGTCATTCGCGACCGCCGCCACCTGTCGGAAGCCGGCCTGCTGCTGCCCATCCTGGCCATCAACAAGCTCACCGGCCTGGTCGAGGGCTCGCCCGAGATCATCGCCCGCGGTTTCGCCGTACCCGACCCCAGCGTGCTGAACGAAGCCCGCATGGTCATCGCACGCACCCTCGACAACTCCTCCAACGAGGAAAAGGGTGACTACGGTGTGATCAAGGAGAAGATCCGCACCGACCTCAAGCGCTACATCCAGAAGAACACCAGCCGGCGCCCGCTCATCATGCCGGTCATCCTGGAGATCTAAAAGAGCATTCGTTGCCCCACCCTTCGCAAGGCGAAGGGTGGGTATCTCGCAAAGCGAGAGTGCTTTTGCCTTTCTTGTCTTTTGTCATTCTGGAAGGGTCTGCTTCTCTTCGCAGACCGTCAGGGCGCGGCTTCAGCCGTGCCGAAACATCACCTTAAGAAAGAGAAACGCCGGCCTCAATGGCCGGCGTTTTTCTTCTCCCTGCAACATCCCTTACCGCAAGGCGGAATCGACTTCCTTTATCCAGTCCGGGCTCTTCAGAATCTCGCGGGGCTTTGATCCTTCGGCAGGACCCACCAGACCATCGCGCTCCATCATGTCGATCAGGTGTGCGGCGCGTCCATAGCCAATCCTCAGACGCCGCTGCAGCAGGCTGGTCGAGGCCTTACCGAACTCGAAGATCAGTTTGACCGCATCGTCGAACAGTTCGTCGTTGTCATCCTCGCTCATGGCATCCAGGTCGCGGCCCTTGTCGTCCTTCGGGCCTTCCAGGAAGCCCTGCACGTACTCGGCTTCGCCCTGCTGCTTCCAGAAGTCCGTGACCGCGGCAATCTCCTTCTCCGTCACAAACGGGGCGTGGACACGCTGCAGACGCGATGTGCCCGGCGGCAGGAACAACATATCGCCGCGTCCCAGCAGGCTCTCTGCGCCGTTGGAGTCGATGATGGTGCGTGAGTCCACCTTAGTCGCCAGGCGGAAGCTCATGCGCGTCGGCACGTTCGCCTTGATCAGGCCGGTGATCACATCGACCGAAGGCCGCTGCGTCGCCAGCACCAGGTGGATGCCGACAGCACGCGCCATCTGCGCCAGGCGGGTGATGGCCTCTTCCACGTTGGCCTTGTCCAGCATCATCAGGTCGGCCAGCTCGTCGATGATGATCATGATGTAGGGCAGCGGTGCCTGCTCCTCATCGTCCTCAAACATGGAAGGCGTGCCGTTCTCAAACAGTTTGTTGTACTGGTCAATGTTGCGGACGTGCTTGCTCGCCAGCAGCTTCAGCCGGCGCTCCATCTCGCGCACCGCGTTCCTCAGTGCATTCGCCGCCAGCTTCGGCTCCGTAATGATCGGCGTGAACAGGTGCGGAATCCCCTCGTACATCCCGAGTTCCACGCGCTTCGGATCGACCAGGATCATGCGCACCTGCTCCGGCGTCGCCTTGAACAGAACGCTCATGATCATGGCGTTGATGGCTACCGACTTACCAGAACCGGTGGAGCCTGCAATCAACACGTGCGGCATGGCGGACAGGTCCGCCGTGACAATACGGCCGTTGATGTCCTTCCCCATCGCAATGGCAAGCTTCGACTTCGTGTTGGCGAAGTGCTCGCTCTCCACAATGTCGCGCAGCCAGATGGTTTCGCGCTCGGAGTTCGGCACCTGGATGCCGACGGTGCTCTTGCCCGCCATGCGCTCGATCAGGATGCTCTCCGCCGCCATGGCCAGGCACAGATCATCGGCCAGCCCGGTGACACGCGAGTACTTCACGCCTGCCTCCGGGCGGAACTCGAAGGTGGTGACCACCGGTCCGGGATTGATCTGCGTCACCTGTCCGTTCACGTCGAACTCGGCACACTTCTCGACAAGCGTGCGAGCCTCTTCGCGCAGAGCGTCCTCGCGCACAATGGTCGGCTCTTCGCTGCGGTGCAGCAGGCTGGACGGCGGCAGCTTGTAGCCGTGGACGCTCTTGGCCGTCAGCGTAACCGTCTTCAGCTTCTCGTCGGCACGCTTGCCAAAGGAGATGTTCTTCTCTTCCGGCTCCGGTTCCTCATAGCGCTGCGCGGCGGCCGGCGTGGGAAAGCTGATGACCTTGCGCTCCGGCTCCGCATAGCTCTCTTCGGGTTCGAACTCCTCAATGGTGGCCTGGCTCAGCCGCTCCTCGGCGGCAGCAGCGTAGGCCGCCGGCAGAACGGGGTCACCACTCTCTGCCGGGGCATCCACCATGGTGCGCGGCACCTTGGACCAGACCGACGGCGTGGGGCCTGCCTCGGCCTCCAGCGGCTCGGCGGTTTCCTGCTCGCCCAGCGGCTCAGGCTTCACCTTGCGGCGGCTCATCCAGCCGAACAGGCTTGAGAGCAGAGAGGTGCTCTCGGCGGCATCGGCCTTCTGCGTCTTACGCTCTTCCTTCTCGCGGGCGCGGCGTTCGCGCTCCATGGAACGTTCGCGCTTGCTCTCGTACTCGGCAATGGCGCGGTCAGAGGCGGAGGTGCGATTCCCACGCCAGTTGCGCCAGCGGTCCTGCATAGCCTGCAGAAAAGCAAAACGGGCCGTGGCCCAGTCGCGCGCCGTGCTGAAGGTAAAGGTCGTGGAAAGGTAGGTGGCCATGACCACCATCATCCCCACCACGATGCAGGCGCCCGGGAAGTTAAGGATGGCGATCATGCCATCGGCCAGCAGACGGCCTTCCACACCCTCAATCGGCAGGGCGCCACGCCAGTGCATCTGCCCGGGGAAAAGCGCGAACATCGCGGGCCCGAAGACGATCCACAGCAGCAGTCCCACAGACTTGGCCACGGGCGATCCGGCCGGTCGCGAGCGCATCCAGCAGTAGCCCAGCCGCATCAGCCCCAGCGGGATGATAAACGCCGCCACACCAATCAGTTGCAGCGCCGCGTCACTGACAAACGCGCCGACAATGCCCGTCCAGTTATGCGCCGGCCGCCCCGTGGCGTAGCCTCCCACCGTGTTCCAGGATGGGTCTGTCGGCGTGTAACTGACCAGCGCCAGCGCCAGCAAACCGCCGGCAACCAGAACGGCCAGGCCAATCAGCTCGTTCAGGCGGCGGTTACGGGTCGGCGTGGTGACAAAACGGAGTGGCTTCATCTACACCTCGGGAAATGGGGGACCGCCTCCGCGCGCACGTCGCGGAAGTACCTTACATTCTCCCCGCTCCGGGGCCGCATCCGGGCCGGAAATCGCCCCGGGGGGAATCCAGGTGACTACCCTTCCGATTCGGGAAAGCGGTTTGATTTTCCGGGCAAACCCTCTCGGGCACCCGGCATCCATCCCGTTACGACACCCCGCTGACTTGTAGTCGGGCCGGCGGGAGAAATGCAACAAAGGGCTGGCAGGGGCGCGGGGTTTTCGCGATTTCCTCCTGCTTGCCGCCGGCGAAGGAGAATCGCAATGACAGCCGGCGGACCTTGCCTTAGCCCCTTAAGCGTATGAATCCACGGAGGATACAAACCATGGCAATCACCGATGCCGAAAAGCAAAGCAGCTTGAATGACACCCTGCGTGAAGTGATCCAGAACCTGATCGACGGGCAGGAAGGCTTCCAGACCATCGGCGAGCAGTTGAAGGACGAATCCCTGAAGCGTTACTTCCTGGCAGAGAGTCTGAAACGTGCCCGTTTCCGGGCCGATCTGGAAAACGAACTGCACCATGCCGGCTTCCACGATGTGAAAGAAAGCGGCACCGTTGCCGGCAAACTGCACCGCGTCTGGGGCGACCTGAAGGCCAAGCTGGGTGGCGGCGACCACTCACTGCTGGCGACCGCCGAACAGGGTGAAGATGAAGCCAAGAAGGTCTATGCCGAGGCCATCAAGGAAACGCTTCCGCTGCCGGTCCACAAGATCCTGAGCGAGCAGTATGCCCATATCCAGACCTCGCATGACTTCGTCCGCAACGCCCGCGACCAGCGTAAAGCGGCTTAAAAGAAACCACTTTGACACGCAAAAAGCGGCCTTCGGGCCGCTTTTTGGTGCTTAAAATGCGCTTTACTCGTCGTCTTTGTGAACCCCGGCCTCGACCAGGCCGTGCTTTTCCATGCGATAGATGAGCGTTCTGCGACTGATGTCCAGATACCGGGCAGCCTGCGTCTGGTTGCCGTGGAACCGTTCGAGAGCGCGGCGGATCAGGTCGCGCTCCAGCGCCTCCAGGCTGATGCCCTGCTCCGGCAGCTCCGGCCAGAAGAGCGCGGGACGCGGCGGCGCGCTAAGTTCGGGTGGCAGATCCTCCACAGGGATGACATTCGAAGAAGAGAGTACGACCAGCCGTTCCAGCATGTTCTCCAGCTGACGCACATTGCCCGGCCAGTGATAGGCGATGAGACGCTGCAGCACGCCCTGCGAGAGGCTCAGATCATCAATGCCGTGACGCTTGCAGGCGCGCTCAAAGAGCACCTCGATCAACTCCGGCAGGTCTTCGCGGCGCTCACGCAACGGCGGAATGCGCAGTGGCACAACGGCGAGGCGGTAGTAGAGGTCTTCGCGGAATGTACCGTCTTCAACCATTGCCGACAGGTCGCGATGGGTGGCGGCAATGACGCGGACGTCGACCTTCACAGGCTCGGTTGCGCCAAGCTTTGCGACCTCACTCTCCTGCAACACGCGCAGCAGCTTGACCTGTGCCTCCAGCGGAAGCTCGCCGACCTCATCGAGAAAGAGTGTGCCTCCGTTGGTGGACTCGATACGGCCTTCCTTGTTCGCAAGGGCGCCGGTGAAGGCTCCCTTGGTGTAGCCGAAGAGCTCACTCTCCACCAGGTCACGCGGAATGGCGCCGCAGTTGATGGCGGTGAAGGCCTTTTTACCGCGGCGGCTGTTGTGGTGAATGGCCCGGGCAACCAGCTCCTTGCCGGTGCCGGTCTCTCCCTGGATAAGGACGGTGGCGTCGCGCTGAGCGACGCGGGCAGCCTGGTCCAGCACACGCAGCAGACCCTTGGCATGGCCGACGATGCCTTCAAAGCCATAGCGCTGATCCAGAGCCGAGCGCAGCGTCTGCACCTCTTCAATCAGGCTCTGGCGCTCCATGGCGCGATGGACCACAAGCACCAGCGCCTCAAAGTCCAGCGGCTTGGTGACGTAGTCATACGCTCCGAGCTTCATGGCCTCAACGGCGGTCTCCACCGTGCCGAAGGCGGTGACGACAATGACGGTGGTCCGCAGACCTGCCTGGGTAATGCGTGAGAGCAGCTCCAGGCCGGTGGTGGGCATGCGCAGATCGGTAATGACGAGCTGCGGTTCGGACTCCTGCAGCATGCGCCATGCCTCCTCCCCATCCGTGGCAAGAGAGACCTGGTAGCCAGCTTCCTCAAGCTGCAGCTTCATGACGCGGCGCAGGCTGGCGTCATCATCGACAACAAGAATGCGGTTGCTCACGCCACCTCCACGGGTTGACGCAGACGTGCCGGGGCAAGCGGAAGCTCCACGCGAAAGATGGCTCCACGGCCCACGTTGGGGGCGCAGGTCAGCGTGCCACCGTGCTGGCCGGCGATGTTGGCCGCGATGGCCAGGCCAAGCCCGGTGCCGTTATCGCGCGTGGTGAAGAAGGGCTCGAAGATGTGGTCGCGCACCTCCGCGCTGATGCCCTTGCCCTGGTCGCTGACCTCCATGCAGAGCTTGCCGTTCTGCGCGAAGCTGCGGAGCGTGACGGAGCCTTCGCCCTCGGTGGCCTGAATGGCGTTGAGTACCAGGTTGAGCAGAAGCTGCTTGATCTGTTCCGGGTCGCACTCAACGGGCTGAAGAGCAGCGGCGTTACGGACCTCAATAGTGACGTTCTGACGGCTGGCGGCGTGCTGCGCCAGGGAGGCGACCGATGCGGCCATCTCGGCAGGCTCCATCCACTGCATGCGGGGCAGACGCGGGCGGGCGAAGTCGAGGAAGTTGGTGAGCAGCTTGTTGAGCCGCTGGGATTCCTTGGTCAGGATCTCAAGGCACTCGGCACGGGCTTCCGGCGACGCCTGCCCGCGGGCGAGGATGCCGGCGGCACCGCTGATGCTGGCCAGCGGGTTGCGGATCTCATGCGCGAGCGAAGCGGAGAGCTGTCCGGCGGCGCTGAGGCGCTCAGATTTGCGGAGCTGGTCAATGTTCTGGCGCAGCTCGGTGTAGACGCGCTCCAGCTCCTGCTTGGTGACCTCAACGCGGCGGCGCTGCATGCGTTCGCGGTCCGAAAGAATACCAGCAATGACGCCGGCCGCGCCGAAGGTACCAAGCTCAACGATCTGGTCCTGCGCGTCCAGCGGAGCCTTGAACCAGTGCAGGTAGATGGAGGGCGCAAAGAGCAGCCCCGCCAGCAGGGCCGTGCGATAGGCTCCGCGCCAGCCGAAGAACAGGCCGGCGAGCATGAAAGGCAGGATGTTGAGGTGGTGCAGGATGTTGTGCAGCACGACGGCGTGTGGCGGCACAACCCAGGTGAAAACCACCAGCACCACCACCAGCACAAGGACGAGTACGGCCTTGGCCTGCGAGGATCGCAACGCGGAGGGAAGCTGGGCCATGGTGTCATTTTCCCACGTGGGAACCGGCGGCATGGGCCAACGTAAGTTGGAGACTGCAGGCATCGCTGCCACTGTTGCAATTCCCGCGCCAACCCCGAAGGCCGCTGCGGATGAGGGTTTACCCCCGTTTTCCCGCTCGGCTGTGCCGGATAGCGAACACATGGTGTACGAAATGGGACACCCTTTCCCTTGCAAATCCATGGAAAACCCTGCATTTCCGGTTTGGTGCAGGAATTGCCATGGGGAGGTTGTGACGCCAGGAAAGCTTTTTCTATTGCCCTTGCTGCCAGCCAGTCTGCTGGTTGCGCAGAGCTCCGCCAACGCGCCGGTCGACGCGGGCACACCTGCGCAGACAGTGATGCAGCAGACGACCGCAGCAGCATCCGAATTGCGGCTGACATTGGATGAGGCGCTGGCCATGGCGCGGCGCAATAGTCCGCGGCTGCAGGAGGCGCTGGCCGCAACCCAGCGCAGCCAGGCGGGCGTGCTGGCCGCGCGAGCCTACAGCAATCCCACCATGGATATCTACTTCGGCCCGCAGTATGCGCGGCCTATCGCGACACCCGGCACGCCGGGTCTGCTGCAGCACTACAGCGGAACACAGACTATCGAGATTCCGTCAGAGCGCACCGCACGGCGCAAGGCGGCGGAGTTTCAGGTATCCAGCGCACGAGCGGCGGAGCAGGGAATCGGCCTGAATGTGATGGCCGATGCGCAGAGGGCGTTCTACATCGCGCTGAAGCGACTGCAAGAGATCAGGCAGGCGCGCGAAAACCTGACGCTGGTGGAAGATCTGCGCCGCCGTGTTGAGGTGGAAGTAAGCGTTGGCGAAAAGGGACGGCTGGAGCTGACCCGCGCCGAGGCCGAACTGGCCCGCGCGCGCTTTGCGGTCAACAGCGCACAGATTGAATACACCTCCGCCATTGCACTGCTGCGTGCCGCCATTGCTGCCCCGGCAGACGCCAACCTGGTGCCTGTGGGTTCCATTGATGGCCGCGCGGTGCTGCCTGCGCTGGATACGTTGCGCGACCAGGTGCTGGTGAATCACCCCGCGGTTCTGCAGTCGCAGGCGGATTTGAAGACAAGCCAGGCGACGCTGGACCGCGAGAAGGCGATGCGGATTCCGCGCCCCACTTTCTTTGCGGAGTTTGAGAACCAGCCGGATCTGCGTTACTGGCGCACGGGGTTTTCAGTACCGATTCCGGTGTTTGACCGACGGCGCGGCGAGATTGCCGATGCGAAGGCATCGATCTCTCAGTCGAATGCGGTTCTGGATCAACGCCGCCTGGAGTTGGTGAGCTCGCTGGAGCGTGCGTATGAGCAGTACCAACTGGCAAACCAGCAGGTCAGTTCGCTGGAGGCCGGCTCGCTGCGTGCGGCGGAAAGCGCGGTGGAAGCAGCCAAGTCCGCGTATCGCTTTGGCGAGCGCGGCATTGTTGAGGTTCTGGACGCGCAGCGTGTACTGCAAAGTGTGCGCGGCGATTTGCTGGATGCGCAGTTCGCGCGCCAGTCTGCATTGATTGATCTGGAAGAACTGGGCGCACTGACGCCAGGAGCGAAGCCGTGATGACACGATGGTATGCGGCCGCGGCGATGGCCGCGGTGATGCTGACAGCAGGTTGCAAGCAGAAGCCGAAGGAAGAGGCTGCGGCAGCTCCGGGAGACTCGAACATTGTTTCCGTAACGCCCGTGCTGGCAGAGAGCCTGAAGTTTGGCACGCCGCAGATGGCCGACGTAACCGGCACACTGCAGGTGGCAGCGCGCGTGGAGACGGATGCACAGCGTATTGCCCGCGTGGGGTCTCCGGTGGCAGGACGCATTCTGAACCTGCTGGTCTTTGAAGGGCAGCATGTACGCACGGGCGCGGTGCTGGCGACGCTGCACAGCACAAACCTGTCAGACACGCAGTTCGCGCTGATCAAGGCCGCATCGCAGCAGGCACTTGCCGATGCTGCCGTGAAGCGCGCGGAACAGCTTGTAACCGCCGACGTAATTGGACGCGCGGAACTGGAGCGCCGTCGCGCCGAGCTGCTGCAGGCAAGCACGGAGGCCGCGAGCTATCGCACGCAGCTGCTGGGCCTGGGCATGACCGAGGGGCAGATCCGCCAGTTGGAGACATCCCGCAAACTGAGCGCCGATTACCCGATCGTCGCTCCGAAGAGCGGCACTGTGCTGAAGCGTGAGATCACGATTGGGCAAGTAGTACAGCCGGCAGACCCGGCCTTTACCATCGCAGATCTTTCAAACGTATGGATTACCGCCGATGTGCCGGAACAGGAAGCCGGCATCCTGAAGGTGGGCATGGATGTCGAGGTGGGTATTCCCGCGCTGCCGCAGTTGAAGCTGCATGGCAGGCTCTCGTACGTTGCGCCGATCGTCGATCCGGCAACGCGGACGGTGCAGGTGCGCATGGATGTGCCGAATCCGGATGGGCAACTGAAACCGGATGAGCTGGCGAATATGACCTTCACCGGACACAGCGATCGCAAGCTGACGGTACCGAACACAGCCGTTGTGCGCGAGGAGAACAAGGACCACGTATTTATCCAGATCGGGCCGCAGAAGTACATTCTGCGCGAGGTCACGCTGGGCGAAGAAGAGAACGATCGCCGCGTGGTGTTGAACGGTGTGACACAGGCGGAACGCATTGTGACGGACGGTGCCTTCCACCTGAACAATCAGCGGAAGCAAGCTGCCATCAAAGGGGAGAAGTAAGCATGCTGCAGTCCATCATTGCGGGCGCACTGCGTCAGCGCCTCATTCTTGTGGTGGTTGCGTGTGTGCTGGTGGGCTTTGGCCTGAACGCGGCCCAGAAGCTCTCCGTCGACGCCTTTCCGGATGTAGCCAACGTGCAGGTACAGATTGCGACCGAGGCCTCGGGCAAGAGTCCGGAAGAAGTGGAGCGCTTCGTCACCATTCCGATTGAGATCGCCATGACCGGCCTTCCGGGCATGACCGATATGCGCTCGCTGAACAAGCCGGGGCTGTCGCTGATCACGCTGGTGTTTACCGACGAGAGCGATCTTTACCGCGAGCGGCAGATGGTCTCTGAGCGGCTGGCGGAACTGCGTGATCGCATGCCGGAGGGTGTCACGCCGGTGCTTGGGCCCATCACAAACGCACTTGGCGAGGTGTACCAGTACACATTGGAGCTGCCGGGTGAAGCGGAAGAGCATCATGTGCTGACACGGGAAGAGCTGGTTCAGCGCCGCACCCTGCAGGACTGGGTCGTGCGGCCGCTGCTGCGTTCCATCTCCGGTGTGGCCGAGATTAATTCCACCGGCGGCTTTGTCAAGCAGTATGAAACGCTGGTGGATCCGCAGAAGCTGCACTACTACAACCTGACGATCAACGATGTGCGTTCGGCGCTGGCGCGTAACAATGCCAATGCCGGCGGCGGCATTCTGCCGCAGCACGCCGAGCAGTACCTGATTCGCAGCGTGGGCCTTGTCCGCGATGTCGCCGATATTGAAAACATCGTGCTGAAGGAGAGCAAGAGCACGCCTGTCTACGTGCGCGATGTGGCCACTGTGCGCCTGGGCACCGAGGTCCGCTACGGCGCCATGGTGAAGAATGGCTATACCGAGGCGGTAGGTGGCGTTGTCCTGATGACCTCGGGCGGCAATGCCAAGCAGATCGTCAGCCGCGTGAAGGAACGCGTGACCGAGATCAATGCGAAGAACATGATCCCCGGCGGGCTGAAGATTGTTCCTTACTACGACCGGTCAGAGCTGGTGGACGCAGCAATCCATACCGTGACCGAGGTGCTGGGCGAGGGCGTGGTCTTTGTCGTTGTGATTCTGTTCCTCTTCCTCGGCGATCTGCGCTCAAGCCTGATTGTGAGCGCGAACCTGATCCTGACGCCTCTGCTGACCTTCCTGGTGATGAACCAGATACACCTGTCGGCGAACCTGATGTCGCTGGGTGGACTGGCGATTGCCATCGGCCTGATGGTGGACGGTTCAGTGGTGGTGGTGGAGAACGTCTTCGCCCGCCTGAGCCATAGCCATGGACACAGCGAAGAGAAACCGTCAAAGCTGCGCATGGTGCTGGATGCCACGCAGGAAGTGGCAACGCCGACGCTGTTCGGTGTGACGATCATCATCCTGGTCTTTCTTCCGCTGATGACGCTGGAGGGCATGGAAGGCAAGATGTTCGCGCCGCTGGCGTACACGATTGCCATTGCACTGGCCATCTCCCTGGTGCTGTCGTTGACGTTGTCGCCGGTGCTGTCCTCGTACCTGCTGAAGGGCGGGTCGGAAGACGACACCTGGCTGGTGCGCTGGCTGCGCAAGCCTTATTCGTGGATTCTGACGTGGGCGCTTGGCCATCGCAAGGTGATGGTGATGGGTGTCATCCTGTCCTTCTTCGGATCACTGGCCCTGGTGCCGCTGCTGGGCACATCGTTCATTCCGGAGATGCAGGAAGGCACGTTGTCGCCCAATGCGGACCGCGTACCGAATATCTCGCTGGATGAGTCTCTGCGAATGGAGTCGCAGATGCAGAAGCTGATCATGAGCGTGAAGGGCGTGGAGAATGTTGTCTCCCGCGTGGGACGAGGTGAGTCGCCGGCTGACCCGGCGGGTCCGAACGAGGCCGACGTGCTGACCTCGCTGACGCCGTTTGATGAGCGCCCCAAGGGCATGACGCAGGACAAGGTGGCGGAAGAGATCCGCACCAAGCTGGCGGCGCTGCCGGGCATCAACCTGGTGATGTCGCAGCCGATCAGCGATCGCGTGGACGAGATGGTTTCCGGCGTGCGCGCCGATGTGGCCGTGATGCTGTACGGCGATGACCTGGACCTGCTGGTAGAGAAGGCCAACCAGATTGCCAAGGTTGCAACCGGCATTCAGGGCACGCAGGATACGCGCGTGGATCGCGTGGGAGGACAGCAGTACCTGACCATCGACATTGATCGTGGAGCGATTGCGCGCTATGGCCTGAACGCATCGGATGTGAACGATGTGATTGAGACGGCCATCGCTGGCAAGTCTGCGACAGAGATCTACGAGGGAGAACGCAGGTTCTCCAGCGTGGTGCGTCTGCCCGCGAACCTGCGTGACTCGGTGGAGGACATTCGCCAGTTACAGATCAGCTCGCCGGATGGGCCCCGTGTTCCGTTGAAGGACCTGGCCAGCGTGAAGGTGGTGGAAGGTCCAGCACTGATCAACCGCAGCCTGGGCAAGCGCCGCATTGTCGTCGGAGTCAATGTGCAGGATCGCGACCTGGGCGGATATGTGGCGGAGCTGCAGCAGAAGGTGGAGAAGCAGGTGCCTCTGCCGGCGGGCTACTACATTGAGTGGGGCGGCCAGTTCCACAACATGGAGCGAGCTCTGCATCACCTGATGATCATTATCCCGATCACCATCGCGGCCATCTTCTTCCTTCTGTTCATCCTGTTCAAGTCCGTGCGGTTTGCCGCGCTGATCATCACCGTGCTTCCTCTGGCGTCGATCGGCGGCATCCTCGGATTGTTTCTCTCAGGAGAGTACCTGTCAGTGCCTGCGTCAGTCGGCTTTATTGCGCTGTGGGGCATTGCGGTGCTGAATGGCGTGGTGCTGGTCAGCTACATCCGCAAGCTGCGCCAGGAAGGGCTGGAGCAGGATGAAGCGGTGCGGGAAGGCGCTCGTCTGCGCTTCCGCCCGGTGATGATGACCGCAACCGTAGCAGCTCTGGGCCTGGTGCCGTTCCTGTTTGCAACGGGACCGGGATCGGAGATTCAGCGGCCGCTGGCGATTGTGGTCATCGGCGGCCTGGTGAGCTCGACAGCGCTGACGCTGCTTCTGCTGCCGGTGGTCTATGCCGCCTTTGAGGGCAAGAGCGCTCCGCCGGCGCTCGAGGAGATGCCGGAGGTTTAGGTGCGTCTTCTCCGGGGCTGAAGCCCCTTTACGATGAAGGCGAGTTCAGGCCTGCATGGAGACATACCCAGCCTCGAGCGAAGAACCGGGCTGATCCGAGGCTCCACTCAGCTTCTACGCCACTCGCCGCTCTTTCCGCCGGATTTCGACAGCAGTTGCAGATGGCGGATGCGGATGCCTTTGTCGAGCGCCTTGGTCATGTCATAGATCGTCAACGCTGCGACAGAGGCTGCCGTCATGGCTTCCATCTCGACGCCGGTACCGGCGACGGTGGCGGCGGTAGCCAGCACGCGGATACCGTCGTCCACGACCTCCGTCTGAATGTCGACGTAGCTGAGCGGCAGCGGATGACACATCGGGATCAGCGTGGAGGTCTGCTTGGCGGCCTGGATGCCAGCAAAGCGCGCCACCTCAAGCGGGTTGCCCTTGGGGTTCTGCGGAAGCGCGGCCAGCGTCTCGGCGGAGAGTTCCACGAAGGCCTCCGCGACCGCCTCGCGGCGTGTTCCGGCCTTGGCCGAGACATCGACCATGTGCGCCTGCCCTGCGTCGTCGTAGTGAGAAAGTTTGCTCATCGGCACTTAGCGTAGCAGGACGGTGACAGGCTCGCCTGCCTCAATGGAGTTACGGTCTGCCGGAAGCACAGCGTAGCCGTTGGCGCGGGCGTTGGCAGCCAGGTCGCCGGAGCCTTGCCATGGAACAAGCCGCACGGTGGGCGAGAGGGAAGAGTCCAGCCGTGCCGGAAGAAAGCGCGTGAGGCCGGGCTTGTGCTGCATGGGCTCAGCCGCGGCGGCCTGCGCGAAGAGCGGCGCAAGATTGGTGTCTCCACCGAGAGCGCGCAGCAGCGGAGCCGCAAAGAGCAGAAAAGTAACCTGCGTGGACACAGGGTTGCCGGGATGCCCGAAGAAGTACGGGCCGTCTTTCAGACGGCCGAAGACCAACGGCTTGCCGGGCTGGATGGCAACGGCGGTGATGTAGAACTCCGCACCGAGTTCGGCGAGTACCTCTTCGACGAGGTCATGCTTGCCCGCCGAAACACCGCCGGAGAGCAGGATCAGGTCGTGCTGGCGAGCCTGCTGCAGGCGCTGGCGCAGCGAATCGCGCGTGTCTTCCGCGATGGCAAGCTGTGTGGGGATGCCACCGTTCTCCAGCACCAAGGCGGCGAGCGTGTGGCTATTGGAGTTACGGATCTGGTGCGGCAGCGGTGTATTGCGCAGAGGGACAAGCTCATCGCCGGTGGCGAGAATGGCGACCGACGGCGCGGCATTGACCCAGAGCTGGCTTGCGCCGATGCTGGCAGCCAGACCGATCTCCGCAGGGCCGAGGCGAGCGCCGGCGGGCAGAATACTTTGTCCTGCCCTGGCTTCGGAACCGGTTGGAACGAAGTTCTCGCCGGACTTAAGGGTGCGACCGGCGGAGAGCGTGATGCGGTTGCCGTCGCGGGTGATGTGTTCGAGCATGACGACAGCGTCGGCGCCCGCGGGCAGTGGCGCCCCGGTCATGATCTCAATGGCCTGGCCGGGAAGGAGGTCTGCGGCCTGCCAGAGCTTGCCGGCGGGCAGAAAGCCAATCACCTCCGCCGAAAGCGCCGTGAGGAAGCTGTCTGCCTGAACAGCGTAGCCGTCGCGCGTGGAGCGGCGGAAGGGCGGCTGGTCGCGATCCGCCAGCAGGGGCGCGGAGAGCACGCGGCCCTGCGCCTGCTCCAGCGGAATGGACTCCGTACGTGGGACTGGAAGATGCCGCGCGTGCTCGAGGACAAGATCGAAGGCCTGCTGGAAGGAAAACACGTAGGGGAGCTCCTCAAAACCTGTAGAAAGACGAAGGCCCCACGCAAGGTGGGGCCTTCGTTGTGGATGAAACCAGCTTACTTCTTCTTGCCGGCCTTGTAGCTGGACTTGATCTCGGCACCGATGCCGGTCAGGATGCCCTTGACCTCTTCGGCGTGCGCGCCCGTGGGATCCAGTTCCAGGTACTGCTGGTAAGCCTCAACCGTTCCCGGAGGAGCCACGATCTTCTGGGTCTTGGGGTCGACGGTCGCCTTCGGGATCAACGCCTGGGCCTTGATGTAGTAGGCCATGGCGACGTTCGGGTCAGCAGCAATCGCCTTGTCCGCGGCAGCGGCGGCGGCGTCCAGCATCTGGCCGTTGTAGAAGGTGGCAGCGGCGTTGAAGTAGTAGGTCTTGCTCTTGGCGGGGTTGGCCTTCGCGGCCTCGTCGTAGGAGGCGTTGGCTTCCGCGACCTTGCCGGACTTGGCGTAAGCCGTGCCCTGGTTGCCGAGAGCTTCACCCAGAATTTCGGGGTTCGGCTTCTTGGCGGCGGAGTTCAGCTCCTTCACCTTGCCGTAGGCGTCCACGGCAGCCTGGTACTTGGCCTGCACGTCAGGATCGCTGGCGGCAACCTTACCGGCCTTCTTGTCAGCGGCGGCGGCGGTGTCAGCCTGGCCCAGGAGAGCGTTGCCGTACTCGTACCAGAGGATCGGCTCGTCGGGCTTGGAGTCGACAGCGGACTTCATGGTGTTGACAGCTTCGTCGTAGTTCTTGCTCGCCATGGAAGCGCGGGCTGCGCCCAGGGCCTGGTTCAGGTTGGCCACCTTGGCGTTCGCCGCGGTTGCGGCAGCGTTGTTCTTCTTGAACTCTTCGAGGGCCTTCTTCTCCTCAGGAGTCATCTTGTCGGTGAACTCCTTACGGGTCATGTCGATGTCGACAAGCTTGTCCTGTCCGGAGGTGAAGACGACGTTATCAATGAAATCGACGCTCTTGCCGTCAGCAGAGAAGTAGATGGCGACGTAGGTGCCGGGGGTAATGCCCTCGCCCTTGTAGTTGCCGACGCCGTCCACCTGGAAGGTGTAGGCATACTTGCGATTCTTCTCTTCAGAGCTGCGATCCTGCGTCAGCTTGACGGAACCGGCGGTCAGCGCCTGTCCGGCGGGGTTCTGAACGTGGCCATGGATGGTGGCCGGGGCCTGCTGCGCCACAATGGCGACCGGAGCGGAGAGCGCGAGCGCGACGAACGCCGTGCCCATCGAGTTACGGAAGTTGATCATGGTGATTTTCTTCTTCTCCTGCGGCGCGCTTGGGAAACAGGCGCCGTGACTGCTGGTGATTTGAAACACGGAAATCTGGCGTTGGTTGTCTGCGGCAGGCCCTGCTTCAGCGCGTCGCGTAAGGTATCGGATCGGCTGCTCCCGCCTCGCGGAACGCCCGCAGCCGGAGGACGCAACTTTCACAGGTTCCACAGGCGGCGTCCTGCCCGGAATAGCATGACCAACTTACATGGAACGGAGCACCCAATTCAACTCCGAGCCGCACGATCTGCGACTTTTTCAGGTGAATCAGGGGGGTCTCGATGCGAATATCGCCCTCTTTGGTCCCGGCCTGGATCAACCGGTTGAAGGCCTCGTAGTATGCCGGGCGGCAGTCCGGGTAACCGGAGGAGTCCTGCTCCACGGCTCCGATGAACACGGTCTTCGCGTCCAGAACCTCTGCCCAACTGACCGCCGCGGAAAGAAAATGCGCGTTGCGGAAGGGAACGTAGGTTACCGGGACCTGCTGGCCAATTTCGGCTTCCTCGGCGGGTGCATCCGGCACGGCGATGGACTCGTCCGTCAGCGCCGAGCCACCGATCCTGCGGAAGAGGTCGATCTTCAGGTGCAGAAAGTCTTTGAAACCAAGTATCTCCGCAGCCTGGCGGGCGGAGGCAAGCTCACGCGCCTCCGTCCGCTGGCCGTAGGAAAAGTGGACGGCGTAGGCGTCAAAGTCGCGTGCTGCCAGCGTGGCGCAAACGACGGAGTCCATACCGCCGGAGAGCGAAACCACGGCGCGCGGCCGGTTAGAGGTCGTTGCCATCGTCTGCGAGGGTGGCTCCTTCTGCCGGAGCCGGCGGATTGTTCAACAGCTCTTTCGCAGCCTCCTCATCGGCACGGCGCACCTGCAGGCGCGAGCCGAAGCTGGCCGGAATCAGGTGACTGGCCTCTTCGCCAGAGAGGAAGAACTCAATACCGGCGGACTCCAGGATGCCCTGGGCAAGGTCGGCTTCGGCGGGATTGGAAAAACGGGCTACGGTGACGAGATCGTCAGGGTTCGTGCTGGTCGTGCTCATGTTCGGCTACTTCCCTTCCTGGACTGCTACTCCGGTTAGATGCAAGCTACGCAAGAGGCAGATTCCTCCGCCTTCGGTTGCGGAATGACACACAAGCTAAACGCCCTTCTTCTGCGGCTCCCAGATGAACTTGTGGATCTGAAGCGAGAGACGCGCGGGAAGGTTGTCTTCCATCATCCACTCCACCAGCACGCGCGGATCGAGCGTAGCGTTGTCCGCGGTGCGGACAGGCGACGGCGTCTTCTGGAAAGCGGGCGACAGCAGGATATGGCCGCACTTTGTGAAGAGGTCGTGTTTCTGGATAAACGCGCGTGCGAATTCATAGTCGGCGCGATCGCTGAGGACGAACTTCACCTCGTCGGCCTTCGTCAGCGCGTCCAGGTTCGCCATGTTGAAGCTGTTGGCGGCGGAGCCCGCGCCGGGGCACTTTACATCGACAATCTTGTGGACGGCCTTCGGCACATCCGCCAGCGGGCGCTCGCCGCTGGTCTCTATCATCAGGGTGTAGCCCCGGGCGAGCAGGCGATCCATCAGGGGCAGCAGCTCTTTGGCCTGCAGCATGGGTTCGCCCCCGGTGAACTCCACCAGCCTGCAGTTCAGGGCTTCCACCTGGGCTTCGATCTCGTCCAGTGTGAAGGGTTTGCCGCCGGTGAAGGTGTATTCGGAGTCGCACCAGGCGCAGCGCAGGTTGCAGCCGGCCAGGCGGACAAAGATGCATGGCTCTCCGGCGAAGGAGGACTCGCCCTGCACGGATTTGTAGAGCTCAATAAGGTACATGGGCTTACTCGAAGTAACGCGCCATCGAAGTATCGGTTTCAAACATGACGCAATCCTTGACGCGGACGCGGCCGTTGGTCATCTCAATCATCTGCTTGGCCGTCTCCTGGTAGAAGTAGCGGGCCAGGTTTTCGGCTGACGGATTGACCTCGTCAAAGGGCTTCAGATCATTGATCATCTGGTGATCCAGATACTCGACGACAGGACGCATAACCTTCTTGAGCAGCTTGAAATCGAGCAGCAGGCCGCTGGGATCCAGTTCCTCGCCCTGCAGCGTGACCAGCACACGGTAGTTATGCCCGTGCGGGTTCTCGCACTTGCCGTGATAGTTGCGGAGGTAATGGCCGGAGGAGAAGGTCGCCTCTACGGTGATTTCAAACATGACGCGGTCTGCTTTCTAAAAATGCTTCAGCATCCAGTTTACCCGGTCTTACCGGTTACGGCGGGCGCGGGCCTGCTGTTCGGCACGACGCTCGGCCTGCTCAAACATGGTGGAAAGCACCGCGACGAGACCAGCAATCAGTGAGACGACCAGCAGGATGAGCCCCATGGTGCGCCACAGGGATTCGTCGCCGGGCGAGCCGGGCTCATGCGCGATGTTGGTGTACGCCAGGCCGCAGGAAAGCAGCGAAAACAGAAAAAGCGAACCGGCGAGGATGAAAAGATTACGTCCCACAGTTCTATTAAACCTGAATGTGGATTGGATGTGGTGAAAGCAACGTGTCCCCCAGGGACTGAAGCCCGATATTTACGGGGTTCTGACCGCTGGGCTGCATAAATGTCTACGGACGATACGCCGGAACGTTTTCTCCGTCCTTCGAGAGCCACTTTGCGGCCGGATCCGGCTTCAGCCCGCGCAGCGTGGAGACCACGAATCAAGAAACGGTGAGTACCGGATCATCGCACTCGGATATCTTGATGACCGACTGCACGTTCTTTGTTTCATCCCGATCCGCGACGGCATTCGTGTGATCAGTCTTCGCAAAGCCAATGAAAGGGAGGCAAAGCACAGTGGCAAAAAGAAAACCACTTACTGACGATGATGGTGAAGTCCGCGAACGGATGATGGCGGATTTTCGGGCCATGAAGCCGCTTTCTTCGCTTCCGGAAGACTTGCAGAAGAAGTTGCTCAGCCTTCGTGGCCCACAAGTGGCACCAACCAAAAAGCCAGTGTCCATCCGCCTTTCGGCCGATGTCGTTGCAGGCTTTAAAGCAACGGGCGCGGGCTGGCAGACGCGCATTGACGAGGTGTTGAAGAAGCACCTCGCGAAGCAGAAGCGGACAGGCACGCGCGGCTAGGTCAATTTTCCTGCAGGTATGACCAGTGACAAAGACTCTATGTGCGTTTTCTATCAGGGAAAACGCCGCTTCATCTCTGCTTTGAAAAGCACAGCAACACGAAAAATGGTCTAAGTCGTTACTCGAAGAAGTGCTCGACGTCCGTGATGTCGTCAGTGAGCTTGTAGGCGGGCAGGCTTTCCAGAAAGATGCGGCCGTAGCGTTGCCGCTGGATGCGTGGGTCCAGCAACATGAGCACGCCGCGGTCATTGATGCTGCGGATGAGGCGGCCAAAGCCTTGCTTCAACGCAATGACCGCCTGCGGCACCTGGAGATCGAAGAAAGGCTTGCCTCCCGCTGCGGTGATGGCCTCCATCCGCGCCTGGATGACGGGGTCTGACGGCACGGCGAAGGGCAGGCGGTCGACGATGACGCAGCTGAGCTGCTCGCCCTGCACGTCAACGCCCTGCCAGAAGCTGCTGGTGCCGAAGAGCACAGCGTTGGGTGTAGCGCGGAACTCATCCAAGAGAGCTTTGCGAGGCGCCTGCCCCTGCAGGAAGAGCGGGAAGGGCACCTCCACCAGCATGCGTTCATAGAGCTCGCGCATCTGCTGGTAGCTGGTGAAGAGGCAGAAGGCGCGGCCGGCAGTGATCTCAAGCACGCGGCGGGTGCGCTCGACGGCATGCTTCATGAAGTCAGGATCGCGCGGGTCCGGCATGTCCTGCGGCAGATAGAGCAGAGCCTGCTTCCCGTACTGGAAGTGCGAGGGCACGACCAGTTCCTTGGTGAAGGTGAGGCCAAGGCGCTTGCGGATGTGGTCAAAGCCGCCCTGCACGGTGAGCGTGGCCGAGGTAAGGATGACGGAGCGGAACTTCTCCCACAGCGTGCTGACCAGGATCTCGGAAACATCGATCGGCGTGGCCTGCAACTGGGTGTGCAGCGCGGGCGCAGCAGCGGAGCTGCGGGCGGCGTTCCGCAGGTTGCCGATGGCGCGGCGTTCGATCCAGAAGACGGTGTTCGGGTCCTCGGTCTCCATCAGGAAGCGGAGGTGGGCGCGGATGTCATTGACCCGCTTCTTCAGGCCCTGCACCTCTTCCACATCTTTCACACGATCCAGCTCGCCGAAGGTGCGCTCCAGCGCGGCCATCAGCGAGAGGTAGGCTTCGCCGTTGAGTTCGAGAAAGTCGGCGCGATTGGTAAAGGCCATGCGTCCCGGCGAGTTAGCGTGCGGCAGCGTGGAGAAGAAGAGTCGCGCGCGATCTTTCAGGGTGGCGATCGCCGAATCAACAGCAGGCACGGCCACCTGTTTGGCGCGCAGAAGGATCTCGGTGTCGCGTGCCAGCTCGTCAAAGCGTCCCGTGCCAAGCGCGATGCCGAAGTAGGCGCTGGCCACATCTTCGAGTTCATGCGCTTCGTCAAAGATGACCGCGGCAGCTTCGGGAAGAACGCCCGCGTCGGGCGCTCCGGCGGCTTCCTGCTTGATGGAGAGGTCCGCGAAGAAGAGATGGTGATTGACGATGATCAGGTCGCTGTCGAGCGCGCGGCGGCGCATCTCGGTAATGAAGCAGCGCTCGAAGCTGGGGCAGGTCTGGCCAAGGCAGGCCTCGGTGCGCGCGTCCAGCTTGCCCCAGAGTTGCGAGTTCTCCGGCAGGACGGTCAGTTCGGCGCGGTCGCCGGTCTCGGTGGTTTCTTCCCACGCGGCAATCTCGCGGTACTGGTTGATCTCTTCCAGACCGTTCAAAATTGGCTGGTCGCGCAGGGCGTAGAGCTTCTGCCGGCAAAGGTAGTTGGCACGGCCCTTCATGTAGGTGACGCGCAGCGGGCCGAGCAATGACTCGAGGAACGGGATGTCCTTGAAGAAAAGCTGTTCCTGCAGGTTCTTCGTGCCGGTGGAGACGATGACGCGCTGTTCATTCTCGCGGGCAAAGCGCAAGGCGGGCAGCAGGTAGGCAAGGGTTTTGCCGGTGCCGGTGCCTGCTTCCACAATCAGGTGGCGCTTGTCGTTGAGCGCCTGTTCGACGGTCTGCGCCATCTCGTACTGGCCGCGGCGGTGCTCATAGGTGAGCGACGACTGCGCCAGCACGCCGCCGGGTGAGAAGAACTCACGCAGCGTGGGGAGCTTTTCCGAGATGGTGACAGGTGAAGACAAGGTGAAAGCCTGATTTGATGATAGCCCGGCCAGCGGGCCTTCTGTCTTTCGCGCACGGTAAGATGGCTGCGTGCATCCGACAACTGAAGTTGTGACCCGGAAGGTGGCCTGGCGCATCCTGCCGCTGACCCTCGTTCTGTACTTCATCGCGTACCTGGACCGCGTGAACATCGGCTTTGCCGCCGCGGCCATGCGGCGCGACCTTGGCTATTCCGGCACGTTGTTCGGCATTGCCAGCGGCGTCTTCTTTGCGGGCTACCTGTGTGCGCAGGTGCCGTCGAATCTTGCACTTCGCCGCTTTGGCGCGCGCAAGTGGATTGCCATCATCATGGCGGTGTGGGGCATTCTGTCGGGCCTGGTGGCCTTTACCCACAACTCCACCAGCTTCCTGATTCTGCGCTTTCTGCTGGGCGTGGCCGAGTCCGGCTTCTACCCCGGCATCATCTACTACCTGAGCATCTGGCTGCCGCGCAGCCAGCGCACGCAGCTGATTGCGTGGTTCATCTTCGCCATTCCGCTGGCCAATATCTTCGGCGGACCGCTCTCCAGCACCATCCTGCTGCATGGCGCGGTAGCCGGGTTGCGCGACTGGCAGGTGTTGCTGATTGTGGAATGCCTTCCGGCGGTTTTACTGGCCGCGCTGGTGCCCTTTTGCATGACCGACCGCCCGCAGGAGGCTACCTGGCTGACCGAAGCCGAACGCGCCACTCTGCTGGAGGCCATTGCCGCCGGAGAACAGAAAGCTGAAGGAACGGGTTACACGGGCACCGAGGCGTCTCTCTACACCAACACGGCGATCTACCTGTTCGCGCTGCTGTACTTCACCACGCAGATTGGCCTGTACGGCCTTGTCTTCTGGCTGCCGCAGATGTTGAGCGGGCTTGGTCTGCCGCAGTTGCAGGTGGGCTGGACCGTGGCTGCCGTGTTTCTGCTGGCTGCGGTGATTATGTTTGTGTGGTCGCGCCTGTCTGACAGCAAGGGCCAGCCCGCGTGGGGACTCTCCGCGCCGATTGCGATCTCGGCGGTAGGCTTTCTGCTCTCCATTCCGGCATCGCATATGCCGGGCAAAGCAGGTGTGGCGTTTCTAATTGTGAGCTTTGCCATTGCCGAAGGCTTTGGCCTGGCGGCGACTCCGGCGCTGTGGTCAGCACTGACGCTGCAGTTTCCCGGCACGCTGGCCGCGCCCGCCATTGCGCTGGTGAATGCGCTGGGCAACATTGGCGGCTTTGTGGGGCCGTTTCTGCTGGGATGGCTGTCCGACCGCGGGCAGGGCTATGCCAGCGGTCTGTTCACCGTAGCTGCTGTGCTGTTTGTTGGCACGGCTGCTGCTGCGGTAGTGCAGAGACGCGCGCCTACTGCCGGGGCGTAGTCTCCATACCGGCGATGATACCGGCGCCCAGTACGGCGGCGGTTGAGGAGTGCTTGACGATCTCCATCGAGAAGCCCTGCAGGGGACTCATCGTCACCATCTGGTGCAGGTAGTTATCCAGCATGGGCAGGTCAAGGAAGCGGGTGTTCATTCCGGTAAGGTAGAACTTGCCTGCTCCGCTGACATGGATGCTGCTGGCCGTGGCCGCGGCCAGCGCCTTGTGCCACAGCTTCTTAAATTCCACGCAGCGCTCGTCGCCTTTTGCAGCAGCCTCGAAGACCTCTTCCGGTTCAAGATCGAGAAAGCGCATGCGCATGGCGCGGTGGCCCATGATGCCCTCAAGATGGCCGCGTCCGCCGCAGCCGCAGTACCGTTCTTTATCGTCCAGCGTGAC
The DNA here is from genome assembly GCF_025685395.1 of Terriglobus tenax. Taxonomy (NCBI): domain Bacteria; kingdom Pseudomonadati; phylum Acidobacteriota; class Terriglobia; order Terriglobales; family Acidobacteriaceae; genus Terriglobus; species Terriglobus tenax. The sequence continues at coordinate 2,605,284 of NZ_JAGSYA010000004.1, read as the reverse complement.
GACAGTGTGACCGCCCTCCCACACGCCTTCCAGGAAGGGGTAGCGACCATAGCCAATGCCCAGGCCGAGCGTCCAGACGCGGATCATGTGGTCCAGCTTGCCGTGCTGTGCGGCAAGACCGGCGGCCATGGCGTCCGCATCGTTCACCAGCTTCACGTTCGTCTCAAAGCCACGCTTATGCAGGGCGGCGCACAGCGTCTGTTGCACCTTCGCGCCCTTCAGCTGCGGCAGGTTCGGAGCTTCTTCCACCACGCCGTTGCGCACCAGGCCCGGCAGGCCGACACCCACGGCGGTCACGTCCGTCGCCCCGGCGGCAATGTCGATCACGCGGTCGCACAGCAGCTCCACCAGATCTTCATGCGGCTTTTCGACCAGCGCGTCGGTTTCGGAGGGATCTTCCGGAAAATGACTGATCTCGCCCGTAAGCTTGTTGTCCACCACCACCCCGGCTTCAATCCCTTCGCCGAGCATGATGCCTATCGTCTTTGCCATGGCCCTTCGAGCTCCGTTTTCATCGACACTCTAACCCGCTTCCGGTATAGATGTCACTTTTCTTGCATCCGAACTATTACGGGCCACATCTACTGAAGTGCATCGATATTTCGATATCGAAATACTTAGGAGGTAGAGAGATGAAGGTTGTCGTTTACGGAGCAAAGGGCAAGTCGGGTTCAGAGATTGTGAAGGAGCTGGTGGCGCGCGGCCACCAGGTGGTTGCCGTAACCCGCAAGGCAGGCGAGGAGCCGGCCGGCGTCACCAGCGTGCTTGACGACGCCAGCAACCCCGGCAAGATTGCCGAAGTGGTGAAGGGCGCCGATGCCGTGGTGAGCGCCATCGCTCCCCCGGCGGACAATACCGATGTCCTGATCGGCCTGACCGACAACCTGATTGAGGGCGTTGCCCTAGCAGGCGGCAAGAACGGCGGACCCCGCCTGCTGGTGGTGGGCGGAGCAGGCAGCCTCTTCGTCGCCCCCGGCGTCACCCTGCACGACTCGGGCTACCTGCCGGAGCCGTACCTGCCGATCAGCGCGTCGCACATCAAGGTCCTCGGCAACCTGAAGAAGAACCAGACCATCGACTGGACCTACTTCTCGCCCGCCGGATTCTTCGAAGTCGGCCCCCGCAAGGGAACCTTCCGCATCGGCAAGGACGACCTGATCATGGGCGAAAACGGTAAGAGCGAGATCAGCTACGCCGACTACGCCATCGCGACGGTGAACGAGCTGGAGAACCCCCAGTTCCGCGGCCAGCGGTTTACGGCTGCTTACTAAGGCTGGATGGTGTGATGGAAGGCCGCGCGCAAGCGCGGCCTTTTACTTTGTGCCCTACTTGGACAACTCTCGACTAAGTTCGAATAACTGGGCAACCCAACTTGAGAACGATGAAATTTTTGTTAGTTTCCTGCCACTCACAAAGTGCAGCAAACAGGGATGTCGTCCGGAAATGCTCAGTCTCGAAAGCCAGTCTTAGAAAAGACTCCATGTCCCGGGCTGTTATGTCGCGGCGCCCTGTATAAAATTTTAGAATTTCGGCTGCAACAGCGGCCATATCGTGTCCTTGCGAAACGAGCAACGGATCATGCGAAGCATCAGATATCCCCCGAATAAGCTCATCTATTTCTAGAGGACTTCTTCCGAAGCCTACATTTTCCGCTGAACCCAGGACAGTAGATGCCACAAGATTGTTGGATACTACACCTGTCCTCGGATCAAAAAAAGAGTTGTACCGAATCCGTTTAAAATCTACATGCCATCCGTTTGCGTGGCATAGTGCTCGCATATAACCTAAATGACATGCGCCATTTGCTATGGTTTGGCGGAGATCGAATGTTGGTCTAACTTCATGCTCTCCAAACACTTTTTCGAGCGCTGGTGAGGCGATAAGCATACCTTCCAAATCACGCTTATCTGTAACAGCCACACACGGATCATCAATCCTACGATTGTAGATATGATCAGAGTCCCTATCTACAATGGCCACTACTCCAGGGACTTGGTTAGCTCTAGCTAGAGCTAATGCCTCCAACACGTTATCTCTTCCAGAGAGCACATACGGAGCACATTTATCCCAGTCAATAAAATTACTAAAAATCTTGTTGTCTTTGCGACCTTCCAGAAGGAGAGCCGCGTGCTGTGGCTTTACAGTACGGCTCATTCGGATTGCATTGACTGCACTATTTGGCGTGTGCATCATCTATGCCATTCCGGACCTTCTAAGACAGATACGAGATCGAAACGCTCATTGATAATCTGAGGTGAATGCGTCGCGATGAGAGCATCGAAATTTGATAGCCGTGTAATAGCGGACAGTTCTCTAAGGAAGTCTTGCTGCCATGAGATGTGTAAGGACATCTCCGGCTCATCAATGAGCACAAGCGATCCCTTATCTACCATGAAAATCAGTTCTGACCAGAGCACTAGTAAGTGTTGCTCTCCGCTCGATAACACCATCGGAGAGAGTGTCTGCCCCATACTTTCGAAGGTGAACCCATTCTCTTTGTCGATAGTGGCTGTCTTGTAGCGAAATCGTTGAGAAACTATGGCTTTAAATAACTCTATTTTCTCGAGTATATTAGCAAAAACACCAAGCTTTTTCTCTACATCACTCACATACATCGGCAGCACTTGCTGAGCTAGATCCTGAAGCGCCGGGGGGACTTTGAAACTGACATCTTCGCGCTCAAGTAAACCAGCTTCTCGAAGTCGCGCCCTCTTTTGATCGAGTGCACCCAATCTTTCCTCGAGCTCTTCGGGAGACATAGAGGTGGCACTACCACTTGACAAATGCTCAACAAGTCTCATTGGAAAAGTCTGATCCAGAGATTGAGAGAGTTCAGCATATTCAGCTAGCCTACGTGTCATCTCACGGGCTATCTGCTTGGAATAAAAAGCAACTGCAGGTTCCACACCACTGTTGCGGTGACCTCTCGAATTACGACTGTCTCTTGAGAGCCTTTGACTTTCAATAAAACGTATCTTTATAGATTGAGTGAGTTCTCTTAGCCATGGCGCAGTTTTCTGTCTTGTCAGTCGTACGGGGAGCATATCTTCATAGCGATTGAAAATCTCGCCAAACGAGAGTTCTTCGCCATTCTCTATATTGCGCCAAGTCGATTCGCCAATCCTAGTCAGAAATGGGAGAAATTCGTCGATCGCATGTAAGGGAAATTCGGCTTCACGTGGATCTAGAGTACGAAGGTGAGTTTCATCCAGCAAAATCCCTTCGCGCTCTAGACGAACGAGCAACCCATCTCCTTTACGCTTTTCTCGCCGAGGTAGGTGGAACACCCGTATCGCCGTTGAATCTTCAAGTAAGATCGAGAACTCATCGAAAGGCACGGACTCGATGTCTGTGAACCGACCGGTGAAGAACCCGTTCAACAAGCGTAAAATAGTCGTCTTTCCATATCCGTTCGGTGCATGGATGATCGTTATCCGATCATCCAAAGCCATTCGAATGGTGTGGTCAAATATTCCGAATAACTTTGAAATGCTAACTTCAGTTATTCTCATTGGTCTCCCTTGTGCCAACGATCCTGACGCGGCCTCGGTAACAATACCGACATCCTACTGCAACAGACCCTGCTCCGGTTCCTTATTCCCCGACTCATCCGGAGGAATCACAACCGCCGCGGCTACCTTGTCAGCGTCGTCCAGGTTGAGGAGTTTGACTCCCTGTGTTCCCCGGCCGGCGGCGCGGATGGTCTTGGTGTCGATGCGGATGATTTTGCCGAACTGGCTGATGGCCATCAGCTCGCTGGTCTCGTCCACCAGGTTGATGGCGGAGACCTTGCCGGTCTTGGCGGTGGCCTTCATGTTGATGACGCCGGAGCCGCCGCGGGACTGCAGGCGGTACTCCTCAACATTGGTGCGCTTGCCGAAGCCGTTCTCCGTGACGGAGAGGATGAGGCAGGGGCTGAGGCCCAGTTTTTCGTCCAGCTGGTCGCGCTTGTCGTAGGCCTTGTCGCGCTTCTTGCCGGCTTCCTTGGCGGCTTCCTCGTTGCCGGATTCGCGGGCGGTGGTCAGCTCCGCGGAGGCGGCTTCAATCTGGGCGCGGACCTCGGCGAGTTCCTTCACCAGGTTCTTTTCCAGTGCCAGCTCGTCACGGCGCGTGGCGCGTGACTCCGGGCTGGGGGTAACGGCCAGGCCGATGACGTAGTCGTCCTTCTTGAGCGTGATGCCCTTGTTGCCGCTGGCGTTGCGGCCCATGGGACGCAGGCCGGTACCCTTTTCGGGGTCGTGCTTTTCCGGGAAGCGGATGGCCATGCCCTCGCGGGTGGCGAGGAAGATGATGTCGTCACCTTCGGTGACGCGGGTACCGATCAGCTCATCGTTCTTGTCGATGTTGATGGCGATGATGCCGCGCTGCATGACGTTGGAGAAGTCCGTCAGCGGGGTCTTCTTGACGGTGCCGAGCTGTGTGGCGAAGAGGATGAATTTGCCTTCTTCGTTCAGGTCGCGGATGCCGAGGTAGGTGACGATCTTCTCGCCCGGCTGCAGCGCCAGCAGGTTGGCAATGTGCTTGCCCTTGCCGGCGGCGCCGACGTCGGGAATCTCGTAGATCTTGACCCAGAAGACGCGGCCCGTGTTGGTGAAGCAGAGCAGGTAGGCGTGCGTGCTCTCGACGATGAGCTGGGCGACGAAGTCCTCTTCGCGGGTCTTCATGCCGAGGCGGCCGGTGCCTCCGCGACGCTGCTGGCGGTAGGTGGAGATGGGCGTGCGCTTGAGGTAGCCGGTGTTGGAGACGGTGACGGCGACCTGCTCGTCGGCGATGAGGTCTTCGAGGGTGAGCTCGGCGCCTTCGTCGACGATCTGGGTGCGGCGCTCGTCGCCATACTTGGCGAGGACGTCTTTGAGCTCAGCCACGATGACGCCGCGCAGTTTCTTATCGCTGGCGAGGATGGACTCGTACTCGGCGATGTTGTCGCGGACCTCGGCGAGTTCCTTCAGGATCTCGTCGATGGAGAGCTGGGTAAGGCGATAGAGCTGCAGTTCGAGGATGGTATCGATCTGCTTGTAGCTGAGGATCAGCGATCCGTTGGCGGGCAGCAGGTCGGCGGCAATGTTGTACTTCACCGGGTCAAGCGTGACGCCGGCCAGCTCCGTACCGTTCAGGTTGATGGCGCGGCCGGAGAAGAAGCGGAACAGATTCTCGCGGGCTGCGGCGCGGTTTTCGCTGTTGCGGATGGTGCGGATCACCTGGTCCAGGTGGTCTAGCGCGATCTGGTAGCCGAGCAGGACGTGCTCGCGGTCGCGGGCCTTGGCCAGAAGGAAGGCTGTACGGCGGCGGACGACGTCGATGCGGTGATCGATGAAGGCGCGGATGGCGTCGGGGAGCGGGAGCTCGCGGGGCTGGCCGTTGTGGACGGCCAGGAAGATCATGGAGAAGCTCTCCTGCATGGAGGTGTGCTTGAAGAGCTGGTTGAGAACGATCTCGGGCTGCGCGCCGCGCTTCAGTTCGATGACGATGCGCATGCCCTGGCGATCGGAGAAGTCGTCGATGCCGGAAATGTCGTCGATGGTCTTGTCGTTGACCAGCTCGGCGATGCGCTTGATGAGGTTGGACTTGTTGACCTGGAAGGGCAGCTCGGTGACGACCAGCGCCTGGCGGCCGCCGGTGGAGTTCTCCGTGGCGACCTTGCTGCGAACCAGGAAGCGTCCGCGGCCGGTTTCATAGGCGCGGCGGATACCGGACTTACCGTAGATGATACCGCCGGTGGGGAAGTCGGGGCCCTGGACGTGCTTGAGGACTTCGTCGATGCCAGCAGCGGGGTTCTGCACCATTTCGATGGCGGCGGAGACAACCTCGGTCAGGTTGTGCGGCGGAATCTTGGTGGCCATGCCGACGGCGATGCCTTCAGAACCGTTGATGATCAGGTTCGGCACGCGCGTGGGCAGAACGGTGGGCTCCAGCACGGACTCGTCGTAGTTCGGGGTGAAGTCGACGGTGTCCATGTCGATGTCGGCGAGCATTTCGCCGGCGATCCTGGTCATGCGGGATTCGGTGTAACGCATAGCGGCCGGCGGGTCGCCGTCGACGGAGCCGAAGTTGCCCTGGCCATCGACCATGGGGTAGCGCATGGAGAAGGGCTGAGCCAGGCGCACCAAGGCGTCGTAGATGGCCGAGTCGCCGTGGGGATGGTACTGACCCATGGCCTGTCCGACGATCTTGGCGCTCTTGGTGTATTTCTTGTTGGCCGAGAGGCCCATCTCCGACATGGTGTAGAGAATGCGGCGATGCACAGGCTTCAGGCCGTCGCGGACGTCGGGCAGGGCGCGCCCGATGATGACCGACATGGAGTAGTCGAGATAGCTCCGGCGCATCTCCTCTTCGATATTAATGGGGATGATGCTGGTGGCCGCGCGCGGGTCGATGGGACCGTTGCCGTCGCCGTTATTTCCTGCGTTACCGGAGAGGGGGAGCTGGTTCTGATCGTCTGCCATGTAAGTGGTTTAAGTATACCGTTTCAGGGGACGGTTTGACAGGCTGGAAAGTGCTCGAAAGTGGTTGATTTTGTTGGGGATTTCCGCATTTGCAACGGGCGGGTTCCGGGTGAAGTAAGCTGCTGGAGAGATGATCCGCACGATTGCCATTCATGGATACCGTTCGATCCGGGAGCTGGTGCTGCCGCTTGGGCAGCTCAGCGTGATTACAGGGGCCAATGGCAGCGGAAAATCGAATGTTTATCGTTCGCTGCGGCTGCTTGCCGATGTAGCGCAAAACGCTGTGGTTTCATCACTTGCGCGGGAAGGCGGGCTGCCTTCGACCTTCTGGGCCGGGCCGGAGACGATTGCCCGTGGTGTTCGGCAGGGCGATTACAGAGTAGAGGGATTGGCGAATAGCGGAAAGCCCGCAAGTTTGAAGCTCGGCTTCGGTGGCGATGAATACGGGTACAGCATTGATCTTGGGTATCGGACAGGGCTACCTCCGGCAACAATCTTCCGGCTTGATCCGGGCGTGAAGCGGGAGTGCATCTGGCATGGGCCGCTGTATCGCAAGGCGGCAGCGATGGTAGATCGGCGAAACAACTTTGTGTGGCTCTCGACGACAAAGGATGAAGAGCCCACAATGCTGACCCAGCACCTGGGCGATACCGACAGCATGCTGACCACGGTGCCCGATCCGCACCGAGCTCCGGAGATGCTGGCTGTACGGGAGGCCGTGCGAGGATGGCGTTTTTACGATCACTTCCGCACAGACGCCGACGCGCCTGCACGCACCAGTCAGATTGGGACGTTCAGCCCGGTTCTTCATCACGATGGGAGCAACCTGGCGGCAGCGCTGCAGACCATCCTTGAGATTCGTTCCGATCAGGCGCTTGCGACTGCGTTGGAGGATGCGTTTCCGGGGAGCGAGTTGAGCGTTGAGGTGTTGGACGGGCGGTTCAACCTGACACTGCGACAGCATGGATTATTACGCCCCTTATCTGCCGCGGAGCTTTCCGATGGGACGCTGCGTTACCTGCTGTGGCTGGCAGCCCTGCTGACGCCGCGGCCTCCGCAACTGATGGTGCTGAACGAACCGGAGACCAGCCTGCATCCTGACCTGCTGCCTGCGCTGGCGCGGTTGATCATCGTGGCGGCTCGTCAGACACAGGTGATTGTTGTATCGCATGCGCAGACGCTGATTAGCGCATTGGTGAAGGAGCAGGTGTGCGTTCCTCTGCCTCTCGAGAAGTCATTTGGGGAGACCGTGCTGAAGGGTGCGACCTTGTTCAACACTCCGAAATGGAGTTGGCCGGCAAGATAGTTCGTCGATCAGTACAAGCCCATGTCCCAAAAGCGGAACATGGGCGTCCGGCGATTCCCACCACGGTTTACCTGATCCGTTCGAGCACGGTGATGGGAATGCTGCCATCAGGGCGGGCAGCGACCTTCCAACTGAGCTGGTCGCCTTTGAGTTCAAAGGGACGGACCTGGATAGTGTCGTCCAGGTTAGGGGTGGAGGCGCGGTCCACGTGGAAGGCGATGGTACCCCTGGCCGAGTCGACCGTGTAGGTACCGAAGTGGACGCTGAGAGTAAGGAAGGTCTGCTTGTACTCGTCGGCGGTGACTTTCAGACGGTCGTCGGAGGAGAACTTTGTACGCTGGTCGCGATAGATCTCGATGGCGTAGTGGCCGTCGGCGGTGAAGATAGCGATGCCGTGCGGGTTGGCTCCGTAGTCGAGGGTGCGTGTACCGTCGGGCAGCAGCTTGTCGGCGGCGATCAGCTTCCAGGTGCCGACAAGATCCTTTGCAGATTGCGCGACGGCATTTGAAGCAAGGATAAGGGAGGCAAGCAGGGCGGAATAGCGGAGGTAGCGCATGACGTCCACGCTACCGATGACTTACTCACAGCACAATTTGATTGTTTTCATCGCTCTGTTGAGCGGTGCTTATGCTTCGCGGAGGAGACGCAGGCGGTTGCGTGGCTTGCCTGACTGCTGCAAGGCAAGGGTGAGTGCCGAGGTGAGCAGGGTGCTGAAGCGATCGATGACCGGCCCCGTGGCATGCGGGTTGCGATGCAGTGTGACAGGCATGCCGCCGAGCGCGGGTAGACCAAAGAGCGACGGGCCACAGATCAGATCGGCAGGCAGGCCAAGTGCTGTCCTCGCCGTGATCCCAAGGCCACCGAGCACCGCGGCCCACAGGCCGTTGAGGCTGGGGCTGGTTGCAGCTATGCGGTAAGAGCGTGTGATCTCTTCAAGCTGCTGGATAGCCCGCTTACGGAAGGCGCACTGCGGACCAAGGACGGCGATGGGCAGCGGCTGGTCGCCGGGTGGTGTGAAGAGGGTTGAGGCGATCCAGACGAGTTTGAGCTCTCCGATGGTGACAGCCGCAGCACGGTCCGCCTGGCCGATGACGAGAGCGAGGTCGAGCTGCTGCTTCTCAAGAGAGTCAGCCAGGGCGGCGTTGCCTTCAATGTGCAGCTCCACCTGCATGCGCGGGTAGAGCGTGGCAAAGTGAGAGAGGACACCAGGGAGAATGGGCGAGAAGTCCTGCGGGCAGCCGATGCGGATAAGACCCGCGAGCGTGGCGCCGTGCATAGTGTCCATCAGCTCGTCGTTGAGAGCGAGCATGCGGCGCGCGTAGGCGAGTGTCGTCTCTCCGGCTTCAGTAAGTGCAAGTCCACGGCCGGATTTGCGGAAGAGCGGAATGTCGAGATCCTGCTGCAAACGCTTCATCTGCAGACTGATGGCGGAAGGTGTGCGTCCGAGCCGCTCCGCCGCCTGCGCATAGCCGCCAAGGTCATGCGCGATGACCAGCGTTCGCAGCGTATCGAGATCGAGATTGCGCAGAACCATTCTGGGCTGAGATTACATCACGGCTTATGGAACTCGCTTTGCACTTTCTTGCCGTGCGGGACAGAGTTGCCAGCAGGTTGCGGATGCGATTCGCTACAGCGTCTCATCCACCTCAAGCGCCTGCAGCTTTGCGTCGAAGTCGGCCTGGGCTTTCTCGCGATCGGTCTTCAGCGTGTCAGTCTCCTTGCGCAACGTGGCCAGACGGTCTTCCTGGGCATTCAGCTCCGTGGTGTAACGGCGGACCAGTGCACGCTCCTCTGCCGAGGACTTCAGCGCCGAGAGGTTCTTGCGCAGACGTTCCTGGTCGTCGTTGATCTTCTCCATCTCGTCGTTCCGGGAAGAGATCTGCTGGTCGACATCCGCAACGCGCTGGCGGGCGGCGATGACCGGCTCAAGCAGTTGCCGCAGCTTCGCATCGTTGCCGTTGGTACGCAGCACCATGTCAATCTGCTGGTCATTCATCTGCGCCAGTTGCCAGACCTGCGAAAGGGTATGGCGCTCGCCTACATGCAGGCGGACGGTTTCTCCGGGCGCGACGGCGACGCCATAGCGGTAGGCGGTTGGTGTGGTCTCCGTGGGCTGCGTGTGCGAGTCCAGCTCCCAGCCCGCACGACGATGGTGTTCCACAACAACCATGCGCGGCGAGGTAGCCGCGTTGTGGATGACGTAGGTGATCTCCGCGATCTCGCGGTTGACCCCCGTCAAAACACCTTTCCGCACGGTGATCTTCTGCAGATGGCGCGAGTTGAGGTTTGACTCCGTGCTGACGCGCACGGCGTCGTCCGCGGCATAGGAAAGCAGGCGCTTCTCGCCGGGATGAATGACATCGAACAGGCCTTCTCCACCGAAGTTGCCATTCTCCACAATGGAGAAGCTGCCGCTGTCGAGCGTGGCCCCGGTGGTGTTGGTTACCCAGAGCGCGCGGAGCGGGCGCGGCTGCGCGCTGGACCAGAGCGTGACACGCTCCACATCGAGCTTGGACTGCAACACCGGCACCATGGCCGACTCATTCTTGCGGATGGTAACGGGCTGGGTGAGCTTGTACTCGAAGTAGTTGTCGTAAGCGGCGGTGGAAGCGGCAGCAGTGACGGAGGACTCGACGAGTTCGGGGGTGATCATGCCTGCTCCTATCCCCCCACCGCCTCCCATTCCCGCCCCCTTTGCGAAACGGGCCGTTTGTCTCCCGTTTAGAGGGAGAGCCGCTACGCTTGCCGACTCAGTTTGCAGCATCGGCTCCGCAGCCGTCACCGTCACCGATTCATTTGCACTGCCTATCTGGGACGGCGGTGGTGCAGCGGCACCATTCATGTCGCCGCTTTGGTGCGTCTGCGGCGTCAGCTGCGCCTGCGTCGGCAAACCAATCTCCGGTCGGCGCGTGTAGTAAGGCTGCGAGAGCGGCTGGATGAAGCTTTGCGGCGAGCCGGCGATGAGCGAGAGCTGCACGTCGTCCCAGTCCGCGCCGACGGTGTTGTCGACAATCGCCCAGGCCTGCAGCGTCGCCTGCTGCTTCTGCGTGGCGCTGTCCGCGAAGATGAAGCGGTAGGTGGACTTCCAGACCGGCACCTCAGAGATATAACTGACCAGCAACTGGCGTGCGCCAGTGCCGGTGGCGCTGAGCGTCAGATGGCGTAGCCCCTGGTTGCGCGTGGAGGAGAGTAGCTGCAGGTAGTGGGCGACGTCCTGGTTGAGCGAGCCATCCAGCAGGCGCACCTGCGTTTGCGAGGTGAGCTGGAGTGTGCGAACGCCACCACCCTCAGAAATGACGGTAAGGAACTGCGCGCTCGGCTGCGGTTTGCCTTCGGCGGCGGGCAGTTCACGCTGCTCCACGTTCAGCAGGCGGCCGGTAATGGCTGCTCCGTTGCCGGTGACCTCCACACGCGCACCACGGATGGCCTGGTAGAAATCGGCCTCGGTGGGGTTCTCATTCAGCGAGAGGGGAAGGCTCTTCAACTGCTGTTCCAGCGGTGTGGTGGAGTTATAACCGGCGTTCCTGATCTTGCCGCCGTTCAGGTCAATGGCCGTAAGCGTCTGCAGCACGTCATTGAGCTGGGAAGTGGTGAAGTCGATGGTGACCTGCTGGTTTCCGTCAACCTGGCCCGCGTGCTCAAAGTAGCCGACACCGTTTTTGTAGAGCGCGACCCGGCGGACAGGCAGATTTTGGGTGCGGTCTTCGGTGGAGGGCCTCAATACGCGAGGCGTAGCGGCGGGCCGGGCCTGCTGTGCGGCGATGTTTGCGGGGTTGACCAGGGACGAGGAGACCAGCGAAACAAACAGCACGGCGGTAGACGATCTCAAAGCAGGAGCCCTCCAGGGGTGCATAACAACTGCAATGTGCAGTTTAGACACCGGCGATTGCATTTTTGTCACAAACGAAATGTTTGAGCAGCCCGGAGCATCGTTACACTAGAGAGAGGGCCGTTACCGTGCCCGCTTTCCTGCTCGCTTCTCATCCAGCGCTGATCCTTGTGTGCGACGAGCCCGAACCTTTTACCGCAGTCACTGCACGGCTTTTGCCCAAGGAGCTTCACCATGCGTTCCGAACAGGTCTATCGCGCCCTCAATCAGATCCCCAACCGCTTCCGCCTGTGTCAGGCCACAGCCCGCGCCACCAAGCACATGCACATCCCCGCAACCCGCACGGAAGACACCATGAACACGGTGCTGGGCGATATCAGCGAAGGTAAGTACGGCAAGGTGATCGAGACCAAGAAGATTGTGGCTCCGCTGCCGACGGTGGATATCGTTACGTTCTAAGCTGGATTTTCAGGATTCATACGAAGGCCGGGGCGATGCCCCGGCCTTTTACTGTATGCACACCTGGATTTTTGGCAATAGTAAAGGGCCGGCTTTCGCCGGCCCTTCTGGTTTTGTACTGTTCGCTGATTACTCGGCGGCCAGTTCTTCCTGCTCGCCTTCCATACGCATTGCCTCAAGCTCGCGCTCTTCGGCGTCGTGGGCTTCCTGGACTTCCTGTTGGATGCGGGCGGCTGCTTCTTCCAGCTCAGGAGTGAGCTGAACGTTGCGGTAGTACTCCATGCCCGTACCCGCCGGGATCAGGCGGCCTACGATGACGTTCTCCTTCAGACCGCGCAGGTTGTCGACGGCTCCGTTGATGGAAGCCTCCGTCAGGACGCGCGTGGTCTCCTGGAAGCTGGCAGCCGAGATGAAGCTCTCGGTCGACAGCGAGGCCTTGGTGATGCCGAGCAGCAGCGGACGTCCGATAGCCGGGCGGCCTCCGTTGGCGATGGCCTTCTCGTTCTCCTCGCGGAAGCGGAACTTGTCGACCTGCTGTTCCAGAAGGAACGGCGTGTCGCCCACTTCCTCGATCTTCACCCAGCGCAGCATCTGACGAACGATCGTTTCGATGTGCTTATCGCTGATGGCTACGCCCTGCAGACGATAGACTTCCTGGATCTCGTTGACCAGGTAGATCTGCAGTTCGCGCTCGCCGAGAACCGCGAGAATATCGTGCGGGTTCAGCGGGCCGTCCATCAGCTGATCGCCTGCACGCAGGCGCTCACCTTCCTGGATGTTGACGTGGATGGAACGCGGGATCGAGTACTCGCGCTCTTCGCCGTTATCACCGGTGACGTAGATCTTGCGCTGTCCCTTGACCACATCGCCGAAGCGAACCACGCCGTCGATCTCAGAGATCGTTGCGGTTTCGCGGGGCTTACGGGCTTCGAACAGTTCTACGACGCGCGGCAGACCGCCGGTGATGTCCTTGGTACGGGTGGACTCACGCGGAATCTTGGCGAGGATGTCGCCAGGCGAAACCTCGTCTCCGTCCGTGATCATAAGGTGAGCACGCGACGGCATGAGGTAACGCTTGGTTCCCTTGTCCGACTTGACCAGCAGCGTGGGCTGACGCTTTTCGTCCGGAGCGTCCGTAACCACCAGGCGCGACAGGCCGGTGACTTCGTCCACTTCTTCGTTCAGCGTGACGCCTTCCTGCAGGTCCTTGAACTGCACCGTACCGCCAACTTCGGTCACGATGGAGAAGGTGTACGGATCCCACTCGCCGAGCGTATCGCCGAGTGCAACCTGTGCGCCGTCTTCGACACGGAGCTTCGCGCCGTAGAGAACGACGTAACGCTCCTTCTCGCGGCCCTTCTCGTCAACGATGGCGATGGAGCCGGAGCGGTTCATGGCGACCAGGCTGCCATCCTTGGCGCGGACGGTGTTGAGGTTGATGAAGCGCACGAAGCCGGCGTTCTTGGCATCCAGGTGCGACTGCTCGTTGACGCGCGATGCCGTTCCACCGACGTGGAAGGTACGCATGGTCAGCTGCGTTCCAGGCTCACCGATGGACTGTGCCGCGATGACGCCGACAGCCTCGCCCATTTCCACCATCTTGCCGGAGCCGAGGTTACGGCCATAGCAAAGCTGGCAGGCGCCGCGGCGCGACTCGCAGGTCAGCACCGAGCGGATCTTGACGCGCTCAATACCGGCAGCCTGAACCGAGGAGGCCTTGTCCTCGTCGATTTCCTGGTTGATCTCGACGATGGTGTTGCCTTCAAAGTCCTTCAGCTTCTCGAGCGATACGCGGCCGATGATACGGTCACGCAGCGGCTCGATGGTCTCACCGGCTTCGATGATCGGGGTCACGTAGATACCTTCCACGGTGCCGCAATCGTTCTCGCTGATGATGACGTCCTGCGCTACGTCGACCAGACGGCGGGTCAGGTAACCCGAGTCAGCGGTCTTCAGAGCGGTATCGGCCAGACCCTTACGAGCGCCGTGCGTCGAGATGAAGTACTGCAGAACGGTAAGACCTTCACGGAAGTTTGCCGTGATGGGCGTTTCGATGATTTCGCCCGAGGGCTTGGCCATCAATCCACGCATACCGCTCAGCTGACGAATCTGCTGCTTCGAACCACGAGCACCGGAGTCCGCCATGATATAGATCGGGTTCATGGCGCCTTCCTTGTCAGCGCGCTTCATGTTGCCGAACATCTCGTCGGCCACCTTTTCGGTGATTCCCGACCACAGCTGGATGACCTTGTTGTTACGCTCGCCGTTGGTGATAGCGCCGTCCAGGTACTGCTGCTGGAGCGCGATGACCTGCTTTTCGGCGTCGTGCACAACGGTGTACTTCGAGTCCGGGATGACCATGTCGTCCAGACCGACCGACAGACCCGAACGCGTCGCGTACTGGAAGCCCAGTTCCTTGATGCGGTCCAGAGCCTTGACCGTAACTTCCAGGCCGAGGTTCAGGTAGCAGAAGTTCACCAGCTGGCCAATGCCCTTCTTCTTCAGAAGGCCGTTGACGTACGGCATACCGTCCGGCAGAGCGTCATTCAGGATGGCGCGGCCCACCGTGGTGGAGATGTACTGCTTGTGGTACTCCACGGCCTCGGTGTGCAGGATGTCCTGGTCGTCGTACGCGGTGGTCATGTCGAGCACGGAGCCCGAGTAACGCAGGCGGATCGGCGACAGCGTCTCAACCTCACCGGCGTGCAGCGCCATCAGAACTTCCTCGATGGTGCCGAAGGTGCGGCCCTCGCCCTTCGCGCCGACCTTGGACTTGGTCAGGTAGTACAGACCAAGCACCATGTCCTGCGTGGGGACAGTAATGGGCGCGCCCGATGCCGGCGACAGGATGTTGTGCGAAGCCAGCATGAGGACCGAAGCCTCAACCTGTGCTTCCGGCGACAGCGGAATGTGAACAGCCATCTGGTCACCGTCGAAATCGGCGTTGAAGGCGGTGCAGACCAGCGGGTGGATCTTGATGGCCTTACCTTCGACGAGCACGGGCTCAAACGCCTGGATACCGAGACGGTGCAGAGTTGGAGCACGGTTCAGAAGGACCGGGTGATCCTTGATGACCTCTTCCAGGATGTCCCAGACGATGGGCTCCTGCAGCTCAACCATCTCCTTGGCCTGCTTGATGGTGGTGCAGTGACCGGTCTGCTCCAGGCGGTGATAGATGAAGGGCTTGAAGAGTTCCAAAGCCATCTTCTTCGGCAGACCGCACTGGTGGAGCTTGAGCTCGGGACCGACGACGATTACGGAACGGCCGGAGTAATCAACACGCTTACCGAGCAGGTTCTGACGGAAGCGCCCCTGCTTACCCTTCAGGGTGTCAGAGAGCGACTTCAGCGGACGGTTGTTGGCGCCACGCAGAACGCGGCCACGGCGGCCGTTATCGAACAGGGCATCGACGGCCTCCTGCAGCATGCGCTTTTCGTTACGCACGATGACCTCAGGCGCATGCAGGTCCATCAGCTTCTTCAGACGGTTGTTACGGTTGATCACACGACGGTAGAGGTCGTTGAGATCAGACGTAGCAAAGCGTCCGCCATCCAGCGGCACCAGCGGGCGAAGCTCGGGTGGGATGACGGGGATCACGTCCAGGATCATCCACTGCGGCTTGTTGTCGCTCTTGCGGAAGGCTTCGACGACCTTCAGGCGCTTGGCGTACTTCAGCTTCTTCTGGAGCGACTGCTCCTGCTTCATGCGCTCGCGCAGCTCGATTGCGAGCTCCTGGATCTCAACGCGCTTGAGCAGTTCCTTGATCGCCTCGGCGCCCATCATGGCCTTGAAGCCGGAGGGACGGTACTGCTGGTCGAGCTCGCGGAACTTGGCCTCGTCCTTGATGATTTCGCGCTCCTTGACCGGAGCTTCACCTGGATCGATGACGACATAGGACTCGAAGTAAAGAACCGCTTCGAGCTCGCGCAGCGAGATGTCCAGCAGGTGGCCGATACGCGAGGGCAGGCCCTTGAAGAACCACACGTGCGAGCAGGGCGAAGCCAGCTCAATGTGGCCCAGGCGCTCACGGCGAACCTTGGACAGGGTCACTTCGACGCCGCACTTGTCGCAGATCACGCCGCGGTGCTTCATGCGCTTGTACTTGCCGCAGAGGCACTCCCAATCAGTGATCGGTCCGAAGATGCGGGCACAGAACAGGCCGTCGCGTTCGGGCTTGAAGGTACGGTAGTTGATGGTTTCAGGCTTCGTGACTTCGCCATGCGACCAGCTGCGGATCTTCTCCGGGCTGGCGAGCGAGATGCGGATGGCGTCGAAGTCAGTGATCGGGCCGGTCAGTTCAAAGGGGCTGGAGCGGAACATATGCTTGTCTCCAATTCAACCTTTAGCTATTAGCTTCTAGCTCTTAGCCTTGGCTGCGGTTGCTGATGCTGTTTGCAACTGGTGTACGTTGCGGTACTTCAAATCTCGTTTGCGCTTTGCCGTTAGCTCCTGACTCAAAGCCAGGAGCTAACGGCCAGCAGCGGGTTAGTCGGCTGCCGCGATTGCTGGGGCCGGGGCCTTTTTGCCGTCCTGCTTGATGAGTTCAACATCAAGGCAGAGCGACTGCAGTTCGCGGATAAGCACGTTGAACGACTCCGGCACGCCGGGCTCGATGGCAGCTTCGCCCTTGACGATGGCCTCGTAGATCTTGGTACGGCCATAGACGTCGTCGGACTTGGCGGTGAGCAGCTCCTGCAGGATGTAAGCTGCGCCGTATGCTTCCAGCGCCCACACTTCCATCTCACCGAAGCGCTGTCCGCCGAACTGTGCCTTACCACCCAGCGGCTGCTGCGTGATGAGCGAGTACGGTCCGATGGAGCGAGCGTGGATCTTGTCGTCGACAAGGTGCGACAGCTTGAGCATGTAGATGTAGCCCACGGTGGCCGGCTGTTCAAACGGATCGCCGGTCATGCCGTCCAGCAGCTGCGACTTGCCCGAGCTGGGCAGGCCGGCCGATGCCAGAAGAGCCTTGATCTCGCTCTCACGAGCGCCGTCGAAGACTGCCGTGCCGAACCAGATACCACGCTTCATGCCAGCGGCAACGCGCAGGGTCTGCTCGTCGTCGAGTTCCAGAAGCTGGTTCAGAGCCGCGGTACCGGCAAAGCGTGCCTTGAAGATCTCGCGAACCTCACCGGCATCCTGGGACTGCTTGGCCAGTTCTGCCACCTGGGCGCCAAGCGTATGCGCTGCCCAGCCGAGGTGCGTCTCGAGGATCTGTCCCACGTTCATACGGGAAGGTACGCCGAGCGGGTTAAGCACGATCTCCATCGGGGTGCCGTCGGGCAGGTACGGCATATCCTCTTCGGGGAGGATACGGGCGATAACACCCTTGTTGCCGTGGCGGCCTGCCATCTTGTCGCCCACCGAAAGCTTACGCTTCATGGCGATGTAGACCTTGACCAGTTTGATGACGCCCGGAGGCAGCTCGTCGCCCTTCTGCAGCTTCGAGATCTTCTCGTTGGTGATCTTGCGCAGAACATCGATCTGGCGCGAGGTCATCTCCTCGATCTCATCAATCTGCTCGTTGACGCGCGGATCCTTGTCGTTATAACGGATACGCTTCAGGTTGCGCGTCGAGATCAGCTCGATGGTCTCGCGGTTGAGAATGTCGCCCTTCGAGAGCAACTTCTTGTTGGTGCGCTCGTCGTGCAGATCAGCCTGGACTTCCTTACCGCCCAGGATGTTCTCAAGGCGCTTCAGACGCTCGTCGGTCAGAATGCGGATTTCGTCGCCCAGGTTCTTCTCGAGCTTCTCAATCTGCTCTGCCTCGATGGCCTTCGCACGCTCATCCTTCTCCTGGCCCTTACGGCTGAAGATACGGATGTCGACCACGGTGCCTTCGATACCCGGAGGGCACGTCAGCGAAGCGTCACGTACATCGCCGGCCTTCTCACCGAAGATGGCGCGCAGCAGCTTCTCTTCCGGCGTCAGTTGGGTCTCGCCCTTCGGCGTTACCTTGCCTACCAGAATGTCGTTGTGACCCACCTTGGCGCCGATGCGGATGATGCCCGACTCGTCCAGGTCACGCAGAGCGTGCTCGGAGACGTTCGGAATATCGCGTGTGATCTCTTCCGGTCCCAGCTTCGTGTCGCGGGCCTCGATCTCGAACTCCTCGATGTGAACCGAGGTGTAGTAGTCCTCACGGACCAGCTTTTCCGAGATCAGGATCGCGTCCTCGAAGTTGTAACCGCGCCACGGCATGAAGGCTACCAGTACGTTCCGTCCCAGGCCGAGTTCGCCCTGCTCCGTGCAAGGACCGTCGGCGATGACCTGACCCTTCAGAACACGATCGCCCTTGCGGACAACCGGCTTCTGATTGATGCAGGTGTTCTGGTTGGAACGCTTGAACTTGATCAGCTGGTAGATGTCCGAACCCACCTCACGCGACAGCTGCGTCGGATGATGCTCACCTTCCACGCGGATGATGATGCGCTCGGAGTCGACCGAGTCCACGATGCCGTTACGCTTGGCCAGGATGACGGCGCCCGAGTCGCGGGCGGTGACGCCTTCCATACCGGTACCGACCAGCGGAGCCTCAGCCACCAGCAGGGGAACCGACTGGCGCTGCATGTTGGCTCCCATCAGAGCGCGGTTCGCGTCGTCATGCTCAAGGAACGGTACGAGCGATGCGGCGACCGAAACCAGCTGCTTCGGCGAGACGTCGATGTAGTCGACCTCTGCCTTCGGCACCAGGACAAAGTTGCCCTGACGGCGAGCGTTGACCAGGTCTTCCTGCAGATGGCCTTCGTCGTCCAGGTCAATGTTGGCCTGTGCGATGGTGTGGCGATCCTCTTCCCAGGCCGACAGGTAGAAGCTGTACGGCTCAACCTCGAGCACGCGCTTCTTGTCCTTCTTCAACTGGTCCATCAGCTTGTGCGCTTCGTTGATCTCCAACACATCGCCCACGCGCAGACCCGACTCACCCGAGTTGGTTACAGCAACGTAGTCCAGCACCTGCGAGTCCTTCACCTTGCGGTAAGGCGACTCGATGAAGCCGTACTCGTTGATACGGGCAAAGCACGACAGCGACGAGATCAGACCGATGTTCGGCCCTTCCGGCGTTTCAATCGGGCAGATACGGCCGTAGTGGGTGGTGTGTACGTCACGGACTTCAAAGCCGGCACGCTCACGCGACAGACCGCCCGGTCCAAGGGCCGACAGACGGCGCTTGTGGGTGATTTCTGACAGCGGGTTGGTCTGGTCCATGAACTGCGACAGCTGCGAGGATCCGAAGAACTCGCGGATGGCAGCCATGACCGGCTTGGCGTTGATCAGGTCGTGCGGCATGGCCGTCGACATCTCCTGATACACGCTCATCTTTTCCTTGATGGCACGCTCCATACGGACCAGGCCGATGCGGAACTGATTCTCCATCAGTTCGCCCACGGCGCGGACGCGGCGGTTGCCAAGGTGATCGATGTCGTCCACCATGCCGATGTTCTTACGAAGCTTCAGCAGGTAACGAATGGTGCCGTAGAAGTCCTCCGGCGTCAGCGTGCGCTTGTCCAGCTCGCTGGCATCGCCATTCTCGTACAGCTTGATGTTGAACTTCAGACGGCCTACACGCGAGAAGTCGTACTTGCGCGGATCGAAGAACATGCCTTCGAAGAGCGCAGTCGCGGTGTCCAGCGTCGGCGGGTCACCGGGACGCAGCTTGCGGTAGATCTCGATCAGCGCTTCTTCCGACTTGCGGACCGAGTCACGCTTCAGCGTGTTGGTGATGATGTTGCCCACATCATCGCGCTCCGGGAAGAAGGCCTCGAACGAGGTCACGCCCGACTGCGCGATCTTGTGCAGCTTATCGGTCGTCACTTCCTGGTTGGCCTCGTACAGCAGCTCGCCGGTCGTCAGGTCGACAACGTCGGCAGCGAAGATCGCCGCGTCGAACTCGGCCGTCTCCACTTCCACGTCCTCAACCTTGCCCGCACGCAGCTGCTTCAGGATCGAAGGCGAGATCTTGCGGTTCGGCGTCGCCACATCATTGCCGTCAATCTTCACGGCAACTCCAGGCTTGGAGCCGAGCAGGTTGGTCGCGCCCTCTTCCTTCACCTTCCAGAACAGCTTCTGGTCGCGGACGTTGATCGTATCCACGGTGTAGAAGGTCTTCAGGATCTCCTCGTCCGTGCGCAGACCCAGGGCGCGCAGGAAGATGGTGCCCAGGAACTTGCGCTTGCGGTCGATGCGGACGTACAGGATGTTCTTCTGGTCGTACTCGAACTCCACCCAGCTTCCGCGGTAAGGAATGATCTTGCCCAGGAAGTAGGTACGGTTGTTCGCCGTCTCAAAGAAGACGCCGGGCGAACGGTGCAGCTGCGAGACGATGACGCGCTCGGTGCCGTTGACGATAAAGGTGCCGTTCGGCGTCATCAGCGGGATATCGCCGAAGAAGACCTCCTGCTCCTTCATGTCGCGCAGAGTCTTGGCACCGGTGTCCGGGTCCTTGTCGTAGATCTTCAGGCGGATGGTGACCTTCAGCGGGGCAGAGAAGGTCATGCCGCGCTCTTCGCACTCAGCCTGGTCGTACTTCAGCTGCAGACCCACCGGGTCACCGCACTTGGTGCAGAAATCCGGCGTGTTCTTGTTATAGGTTCCGCAGAAGGTGCAAAGTACGTCGCCCGGGTGGAACGGGTCCGTGATCACCATGTGGCCGCAGGTGGAGCAGGCCGTACGCAGGTGGTTCAGGCCCTTCAGGTAGCCGCACTTGCACTCCCAGTTGCCGATGGAGTAATCCACGAACTCAAGCTCGGAGACGTTGCGGAAATCGGTGATCGGAAAAACAGAGGTGAATACCGACTGCAGACCATTGTCCTCACGTTCCTGCGGCAGCTTGTCCATCTGCAGGAAGCGCTCATAACTGCGGCGCTGGACCTCAATGAGGTTTGGGATCTGAATGGCGGTAGGGATTTTGGAAAAGTCGAGACGGCTACGGACCGCGCGCAATTCGCTGGACATCGTGTGTTTGCTCCTGACTTCGTGCCTTCCGAGAAGCCTCCTGTTGCCGTCGCTTCGCATCGAACCATGCGAAGGCCGCAGAAGGGTTGGCGGGTCAATTCCTTGAGGTCAAGTCCTTGATCCGCCTTGAGGTATGCGCTGTTCGGGAATGCCCGTCCTCGGTAGCCGGACAAACCCATGCGCAGGATGCTGCTCGTGGCCAGATGGCGAAGATACTGGCCTTTGAAACTTGAATTTTGTTGGCTGCCCGGCAGAAAATTCTGCTATAAAAATCGCGAGCAGCACAGGTAGAACTATCTGCTGCCCGGGTGGTACAAAGACGGCAAAACGCCCTTGGAGACGACGAGTCCCAAGAGCGCAACGACCGGCTTGTGCACTAGCTGAATCTTTTCGATGTGAATATCTGCCGCCTGCTCCCAGCTCGCCCTTCTGGAAGCTCTTGCCGCGAATCTTTACTACTCGGGGTTACATGCCGGAGCGCTCGCCGCTGACGCATCCTGCATGACCGGTTCTTGATGAGCCGGGAGTGATTCCAATACCGTGTCGCGTATCAAATCTTTTTGAGACCGAAAGTGTTCGCGAGCCCATCTGCCCCGTTACGCACACCCAGGCAGGAGCGGGTCTCCTCGTCATGAGAGGATACCGCTTCTGCCCTGGAAGCGCAAGTCCCGGTTGCGATGAGACCGGTCGGTCTCTAACGGACAGCTCCGGGCCGAAGCCCGGAGTCGCCCGCAACCTTAGCCCGAAGGCCGAAGTTACTTGATCTCGACAGCCGCGATGCCGTCGAACTTCTTCGCGATGGCAGCCGCATCTTCCTTCGAAACGTTCTCCTTCAGAGGCTTGGGAGCTCCGTCGACCAGATCCTTGGCTTCCTTCAGGCCAAGGGCGGTGACTTCGCGCACAGCCTTGATGGTGTTGATCTTGTTCGCGCCGGCTTCCTTCAGGATGACGGTGAACTCGGTCTTTTCTTCGGCGGCGGGAGCAGCTGCACCCGCACCGGCGCCGGCCACCATGACGGGGGCTGCGGCAGCGGCGGAAACGCCGAGGCGCTCTTCGAGCTTCTTGACGAGCTCTGCTGCTTCGAGCAGGCTCAGGCTAACGATCTGATCTTCCAACTGCTGGATGTCTGCCATGTGATTTCTCCGATTACTTCTAAACTTGAAATTTGTACTTCAACTGCTCTCCGAAGCCATCGTTCCGCTCCGGTTGCCACCACCCCGAGGTTCCGTTGCGCCCAGACAAGCGCCCCCGGTGCAGCAGCGAAACTTGATTAGGCCTGCTCTGCGCCTTCGGCCGGAGCCTCAGCTGCAGCCGCTTCGGTCTGCTCGGAAGCAGGCTCGGCATCTGCCGCGGGAGCCGCTGCCACGGGGGCAGCCGGAGCCGCTCCGCCCAGCTTGTTCTCCTTCACAGCCTGGTCGATGACGACAGCCAGATCGCGGCCGGTGGCGTTGATGACGGTAGCCAGACGCTGTGCCGGAGCATTGATAAGGAACAGCAGCTTCGAGAAGAGCTCTTCCTTGCCAGGCATGCTGGCCAGATCGCCGATCTCCTTGACCGTGATGACCTTGCCATCAACGATACCGAGCTTGAAGCTGAACTCCGCATTGTCCTTGACCCAGGTCGACAGAGCCTTAGCCAGGGCGACCGGATCGCCGTCGGTGTAAGCCACCGAGCTGACACCCTTCAGGCCCTGCAGAGCGCCCTCAATCTGGGTGCCGGCGCCCGCCTTCGGGGCCAGCTTGTTCTTGATGACGTGATACTTGCCGCCAGCCTCGCGGATGGTCTTGCGCAGAGCAAAATCCTTGCTCGCCGTCAGACCCGAGAAGGTACCGACGATCGCCGAGGTGGAGGAGGCGAGGTCCTTTGCGAGGAACTCAACCGTTGCGTGCTTCTTTGCCTTGGACACTGCCATGGTAAAAATCCTTTTTGCCGGTTCAATCCGGCGAGAAGTCATAGGCCGCGCGTGGCGGCGAAAAGCTTATGCCTTGCCGGCGGCGTCAACGACAGCCTGTTCCAGCGGAACGCCGGGGCCCATCGTGGAGCTGACGTAGACGGCCTTGACGTACTTACCCTTGGCGGCGGAAGGCTTGGCCTTCACCACGGCGGTAATGACGGTCATGGCGTTGTCCACCAGCTTCTGCGCGTCGAACGAGAGCTTGCCCACCGGAACGTGAACCAGGGCGGTCTTGTCGGCGCGGAACTCCACCTTACCAGCCTTGATTTCCTTGACGGCAGCGGCGACATCGGTCGTCACGGTACCCGTCTTCGGGTTGGGCATCAGGCCCTTGGGACCGAGCACCTTGCCCAGGCGGCCAACCGACTTCATCATGTCGGGGGTGGCGATCAGGGCGTCAAAATCGGTCCAGTTTTCCTTCTGGATCTTCTCGACCAACTCTTCGCCGCCGAAGAACTCCGCGCCAGCCTGCTCGGCCTCGCGAATACGGTCACCGGAGGTAATGACGGCAACAACCTTGGTCTTACCCAGGCCATGCGGCAGAACCACGGTCGAGCGGACCATCTGGTCGGCGTGACGGGTATCGACACCCAGGCGCATGGTCAGGTCGACGGTCTCGTCGAACTTGGCGTACTTGACCTTCTGCAGCAGGGAAACGGCGTCAGCGAGAGAGTAGGGGCGGGCTTCTACAGCCGCGCGCGCCTTCGCGACATTCTTGGAGAGCTTCTTAGCCATCGACTGAAATCCTTCTTGAGTCTCCCACCGCACGAACCCTTGGGTGAACCGAGCCTACTGATTCCTTCTGCTCGCTGGAAACCGGGGATTTGTTCTGTCGCCCGGTTTAGGTTCACCCGCCGCGTTGTTTCTCGCGGAACCAGCCCCGAAATTGCTTGTACTACAACTGCTGGAGGGGGCTGATCGTTCGGCCGTGGTAAATGTGCCAGGCCTTGAGAGCTCGGGCACTCTTACGAGTATGCAACAAAAATTCATTTAGCGCAACTACAGGCAATACATCATCTCAGCCGTAGGCCTACTCAGAGCGTCTTCATAGGCTGGACGGACTGTATTTCCGAACTGAACTTGTGCCTGCTGTAGCTGCCCCACAAGTTGCTCGTGCTGTTTCAGCATCTGCGAAGAGCTTTCAGATATTTGCTCTTTATTTTCAACAATTTCAAGGACTTGTTCGGTCAACATTGCGACCTCCGGTACTTCTTAAAACAGTTTGACATGAGGACTATGTAAAACGAACTTCATTCCTTGACGAGACATGTAATCAGTCAACAGATCTGTATAGGTTCGAATAGCAGGCCGCAGCTTGTCATCATGTGTGTAATCGTCAATTCGGAGACGAAGTATATCCCTGAGTGTATTGATGCCAATAAACCGTCCATGGGAATGCCAAAGACGATTATCGCCCAGCATTCTAGCAATCTCATCTGCTCTGGCATGTCTCTGCTCGTCGGTAACCGGTTGCCCTAAGAGTTCTGGCGTCGTTTCATGAACGATCCAATCCTTGAACTTGTATTCGATTAGCCACTTCTTCAGCAACTCCACAGAGAGGTCGCGCGCTTGTTCATACGAACGAAGTAAGCCCAGATCTAGATCCTTCAATAGCGCAAACTCAGCAGCGGTAAGAGTATTGTCTGCAGATTTACCAATGAGTTCAGCCACTTTATCCAAATAGCCTAGGGCTGGAACGTACATCTCCTCGCCATTTTTCTTGACTAGTACTTGAGGGTCGATGGGACCTAGTGACGAGGAATAGTCCATCATTATGCGGTTACCAGACATGCACAAGACCGTTCCTGCGGACATCGCCATGTCGGGCACAATGAATGTCACTGTGCCCGTGTAATGCGCACGGATCAACTCCACCATCTTTTCGACAGTTTGGACACTCCCCCCGCCTGTCTCTAGCAGGATCGCCACAGAATCTTTT
This sequence comes from Terriglobus tenax, assembly GCF_025685395.1. Taxonomy (NCBI): domain Bacteria; kingdom Pseudomonadati; phylum Acidobacteriota; class Terriglobia; order Terriglobales; family Acidobacteriaceae; genus Terriglobus; species Terriglobus tenax. The sequence goes on along the minus strand of NZ_JAGSYA010000004.1, from coordinate 2,580,402 downwards.
TTCTTCGTCTTATTAGCAGCGATATCCTCGAGAAATGTCCGAAAGGGCTTCAGATACGCTGGATGGATTCGCCCAACGTAAAAGAGAACATTCGCATTGAGCTGTTCTTCCAGCGCAAGCGCTCGCTCATCAATTACTCGGAGGATTGACTCATCTAGCTGAGGTGTCGACATGCTCTGTTATGTATCGCCTTATCTTCACAACAGGCAGATTGAACAGTCAATAGAAAACCGATCGAATCCATCTCGCCGCGATATTCTTCACGCCCAAATCCTCGCCAGCGGCAGCTCAAAACTAGCCAGCAACCCCTCGCCAAAGACCGACGTATGCCCTTCCTGCTCCTCAGGCTTTTGGCCGGGACGATAGATCGTCACCACCTTCCGGAACGGATCGACCAACCAGCCGAGCTGTACTCCGTTGGCAATCCATGCCTCCATCTTTGCTTGTAGCTTCGCCAAGCTGTCGGAGGGTGAACGCAGCTCAATGATGAAATATGGCGCTGCAGGCACAAACTTCGCCATCTGTTCATCGCTGATACCTGCAATCGCTTCATACGGCATCCAGGCAGCATCCGGGCTACGCATGGAACCATCCGGAAGCAGAAACCCGCCGGTAGAATCGAAGGCCATGCCTCCAAACTTCTCGGCCCACTCATCCAAAACGCGGGAGAGGTAGACGTTCTTATTACTGGTGAACCCACCAGACGGAGTCATCACGCTCAACTCTCCATTCGGCTCGCGCTCAATCCGGTAAAAATCATTCTCCGCGCAGAACTCAAACAACTCCTCATCCGTCATCGGCCGGTCGGGCCGGATGCGGGCAGGCAGAGCGAGATGATCGAGCGACAGTTGCATGGCCTGAGTCTACGCCGGAAAACTCCCGGCCGAATCCCCTAAAATCACCCCTATGCCCGCTGCGTTCCACTTCGGCCACAGCCTTGCTTTCTCTCCGGGGAACACAGCCGAGGTTCTGCGCCAGATTCCTGATTCCGCCGGCATCCTGGCCCTGCGCGGGGCCGATGACACCGCCCAGCCCTACCTGACCAAGGCCGCCAATCTTCGGCGCCGTGCTGCGCGCCTGCTCTCGCCGGCTGACGGGCAGACCAAGCGGCTGAGCCTGCGTGACCGTGTTGCCTTTGTGGAATGGTCCACGGCCGGCAGCGACTTTGAGAGCCTGCTGTGCCTGTACCAGGCCACCGCCGCCTTCTTCCCGCTGGCCGAGGCGCGCAGGCGGCTGAAGCTGTTTGTGCCCTACAACGTGCGTTTTGCCGGGGACAATGCGTTTCCCCGCGTCTATGTGACCAACCGGCTCGCCAAAAAATCTCTGGCGGAGACCTACGGGCCTTTCCTTTCGCGTGCGGCGGCCGAGCGCTACTCTGACGCCATGCTGGACCTGTACAAGCTGCGCCGCTGCTGGGAGGAGCTGGATCCGTATCCGGAACACCCGGGCTGCGTCTACGGCGAGATGAAAAAGTGCCTTGCCCCATGCCAGGAGCGCTGCACCTCGGAGGAGTACGGCGGCGAGGCCACTCGTGTGCGCGGATTTCTGGAGACGCACGGTGAATCGCTGCTGGCAGAAGTTGCCGCGGAGCGCGATGAGGCCTCCGCAGCGATGGAGTTTGAGCGGGCCGCCGAAGCCCATGCCCGCTGGCAGAAGGTGAAAGCGGCAGCTGATTTTGCACCGGAGCTTGTCTCTTCCCTGCCGAAGCTGAATGCCGTTCTGATGCAGCCCTGCGGCGAGGGCGAGGTCGCCGTCTTCCTGGTTCATAGCGGCTGCGTCCATGGGCCACAGAAATTCTCGACGCGTGACATTCGCGCGGCACGGGCGCAGGAAGAGACGGGAAGCTCCCTGTTTGCGCAGCCGCAGATGCTGCAACCGGTGCCCCTGGAAGGCGATATCGTTACACCGGAAGACCGCCTGCGCACGCTGCTGCAAGGCCTCGTCGCAGAGGCAAGCACCCCCACGGATATGGCGCTGCTGGGCGATCACCTGGCGCTGCTGAAGCGCTGGTACTACCGCCCGGAGAAATCGCGCGTTGGGCGCATCTTCTTTGCCGATAAGGACTGGCCGTGGCGCAGGCTGTTGAACGCTGCCGCGACGCTTGGCAACCGGACGCCGGCGGCTACGGAAACCGCATCCTGATCAGTGAACCAGGAACTTCTGCCGGAAGTCTTCGGCGGGGAGAGGTTTGCCGAAGAAGTAGCCCTGACCTTCATCGCAGCCAATGCTCTTGAGCCGCGCCATCTGCTCCTCTGTTTCGACACCTTCCGCGATCACATCCAGGTCGTAGTTGCGCGCCAGGCCTACGGTGGCGGCCACCGTTGCCTCATCCCGGATGGAGCAGCACATGTTGTTGGTAAAGCTTCGGTCGATCTTGATCTGCGTGAGGGGGTAATCGCGCAACATGCTCAGGGAGGCATAGCCGGTACCAAAGTCGTCAAAGGCGATGCAGACACCGGACTCGCGCAGACGCCTCAACGTTTCAAGGATGAGCGCGTTGTGATTCAGGATGATGTTTTCAGTGATTTCAAGCTCCACGCTTTCGGGGGGCAGGCCATTGTCCTGCAAGGCGCTTTCTACCTTTTCCTCCAGATCGCCTGCGAAGAACTGCGCAGCAAAGAGATTGATTCCCATACGGAACGAGTCGTTTCCTGATGACTGGCGCCAAGCGGCAGCCTGTGAGCAGGCCTGTCGCAGCACCCATGTGCCGACATCTCCGGCCAGAGGACCAGACTCCAGCAGCGGTAGAAACGCCGCCGGGGAGAGATAGCCCTTTTGCGGGTGGTTCCAGCGGATAAGCGCCTCCGCGCCGATGAGAGAGCCGCTTTTCAGGCACACCTGGGGCTGGTAGAAGAGTTCAAACTCCTGATTTTCCACCGCACGGTGCAGCTCTGCCTCAAACTGGCGGCGCTCGATCGCCTCCTGCCGCAGGGCCGGAATATAAACCGAAACCTGGTTCCTCCCCATGCTCTTGGCCTGGTAAAGAGCCAGATCCGCGTTGCCCATCAGCTCCTCGGCACTGTGCTTTGCCTCGGTCGAAAGTGCGATGCCGCAACTGGCGGTCACGCGCATGCAGAGCCCACCGGCTTCAATTGGCTTGCCGATCTCACTCATCAGGCTCAGTGCGGCCGCGCGTGCTGCTGCCAGTTCTCCCCGGCGCAGCAGCAGGGCAAACTCGTCCCCACCCATACGGCCCACCTTTTCCGAAGGCCCCAGGAGGTCTTTCATTCTCTCGGTCAGAACACACAGTACCTGATCACCAATTTTGTGCCCCAGCGTGTCATTCACATCCTTGAAGTTGTCTAGGTCAATGGCCAACACGGCCACGTCCGCACCTGTGTCCAGGGCTCCAGCCACCTCGTGGCGCAACACGCGACGGTTGGCCAGGCCGGTCAGGGCGTCGAAGTTCGAGAGACGATACAGTTGCTGATCGCGCTGCCTGCCGTCAGTAATGTCTGTCAGCATGACGCCGAAGTGCCGGTGGCTCATCTTCTTCCAGGCAAAAAATACCAGTTCCACAGGTACGGTGTAGCCATCCCGATGCAGCGCCAAGGCCTTATGAGGGAGGTGGCCGTTGCTTCCATTCAGGGTTGAACCGGCGATCAGGTGCTCAAGCCGGGGACGCTCCAACCCTGGCAGGAACCGCGCCAGCGGAGCACCCGCCAGTTGCTGCTGCGTGTATCCCAACAGGGCGGCGGTTGCCCCATTGCAGAAGGTGACGTGGAAGTTCTGATCAAACTCCAGCAGCGGCCCCGGCGAGGCAGCTGCAACCTCATAAAAGCGAGTGGGCCACATCTGCTCCGCGGCCTCCAAACGGCGCAACTCCAGCTTATCGGTGACCAGGAGAGCAAACTCCCGGAGACGCTCGCTGTCCTGCACCGAAAATGTCTGATGGGAAACACGATCCATCACGCAGAGCGCACCGATGGGGTGGCCCGATGGGGCATAGAGGGGAACTCCTGCATAGAAGCGGACTCCCGGCGAGCCGGTGACCAAAGGGTTATCGTGAAACCGGATATCGTTAGCGGTATCCGGCACGACCATGACCTCCTTCTGCAGGATGGCATGGGCACAGAAAGAGACATCGCGGCTCATGTCGCAGGCCTGTTCCAGCCCATAGCTGGCGGCAAAGAACACGTGCCGGTCCCCGATCAGGTTTACTGCCGCGATCGGCACATGAAACATCTCAGCGGCAAGACGGACCACGGGAGCAAGAGAGGAAAGACTATAGCTCTTATTCAGGCCATACTCTTCCACTGCCTGCAGCCGCTCAGACTCATCAACCAAGGTGGAGGGACAGCGCATCCAGAGACCTCCTCAACGGTATTGCGGCAAAGTCACGGAGAAAGGCATACCGACGCCTTTCGTACCTGGACCTGCTTTTTCAGCATTGCCAATGAACTTGAAGTTGCTTTTTGCGCCCTATCGAACGCGAGAACAACATACCACCCTTCGCTAAGCTTGTAAGCCCCTTTCCCGGCAGTTTGCAGGGAAAGGGGAGCCTGCTTTTCCTGTTTTGATGCGGTTAAGCGGGCTGCTCCATCTGCGCGGCGCGGCGACGGCGTCCGCTTATCAGATAGATAGCTGCCCGCAGTTCCAGTAGCGGATCGGCGGAAGCCTCAATCCCCTCGCAGCGCGGAATGGGATCAAAAATGATGTGCTTCTGCTGCGCGAGCGAGTCCGGAACGACTGCATTCAGCTCCACGACGCCAAGCTCCACCAGCGGACGGGTCTCCGGCCAGTGGATGGTGGCGTTGTCGACCACATCCCCGGGCCCGGCCACCTGGACGAAGATCTTGAACCTGACGGGAGCCTTGGCCACACGCTCAGTGATCTCCTCATAGTGATAGTTCGGGGCCAGATTCGCGGCGTCCTCGGCGGAGAAGAACTGGTCGCCTGCCTCCGGAAGGATGCGGTAGCGGCCAAACTTCTTCTCGCCCTGCGCGTTCGTGAACTCAAACGCGGTTACGGCAAAGTAGCTCTCCGTTGCCAGGCTGATGGGAAAGGGCTTGGGCGCCTGCACGAAAGCCAGGGCGGCGGGGTGGGAGCCGAGGAAGAGCTCCACCGGCTTGGGCGAGGGCACATCCGGCCCGCTGGCTCCGATGGCCTGGAGAAGTTCCAGAAACTCGTCCGCGGTGTGTGTCGGGAAGCCGTTGGTGGAGTGGCTGACGATGTCGGTGTGGACGTGCTCGGCCAGGTCAAAGCGGATAGCCAGGCCGCGCGGGTTAGCATCCGGGGCACTGTCCGGGATAAGCGGCAGGCCGGTGGAGTTGGAGAAACGCGCGGTCACCGGCGTGCTGGACCGCGTGATGTGCGGGGCATTGGTCAGTGACGCGGCTTGAGCGGAGGGAGTAAAGACGCCGGTCAGCATCAGGCCCTTGGCATGGGCCGCGCGGAAGCCGGGATGGAGTCCGAAGAGGGTGTCAAACTGAGCGAGAAGGCGGTTAGCGAGATCAACGACGCGTTCGTCATTGGGAAGCGGCATAGGGGAAACTCTCCTTGGCTGACGCCGTTATTGTCTGTACTGAGTAGAGGCAGCTTACCGCATTGCCCAATGTGGAGAGGTGAATTCGCGCTTGGTACACTCGAAGCTGTGACCGAGCTCTGCTTTTCCATCCTTGCAGCCGACTTTGCCCACCTAGCCGACGATGTTGCCAAAGCAACGGAAGGCGGCGGCACGGTTGTCCACTTCGATGTGATGGACGGCGTCTTTGTGCCCAACATCAGCATCGGTCCGCCGGTACTGAAGAGCCTGCGCAAGGCGACCAGCCTGCCGATTGACTGCCACCTGATGATTGCCAACGCCGACGCCTACATTCCAGCCTTTGCCGACAACGGCGCGAACTGGGTGAGCGTGCAGTGGGAAGCATGCCGCCACCTGAACCGCACGCTGGACCTGATCCAGAAACACGGCATGAAGGCCGGTGTGGTCATCAATCCGGCAACTCCGGTCGGATTTCTGGACGAGGTGCTGGACATGGTGCACCACGTGCTGGTGATGACCGTGAACCCGGGCTTCGGGGGACAGGCGTTTATCCCCGGCACGCTGAAGAAGGTGGAAAAGCTGGCAGCTCTCCGCAAGGAGCGCGGCCTGGATTTCCGCATCCAGGTGGACGGCGGCATTGACCACGAAACGGTGCAGAGCGTGGTGAAGGCGGGCGCAGAACTGCTGGTGGCCGGAACCTCGGTCTTTGGCCGCGGCACACCTGTGGAAGACGCAAAGAGCCTGCTGGAACTGGCTCGCACGGCCCGGTAGATAACTTTTAGCCGCGTTCCTCCTGGCTGATGGTGACCAGTGAGCCTTCGCTCCCCATAAAAGCCGGACGGCGAACGGGCGAGGCAAAGGCAAGCTCCCACGCGGGCGACTGCAGTTCCGGCATGGGACGTGCCATAAACAGCTTTTTGCACTGCCGCGCTGTCCATCGTGCCCAGCGTTTGGACTTCTTGCGGCGTGCGCTGTCGGTGGAGATGCCTGTACCGGCATACATCTGCCGATAGAGCTTGGACAGGAAGATGAAGCCCAGGCGCGCGCGAAGCGTGGGCGTGCAGGCAGACCGCTCCCAGATAGCTCCCCAGGTATAGAAGCGATCCCAGACCTTCTGGGTGCGGTTGCGAATCTCGTCCGAGCTCATGGTAGGGTGCGGCGTGAACATTTTGGGACGGATAGCCGTGGGAATGAGCCAGTAGCGGGTGATGGGCGTGCCCTCGACCATCATGGGGTCCTTGGCCTGCTCTTTTTCCCAGCGGCCAAAGTCGACGGTGCCCGGAAAGGGCGTCATCATGACGAACTGCGCGAAGGTCACACCGGCTTTCAGGGCCATCTCCACGGTGGCGTCGAACGTAGCGGGGCGGTCTGTGGGGAGCCCGAAGATGAACGAACCGAGGACGTGCACTCCGTGCTTTTTGAAGGTCTGGAGCTGGTTCGCCAGCCCTTCTCCGGAGTAGTTCCAGTCTTTGAAGACCGACTTCAGGCCTTCGGGCGTGACGGCTTCGACGCCAACCAGGGCGCCCTTAATGTTGGCGCGGCGCATGGCGTCCAGGTACTCGCCGTCTTCTCCGGCTTCCATGGTGATCTGGGTGAAGAAGACCATGTCTTTGGGCAGCTTTGCCAGCTCTTCCATCAGTTGGAAGCGCTCGGCGCGGATGGCGGTCAACTCCTCCAGCTTGGCGGTGTTGTTCTGCTCGCGGGCCAGGCGCAGGTCGGTCAGGGTGACGGGGTAGAAGTTGTCGTCGGCCAGGGCGATGAAGCGGAAACCGATGCGGCGGAGATTGACGATCTCGTCGATCACGCTTTGGAAGCGTCGCTGGCGGGGCTTCTGGCCGTCGGTACGCCAGACGCTGCAGAAGCTGCAGTGTTTGGGGCAGCCGCGGATGGTCTGGACGGAGGCCCACATATATTTCGCGGGATCCATCAGGTCCCATCGGCCGGCGAGGAACTCGCTGCCGCCGATGCGGCCGCCCTCATAGATGGTGTCGGGACTGCCTGCGAGGCAGTCCAAAACAGCCTTGCCCCAGGCAATATCTCCGTCGCCCTTGACGACGGCGTGCCCCTGGCCCTGTTCCAGAACTTCCTCAGGAAAAAGTGTGGCGTGGATGCCGCCGTAGACGACCCATGCGCCGCGCTCGCGGGCCATGCGGCCCACCTGGTAGCCCCGCAGGGCGTTGCCGGTGTGGACGCTGATGCCGACGATGTCGCCGGGCTGAATGCTCTCCGGAACGATGGGTTCGAGCGATTCGTCGATCAGGATGGGGTCGCCTGCGACCTCCGGGGTAGCGGCGGCCAGGACAAACAGCCAGCGCGGCGTAATGACGGCGGTACCAAAGGAGTTATCGCTAGGGTTCACCAGGTGAACGCTCATCGAAATCCGACCTTTCCTCGTGCGAGTACGGTGGTTTCAGAGAGCGTCTTCGCGAATACGGCGTCCCCGGTTGTGTTGTGGGCAGCCCGTGCGAAGATTCCCGCTGGATTTTGCCCAATCATACAGAAGGAGGATGACGGCTGGCTGAATTCGGTTGCCGGAATGAGGTGGAGGCGATGCCGATTTTCGTGCGGAGCGTCTAAAATAAACACACGTCCACGCTGGTGATCGATTGCCCGGCGGGGCATGCGCTTTTCATAGAAGAGCAGTGAGGTTTCATGAACCGTTTTGTCCTTTCCAGTCGTTTTGCGCCGCTTACCGCCGCCATGGCAGCTGCCCTGCTGGCTGGTTCGCTTAGTCTGCATGCGCAGGATGCCGGATCGTCGCAGCCCGCCGCCGCTTCCAACGGCGCCCAGAGCGAGAGCGCGACCTTCTCGACGGGCAAGAAGACCAAGAAGCGCAAGGGTGACGAAGAGACCGAGTCCAAGAAGGACCAGAAGGTCCAGCAGTCCAAAGACACGCGGGCTGCGCAAAAGAAGCGCCTGAAGCAGAATCCACTGGCGGACATTGATAACGATCTGCCGGACAAGCAGCTGTATGACAAGGCAATCGTGGCCATGAACAAAGGCCACTTTGATGTAGCCCGCCTTGATCTGCAGACCATGCTGAACACCTATCCGGACTCGCAGTACCAGATGCGCGCCAAGCTGGCCGTCGCCGATAGCTGGTACAAGGAAGGCGGATCGGCTGCCCTGGCTCAGGCCGAGGCCGAGTACAAGGACTTCATCACCTTCTTCCCCAATGTGCCGGAGGCCGCCGAGGCCCAGATGCGCGTCGGCGATATCTACTTCCGCCAGATGGACAAGCCGGACCGTGATTACACCAAGGCTGTCCACGCGCAGGAAGAGTACCGGAACATGGTCCAGCAGTTCCCGCAGTCAACGCTGGTGCCGCAGGCCAAGCAGCGCCTGCGCGAGGTACAGGAGGTTCTGGCGACACGCGAAGCCGAGGTCGCCTCCTACTACGCTTCGCACGAGAATTGGGCTGCCGCGATTGCCCGCTACCAGACGGTGGCCGATACCTATCCACTGTACAGCGGCATGGACCAGGTGCTGATTGGCATTGGCGACGGCTATGCAGCCCAGGGACGTTTCGTGCATGCCTCCAAGATGCCCGAGGGACCGAAGGCGACGCTGGAACAGGAGTTTGATGACCGCGCCATGGCCGCCTACACCAAGGTGGTGACCGAGCACGCCGCATCGCCCCACGTGGAAGATGCCCGCGACCGCATTGACGCGCTGAACCGTCCGCAGCCGCAGGCCACGCAGGAACAGGAACAGATCAGCCAGGCGCTGGAAGGCAGCCGCTCGCAGTACAAGCTGATGGATATCGCCAAGATCATGGTGATGCGCCGCCCGGACGTGGTGCAGACCGCCACGATCGGGGAGCCCACCATGGCTGACCCGCGCCCGACGCTTGCGCCGGAAGTAGCCAGCTTTGTGGAGAATGCCTACAAGGAAGCCCTGAGCCCGGGCAGCGTAGCCGCTTCGCCGAAGCCGGCACGCGCCGTGGAAACACCCGCAGCCGGTTCTGAGACGCCTGCCGCTGCCACATCGGCACAGCCGGGTGCACCGGCCACACCGCTTGGCTTCAACAATATCGATTCGGCTGACAATGCCGGCTCCGGGAACTCCGGCGCTACCGACCTGTCGGTGCCGGCGGGTTCGAGGGCGGGACAGGGAAGCACCGGAACGGGTGTTGGCCTGGAGATTGTGCAGCCGAAGCCCGGCGAGAAGCAGCCCACCTATGGCCTGAAGGCCGTAGGCAACGAGAACAATCAGCCACTGCCGGCAGCAGAGAAGCCCGCCGAAGCCGAGGACACCGTCAACGACGTGGCCGGGCAAAAGACACCGGCAGCCCAGGCAGCCACGCCAAACGGCAAGAAGGCTCCCAAGCCGTCTCTCGACAAGAGCGAGGAGAGCTCGTCCAAGACCAAGAAGAAGAAGGGTCTGGGCAAGATCAACCCCTTCTAAACTGTTCCGATAGACGAAAAGGCCCCACCAGTCGGCAACGGCGTGCCACCACGGCCAGACCGCGGCAAAGCGCATGGTGAAGTGAATGCCCAGGAACATGACCAGCATGATGGGGTAAGGCGCGCGGATGCGCCCGTAGCGGCGGTCGTCGAGCATCAGCAGCACCAGAATGAGCTCCAACGTCCCGAAAGCCAGGTTCAGTGCCAGGACGAATCCATGCACGAAGGGCAGCAGGAACATGGCCCGGACCATGGCCGGAGGCAGCAGGAGAAGGACGGTGCCGGTGATCCAGCGGGCATGAAGCGCCAGGTTTTTGCGGTAGCAAACGCTGAGGAAGACAAAGAGCGGGAACTGCCAGAGCGCCATGAAATCCAGATAGCCCAGAACATAGCGCGCGATGGGCGGAATACCGGTGACCCCGGCAAACATCAGGTGCATGACGATGCTCGCGAAGAGGACCATCAGCGGAGCCAGGCCATAGGCCGCCAGCTTGCCGAGCTTGCGGTGCAGCCGCATCTGGCCGCGCTGGTAGAGGATGGGTTGGATGATCAGGGTAGCGATCCATCCACCGGCGATGGCGCCGTGGATATGGTGGTAGATCGTGACCGAACCAAGCTGTAGAAAGTAGCTGCGCGAAAAGCCGATCCACGTGACGACGATGGCGGCAAAGAAGTACCACTGGGCGTGCGGATACAGTTTTCGTGGAGCGTTGGCGGCGGGGGAGGAGACGGTCGCGGTGGCCATGTGTGAGCGCAGTCTAGGACGGCGCTCGCTCCCCTGGAAATCATGATTTCCTCATTTTTCGCCGTTTGTTGCGTTTGAGCCCGGCGTGGTTCCTGTTTCTCCGGGGGCTGAGGGGTCAATCTGCCCGGTTTTGTTCTCGGGGGTGTTGGATTGCACCTTCGTCGGTCCCGGACCCGCGGTGGAGGGGTTGTCGCCCGTGGGGCCGGAGGGTGTCGCTTTTGCATCGTGTTCGTGAGTCCGGGTCGTGGTTGCCATGCGGAGATAAGAAGCCTGCGGGCTTTCTCCGGATGCCCGTATATCCTTGGAATGTGGCTCAACCTTGTTTATTTCTGGACCGTGATGGCGTCGTCAACGTCGAGATTGGCTATCTGCACAAGATTTCTGACCTGGAGTGGATGCCGGGCATTGCCTCGCTGATCCGCGCCGCCCGCTCGCGCGGCATGAAGGTGGCGATTGTGACCAACCAGGCCGGCATTGCCCGCGGAATGTATACCGAGGAGCAGTTTCACGAGCTGATGGATCACATGCGCGCCGAGCTTCGCAAGGAACAGGCGGATGTGGACGCCGTGTACTATTGCTGCCACCATCCGGTGCATGGCCAGGGACAGTACAAACTGGAGTGCGACTGCCGCAAGCCGTTGCCAGGCATGATGTTGCGGGGAGAACGGGAGCTGGGCGTGGATCTTTCCACCAGCATTATCGTGGGCGACCGCTGCACGGACCTGGTAGCCGGACGCGCCGCCGGGCTTGAAAAGGTCTTCCTGATTCGCGGCACGGAAGAGGCCGGATGCACGGAACCGCACACGGCCATTGATTCGCTGGCCGAGGTAGAGCGGTGGATTCTTGAGCGCTACCCGGAGGTTTAGCCCGATGGAACAGATGCGCGACGTGCTTCGCAACTCCCTGAGCAAGAGTCTGCGCACGCTTGGGGCGATTGACCGGCTTGCGGCGGCGTGGCCGGTGGTGGCGGGCAGCGCTATTGCCGCGCACAGCGAGGTGATGGTGTACGAAGAAGGCACCGTTGTGCTGTACGTGGACGACCCGGCGTGGCGCCCGCAGCTTGAGTCAATGTGCGGCAAGCTGGTGGGCGATCTGAAGAAAGTGGCCGGTGTGCCGATTACGGGGCTGCGATTCGAGATGCGACCGAGGCCGGGATTTGTGCCTCCTCGCTATACTCAGAAGTGATGAGTGAGACGGTAACCCTTGACGCGGTACGGCGTGTGGCCGAACTGGCCCAGCTTGAGCTGCAGGACGACGAAGTCGCCCGCATGCAGAAGGACCTGAACGCCATTCTTGGCCATATTGACCAGTTGAATGAGCTGGATACGGCTGGCGTTACGCCGATGGCGCAGGTCAGCGAAATTCTTGGCGGCCAGGTTGAGGCCTCCGCTGCAGCGCTGCGCGAGGACGTGGTGCGCCCCTCCATTGACCGGACCGCGGTGCTGCGGGAAGCCCCTGAGGCCGACCACCGCTTCTTCAAGGTCCCGAAGGTGATTGAACGGTAATGAATCTCGAGACATTAAGCATTGACCAGGCGAGCGCCGCGCTTCGAAGCGGTGAAACCACGGCCACGGCCCTGGCCGAAGCCCACTATGAGCGCATTGCCGCCAGGGATGGCGAGATCAACAGCTACCTGTCGCTGGCCAAGGATCGGGCGCTGGCGCAGGCCGCGAAGATGGATGCGCTGATCAAGGCCGGAGAACAGCTTCCTCCGCTGGCCGGAGTTCCGCTGGGCATCAAGGATGTGCTGACGATGGTGGGCTCGCCCGCCACGGCCGGATCGAAGATTCTTGAGGGCTACCACCCGCCCTATGACTGCACCGCTGTCGCGAAGCTGGAAGCAGCGGGCGCCGTGCTGCTGGGCAAGCTGAACTGCGATGAGTTTGCCATGGGCAGCTCGAACGAGAACTCGGCCTATGGGCCGGTGCGCAATCCACGCGCGACGGACCGCGTTCCGGGCGGAAGCTCGGGCGGATCGGCCGCGGCGGTGGCTGCGGGATTCTGCGTAGCCTCGCTGGGGACGGACACGGGTGGATCGATCCGCCAGCCTGCAGCCTTTTGCGGCGTGACCGGCCTGCTGCCGACCTGGGGACGTGTCTCCCGCTATGGTTTGATTGCGTTTGCTTCGTCGCTGGACCGCATTGGACCCTTCACCAAGAATGTGAAGGACGCTGCCACCCTGCTGGGCGTGATGGCCGGAGCGGATACGATGGACGCGACCTCATCGCACCATCCGGTGACCGACTACGTGGCCGAAAGCCAGAAGCCGGTTGCGGGGCTGAAGATCGGCGTTCCGGAGGAGTACTTCGGCGAGGGTCTGGATCCGGAGATTCGAGCGGCGGTCGAGAAGTCCATCGCTGATCTGAAGGCCGCCGGTTGCGAGATCAAACCGGTAAGCCTGCCGCACACGCGGTATGCGATTCCGACGTATTACGTCATCGCCACGGCAGAAGCTTCGAGCAATCTGTCGCGGTTTGACGGCGTTCGCTTTGGCCTGCGGGACAAGAACGCAAGCACGCTGGCCGGGATGTACCGCGAGAGCCGCGAGGCTGGTTTCGGTCCCGAGGTGAAGCGCCGCATCCTGCTGGGGACCTATGCGCTTTCCGCCGGATACTACGACGCCTACTACAAGAAGGCTCAGCAGGTACGCACACTGTTGACGCGCGACTTCCTGAAGGCTTTCGGCGAAGTAGATGCCATTGTGACTCCCATGACGCCGACCCCGGCCTTCAAGCTGGGCGAGAAGGCCGATGACCCGGTTTCGATGTACCTGGCCGACGTGTACACCGTCGCCGCATCGCTGGCCGGCATCTGCGGCGTTTCAGTTCCGTGCGGCAATACCAAGGACGGCCTGCCGATCGGTGTGCAGATTCTGGGCAAGCACTTTGGAGAAGGCACGGCGCTGCAGGTGGCGCAGGCGGTTGAAAACGCCCAGAAGTAGTTGTTGGTTGCCCGTTAGCAGTTGCAAGTTAAAGCGTTCAGGTGGGGCGGCCGAAAGAGGTCGCCCTTACCGTTTAATTTGCAACCGCTTCTCCTCCGCAACTCAAAGGCCGCAGACACGTCTATTCTTTAGACCGTGATGAAACGCATTCTCCCAGCTCTCGTTCTGCTTTGCGCCTCGGCTGCCTTTGCGCAGGAATCCGGCTTCGGCCCGCTTGATACGACCGCGCCCGCCGGAATTACGCCGGACGAAATTATCCAGAAGATGGGCGCGAAAGAGAGCGAGTTCGCCAAGGTGCGGCAGGACTATGGATTTCGCCGGTCGGTGAAGATCCAGACGCTGAGCGACACCAACAAGGTGGATGGCGAATACCAGATGGTGGTGGAAGTCACCTTCTCCGACGATGGCCGCCAACTGCAGAATGTAGTATTTGCGCCGCAGAACACGCTGGAGCGCATCATTATGTCGCCCTCTGACGTGCAGGACATTGAGAATAAGCTGCCGTTTGTGCTGACGGCCGAGGACCTGCCAAAGTACACCATCAAATACCTGGGCAAACAAAAGATCGACGAGCTGGACACTTACGTTCTGGACGCTGCTCCGAAGACGATTGAGAAGAACCAGCGCTACTTCCAGGGCAAGGTATATGTGGACCAGCAGGACTTCCAAATTGTGCTGGTGAACGGCAAGACGGTGCCCGATGACCTGCGCCGCGGGCATGAGGACCTGCATATTCCCTACACCACGTACTACGAGCAGATTGACGGCAAGTACTGGTTCCCGACGTATACGAAGGGCGAGGGAATTCTGCACTTCTCCGCGCAGGATGGGTCCATTGGCGGCGATGTGCATGTCCGGTCATACGTGCGCTATACGAACTACAAGCGCTTCCGGTCGACGATTCGCCTGTTGTACGGTGGCGAGGATGTGACCGGCAACTCGGACAAGCGGCAGGACGAAAAGGACAAGCAGCAGCAGACAACCCCGCCGGCATCTAAGCCGAAGTAATGGCGTACCGCACAACAGCTCCGGGAGAGGTACTTCCACCGCGCGGCATGGGCCGCTCGGGCGTGTTCTCTGACGAGAACCTGGAGCTGCTGTCGCATGTGCTGGATGACTGGTTCCGCATTCCCGGTACCTCGATCCGGTTCGGTATTGACGGCATCATCGGGCTGGTTCCCGGCATTGGCGACCTGCTGAGCGGGCTGGCGAGCGGCGTGATTGTCGTAGCCGCCTGGGCACGCGGCGTACCCGCTGCAGGCCTGATGCGCATGATGGTGAACATCGGCATCGATGTGCTGGTTGGCGCGATTCCGTTCCTGGGCGACGCGTTCGACATTGCTTGGAAAGCCAACCGGAAGAACTACGCCCTGCTGACGCGGCACATTGCCGAACCCCGACGGCATACCTGGAAGGACTGGCTGTTTCTGCTGGGGTTGGGCTGCGTCATGATGGCTCTGCTGGCCGTGCCGGTGATCGTCGCTGCCTGGCTGTTGGGATGGCTTCTCGGGGTGCCGATGCACCCGTTCTGGCAACGGTAGCCGCAGCACATCAGTGTTCCTACTCCGCCGCTATACTGGCGAAACGTGACCCCATTGATTCAGTTCGACATCAGGACACTCCTGGTCAGCGAAGCGGCAGTGTGCCTGCTGTTTTCGCTGGTCATGCTGCTGATGGCGAAGCATTACCCGTATGTTGGAGGGCTGCGGCAGCTTTCTCTCAAGTTTGTGGCGACCACGGGTGGCATCAGCTTTTTTCTGATGCGGAGCCTCTTCCCTTACAAGCTGGATGTGCTGCTTTCGAATGGGCTTTACTGCATCTCGAATTTGTTTGCCTACATTGGCATTTCTGCGTTGCTCCAGGTGCGTCCGCGTCTTCGTCTTCCGATCCTGCTTGCCGTACTGTCGACCGTCGCGCTTGCCTACTACCGCGGTGCAGGCCAGACGGATATCCGGATTGCGATTATCAGCCTGGTCGATCTTCTGCTTCGCGCCTTTCTGATGGTGGCGTTGCTGCGCAACCTGCGGCGCGGCGCAGCCGTCAAGATGCTCGCCGTATTTA
This sequence comes from Terriglobus tenax, assembly GCF_025685395.1. Taxonomy (NCBI): domain Bacteria; kingdom Pseudomonadati; phylum Acidobacteriota; class Terriglobia; order Terriglobales; family Acidobacteriaceae; genus Terriglobus; species Terriglobus tenax. Next base: position 2,564,764 of record NZ_JAGSYA010000004.1, on the reverse strand, counting down.
CCGGGCTGTTCCTGCTGTGCGATGCGGTGCGGATGATTGCCACCTTCCACTACGGAGCCCCGACGGATGTTTTTCAGTACAACGTGACGCAGGCGGACTATATCGCGATCAGCCTGCTGGCGAACTGCGGCATTGGCATCTTCAGCCTTGCGCTTGCTGCGCGGGAGGTAACAGGAGCGATTGAGCGACGGGCACGCCGTGATTCACTGACGGGCGCACTGAATCGCCTGGGCATGGAGGAGCAGCTTGCGGTCGAGATGGAGCGTTTGCGCCGCACGCAGACCGCCTGCTGTGTTGCCTTAATGGATGTCGACAACTTCAAGAGCTTCAATGACAGCGGCGGCCATGCACTGGGGGACAAGGTGCTGCAGCGGATCGCCGCATGTGTCCATGCCAACCTGCGCTCCTACGATGTGTTCGGGAGAATAGGCGGCGACGAATTCATGTTGTTGCTGCCTGGGCTAGCGGCACCTGATGCCGTAGCGGTCTGCCGCCGCATGGTGAAAGCCATTGCGGCACTGCCACACGATTCTGCCGCGGGAGCTTCGCCGACGGTGAGCCTGGGGCTGACCGAGATCGAGCTGTCCGATTCCAGCGAAGCGATTCTGGTCCGGGCGGACAAAGCGCTGTATGCGGCGAAGCGGCTGGGGAAGAACGGTGTCGAAATGGAACTGGCTGCCACTGGTACCGGCGAAGCTGCCCCGCCGGTACCACCAGAGCCGATGGAGGGTTCCACGCTCAGCCGCATGGCGGCCTTTCTGAAGGGCTTCCGCGCTTAAGGCGGTTGCTGTTATAACCCCATCCGGGGCAACCTTGGTAGAATCAAACAGCGCGGCGCGCCGAGGTCTCTTCGGCTGGCCCGCGAAATGAGTCGGGGCGTAGCGCAGTCTGGTAGCGCATCTGCTTTGGGAGCAGAGGGTCGGGGGTTCGAATCCCTCCGCCCCGACCAATCGAAATACTCTTCTCTACGAATTCGATAGCTTGCGAAGTGCGAAGATACCTGCGCCGACGGAAGCCAGCATGACGACGACCAGCACCACCACCCACTGCGAGCTAAACGCGATCTGCGGCACCCTGGCCTTCAAACCCAGGTAGAGGAAGACAGCCGTTGCCGTGGCGACGATAGCGTAGTCGCCGATGGAACGCTTGCCGCTGGAATCAAACTCGGGCCGGGAATAGTCGCGCACGACCTCGCGGATGTCGAGGTTGTAGCGGTCGCACTCGCGCTGCAGCATGTCCTGCATGGAGTTGTGCTCGCGTTGCGTGGCCACGGCGGTGCTGATGGCGATGGCTCCGCCGATCATGATGAGCGAGCCGGCGATGACCATGATGCGCTGCGTGGCGGAGGCGTTTGCCAGCTCTCCGAAGACCAGGGCTCCCCAGGCGAGTCCCCAGAGCTGGTTGGTGTTGGAGAGCGGGATGCCGCGACCGATGCCGAGATACTTGGTGGCGAACTGCTGGAAGATGTCTCCGATGACCCAGACGAAGCCGCCGAGGAAGAGCCAGAAGAGCAGATGCTCCAGACCCACAGTGTGGAAGATGGGCGCCTTTGCGCCGCCGTCCAGGAACCAGACCAGGGCGAAGACGGTGCCGAGTTCGCCGAAGGTAAACGCTGTGACGAAGGAGAGCGGATTCATACCGCTGATGTACGCCTTGCGATAGGGGATGTACATGGTTCCCCACAGCAGGCTGGCGCCAAGCGCCGCAAGAATACCCTGCACTGCGTGCGGCGATGGGCTGGAGCCGCCGTGCATGGTGCTGAAGCCAAGCAGCGTAGCCGCAGCCACAATGGCCACCGTCCCGATGACCACGCGCGCAATGTTGGCGGGGCTGGCCTTCTTCAGCTCGCCGAAGAGCAGACGTCCCCACAGCAGGCCGATCAGCGAGTTGGTGTTCCACAGCGGAAAGGCGATGGTGAGGCCGACGTCGCGGATAGCAAAGACGGTAAGCGTGTTGGCAACAGCCCACATCATGCCTGCCAGCAGGGCCCAGATGATGAGGTACTTCTTCCGCATGAGGTCACCGGCGACCTGGCTGGTACCTTTGAGCAGCGTGGGCAGAGTCCAGCGAGCGGCGAAGACGCCGCTGACCATGCAGAGCGAGACGGCGAAGGGCGAGAGGCCTGCGTTGACGAGCTTGGTGGGAGCCTCGGCCGCGCCAAGCCATACGCCGGCGCAAAGGCCGCAGACGACTCCGGCCCAGTGCAGGCGGCGGCTATCGTGCGGGGTGGAAGTGTTCTGGTCTTGGCTCATCGTGAAGCAACATTCCTGAGGATTTGAACGGGATTAGTGAAGCTGAATCAGCAGGGCGAGTCCAAGGCACAGGACGGCGGCCGGAATCAAAAAGTGAGCATCGGTCAATATGGCTTTCACGATTCGCATGCGGGTCATTGCACGGGTCCTTCCTTCACAGCGAGGCAGATCATCGCGCTAACTGTTTCACAGCTGACGGAGTAGAGGCAAACGGAATACTCCGTTCGACCTTGTTGGAACGTTGTGGTTTCCTGCCCACCTTAATTCCGTGAGGCTGGCTACCCTTTTGTTTTAGCGAGTGGCCACTTCAAGACGCATGTGGTGGACGCTGGCGTAGGTGAGGTCAAAAAAATCCTCGCCCTGGTTGATATGGAAGTCCTGGCTACCGGTTACGGCAACATCCAGGCCGGGAAGCTTCCAGAGCGTGGCGCTGATTTGTTGCTGACTGAGACCGGGAGCGTGGATGCGAAGGCGCACCGTCCCGCTGGTATCGATGGAGATGCCATGTTCGTCGGCGACGGCGTCGACCGGTGGACATTCGATGAGCTGTACCCAGCCGATGTGGCCCGAGGGCATGCGCCAGTGAATGGTGACGGGATGGAACTGTGAGGATGCGCCTGCACCGAGGGTCTTTGTGGTGGACTCTCCGCCGAGCAGAATGTCTTTCCCAACCCATGCCGTGGCCACGCGCTGCGGTGTGATGCTTTGGCGAACGGCATGCGGGCCGGGGAAGTGCTGCAGCTTCGTGAGGGCGTCCGGTGGAATGTTTGTACCAAGGATGGCGATGTGCGGCGCAAACCAGATATCGGGCAAGTGATCGGTGGTTGCGGAAAGCGAAGGCAGAGGCGCGGAGGATGCGGGCATGACGCTGCGCATCCATACGCCAGCAACGCTGACGTACTCGGTCATGTCCATGCCGTAGGCACGGTCGAACGGGCCGGAGAGGTTGCGGAGATCCGGCTGGTAGAAGCTGGCGATCTCACGCCACAGGCTTTGCTCCATGGTGGCGCCCATCCGGCGCATCTGCGCAGTGGAGCCGTAGTCGCGCCACAGGGCCAGGCCGTAGAGATCAACGCCGCCGTAGGTGGGCGAGTTGTACTCCGGGAAGGTGCCGCTCTGCTGGAAGAGCTGGTAGACGGAAATGTTCCACGCCGCGGCCTGGCGTGCCCAACTGATTTTGCCGTTGTGCATGGAGGCGAAGTCGTAGAGGAAACCATACATCAACGCGATGTTGGTGTAGGAGGGGACGAGGCGCTGTTGCTGCATCTCGCCCTGGAGCGCGATTTCAATGGCGTGGTACATACGCTGGCGCAGGGATGCGGGAAGGCGGTCCGTGTATTCCGTCAGCATGATGGCGAAGGTGGTGCCGATGAAGATGCGCCAGTTGGGGTCGTAGTCTTTCCAGAGCTCGGCGTTGGGGCCAGGTGTGGGCTCCTCGGGAGAGCGCTTCCAGGTACCGAACCAGCGCGCGGAAGGGTCAGTATATTGCTGCTGCAAAACAGCGTCGATAACGGCCGCGGCACGCTTGCGGTCGCCGGGCTGGTCGCGCAGCAGAAGACCGAGGGCGTACCAGCTTGATTCCCGCACCATGTGGCGGAAGGCCTCGGGCTTATGCGCCTCAAAGTACGGGCTCCTGATGAGCGAGGCGGAGCTGTCCCAGAAGTATTCGTCCCAGTGCATGGAGTCCCGGAAGAGATCGCGCGTGTTCTGCGGAAGCGAGGACAAGGTGACATGGCGTGGCTGCTGCGCGGAAGCCACAAGCATGGCGGGCAGAAGCAGAAGCGGGAACAGTGCGCGAAGAAGTGTTTGCATGGCGATGTAGGACAAATGCCCTTGGCTGCCGCGCCACCAGCAGGCGACAATCCGTGGCTATGTAACCATAGCGGAAGCTGCCGGTTCATGACAGACCAGACCACCATGCCACCTATGACTGAATCTTCTATGGACAAGCCTGTGCTTTCGCGGCTGGCATCACTGGATGTTTTGCGCGGATTGACGATTGCGCTGATGATCCTGGTGAATACCAGCGGAGATGGGAAGCACACCTATGCCCTGCTGGAGCATGCAGCGTGGAATGGGCTGACGATCGCCGATGTCGTGTTTCCCTGCTTCCTGTTCATGGTGGGCATCTCGGTGGCCATCTCCCTGACGGGACGGCTGAAGCGAGGCGTGACGCATGGTGCCATCCTGCTGCAGGCGGCGCGGCGGTCGGCGGTGCTGTTTGTGCTGGGACTGGCGGTGAACTCATTTCCGTTTTTTGATCTGCATACGCTGCGCATCTTTGGCGTGCTGCAGCGGATTGCCATCTGCTCATTTATAGCGACGGTGCTGTTCCTGCGGGCGAGGCCGAGGACGATCTTTGTGCTGACGGCCGGCATCCTGGTGGGCTACTGGGCGCTGCTGAGATGGACTCCGGTGCCGGGAGTGGGTGTTGCGTTCATGGATACGCACAACAACCTGCCCGCATGGGTGGACCGTCACCTGCTGCCGGTGAACCATCTCTATTCGGCGGGTTATTACGATCCGGAGGGATTACTGAGTACCTTCCCCTCCATTGCAACTTCGCTGCTGGGCTTGCTGGCGGGGATGTGGATTGTGCGTCATGGACGGTCGTACCTGACGGCGAAACGCCTGGGAGCCGCCGGAGCGACGTGCCTGCTGGCCGGGCTGCTGTGGAGCCTATGGTTCCCGTTGAACAAGCGCCTGTGGACCAGCTCGTTTGTGCTGCTGAACGCTGGGCTGGACATGCTGATGCTGGGTCTGCTGCTGTGGCAGATTGATCTGCGGGGCAAGGCGAAGCGGCTTCTTTACCCGGCGCTGGTTTTTGGCACCAATCCCCTGGCGGCGTATATCTTTTCCGAGTTCCTGGCGGCGGGGCTGAGCAGCTTTCATGTGCCCGGCAGCAGGCTGAACCTGCAGCAGTGGATTTACCAGCCGCTGGCGGCGCACATCTCCAACCCATATATGGCGTCGCTGGTGTACGCGGTGCTGTTTGTGGGCGTGTGCTTTGTGCCGGTGGCGGTGCTGTACCGCAGGAAGATTTACCTGCGGCTATAAGCGGGCGGCATACTCCGGCCAGAGCTCTCCGGCGGGTGGGCCGCCGTTGCAGGTGCCATCGGATTCGCTGGGACGTTTGATCCAGAGGTTGGCGTCGATGGCGCCTTCCGAGTAGCTGAGCGGCTGACGGCCCAGTTTGCGGCCGGGAGGATTGCACCAGTCTCCGGGCACATAGCCGTTGCCGTTGCGCGAGGTGTCGATGACGGAGGGTTTGCCCGTGGCCTGATACAGCCGGCGGGCGAAAGAGCGGCAGGAAGCATCGTCATTGAAGCTGGAGACATTGATGGAAAAGCCACGATGCGCGGTGGCGGGTATGTCGGCCAGCAAACCGAGCATGGTCTCGGCGTCCAGCCAGCCGGGATGGCCCATGTCCAGGTAGACGGTGCCACAGGTGGCGAGCCGTTCCACGGCGTAGGCCAGGCAGCCGTTGCGACGGGCGCGCTGCTGTGGGGTGTAGCCGGAGCTTTCAGCGATGCCGTCGGGTTCGACAATAAAGACCGGGCGGGCGTAGCCCGTGGCCTGCACGATGCCGTCAATGTATTGGCTGTACGTTACGGGGTCGGTACTGCCACCGGCGGAATACTGGCCGTTGTCCCGGCCCGGACGGTGGTAGACCACGAAAACGACGAGCTGGTCTGCTGCAGCCTGAAGGGTTGCGGCGATGTACTGCGCCGGGTTAAGCTGACGTCCGTCCAACCAAAAAGCCTGGGGACGGGCGGCAATGGCACGAAGCCGCGCAATCCCGGAATAGCTGGCATTCGCAACGCAGAAGCGCCCGATTCGGGAGGAAGGATCAATAAAGAGTGTCGTGTTATGAAACGGATTCATACCTTCCCCTGCAAGAATGCTTTCATGCCGTTGCTCCATGCGTATAGCATGGAGGGGCAATCCCTCCCCCGTCAGCATTCGTGTATGAGCCATATTGCCTGCAACGTGCCGCAAGCCTGCTGCTTCGTCCTGTGGAGGAGTTGAAGGGATCAGCGTTTTTAATGGGTATGCCGATGGTTGTCTCCGGACATTACGACCTTAGTCTGGTTGTTGTTTCTGTTTTTATTGCGATCCTGGCAGCGGGTGCGGCCCTGGATCTTTCCGGCCGCGTCAGTTCTTCCCGCGGAGCGGTACGTCAGGTCTGGCTTTCCGGCGGCGCCTTTGCCATGGGAACCGGCATCTGGGCCATGCACTACGTGGGCATGCTGGCCTTTTCGTTGCCCTTCACGGTGCTGTATGACTGGCCGACAGTCGCGGTCTCCTGGCTGGCGGCAGTGCTGGCCTCCTCGATTGCGCTGTTTGTCATCAGCCGCGAAAAACTGGGCCCCGTACAGGTCGGCATCGGCAGCATTCTGATGGGCTGCGGCATTGCCTCCATGCACTACATCGGCATGGAAGCGATGCGCATGCCGGCGATGTGCAAGTACGACCTGCGGATGGTTGCGATTTCCGTTGTGCTGGCCATTGTGATCGCGTGCGTGGCCATCTCCATGGGGTACCTGTTCCGGGCCACCACCAGCGGCTGGGGGTGGTGGAAGCTTGCCACCGCCATTGTGATGGGCGGCGCGATTCCTGTGATGCATTATGTGGGCATGGCGGCGGCCAGCTACGTGCCCATGTCCATGGAACACGGCAGCCTGCAACACGCCGTCAACATCTCAGACCTTGGCCTGCTCAGCATTGTGATTGCAACCGTGATGATGTTGGGGCTGGTTTTCCTTACATCGACCATTGACCGCCGCTTTGCGCAGCAGGCGGCCCAGCTCCATAGCAGTGAGCAGCGATATCGCCTGATTGTCGAGTCAGCCTTTGACGCGTTTCTTGAGATTGATCCCAGCGGCCAGGTGACCGACTGGAACGAACAGGCACAGAAGACTTTTGGCTGGAGCCGTGTCGAAGCGCTGACGAAGAAGATGGACGACCTGATTGTCCGCGACCGGCAAGGCAGCGACGCCCTGCGTGAAGTCATGACCGCTGGTGAGCGGGGTGTGCTCCAGAAGCAGCTTGAGATAACGGCACGACACAAGGACGGACATAGTTTTCCAGCCGAGATGACCATCTCAGAGATTGAGTGGGGAGAGACCAGGCTGATTTCAGCTTTTGTGCGCGATGTTACGGGACGCAAGCTGGCCGATCAGGAGCGGGAAGACGCCAAGGCACAAGCCGAGTCAGCCAGTCGCGCCAAAAGCGAATTTCTGGCCAATATGAGCCATGAAATCCGCACACCTCTAAATGGTGTGATCGGCATGACGGAGCTTGCGTTGGAAACCGAGTTGACGGGCGAGCAACGCGAGTACCTGGAGACGGTCAAGCTCTCTGCCGACGCCCTGCTGCATGTAATCAACGACATTCTGGACTTCTCAAAGATCGAAGCGGGTAAGGTGGATCTTGAGGAGATCGACTTCGACCTGCGCGAGTGCATGGAAGGCACCTTGAAGACGCTGGCCTTGCGCGCGGACGAGAAAGGCCTTGAGCTGTTGTGCGACGTGGATGCCAATGCGCCGGAGGGCGTACACGGCGATCCGGGCCGCCTGCGCCAGGTGCTGATCAATCTGCTGGGTAACGCCATCAAGTTCACACACGAGGGCGAGGTAACGCTGCGTGTCGAGGCTGAGGGCGCCGATGAAGACACCGTACGGTTGCACTTTATCGTCTCTGACACTGGCATTGGCATTGCTCCTGAAAAACAGCGGACGATCTTTGACAGCTTTACGCAGGCCGACACCTCCACCACGCGCGAGTACGGCGGGACGGGCCTTGGCCTGAGCATCTCGCGTAGGCTGGCGCAGATGATGGGCGGGGATATGTGGGTGGAGAGTGAGGCCGGGCAGGGCTCAAAGTTCCACTTCCGCGTTGTACTGGGTCAGGCGAAGGAGCTGCCGCAGGCTCCTGCAGCGTTTGTGGCGGGCGAAGAGCTTCCCCAGGCAAAGGTGCTGATTGTGGATGACAACCGCACCAATCGCCGCATCCTGGAAGGTCTCCTGCTGCGCTGGGGCCTGCAGCCGAATTCTGCGTCTGGCGGCGAAGAGGCACTTCGTATGATTGACGAGGCGAACAGATTGCAGCGTCCCTATGAGCTGCTGCTGACCGACATGCACATGCCGAAGATGGATGGCTTTGACCTGGCCCAGCGTTTGCAGAACAAGCCCGGAGGCGCCGCCACCATCATGATGTTGAGCTCAGGCGGACAAAAGGGCGATGCCGCCCGTTGCGAGCAGCTTGGTATCTCGGCCTACCTGCTGAAACCGGTCCGACAGAATGAATTGCGTGCAGCTATTGCGCGCGTGTTGCATGATGGTGGACGCGGAAAGGAGGCGCCGATGATTACACGCAGCACGCTGCTGGAACAGCGTGACCCTGCCCGGTCGCTGGATATTCTGCTAGCGGAAGATAATCAGGTGAATCAGATGCTGGCCACACGCCTGCTGCAGAAGCGTGGCCATCGCGTGGTGGTTGCAGGCAATGGCCGCGAGGCCTTGTCAGCGCTGGAGCGCGGCCGGTTCGATATGGTGCTGATGGATGTGCAGATGCCCGAGATGGATGGCCTGGAGGCAACGCGTGAGCTTCGCAAGCGTGAGGCCGGCAACGGACAACATCAGGTGGTAGTGGCCATGACCGCACTGGTGATGAAGGGCGACAAGGAGCGCTGCCTGGAGGCCGGTATGGATGGCTATCTCTCCAAGCCGCTGCGCCAGCAGGAACTGGATGAGGTACTGGACAATTTTGTCTCGACCCGCGATGTGGAGCAGCCGGAGGATGTTTCTGCTGCACTACAAAGCTCCGTCAATGAAGAGGATCTGATGGAGCGGATCGACAATGACCGCGTCTTCCTGGGAGAGCTGCTGACCATCTTCCGCGAGACCTGGCCGGGACAGATTGAGGCGGTAAAGACTGCGCTCCAGGCCGGCAGCGGCGACGAGGTGCGACGCAGCGGACATGCTCTGAAGAGCGCGCTGGGAAATCTGTCAGCCCTGCAGGCTTACCAGTTTGCCGCCGGGATTGAGGCCGCGGGCGGCGATAACGACCTGATGCGTGCCGCGGCATTGACCGCGGAGCTGGAGACGGAGCTTCCACGCGTGGAACAGGCACTGGCAGAGATGGCGGTGGAGGCTGCTCTGTGAGGATCCTGATCGCCGACGATGATGCCGTATCGCGCCGCCTGTTTGAGCGAATACTGACGCAGAGCGGCTATGAGGTTCTGTCGGTTGCGGATGGCCGCAGCGCACTGGATGCCCTGATGCAGAAGGACGGGCCACGGATGGCCCTGCTGGACTGGATGATGCCGGGCCTGGACGGTCCGGAGGTCTGCCGCCAGTTGCGGGAGCGGCAGGATGCTTCCTACGTCTACATCACGTTGCTGACCTCGCGGCACGATCGCACGGACGTCATCCAGGGACTGGAAGCCGGGGCGGATGATTACCTGATCAAGCCATGCAATCCGGAAGAGCTGAAGGCGCGGCTGCGGACGGGACTGCGCATTCTGACCCTGGAAGACAAGCTGGTGGAAGCGCGTGAGGAGATGCGGCAACGCGCTACCCATGACACGCTGACCGGGCTGTTCAACCGCGGAGCCATCCTGACACACCTGACGGCAGAAATAGCCAGATGCCGCCGCGAAGGCAAGCCGCTTTCTCTGCTGATGTGCGATGTAGACCACTTCAAGCAGGTGAACGATCTCCATGGCCACCTGGTGGGCGACCAGGTATTGCGTCAGACATCCGTGCGCCTGCGGCAGGCTGCGCGTCCCTATGACGGCGTGGGCCGCTACGGGGGCGAGGAATTCGTCATCGTGCTTGGCGGATGCGATGCGGACAACCTGCAGATTCGCGCAGAGCAGATACTGGAAACGATCCGAAGCACGCCGTTTGAGACATCCAGCGGCCCCCTGCACATTACCCTCAGCGCCGGCGCTTTTACGATGGACAGCCTGGAATGGGGCGGTGATGTGGAGTTTCTGCTGGGCCGCGCCGATACGGCTTTATACCGGGCGAAGATGGACGGGCGGGATTGTGCTCGATTTGCCGAACATTTGTCGACAAATGATGGTGAAAGTATCGGTCTCCCGACTGTATCCTGATCGCGGAGGATTTCACCCCTTGCGACTGCGCCATCTTGTCTCCGCTGCCGTTCTTGCCGTCTCGCTTCTTCCGGCTGCCGCCCAGAGCATCAACGAATTTATCTTTCAGCCCGGCTCCACCAGCTTTCCAGAGAGCCATGCCTCCACCATCGTGGAGTTGAAAGACCACACGATGATGGCCTCTTGGTTTGGCGGCACCAAGGAGGGCGATAACGATGTCGCCATCTGGGGAGCCTTCCGCTCCGCCCAGGGATGGAGCAAGCCGGTTGAGCTTGCACGCGAGCCCAATATTCCCTGCTGGAACCCGGTGCTGTTCCATACCAAGGATGGCGTGCTGTGGCTGTACTACAAGTACGGCAAGGCCCCGGCGGAGTGGGCTGCCGCCCGCATGTACAGCAACGACGAAGGCAAGACCTGGTCGAAGGTGGAGAAACTGCCGGCGGGCCTGATTGGTCCGGTGCGCGCCAAGCCGCTGGTCCTGACCGACGGCACCATCGTCGCGGGAAGCTCGATTGAGAGCGCCGCCGGATGGGCGGTGTGGATCGAGCGCTCCACCAATGGCGGAAAGACATGGGCGAAGATTGGGCCAATTGTCGTGCCCGATTCACTGGATGTGCCTTCTGAAGAATCAAAGGCCGCACAGGCTCTGGGCAACGTGGCCAAGGGTGAAGGCGTGAACGGCACCGATGAGAAGCTGTACCCGCCACCAACGAAGAACATCGGCATTATTCAACCGGCAATTGTGGACATGGGCAACAAGCATCTTCGCCTGTATGCGCGCAGCCATAGCCAGGCCTCTCGCATTGCGGTGGCGGATTCCAACGATAACGGTGTGACCTGGACCGAGGCACACTACATCGACCTGCCAAACCCCAGCTCCGGCATTGATGCTGTGCGGTTGAAGGACGGTCGCGTGGTGTTGATCTATAACCACAGCTATAACCGTCGCTCGCCCATCAACCTGGCGGTGAGCACCGATGGCGAACACTTCCGCAACTTCAAGGTGTTGGAACAGGGCCCGTCGCAGTACAGCTATCCTGCGATGATTGTCGACTCGAACGGCGACCTTGAGATCACCTACACCTATCGCCGCCTGACTATTCGTTACATGAAGGTGCTGGCCAGCGAGATTCCGAAGAACTAAACATCAGCTTTAGTCCTGGGTTGCCAGCAAAGAGCCCAGGGCTAAAGCCCTTCATTCCTGATGACTGCTTTAGTGGGCTGAAGGCCGCTGCTTAATCCTTGCAAGAGCTAGAGCTCTTACACAAGAAGCCGCCCTCGCGCAGGTAGTAGCTCTCCGTCGCGATTCACCAGACCTATTAAGCCGTACGGCGCACACGTTTTACAGCGTCTGCGGAGGGGCGACCAAGCTCTTGTACCGCTTCTGTAAAACACTCCTTCGCAATACTGCAGAGCAACAGAGACTGCTGCCAGCGGTTGAAGGGTTCCGGCGCATCCATAGGTAGATTGCGGGGCGGCAGCAGTTCCGGAGCGAAGGTAAGGAACGGCTGCTTTGTCCCCTCGGCCGTGAGAAAGCCCGTGAAGACACGCTTCCACAGGGCACGGAAGTGCGCGATATCCGGATGGAGGCTGATGTCTCCGTTGCCCAGGTCAATCTGCATCGTCTCTGAATCGCCGATGCGGCCGTGAAGGAACCGTACGCAGCCGAGCAAAGGCAGCAGAAAGGCGAGCTTCTCTTCAAAGCCGCCGAAAACCATCTCCTGCCCGGTATACCAGTGGGAGAAGTCACCGTTGAATTCGAGCGCCGGGAAACGACGGTGAAAGTGCACGGCGCGCCACATGTCCTGAAAAAGCGTGGCGCGACGCGTCTCCACATAGAGCGGCACGCTGTACTTGGCAGAGGCATTCAGTACGGACTCGATGAGCCGGACAGCGGCATCGTCTTCTTCGAGGCCAGTGCCAACACCGACTGAAATACACTCCAGCCCGGCAAGCCGTGCCTCTGTGGCCAGGCGGATGGCATCCTGCGCGCAGTTGATGTGGCCCGTCATGGCTGCTCCCAGGCCGAGCGTCAGCGCCTCGTCCAGTTCGGGACCATGCAGGGGATCGTGAAACTGCACTCCTTCATAGCCTGCATCGCGAATGGCCTGCATGGCTCCATAAGAAAAAGGGCCCATACCGGGAAGGGCATAGACGGGGAAGTAGCAGCGGAGATGGCGTTGCGGGGTCAGGCGCGTACCTCCGTGAAGCATTTGAGCGGGAATAGTACATGACCTGACTCACGCTTGCCTACGGAACCGACAGGAAATTTTTCCTGTCGTGAGAAATACAAAGAAGGATGCGCCGATAAGCGCATCCCTCTTTTGCAACAACTAAGTTACGCTTACTGAACGTTGAGGGTAACGGTGACGGAATGCGACAGTGTACCGCTTGTGGATGTCACCGTATAGTTGTATGCGCCAACAGGCGTGCCGTATGGGTTAGTGCTGGCAGAGCTGTTGCCACAGCCGGTTGCAGCGAAGCTTACACCCAGCAACACCAGCAACAGGCCGGCATGGCGGGCGAAGCGACGCGTGCGTCCAGCGAACAACATCATCACACCGGCAAGGCCCAGGCTCAGCGCAAGCGACAGACCGGAACGTCCACTCATGGCAACGCCGCTGCCGACGTTCCGCGTAGTGGTCGTGAAGGTCACATTCTGCGTTGTGGTTCCTGCCAGGGTGAAGTTGGCCGGCGTATTGCACACCACACCCGGAGCAGGCTTGACGAGCGCACAGCTGACAGCGATGGTCCCGGTGAAGCCACCCACAGAACTAAAGGTGAGCGGCAGAGTTGCCGTGCTGCCGGCCGTGACCGTCAGCGAGACATTGGTGCCCGTGTTGCCGGCCACGCTGAAGTCAGCAACACCGGTACCGGCAAGCTGCACACTGAAGGTGGGCCCGCCGTTGGTGTAGAGCGTCATCGTACCGGTGTTGGCGCCGCCGGTTGTTGGCTTGAAGGTGACATTCACATTGCAGGTACCGCCGACTGGCGCGCCGACCGTATCGCAGGTGGTGGAGTAAGCGAAGGGACCGGTTACGGTGACATTCGCAAGGTTGATCGCGCGCTCACCGGTATTGGTCAACACAACCTGCTGACCAGAAGATGTCGCGCCGACAAGCGTCGCTCCAAAGGTCAGTGAGGTGGGCGTGATGGTCGCACTCGCCACTGGAGACGGCGTGCTGAAGTAGGCGATGACGGGATCGTGGTCAGAGGTAGAGAAGGCCGTCGTCGAGTCACCGTGGAGGCTGATGGGATAGTCCGCGTTGATGTTGACACCCATGAACGAGCTGAGCTGCGGCATCAGGTTGCTGGTGACCACAACGTGATCCAGCGACTGGGTATTGCCGAGGTAGCTGTACGAATATTCATTGGTGTTGATGGTGGATAGATCGGTTGCCGCCGGATTGGTGATCAGCACGCCGGGCTGTACAACCTGGTCAGCAGGAAGGATACGGCCGGTGACCGTTCCCATGGTGTCGGTATAACCGTCAGAGAACTGGAAGGCGTTGTAATCGCCAACGGAGATGACATGCTCACCGTTGGTCTGCGCTGCCTGAATGATCTTTGCCAGCGACTCGGCCTGCAGTTCTTTCTTGTAGCGGGTGTAGTTGCTCGCGTCCGAGATACCGGAGAGCGAGCGCAGGTGATTGATGATGACCGTGATGGGGTAGTTGGCTACGCCTGCACCACGGATGATGCCACCCTTCAGAACAAAGGCCGGACGATCATTCAGAGTTGTTACCGATTGATCGGTCGGGCTGTTGAAGGTCTCGTTCTGGCCCATCTGCTGCGTGCTGGTAACGCTGACGGTCGAGGGCTTGACGAGAAAGCCGGTAGAAATACCGCCCACATCGGAGGTGTACGTGCCGTTCGCTGCAGAGACGCCATAGGCGGCATACGCCGGATCGGGAAGGCTGAGGCTTGAGGCCAGCGAGCTGATCTTGGCAGAGATGGCCGCAGCGACCCCCTGGTTTTCAATCTCGGCCAGGCCGACGATATCCGGAGCATTCAGGTTGACGAGGATGCCGCGCGCGATCTTGGTGATGCGTGCATCGAACGCCGCTGGCGTCAGGTTGACCGCGGACGAGGTCTTTACCGTCTGCGAGACCGGATCGTAGTACTTGTTGTCCGTCGAATCGGTATTGAACATGCGTTCAACGTTGTACGAAGCGACCGAGAACTTACCCGTTCCACCACCGACGGCATACTGCGTTGTGCTTGCCTGCGTGTAGCCGGAGAAGGTGTAGGTGCTGTCAACCAGGATGCGAGCCGGATCGTAGTAGGAATCCGAGCTATAGGTCATGTCGACGATGCCCGACAGGCCCATCACAACCGTATTGGCAGGGATATCCACGGGCGTACCGCCGAGAAACTTCGTATCGATGAGGATGCGCTCCGGGTTGTCATCAAAGCGGGCGACGTTGGCCGGAGTATTGGGCACAACGGCGTCGCGGATGTCGATGCCGGGTTCGCGGACAGGACGCGGGTAGTCAGGGTAGGTAGCGAAGAACTGACCGTTCGAGGTCGTGGTCGCGGTGGCTTCTGTAATGCTGCCATCGGTTCCGCTGATGCTGACCAGGTTGGGGAAGGTAACGCGCATGCCTTCGTAACGCGCCATCTGGTAGATGCCGCCGGAAGGCGTGAGGGTCGAGGCAGTGAGAGCAATGGGCGTGGGCAGCGCAACGCCTGCGGTGACAAGAGTCGCCGTGGAGCCGGTCAGTTCCGTAGCAGGTGTATGGCTGGCCGTTGCGGCTGGGTAGGTTGCGACCGATCCTGTAACGGAGACCAGGTTTCCAATGGCAATGGTCGAACTGCCCGGGGCGCTATTGGTAAAGACATACACACCTTCCGGAGTGGAAGGATCCCCATCCTGGGCCGAATCCTGGGCTTCAATGAAGTAGCCACTGTTACCGATTCCAATCACAACGCCGGTCACGGTCACCAACTGGCCGGCATACGGCGAAACCTGAATGGTGCTGGGATTGTAGGGACGGCTGCCAAGCAGCGTATGGATGGCGAGTACGGTGGGAGTGACCGGAGGTGGCGGATTGCCGGAGTTGTGTGGATTCGGGGAACCCGAGGTGAAATCCGCGCCATTGTTGTTGCTGTCGTTATACGGGTCAATACGATTGGCAGCAGTAGTGTTGGAAAGGGTGGGAGCGGCCGCTGCTCCTTCATAGCACACCGCGTGGTTGCTGCCGGAAGCCGCGTTGCCGTATCCCACCAGGTCGAGATAGCCCGTGGGGCAAACGGTATTGCTTGGAGCACTGGCGGTTGAAGGAATCAGAGCAACGATACCGGCGGCGCCGCTGAGAGCCGCGGTCGACGTGGCGTCGGGAGCAGGCGCCGTGGTGGTGCAGCTTCCGGCTCCGGTGCAGGTGCCAGCAGCTGCCTGAATCAGGAAGTAGGAGTTCGGCGCGATGGTCGAGGCACCCGGGAAGGTGATGGTATAGGGGGTCCATGTGCCAGACGCTGATCCATAGAGGATTTTGTAGGCAGACAGGTCTACACTTGCCGAGGTCGGGTTGAAGAGCTCAATGTAGTCGTTCTTCAGCGCGGCTCCGGTGTTGCCACCGCCGCCATACACGGCTGAGATAACGACGTGATTGGCCTGCGCTACAAGACCGGTGGAGGCAGCAAGGAGACACACGAAGGCTGCAAAGAGTTTTGCCAGATGTTTTTTCAAAGTCACGGACCTCTAAAAGTGTTTGCTACAGAAGCTGGGGAAAATCCGGTGATCGTGCTGACCGGAGGGTGAAGACTATTTTTTATGTCGTGAGGTGTTTGTTGTAACAACGCCCATGCGGGTGAGCAAGAGAAAATTCTTTGAAAACCGCAGACGGCTTTATCCACTGTTAGCCAACTTGCAAACAGTGGGTGGGGGCGATAGCATCCAATTCAGAGACCGGCCTGCTAAGCAGGTGCGGCGATCTACGCTGGTTGAACCAACATTCATTGAACCAGGGGTATGGCTCGTAGATATGGCTCGGTGTGCTATGTCCGCCAGTCCGGAAAGCCTAAAGAGCCACGGCTATTCCCCGAACGTCTTAGGACGGGTTCACCGGCGCCTCGCTGCACGGCCCCGTGGGTCGGTTTTCGCTTTTAATGCTGCCGCAGCGTCTTTCTTCGCGCTGATTTAAGCTGTTAACTATGCATCCGTGGCTTGTTCGGTGGGGAAAGTTCGGTCTGCCGACGCATGGCGCGTGCGTGGCGCTTGGCATTGTGGCCGCCATGGCGCTGGGGCAGCGCGTGGCGAGGCGCTCGGGTGTCGACGCGAATAAGTTCTGGGATCTTGGCTTCTTTGCCGTAGTGACGGTATTTGTGCTGTCCCGGCTGGAGCTGGTGCTGGTGAACTGGAAGACCTTTATCCAGGCTCCCCTTGTGGTACTGGCACTTCCGAGCGTGAGCACGCTGGGCCTGCTGCTGACTGGCGTGGTGTGCCTGGTTTATATGCATCGCAATGGAATGCCGGTGCTGAAGACGCTGGATGCCGTGGGCATCTGCGTGACGCTGCTGCTGGTGTTTGTGCACCTCGGCGATTTCTTTTCCGGCGATGATGTGGGCCTTGCCACACTGAGCCTGCCCGGCAGGCTGCAGCGCGGACCAGGGATCTATGCGGTGATTGGCCTGCACCCGGTATCGCTGTATGCCGCGTTTGCTTCCCTGCTGGTTCTTGCCGTGCTGCTGTGGTTTCTGCCCCGGCGCGGGCGCGCGGGAGAGGTCTTCGGGCTGGCGCTGGGACTTGGAGCGGTGGCGCGCTTCTGGGTGGATTGTTATCGCATGGAAACGATCTTTGAGATTGCCACTCCGTTCGGGTTGAATCCTGACCAGGTGGTGATGGTGGCAGTCATGCTGCTGGCCGCGGCGTTCTGGATCGAGTGGCGCAAGAGGAATACCAAAGCGGCGAAAGCCGCGACTGAAGTGGAAGGATTGCGGCACGGCTAAAGCCCTGCCCCTGACGAGACGTATGCCATCGAAGAACATGATCCGCAAGGGAAAGCGTCGCCAGACGGTGAAGCATGAGTACCGCATAGCGCGTGATGCCGCACGGGCCGCAGGGCTGGAACCTGGAATCGATCCGGAGAGCGTCGCAGTCCCGGAAGGCTATCTTGCGCCCATTCCGGAGCGCGTGGTTCCGCAACTGGACGAGGAAGAGCTGGAGTCCGAGGACGGCGTGCGGAGCTTTGCCGCCGACTCCGCAGCGGAAGGCATGCGGCTGGATGCGTACCTGGCCAAGGCGATTCCCGAGATCTCCCGTTCGCGCGTGCAACTGCTGGCGGAGAACGGACAGATCTCCGTGGATGGAGAGAAAGCCAAAAGCAGCCTGAAGCTGAAGGGCGGCGAACAGATCAGCATCGAGGGAGAACCGCGCCCGCTGCCTCTGAAGGCATTTGCGGAAGATATTCCTCTGGAGATTGTGCACGAGGACAAGGACCTTGCGGTCATCAATAAGCCTGCTGGCATGATGGTGCATGCCGGGGCTGGAGCAACCGAGGAAGCGCGCAACCACGGAACGCTGGTGAACGCCCTGCTGGGTCACTTTGGCAGGATGAGCGAGGTTGGCGGAGCGGAGCGGCCGGGCATTGTGCACCGTCTGGACAAGATGACCAGCGGGCTGATCATCGTCGCCAAGAACGACCTGGCACACCGCAGGCTGTCGGAGATGTTCGCGGCGCACGACCTGGAGAAGGTTTACGTCACACTGGTGCAGGGATGGATCCGCAAGGACAAGTTCACCATCCACATGCCGGTGGCGCGCGACCTGGTGCATCGCACACGCATGACCACCCTGCGCAAGGATGGCCGCGAGGCTGTGAGCCATGTGCAGGTGCTGGAGCGGATTGAGGGCCGGTTTGGCCGGTTCACGCTGGCCGAGGTCAAAATTGAGACCGGCAGGACGCACCAGATCCGCGTTCACATGCAGAGCATCAGCCACCCGGTGGTAGGCGACACGCTGTACGGCGCCGCCGGAGCTCTGAAAGACAAGGCCACCGACGAAACCATTCCGCTGGAGAGAAACTTCCTGCATGCGTGGCGGCTGGTCTTCCGGCACCCGATGACGGGCAAAAAGCTGGAGCTTGAGGCCCAGCTTCCGCCGGAACTGGCGGAGATTGCGGATCTCGTCAACAGCTAGCCGACCTCCGCACTGGTTTCTGCGTCCAAGTGTCATGGCTCTCCGGTAGAATTTGGGCCAGTGACTCCTACGATGTTTAAGAATCTTCAGCGCGGTATCTCGATTGCGTTTCTTTTCTTTGCGTGCGGCACCTTTATGGCCGCGCAGCAGCAGCCTGCGCCTGCGCAGCCTCAGCAGCAGCCAACCGCGCCAGGCGAGGAGTCACCCGCCGATGTGCCGATTATCCGCGGTACGGGCGCGCGCGAGGTCAACCAGATCTTTACGGTGACGGATAAGAAGGGCAAGTTCATCACCGGCCTGCGCCAGCAGGACTTTGGCCTGCTGGACGACGGCAAACAGCCGGAGCGCGTGATCCGCTTTACGCAGCAGACCAATCTGCCGCTGCGCGTGGGCATCATGCTGGACACATCCAGCTCCATTCGCCAGCGCTTCGAGTTCGAACAGCAGGCCGCGGTGGAGTTCTTTCTGCAGGTGCTGCACCGCCAGGACATGGCCTTCGTGGAAGGCTTCGATGTGCAACTGGACCTGGAACAGGGCTTTACCAACAACATTGATCTGCTGAACCAGGGTATTCATAAGCTGCGCCCCGGCGGCGGTACGGCGTTGTTCGATAACCTGTACACCACGTGCCGCGACCAGATGTTGATGCAGGGCTCGGGCTACCGCAAGGCCATCATCATGGTGACCGACGGCGACGACAACTACAGCCATGCGCTGATGACGGACGCCATCAAGATGTGCCAGCGTGCGGAGACGATGGTCTACAGCATCAGCACGAATGTGAGCCCTACCAAGGACAAGGGCGACGACATTCTGAAGGCAATCAGCGAAGCGACCGGTGGCCGCGCGTTTTATCCGACGCGCATCGAAGAGGTCTCTAACGGGTTCCGCTCGATTGAAGAGGAGCTGCGCAGCCAGTACTCGCTGGAATACGTTCCGGCGGACTTCAAGGCAGATGGCTCCTTCCGTACGATTTATCTGCAGGCCCTGGACCCGCGGTTCAAGGTCCGCGCGCGTAAAGGTTACTTTGCTCCGCGTCAATAAGCGTTTCTGCGAAATCTAAGGCTGTAAGGCGATGGGGTTCCGCCTGAACCGCCCCGGACAATAGTCCGGGAGCTGATGACTCCTACGAGAACAAATGCGTAGGAGGACGTGTGCCTGAAACTGGAAAGAAGCTGCTGGCCTGGGTTGCACTAGCTGCCGGAATTGGTGTGTTGGCCGGGCTTGCCTCGGCGCTCCTGATTGTTGCCCTGAACTGGGCGAATGCGACGCGTGAGAGCCACCACTGGCTGCTGGCTGGGTTGCCTTTGGCGGGTTTTGCCGTGGGCTGGCTGTACTGGCGCTACGGCGGACGAGCAGCCGGCGGCAACAACCTGATCCTGGAAGAAATTCATACACCCACGGAAGCTGTGCCGTTGCGCATGGCTCCGCTGGTGTTGCTGGGCACGGTGCTGACACACCTGTTTGGCGGAAGCGCGGGCCGCGAGGGCACGGCGGTGCAGATGGGCGCTTCCCTGGCGGACTGGCTCGCGGGACTGTTCGGCCAGAAGCAGATGCGGCGTGTCGCCCTGATGGCCGGTATCGCGGGCGGCTTCGGGGGTGTGTTCGGGACACCGTGGACGGGTGCGATCTTTGGGGTGGAAGTACTGGCCGTGGGCTGGGTTGGCTGGAATTCCGTGCTGGAAGGTCTGGGCCCGTGCCTGATTGCCTCGTTCGCGGGAGACCTGACCGTTCACCTGATGGGCGTGCACCACACGGAATACCACATTGGCGCGGCCCCCGCTCTGGTCCCCATCCATTGGGTGTGGGCCGCGGTTGCGGGCGTGGTCTTCGGATTGATTGCGCGGCTGTTCTCCACGCTGCATCATGGGCTGTCACACCTGTTCAAGAAGATGCTTGCTTATCCGCCGATGCGGCCGCTGGTGGGCGGAACCCTGGTAGCCCTGCTGATCTGGGGCCTGCGTGCGTGGCAGTTTGCGGGCCTTGGCGTACCGGGCATTCTGGCTTCATTCGACGGACAGCAGCCATGGTGGGTATGGGCGGCAAAGCTTGGACTTACCGCACTCACTCTCGGCGCTGGCTTCAAAGGCGGCGAGGTGACGCCGCTGTTCTTCATGGGCGCGGCAGCGGGCAGCACCATGGCGGGGCTGGTTCCGCTGAGCGTGGGTGTGCTGGCGGCGATGGGATTTGCCGCAGTGTTCTCGGCGGCGGCGAATACGCCGCTGGCCGGTGTGGTGATGGCGATGGAGCTGTTCGGAGGACGCGTTGGTGCACTGGCAGGGTTGGCGTGCGTGACAGCGTATCTGTTCTCCGGGCCGGTGGGCATCTACTCGTCGCAGTTGCCGATTATGGTGCGGTGGAAGATGTGGATGGAGAAAAAATAGGACTCGCGGCTTAGGCAACGATGTGGTTGTCACGGTCGTCCAGAACCTGGCGGGCCGCGCGTATGCCACTGCGAACAGCCGCGTGCACCGTGCCCCAGTGGCCAGTGGTATCCGTATGTTCTCCGGCAAAGTAGACGGTACCCTGCGCGGGTTCGCTCATGCGCAGGGACGCCTCTGCTCCGCCCACAGAGACGTAGCTGTAGGCTCCGAGAGCACAGGGATCGCGTTGCCAGTCATGCGCGAGACAGTGCAGAAGCTGGGCGCGAATCTGCTCCACCGGCCGCGCAAAGATGGTGGCAAGCTGCACACAGGCAAGTTCGGCAAGGTTGGCCGGCGTAAGCCCGCTGAGCTGATGCGCGCGAGGGCCACCGACCCAGGCGGTCAACGTATGGCTGTTGGCAGGATGCGCCGTCCACCAGACCGGCGGCATGGCATCGCGCGCGAAGAAGAAGCTGAGATTCGCCAGTGCGGGATCGCTCTGCCAGAAGCGCTCCCGGAAGATGAGGGTGAAACGGCGTGCCTGGCCCATGCAAAGCCCCGTGGCATGACGTAGAGCGGGCGGCTGAGGAGAGAAGGAGATGCTGCCGGACTTCAGCACGCCGAGAGGCACGGCCACAATGACCTGCTGCCCGGTAAAGCACACGGGCCGCTCGTGCTGCTGGGCCTGCAGGGTGACGCGGTGTGGCTGCCAGTCCATACTTTCGACCGATGTTTCCAGGTACAGATGCGCTCCCGCTGCCTGGGCACGGGCAAGCTGATGCTGCGGCACCAGGTCGTATCCTGCGCGGACACGGAAGAGGCGGTCGCCTTCAATCTCTTCCTCCGCTTTCTGTTGAAGGCCAAGCGAGAGAACGGAGATGTCATGATGGTCGGCGGCATTGAAGCCTTCGACGAAGCCGATGAGCTGCTGGCGGGCCGCATCGTCAATCTCAGGATGCTGCGCGAGGAAGGCAGCGAAGGAAAGATCGGGCTTCTGCCAGTCTTCGAACTGTTCCATGGCGGAGAAATTCTCGCCCATGTCTTCACCCTGCTGCAGACGCTGACCTTCGAAGGTGAGGTTGTCCCCCTCCAGTTCGAAGGTCTCGAGCCCTGCCTCTTCGATAAGCCGCCAGAGTTCGGGTGGTTTGCCATGCACGAACTCGGCTCCGAGTTCGACAATCTCCTCTCCCTCACGCACGGTGAGGATGCGACCGCCGACGCGCGAGGAGGCCTCGAGCAACGCGACCCGGACACCAGACTCCGCCAGTGAGCGGGCCGCGGTGAGTCCGGCCATGCCGGCGCCGATGATCAGGACATCGAATTCCATTTCGAGAAGGTGGATGTCACCAGTCTACGAATGGTTTGCCTGTGAAAGAGGATGCTTTTGCTTCCATGAAGCAAAGTGCTTCAAAGTGGTATCGGCGGTGGTGTTGTACCAGCCATAGCCGTTGCGACGCTCGTCGGAGATTTCGAGCAGGTCGTCGTGAATGGTGCGGTCTCGATCGCCGAAGATGGGCTTTTGTTGATCGAGCGAATAATAACGCGCCCAAAGGGGCTTGGCATCCGCCTGCGGGAAGAGACGGCGGCCACCGGGAGTCTCCTTGCCGCCTTTGTAAACATAGCCGCTGGTGGCGTGCTGCTGGAACCAGTCTGCCGCCGCGTAGATGGAACGCACCACGGCAGGCGAGGGCGCAGGTAGCTGCATCAGGTAGTTGACCAGCGCCGCCGACTCCGACGTAGCGAGGGAGACCATCTCGTAGTTGCGTGCTCCCGCGGGAACGAGCGTCAGTGCGTCTGCCTGCTGCGGCCAGAGGGTGAGCCGTCCACCGATGGAAACCTGTGCACGCAGAATGCAGTCCAGCCCATGGACGATGGACTGCGCTGCCTGCTGCTTCAACGGCTGCGGAAGAAAGCTATAGCCGGGATCGGTGACCGCGAGGTTCAGCGTCTCAATCGCGTTGATCATGGCGTTGTCGTTGAAGGTGACGGCATCGTGATATCCGCCCTCCAGAGGCCAGACCTGCGGCCAGCCGCCGTTGGGATATTGTGCCGCCAGCAGGTAGCGAATGCCGTGCTCAATGCTGTTGCGGTAACGCGCTCGATCCTGAGCCGAGGCTCGCGGCAGGCAGAGAGCGAGGAAGCGGATTTCCGTCGTGGTGGCGTCGTTATCGATGGTGCCGACGTAGTTCCATGTAGGCTCAAGCGGCCGGTCAGCGTCATCGGCGCTGAGGTGCTGCGAGCTATTGTCGGGGGCGAAGTCTTCGGAGGGCTCGCGATGGTGATGGTTGATCTCAATGTTCTTGCTCCAGCCTCCAGCGGGCGTCTGGTAGCTGAGGATATTTTCGGCGGTGGTGTGCGCTTCCGCAGAGGCGTAAAAGGCAGCATCGCGATCGAGCGGCATGGAGTTGGCACCGTGGCCTGCCCTGGAGTGGATGGACTCGGTGCGGCCCGCTGCCTTTACCTCAGCGGCGAGAGCAGCCTTGTCCGCGAGCTTCTGTTGCTGCGAGCGGTCAAGGTAGGCGAGCCATGCCGGTTGCTGCTCCGCGGGTAGAGTGCGGATGCGTGCTTCGGTGAGCGGCTGGGCAGGCTCCATGTGGCCGATGACGGCTGCGTGCAGCGTGACGGCAAAAACCGGGAGCAGGAGAAGGTGTCGCATGGGGTCGATGGAAAGGGTACACCGGAGAGACACGCGAGGGTGCATGGTGGTTGCGGAGGATATGCTGGGTGCCCCATTCACACTACGCGTGAATGGGGCACCCAGAGTCGGGATTAAGCCGGTGGGCCGAAGTGTTGGAGGAGGAGCTTCAGACCCTCTTCCGTGGTCGCAACCTGGCCTTCGAGCTGGGCATCTTCGACGAAGTGGAGCATCTCTGTAAAGCGAGGCCCGGGTTTGTAGCCTGCTTCGATGAGGGTGCGGCCGTTGACCAGCAGAGTTGGTTTTACGGCATCTTCCGGCATGGTTTCGTACTTCTGCTTTGCGAACTCGTAGAGGGTGAGGTTGCCGCTGGCGGAGCCGGCGTCGAGGTAGTGCAGGTGCAGATGCTCCTCAAAGCGCGGCATGCGCAGGAAGCGCTTGAGCGTGCTTTGCCGCATGTGCATCACATCGCCGAAGCGCATGTGGTTATGGATGAGCGCGAGGATCTGCGCTTTGTCGTCGTTGGAGAAACGCAGGCGGTTGAGGATGACCTCGGCGATGCGCTCGCCGACCTCGACGTGTCCGTCAAAACGGATGCGGTCGGGCGCGCGGCGGAAGGTTGCTGGTTTGCCAATATCGTGCAGGAGTGCTCCCCAGGCCAGCGTGGCAGAGGGGCTGGGCGGCAGCTTTTCGAGCAGCAGGAGTGTGTGGACCCAGACGTCGCCCTCGGGGTGGTATTGCGGTGGCTGCTCGATTCCCTGCATCTTCCTGACCTCAGGCAGGACCTCCGTGAGCAGGCCGGTTTCGTCGAGCAGGCGCAGGGCGATGTGCGCGTTGCCCTGGGTGAGCATGCGGGTCAGTTCGTCGCGCACACGTTCGGGTGAGACCTGGTGGATCTGCGGAGCGAGTTCGCGGATGGCGGCGAGGGTTGTGGTTTCGATAATGTAACCAAGGCGCGCGGCGAAGCGCACGGCGCGCAGCATACGGAGCTTGTCTTCCGTGAAGCGCAGGCGCGGGTCGCCGATGGCGCGCAGGATACCCGTGCGCAGATCGTCGCGGCCGTGGACAAGATCGAGCGTGGCCTCTTCCACCGATGCACCGGCGGCGAGCTTTGCGGGGTCCAGCAGCATGCCGTTGATGGTGAAGTCTCGGCGACGGACGTCTTCTTCGGGCGAGGTGGAGAAGGTGACCTGGTCGGGGCGGCGGCCATCGGTGTAGCTGCCGTCATTGCGGAAGGTGGCGACCTCGGTGGGGATGTCCGCGGCTTCCGGGCCGGGGTAGTCGGGACCGGGTTGGAGAACGAGGATGACGCCGAAGTGTGCGCCGACGGCGACGGTGTTGGGGAAGAGCGCCTGCACCTGCTGCGGCGTGGCGGAGGTGGCGACATCATAGTCCTTGGGCGTGAGGCCGAGGAGGAGGTCGCGGACGCAGCCGCCGGCGAAGTAGGCCTGGTGACCCGCGGCTTGGAGGGTTTGGGCGATCGTCAGGGCGGCCTGGAACTGGGGCGACTGCATGTGTGTTTCATGGTAGTGGATGGTGGTGGTGATTTCTCCCACTCACGCTGCGCGTGAATGGGGCACCCAGTATTGTGGCTGTTTGGAGAAGCAGGTCCCTTCGCTACGCGCAGGATGACAAACAAAAACTACAATGGAGAGATGGCTTCGGGTCTGATTCTCGGCATTGAGAGCTCCTGCGATGAGACGGCGGCGGCGGTCGTTCGCAGCGGTGGTGAGGTGCTTTCAAATGTGGTGGCCTCGCAGATTGCGACGCATGCGCTGTATGGCGGCGTTGTACCGGAGCTGGCCAGCCGTGAGCACCTGACCAATATTGTTCCGGTGGTGCGAACAGCAATGGCCGAGGCGGGTGTTTCGCTGGCGGAGATTGACGCTGTGGCTGTAACCGAAGGCCCCGGATTGGCGGGAGCGTTGCTGGTGGGTATTACCTATGCCAAGTCGCTGGCCTTTGGGCTGGGCAAGCCGCTGATTGCGGTGAACCACCTTGAGGGACATATCCATGCGGTCCTGATGGAAGCAGTGCATGCAGATCCCTCCACTGCGGCTCTGCGCGCCTCCGGTCGGGATGACAAGATTCTGGCGCTGGTAGTTTCGGGCGGACATACGCACCTGTATCTGGCCGAGGAGCGCGATGGTGTATGGCGCTACCGCAACGTTGGCCGCACGATTGACGATGCCGCGGGCGAGGCCTATGACAAATCCGCCAAGCTGCTGGGGTTGGGGTATCCTGGCGGGCCGTTGATGGATTTTCTGGCCGGGCATGGCGATCCGAATGCAGTGGAGTTCAAGCTGGGCGGCATCAAGACGAAGCCGCATCGCGAGGGGACGGCGCGCGGTGGAGAGTTCGACTTCAGCTTCAGCGGCATCAAGACGGCTGTTCTGCGCTACGTGGAAGTCCACAGCATGCGCGAACGAGCCGAGGCACGCCACGCATCGCTGATGCAGATAGAGGGCGACAAACGCGAGGCAGCGCTGGCGCTTTGCGATACGGAAACGCTGAACCTGATCGCCAGTTTCCAGAAGGCCGTGGTCAGCTACCTGGTGAAGCAGACTATGCGCGCGGCCGAGGAATTTGGCGCGGGCAGCATTGTGGTGTCCGGCGGCGTGGCGGCGAACCGCGGCCTGCGGGAACGTATGACCGCCGAGGCCGCCGTACGCGGGTTGCGGGTCGCGTTTCCGTCCCTGGCTCTGGCGACAGACAACGCCGCGATGATTGCCGCTGCGGCGTGGCCGAAGTTTGTGACCGGGGAGTTTGCCTCGGATGAGCTGAATGCAATGCCGCAGTTGCGGCTGGGGTAGGTTTTTGAAATCGAACCCATCCTAAGCTCCGCGGGTGGGGCACCCGTTGGGGAGAAACAATTCCACGCGGCTCCGGTAGAATCAACAAGGAAAGTAGCCCGCCCGGATGCCTGAGATTAAGCTCTTCAATACCCTGTCCTCTGCCATTGAGCCCCTGAAACCCGAGCGGGATAACACGCTGCGGATGTATGCCTGCGGGCCGACGGTCTATGACTACGGGCACATTGGCAACTTCCGCACCTTCCTGCACGTGGATGTGCTGCGCCGCTTTGCCATCCAGATGGGCATGAAGGTGGAGCACGTGATGAACGTGACCGACGTGGATGACAAGATCATCCGCAATGCGGCCACCGCCGGTATCCCCATCCAGGAGTACACGGCGAAGTTTACGCAGGCCTTCTTCGAAGACCTGGAAGCCCTGGGCATCGAGAAGCCCGAGCATGTAGCCAAGGCCACCGAAAATATTCCGGAGATGGTTTCTCTGATCGAGAAGCTGGCCAGCGAAGACATTGCCTACAAGACCGAGGACGGAAGCTGGTACTTCCGCATTGCGCGTTTTCCGGAGTACGGCAAGCTCTCGAAGAAGGACTTTGAAGGCATCACCGACGGCGCGCGTGTCGATGTGGACGAGTACGAGAAGGACGCGGCGCGCGACTTCGCGCTGTGGAAGGCTCCGAAGCCGGGCGAAGCGCAGTGGGATACGGCGATTGGCTGCGGCCGGCCGGGCTGGCATATCGAGTGTTCGGCCATGGCGATGAAGTACCTGGGCGAGACACTGGACCTGCACGCGGGCGGCGAAGACCTGATGTTCCCGCACCACGAGAACGAGATTGCCCAGAGCGAGGCGGCGACCGGAAAGCCCTTCGCAAAGCACTGGATGCATGTGCGCTTCCTGCTGGTGGAAGGCAAGAAAATGTCCAAGAGCGAGGGCAACTTCTACACGCTGCGCGACCTGCTGCTGAAGGGATATCGCGCTTCGGCCATTCGCTTTCTTCTGCTGAGCGTGCCGTACCGCAACCAGATGAACTTCACCTTCGATGGTCTGACGGAATCGACCAATGCGATTGACCGCCTGCGAACCTTTGTAGAGCGTCTACGCAAGGGCGGTTTTGCCGAAGGTGTGAATCAAGAGATCTCCGCCGCCGCGAAAAAGGCAGGCGAAGGCTTTACCGCCGCGATGGCGGACGACCTGAATACCGCTAACGCGCGCGCGGCGATCTTCGACCTGGTCCGTGCGGCGAACTCCGCCATGGACGGCGGCAAGCTTCTGGCCGGCAATGTTGCGGAGATTGACGCAGTACTGGCGGCCTTTGATGGCATCTTTGCCGTGCTGAACGACCGCGACGCGGAGCTGACCAAGGCTGCGCTGGTCTGGGCAGAGAAGGAAGGCCGTCTGAACCAGGCCTCTCCGGAGCTGCTGGCAACCATGTCACTGAGCGATGAGGACGTGGACAAGCTGGTGGCCGAGCGCACGCTGGCCAAGAAACAGCGCAACTTCGCGCGGGCCGATGCCATTCGCAATGAACTGCTGGAGAAGGGCATCGTGATTGAGGATTCGAAGGATGGGGTCCGTTGGAAGCGGAAATAGTTGTTAGTTCCTGGTTTTAGTTCTTAAGAAAGCCCGCTAGGCCACAGCGGGCTTTTTCGTGCGTGACAGGTTCACGAGCGCGACTGCGGCCAGGATCACGAACATTCCGGTCCATTCATAGGCGCCCAGACCTTCATGCAGCACCCATACGCCGAGAATGGATGCGACGATCGGGTTGACGTAGGCATACGTTGCCACCTTGGCCACGGAAACGTGGTGTAGCAGCCAGACGTAGGCGGTGAAGCCGATCAGCGATCCGAAGATGGTCAGGTAGGCCAGGCCCAGGACGGCGTTGTGCGTCCAGCGGGCGGTGCTCCATGAGCCGATGGCCGTGGCAATGACCAGGTTCAGTCCGCCTCCCAGCAGAAGCTGCCAGCCGGCCAGCACCAGTGGGTCGCGCTGCATCTTGAATCGCTTGGAGAGCACCGAACCGATCGCCCAGCAGAGCGCGGCCACAATCAGGATGGCGCTGCTGGCGGCTTTCCCCTGCCCCTCAAAGGAGGTGTGGCGGATAGTGGGCCAGAGCAAGGTAATCAGTCCACCGAAGCCGAGCAGAAGACCGCTCCAGCCGAGCCGTGTGAGCCTGTCACCGCCGGGCACGAGGGTATCCAGGAGGGCAATGAAGATTGGGATGGCGGCCAGCACCATCGCGGCAAAGCCGGAGTCGACGGTCTTTTCTGCCCACACCAGCAGGCAGTTATTGCCCACCAGCATGAAGGCGCCCAGCAGACCGCAACGGAAGATCTCTTTCCCCGGGATAAGAAGGGGCTGCCGGTTGAAGCGGCAGAGCAGAAAGATAAATGGCGCCGACAGGAAGTAACGTAGACCGCTGATGATGGGCGGAGCCAGATCGATGACCGCGTAGTGAATGGCCATGAACGTGGAGCCCCAGATGAAATAAATGCAGGCGAAGCACAGGATGACCTGCGCCATGGATTTTGAGGAGCTTTGCATCGGCGGTGGCCTTATGATTTCACACACAATGCTGGAGATTCAGAAATACGCGCTTGAACTGCTGGAGCGGGCCGCCCATGGGCTGGGACGAAGTCCGCATCTGCCGCCTCATCTGCGCGTGGGAGAGCATGGCGAGGAGACCGCGTACTGGTTCCTGCGCCGACACGGATACACCGTTGTGGCGCGGCGGTGGCGCTGGGCCGGCGTACAGGGCGGCGACGTGGACCTGATCGCCTGGCAAGGTGAAACGCTGTGCTTGATCGAAGTCAAGACACGGAGCCGGAGAGATCTCGTTCCGGCAGAGTTTGCCGTGGATGAGGCCAAGCAGCGCATGCTGCGACGACTGGCCGCGGCGTACGTGCGGCATTTCCCGGAAAAGCAGCGCGAAGGCATTGCGACGCGCTTCGATGTGGTCTCGGTTTACCTGGCCGAAGGCAGTTGTGAGCTGCGTCCGGATGCCTTCTGAGAGCCTAGAACAGGCTCGAGTGAACGAATTTGCTCTCTCCGGTGTCTAATGAGAGCGAAAGGGATAGAGCCATGAGCTTGATGGATGCGCCGGTTTACGACGAGAAAAAAGAAAAGCGGAGAACAGCGTTGCTGGTCCTGGCGGGATTATCCGTCCTCGCGCTGGTGCTGCTGTTTGTGGGCGGCTACATTGCCGGACACGGCTGGTTCTTCTCAAACCTGCCGGCGGAGCACAAGGTCGACAAGTTTTTGACCGCCATCGAGCATAAGGACTTCGACACGGCCTATGGCCTGTATGTGAACGATCCGGAGTGGAAGACAAACCTGAGTAAGCACTCGGGCTATTCCATCAAGCGGTTTACCGAGGACTGGACGACCTACAGCAAGGTGGGGGAAATCAAGAGCCACCACGTGGACATCTCCCGCACAGACGGCGAGGGATTCTGGGGTACTTCCATCATCGTCGGCACGACGATCAACGGCAGCAAGAAGTTCTTCATGAGCTATATCCGCAAGGACGGAACGCTCTCGGACTACACGTACCACATCATTCAGTACTAGCTGGCTTGCGCCACTCCATGACGACGAACCAGGGCACGCGGCGATATTTGTCTGCCGTGTGCGAGCCATCAGCAGGTGGCGCTGGTTCGTCGAAGTGCGTTAGCACTAACCCCTGCACCAGGAACTGCCGCATGTAGTCCGACAAGGGCCGGTGCCAGTTGCGGATGTGAATGCCGCGCCAGCTTTCCAGCGAACTGCGCGGTTCCAGGTAGTGATCGATGGTGAAGTGCTTCGGCTTGCCCAGCAGGTCGTACTGCCAGCCGTTCCCGGCCTTAGCAGTGGAGAGGCTTGTGAGGTTGGCGACCAGGAGTGTGCCACCCGGAGCAAGGACCCGGGTCATCTCCGCAATGGCTTTCTCGTACAACTCCATGTCGATCAGGCTGAGGTAGCTGACGACCAGGTCAAAGGCTCCATCGGCAAAGGGGAGCTGCTCGGCGGCGGCATTCGTATAGGTTCCACTGGGGTTCCGGCGGCGGGCCTCGGTCAATAGGGCTTCCGTGGGGTCAATTCCGGTGGTGGCAATCCCCAGCGACTGCAGCTTGCGGCAGAAACGGCCCTCGCCGCAGCCCACGTCGAGCGCCCGGTAGAAGCTGCCAGACCGGAGGCGCGAGAGCATGGCCTCGTCCAGAAATGTCCGCCGTCCCCAGTCTCCCTCTTCGCCCATATCGGCGATCCAGGCCTGGGCGGAACGGTCCCACCCGTTGTTCTGCATGGTTATTTCCTCTGACAGAAGGGAAAGCATAGCAGCCCGATAAGGCAAAATTGCCACCTCTGGAAAACCCGGGTTGGCAAATCTTTCACGCAGGTTACAATTGGCTACAAGCGAATGACATTTGGCAACCCCCATTCGGGTTTCCGGATCATAGTGCCGCACAACCTACATGGGGAGCTTTGCCAGTTGTCTCTGTACGTGTCTCTGCCCGCGCCTGTCCGTAAGCTGACTGTTTTTGCCACTGTGGCCCTGCTGGGTATGGTTTCCCCGGCGGTGAATGCCGCAGCACGCAAGCCGGTTGTGCATAAGCATCCCCGCCTGCACGCCCTGGCGCATGCTTTTGTCAACGCTGCCCTGCCCGGTGTGGGCCTGATTCCTGAAGAGGAAGAAGAAGTTCCGGACGAAGGCGAAAAGTACGAATTGAAGCTGGCCCACCCGTATACGGGTGAGGTGCTGAGCGTGGTGTACCGCATTGGCGACACCTACATGCCCAACGCACTTGCCGAACTCAACCTCTTCCTGCGCGACAGCCATAACCAGCAGGTGAACGCCTACGATCCGCGCACCTTTGATGTGCTGCACACCATGCTGGTAAAGCTGGGCAAACCGGACGGCGTCATCGATATCCTGTCGGCGTATCGCTCCAAGGAGACCAACGACGCGCTGCGCGCCAGTGGCACCACCAACGCCGCCGAGCACTCGCAGCATATCGACGCCAAGGCGATCGATTTCCGCGTTCCCGGGGTTCCGGCAGCACGCCTGCGTGAAGCGGCTCTCTCACTGGAAGCGGGTGGCGTAGGCTACTACCCGAAGAGCCAGTTCGTGCATGTGGATGTTGGGCCGGTGCGGCAGTGGACTTATAGCCACGCCAAGCACACGGCGCGCAAGCGCAGCCGCCGCGCCAGGGCGAAGCAGTCGTAAAGCTGCCTGTACCGGCGAGATAATGGGAGTCGATGAGCATTGCTGACCCCGGACCTCACCACAAAATTGACCTGGCCACCTGGGAGCGCACAGAGCTTTTCCGCTTATTCAGCGGGTTTACTGAGCCTTACCACGGCATTTGCCTGCGCCTGGACTGCACGGAAGCCTTTGCTTTTGCCAAGGCAAACCAGCTTTCAGTCTTTCTGACCTTTGTTCACTGCGCCTTGACCGCGGCCCACCGCGTTGAGAACTTCCACCACCGCATTGTGGACGGCGAACCGTGGCGCTATGAACGCATTGACAGCGGATGTGCCGTAGGCCGTCCGAACGGCACGATCGGATTCGCTCACTACCAGTTCTCCGAGAACATCCTGGAATTTGCGCCGCGCGCATCCGCCGAGGTGGAGCGTGTGAAGAACCGCACCGACCTGGAACGTTACCCGCACACCAATGTCATCCGCTTTTCCACCCTGCCGTGGCTGGACTTCACCTCGCTGTCGCACGCCCGGAACTTCGCCGTGGAAGATGCTGCGCCTCGGATTACGTTCGGAAAAATGACGGAAGCAGAGGGACGACGCACCATGCCGGTGTCGATTCACGTTCACCACGCGCTGGTGGACGGTCTGCACCTGGCGCATTTTGTGGATGAGTTACAGAAGCGGCTGGCTGATCCAGGAGCGGCTGTTTAGAAGGTGCGGTAAGAGGATTGGTGGGCCCAGCAGGATTCGAACCTGCAGCCAAGGGATTATGAGTCCCCTGCTCTAACCGTTGAGCTATAGGCCCTGTCTTTCCAGTCTCGCACGGAGGCGGCGTTCGTGGCTGCCTGTCTGCTACGCTGCTGGGCATGGGGCAATGGATTCTTCACAAACTGGCATGGACGCTGGGGATCACCGCCGTGGCGGCCATGGCTTTGTATATGGGCGACTGGGCGGTGTGGCGCGCCCGCGTGGCCCGTGGTGGCGGAATGGGACAGGTCCGGCGCACCGAAGTGGAAATTGCCAGCCTGAAAGCCAGCAAGGTGGAGTACTACTACGGCGGCCAGTGGATGGCCGTTTGCAGCCGTTCGATCTTCCCGCAGGCGGGTGAGGGAGCCTGCTGGTGGCTGCAAAAGCACCCCGAAGTGGTGAAGCGGTACTAGCTTCCGGTAGACTCTACGCAGGTCTCCGGGCCGAAACACCGCAAGGATGTATGGATGAAACTGCGTTTGTTCGCGGCCCTTCTCGGGCTGCTGCTCACCTCCGCCGCCGCTCACGCTCAATACGGCTTTTACATTAATCCGGTTGCAAACCGCATCAGCAACGCGCAGGCGGACACCGGCGAGTTTGCTTTCATGGGGGAAGGCAACACGAACGCGTGGTTTAAAGGCGTCAGCTACGGCGGATACGCGACTGTCTCCAACTCCGGCAAGAACGAGGTGGGCCTCGACATCCGTGGATCGTACGTGCGTAACAACAACGCCCCGCTGAAGAGCTTCCTGATCGGTCTGCGTGGATCGCACTACATTGACGGTCTGGGCGTGCGTGGCTATGCCGAGGTACTGGGAGGCATTGGCACCTCGTCGGCGCCGCATAACCCGAAGAGCGCCCGCCGCGGCCAGTTTATGGTGCTGGCCGGCATTGACCAGCCGCTGAATAAGCACGTGGACTGGCGCATTGTGGAAGTTGGCTACGGCAAGGTAAGCGTGATCAACTCCACTGTTGTCGCACCTACGGAGTCGTACGCGTCGAGCACGGTCTTCTCCGTGAGTACAGGACTGGTCTTCCGCTTTGGCGGGAATAAGGGTCTGATCAACAACAAGTAACGAACCTTGAATTTTCGCAAAAGAGCCCGGCGCGATGCCGGGCTCTTCTGTTTTGCCTGAGACCCATGTGATGGCACGCACGTTGCGCGTCTACGAAATTGTGACACCATGGCAGGCAGAGGAAGAAACCCATGAGCCTGTCTGTCCGCAGCATTGCGAAGGAATCCATCGGCTGGTCGATTGCCCTGAGTGTCTTGATGATCCTGGTTGGCCTGTTTGCCATTGCCGCACCGCTGGCGGCCGGCGTTGCCGTGACAACCGTGGTTGGCTGGCTGCTGCTTGTGAGCGGCTTTACGCACGTGTGGTTTGCCTGGCATGTGCGTGGCGCGGGAGCAGTTCTGTGGGAGGCTCTGGTTGCGCTGATTTACTTCTGGGGCGGCATCTACCTGCTGATGCATCCGCTGGCCGGACTGGTTAGCCTGACGCTGATCCTTTCCGCTTACCTGTTCCTCAAAGGCCTGGTCGAAGTGGCCGGAGGATTTGGCCTGCGCGGACTGGTAGGCAGCGGCTGGCTGCTGCTGGATGGCGTCTTCTCCATCCTTGTGGCGGTCATGATCTGGGCGCATCTGCCCAGCTCCGCCGCATGGGTGCCTGGAACGCTGGTGGGACTGGCGATTCTGTTCAGCGGATTTTCGCGGTTGCTGCTGTCGCTGGCGGCGAAGAAGGTTGTTGCGGCGCTGCCGTAGATACGAATGGGGCAACCGGATACCGGTTGCCCCATTCGAGCGTATTACGCTTTCGTTTTACAGCGTCTGCAGGTATGACACCAGGTCCTTCTTCTCCTGCGCGGTGAGCTTGGTGCCCAGCACCAGGTTGAAGTATTCGACGGTATCCTCGAGCGTGAGCAGGCGGCCGTCGTGCAGGTAGGGCGGCGTGTCCTTGATGCCGCGCAGCGGGAAGGTCTTGATCGCTCCGTCGCGCGCCATCATCATGCCGTTCTCCATGTGCTGCGTGTAGAAACGCTCGGCATGGAGATCGTGCATGCTGTTGTCTGTAAAGTACTGGCCGGAGTGGCACTCGGCGCAACGTCCCTTGCCGTAGAAGACATCCTGACCGTGCAATTCTTCTTTCGTGGCCTTGGCGGGGTCCAGCTTGCCGTCCCACATCAGCTTGGGAGCCGGCGGGAAGTCCAGCAACTCTTCAAACTCGGCCATGAAGTGCACCTGGCTGCCGCGCTCCAGCACATTGACGCCCTTTTTAGCGGCGATGACGTGATCGCCGTCGAAGTAGGCGGCGCGCTGCTCGAACTCGGTGAAGTCCTCCACCGTCTTCAACGCGCGCTGCGAGCCGAAGAGGCGCTGGATGTTCACACCGCGCAGTGCCGGCGTCTCGATGCGATGGCGGAACTCCTGCGGACGGATGTCGCCCACTTCATGGAAGGCTCCGTTGGTGCCGCCGTTGGTGTGGCAGTCCAGGCAGGCGACGCCGCGGCTGGGCTTGTCCGAGCGGCGGTCAGTGGTCTGGTTGAACTGCTGCTGCGGAAAGGGCGTAACCAGAAGGCGAAGCCCCTCAAGCTGCTTGGGGTTCAGAATGCCGCTGAACAGCTCGTAGTAGTTGTTGATGGTGATCAGCTGGCCCTTGCTCACGTCGCCCAGGTCGGGCCGTGTGGTCAGGTAGGTGGCGGCAGGGAACTCGGCCAGAAAACGCTCCGGGATGTCGAAGTCCAGGTCGAAGCGGGTCAGGTCGCGCTGCTCCTTGTCGAGCAGCTCCTGCAGTTCGGCATGCGGAAAGACCATGCCGCCCTCTTCATGGTGGGCATGCGGCAGAGGCAGAAATCCCTTGGGGAAGCTGCCCTTCTCGCGGATCTGCTCCGGCGTCTGCGACGCGAGCGCGTCCCAGGTAACGCCTGCGGGCAGCTTGACGCGAACGCCGGTCTGGACGGGCTTGGTGCGGTCCATGGTAACGGTCGACGAGGGCCGGTCACTCAGGTCATACCGCTCATTCAACAGGTCCAACTGGCGCTGCTGAACGGCGGCCTTGGCGGCCACCATGCGGTCGTGGACAGCCTGGAAGCTCTCCTTGTCATCGACCGGGGCGTAGCTGTTGGGAACGGGGGTTTGCGGGCTGGTGGCCTGGGCGTTGACCGCCGGACCTTTCCAAAGCGATGCGGTCAGGATGCCGGTGCTGACGGCGGCGATAGCGATCCTGCCCCAGTGGCGTGCGTGGCTCATAGTCTTGCCTCCCAAATCGTGGGGTTAGCGAAAGTCGGACAAAGGGTTAAGAAGAGGAACTGATTGCAAACGATAAAAACTATCGTTTGCATGAGACTATCATTCCATCAGTTTTATTGGATAGCCTCAAAAGGGTGATTTTGGGGTGGCCCGGTGGTGCGGGGGCGGAGAGGTTTGGGGACTCTGCGGGACCGGCGGAGAGATCGTGTGGTACGGGGCGGGTTGCGGGACCGCAGCGGCCGGTGAAGATGAGGAAGGCCGTCCAGAGGATGAGGGAGGGCCACTTGAGGAGTTTGAGTGTTCGGGGCGTCATGCTCGGCGTTGACCCTCTGGGTACATCTAACCCATAAGCTAGATTAGCTTATAGGCTAGATCGAAGTATGAGGGCATGACAAGAGACATCTGCGTGGCGGTTGGGGAGCGAGTGCGAGCGTTACGGAAGGCACGCGGCTGGCGGCAGATCGACCTGGCCGAGCACAGCGGGATCAATGTGATCTATCTGTCGTATCTGGAGCGCGGGAAGAAGGAAGTCTGCCTGCGGAATCTTGAGGTGCTGGCGCTGACGTTTGAGAAGTCGCTGTCGGAGTTTTTGAAGGGGCTGTAGGGGAGTTACTTTTAAGAGGAGCAATTAAGCTGCGCTATTGCCTGGGAAACATTCACGACTGTGATCCCCATCTCCTTATTTAAATAACGCGCTACTCCTCCTCTACTCTGGCTAATGAATTTAGATTTCACTTCTGCAGAGCCTCGTTTAGCTGTTGGCTCCCAAAAATCAATATCCTCTGAAATCAATAAATGAGGTGGAGAGGCAGTTGCAACTTCGACATAAACGCCCTCGTGCCGTGTTTGGTAAGGAAATCCGAGTGCTTGCATCAGCTGCTTTTTGTGCCGTTGTGACCTAATGGGGTCCACTACACGGATATAGCCATTTTGGATTCCGCGGACAATCCAATCTTCCATTAACAGATGCTTACAAGTTTCTCTCCACTGATTAAGCATCTTATCCGTACTGTCGATCGCGAAACCGAGCCCCTCGGAAAGACAAGCGAAAAGATGCGCGACGTCATCTTGACGATCTTCGACCAACGCCAAAAGGAAGCGCTGCATAACACATGCGTCCACTACAACACCGCTCATCGAGATGCTCTTCTTAGCAATGGAGCCTTAGCCAAACCTAAAGTCTCTTGCATCCTCTCTTCAAAGAATCCATTTGGCCACTTATCTGTGAACAAACCTTTTTCATTCAGCTTCAAAGTGACAATTTCCTTGCCGCTTTTTGTTGGATTTATGTAATTGAATACGATGTCTTCTGGTTTGATTTCCCCTAATGCGACTTTCCTCTGCAACCGAATAATTAGATGTTCGCTATGTGTTTCGATTACACTTTGCACTTTTCGACCGTAGAGATCACCAAAAAATTCGCCCAACTCAGCTTGAGCTTTTGGGTGAAGGTGAATCTCAGGCTGTTCAACAGAAAATAGCGAGCCAGGGGCAATATCATAACCAGCGATAAGGACGGGAAGGATTTGAGATGCACCGAAACCGACGTCAGCGAGATTCGAAGATTCTTGGGTTATAGGATGCCTAAGACGAATATCGTATTGCCTGTCACTGATTGCAACGACTTCGATATCATCTGCGATGCCAGCACGTGTCAGCCACTGGCTGACTTTTTTGGTGAGCTCCCGCTTCTGTCTTCCTCTTCGAAAAAAATCAGTCATTAGTATGTCGGTCGCACCGTGACCGGAACTTTCAAGCAAAGAAGGTCTTTCTCCTGAAAAAGGATAATTCCTCTTGGGATCCTCGCGGAATGGTCCAAGGTACTGAAGCGAAGAAAGAAGATATTGAATTTCCCGTACCCACTTAGTCAGAGAGCTAGATCCCTTTGGGGGGAAATCTTGATTCTTATGAAAGCGAAGCCTGCCTTTCGACTTTTTTGCAAGTTGTTCCCAAAATAAGAAGCTGATGCGAGGGAGAAAATGATAAAAGGGGACCGGAACTTGACCAATGATTCCTTCTGGAATCCCTGCGATAAAGCGAAGAAGTTGTCTCCGTGTTATTTCGGAATAAGTAGTTCTTAGTATTGTTGATTCACCGCCATCAGGCGTGCGCTCAAACGCCATAAACTCACTTAGTGCGACCTCGCGTCTCTGAACGCGATATTTGTACTTGAGATCGAAGCTTGGATTACCAGTATCCGATGAAAATTCAGCTCTAATGCGAATGCCACGACCGGTCTTATTGCCGTGGACAACATCCCTATAAGAGCCGAGTTGTTCCAATAGGAGAGTTGTATCCGGGTCAACGCTCTTCAACGTTTGCGAGAGTATGCGTAAGGCGCTTAATATTGAACTTTTGCCGGCATTGTTGGGTCCGACTAGAACTGTGATCGGTGCAAATTCAACTTTGCACTGCTCAAAAGCACGAAAATTATAAAGTTCTAGCGACTGAATCTGCATTGACCCTATATAACACGATTGAGTTTTGCAAGCGAGCTTACTCCACCGTCACACTCTTCGCAAGATTTCTTGGCTGGTCCACGTCGCAGCCTCTTCTTACTGCGATGTGGTAGGCCAGTAGCTGCAGCGGCACCGTCTCCAGAATGGGAAGCAGCAGCTCCGGGGCGGCGGGGATGTGGAGGGTGTGTTCTACCAGGTTGCTGATCTGGTGGTCGCCTTCGGTGGCGATGGCGATGACTCTTCCGCTGCGGGCGGTGACTTCCTGGATATTGCTGAGCGTCTTTTCGTACTTGAGGACCGACTGCGGGTCGGTGGGGTCCTGGGTGGCGAGGACGACTACGGGCAGGGTCTCGTCGATGAGGGCGTTGGGGCCGTGCTTCATCTCGCCGGCGGGGTAGCCCTCGGCGTGGATGTAGCTGATTTCTTTCAATTTGAGCGCGCCTTCGAGGGCGATGGGGTAGTGGATGCCTCGGCCCAGGAAGAGGAAGTCGCGGGCGTTGGAGAAGTTTTTGGCCAGGTTGGCGCAGGTGTCGTCGACGGCGCGGAGGATGTCTTCGACCTTGCCGGGGATTTTGCTGAGCTCGGTGACGAGGTGGAGGCTTTGCTGGGGCGTAACGGTGCCGCGTTGCTGTGCCAGGTAGAGCGCCAGGGTGAAGAGTGCGGTGAGCTGGGCGGTGAAGGCCTTGGTGCTGGCGACGCCGATCTCCGGGCCGGCGTTGGTGGTGATGGTGCCGTGCGCGTCGCGGGTGATGGCTGCTCCGACGACGTTGCAGATGGCGAGGGTGGGGATGCCGAGGGAGATCATCTCGCGCTGGGCGGCGATGGTGTCGGCGGTTTCGCCGGACTGGGTGATGAGCAGGCCGATCTCGTTGGGGCTGGCGATGGGGTTGCGGTAGCGGTACTCGCTGGCGTAGTCGACTTCAGTGGGGATGCGGGCGAGGCGCTCGATCATGAACTTGCCGGCGAGCGCCGCGTGCCAGCTGGTGCCGCAGGCGGCGATGGTGAGCTGGCTGGCGCGGGCGAAGTCCTGTGGGGTGAGCTTGAGGTCGGGCAGGAAGACCTGTCCGCTGTCGAGCGAGACGCGGCCGAGCGTGGTGTCGCGGATGGCGCGCGGCTGCTCGTTGGTCTCCTTGAGCATGAAGTGCTTGTAGCCGCCCTTTTCGGCCTGGATGGGGTCCCAGGTAATGCGCTGCGGCGGGCGCTGGACGGTGTTGCCGGAGAAGTCGGTGAAGCGGGCTCCTGCGGGGGTGAGGATGGCGATGTCGCCGTCCTGCAGGTAGACGATGTTGCGGGTGTGGTGCAGGATGCCGGGGACGTCGGAGGCGAGGAAGTATTCGCCGTCGCCGATGCCGATGACGGCGGGTGGTCCGCTGCGCGCGGCGATGAGGGTGTTGGGCGCGTTGGCGGAGAGGACGCCGATGGCGAAGGCTCCGGTGAGGCGTTTTACGGCGGTTCTTACGGCGAG
Organism: Terriglobus tenax; assembly: GCF_025685395.1. Classification (NCBI taxonomy): domain Bacteria; kingdom Pseudomonadati; phylum Acidobacteriota; class Terriglobia; order Terriglobales; family Acidobacteriaceae; genus Terriglobus; species Terriglobus tenax. The sequence continues at coordinate 2,525,345 of NZ_JAGSYA010000004.1, read as the reverse complement.
TTCGAGCTTGGTAGCGGAATCCCACCCATCCGCGTTGCGGATGGATGGGGCACCCAGTTCTTCCTCTATCAAGTGGGCGATGATCTCGGTGTCGGTTTCGGTGACGAAGGTGTGACCCTTGGCGGTGAGCTCGGTTTTGAGCTGGAGGTAGTTCTCGACGATGCCGTTGTGGACGACGACGAGGGTGCCGCTGCAGTCGCGGTGGGGGTGGGCGTTCTCTTCGGTGGGGCGGCCGTGCGTGGCCCAGCGGGTGTGGCCGATGCCGTAGTTGCCGTGGAGCGGCTGGTTGGCGATGACGGCTTCCAGGTTGCGCAGTTTGCCGGGAGCGCGGCGAAGCTCAAGCCCGGCGTCGGAGCCGGCGACAGCGATGCCGGCAGAATCATAGCCACGATATTCGAGGCGGCGAAGGCCTTCAATGATGACGGGGACGACTGGTTTCGGGCCGATGTATCCGACGATTCCGCACATAGATGTTCAGTGTAGACGCGGCCGTGTAGAAAGGGTCGCGCAAAGCTTGACCCTTTCTACACGAGTTCAGCAATAGGAGTTCCTGTTACTGCGGCAACTTGTCGCCGGGGGTACGGTTCCAGGTCTGGAGCACGCGCTGGTCATGCTCATAGCCAAGGATGGAAAGTGAGGCCGGGACCAGCGACAGCAGACGTGCGCTGCGCGGCGGCAAGCCGAGCCAGGTAGCAGCGAGGATCCGCAGAATGTGGCCGTGCGCAACCAACAGCGTGTCGCCCGCGGGCGCGATTTCCAATACCTGATCGATGACGGCCTGGGCGCGCGCGGCGACCTGCTCAATGCTTTCGCCGTTGGGAATCTCGGAGTCGAAGATATTCCAGCGGGGATCGTTGCGCTGTTCGCGGATCTGCGGCGTGGTCAGCCCTTCGAAGATGCCGTAGTTCCATTCGCACAGATCCGGATTCACAACCGCCTGCGTGCCATAGCCGAGCAGGGTGCAGGTGTCGCGGGCGCGCTGCATGGGGCTGGTAAACACCTGCGCGAAATTATGGTGATTCAACAACACACCCACGGTGCGGGCCTGTGCCTGGCCGTTCTCAGTCAGGGGGATGTCAGTCGTTCCGGTGTGCTGACCGGAAAGCGACCACTCGGTTTCTCCATGGCGGACAAGGAAGAGGCGGGGCTTCGAGCTCATATCGCCAGTTTAGAGGAAGGCTTACTGGTGATGTTTGCGCGGCAGGTGGCCACCGATATAAGCCGCGGGCGTCATGACAAGGATGGCCACGATGGGCGCCCAGAAAGTGGAGAACTGGCGCCAGGTCTGCCAGATGTTCCAGGCAGAGAGGATGAAGATGATAGCCGCAGCGGCGGAGCCTGCCGAGGTATTGGCGGCGATGAGAGTGGCCAGCAGGCCACCCACCAGGGCAACCAGAATTCCGGCAAAGGCCGTCTCCACAATGTAGCCGGTGGAGGCGGGCAGCCAGGGATCATGCTTCGTGATGGTGAAGAACCAGACGAGGTATCCGGCCATTGCGAAGATGGAGCCGGCGATTGCACCGAGGAAGATACGGAAGTTTTTCATGGCCGGCGGACGTGCCAATGGGATTATGCCATGGTTCGGCGCGCCCGGTTACTCCTCAATGCGGAAGCTGTATTCCTCGATGACGGGGTTGGTTAGAACCTCGCGTGCGATCTTGTCGACCTGGGCTTCGGCGGCGGCCTTGTCCAGGCTGGGATCGAGGGTGAGCACGAAGTATTTGCCCTGGCGAACCGCGCTGACGCCGGTCAAAGAAAGGCGACGCAGGGCGTTGGCAATGGTCTGGCCCTGGGCGTCCAGGACAGTGGTTTTCAGCGTAACGTAGACATGCGCCTTCATCTGCTTGATTATAGAGGCAGAGACCGGGCCGCCCGAAGGCCGAGTCTCACCAGACTGTGATAAGGTTCCGCAGTACCCATTCCCTACCCAAGGATTTGATACACCACAATGGTTGATTATCTCGGCTTGCCCATTGGCGATAAGTCGCCTGAGAGTGTGACGGCTGTCATTGAGATTCCTCTGGAAGGAATCAAGAAGTATGAGTACGACAAAAAACTGGGCGTCTTCCGCCTGGACCGTAACCTGTACTCGCCGGTTCACTATCCCGGGGATTATGGCTTTATCCCGAGCACGCTGGGCGATGACGGCGATCCGCTGGACATCCTGGTGCTGGTGGATACGCCGAGCTTCCCGGGCTGCGTGATGGATGCCCGCCCCATCGGCATGCTGGAGATGATTGACGGCGGAGAGGGCGACGAGAAAATTCTGGCCGTAGGCGAGGGTAATCCCCGCTACAACGACGTGAATGACTTCTCGCAGATCTATCCGCACATCCTGAAGGAGATTACGCACTTCTTCTCCATCTATAAGGACCTGGAAGGCAAGCGGGTCGAGATCAACGGATGGAAGGATGCCGCCGCGGCGAAGGCGAAGATTCTGGAATGCGCCGCCGCCTTTAAGAAAGGCAAGTAGCCGCTTTTTGTTTCGCAAAGGGCCGCCCCAGGGCGGCCTTTTTGCATGCTCCGGAGGCGTGCTAGGATCGGAATGCGCTCCAAGGGCGCACCCCGTCCGCGGAAAGGGATTATCCCACCTGGCTTTTCGACGTACCCTACAATCCACTCTTTTCTGCCTGACGAAGCGGATCGCGGGCCTTTGATGGAAGGAGTGAGTCTATGTCTGAACGCCAGTTACCTGCGCGTCCGAATCTCGAACATCTTAAGAACCAGGCGAAGCTGCTTTTGCGCGAGGCGCTTGCCGGGGATAAGTCCGCCCTGAGCCGTTTCTCTCATGGTGGCGTAACCACCCAGCCAAAGCTTGCCGATGCTCTGCATGTGCTGGCGCGTGAGTACGGCTTTGACACATGGCCTGCGCTGAAGCTGCATGTGGAACTGGGTTCTGAAGACCCAGCTGAGGCACTTTCGGCGGCCATCCGCTCCAACAAGGCTGAACTGGTGCGGCAGGTATTGTCGCGGCATCCGAGTCTGCGGCAAACGATCAATGAACCGTTGAAGGGCTACGACTTTGGCACGCCGCCTCTGTTGGCAGCAACCTGGAACCAGAGCCGCGAGGTGGCGGAGGTGCTGTTGGAGTTTGGCGCCGATGTGAATGTGCGCTCGCAATGGTGGGCAGGCAGCTTTGGTGTGCTGGACTCGGCGAATCCTGAACTGGCGGAGTACCTGATCCAGCGCGGAGCCACTGTTGATATCCACGCGGCGGCGCGGCTGGGCAAGATCGAACGGGTCCGCGAGTTGCTGGAGGCCGATCCAAAGCTGGTACATGCGCGCGGTGGCGATGGGCAGCTTCCTCTGCACTTTGCAGCGACGGTAGAGATTGCCATGCTGCTGCTGGAGAGCGGAGCGGAGATCGATGCACGGGACATCGACCATGAATCGACGGCGGCGCAGTACATGGCATGTACGCGGCAGATGTATTCCTGGCGCGAGCCATACCGGCACGATGTGGTGCGCTATCTGCTGTCTCGGGGAGCAGCGCCGGACATCCTGATGGCTTCGGCGATTGGAGAGTTGGCGCTGGTGGAGCGGCTGCTGAATGAGAATCCTGATGCCGTGCATGTGACCGTGAGCGATCGGGACTTCCCGAAGCAGAATCCGCATTCGGGGGGAACGATTTACATGTACAGCTTTGGCAACAGCAAATCACCGCATGTGATTGCCCATGAGTTCGGACATAAGAATGTCTTTGACCTGCTGATGCAGCGCAGTGAGCCGTGGCTGCGGCTGTTGCAGGCAGCGGAGATCGGAGATATGTCGCTCGTCCAACAGATTCAGAAGACGACTCCGCTGGCAAAGCTGAGCGAGCGGGCTGCGCGACGGATTGTTGGAGTTGCGCTGCGGAACAATACAAGTGCGCTGAAGACTCTGTTGCAGTGCGGCTGGCCGGCGACGGCGACGATGGAGAACAACCAGACGGCGTTGCACTTTGCATCGTGGCACGGCAATGTGGAGGCGGTGGAGGCTCTGCTCCAGCGAGGGGCCACAGTGAACATCTTCGAAATGGAGTTCGGAGGCAGTCCGCTGGCGTGGGCTCTGCATGGCAGTCTGAATAGCTGGGAGCGGGATAAAGGTGATTACCCTGCGGTGGTGCGCGCGTTGTTGGCGGCAGGGGCGGCGATTCCAAAACCGAAGGGGCCGCTGGAGGCTTCCGAAGAGGTGCTTGCCATGCTGAAGAAGGAAGGGCTGTAACAGGGACAAAGTATGCGAGAGGAGATTGGTTTCATGGCGCGCGTGTAGGATGGTGTCGCCATGAAACTGTCTCTGATGCTTTGCCTCTCTCTCGCTGCAACGACGGCGCTTCACGCGCAGAACAATGTACTGTCTGCCAAAGACAAGGCTGCCGGATGGCAGATGTTATGGGACGGCAAGACGATGCAAGGTTGGCACGATGCCTCCGATAAGAGAGCTGCTGTAGAGGGTGCGCAGATTGTCGATGGAGTGTTGACGCTGCATCACTCGTCGTCGCACCAGGGCGATGTGGTTTCGGACGAGATCTTCCAGGACTTTGAACTGGTGGTGGACTTTCAGCTGACGCGTGGCGCGAACAGCGGCATCAAGTACTTCGTCAACGACAAGGTGAATGAAGCGGCAAAGTCGGTGATCGGTTTTGAGTACCAGGTGCTGGATGATGATGTGCATCCGGATGCCAAGCTGGGGCGGAATGGGAACCGCAAGACGGCGTCGCTGTATGACATTCTGCCGGCCGCGGAGAACAAGCCGGTGAAGCCGATTGGTGAATGGAACACAGCCCGCATTGTGGTGCACGTAACGCATGGTGAGCACTGGCTGAACGGCGTAAAGGTGCTGGAGTATGACCGCACCTCGCCGGAGTTCAAAGAGGCCCTGTCCCTGAGCAAGTTCAACCACTATGCCGGCTTTGGCGAGGCGAAGGATGGACATATCCTGCTGCAGGATCACGGCGACGTGGTGCACTTCCGCAACATCAAGATCCGCCGGCTGAAGTAGGCATCTAACCTGGCGTATGACGTCAGAGTTGAAACGCTATCCCGCTCCATGGCATGGCAAGGTTGTTCTGGCCTGCCGCAAATGCCAGAAGAAGCTGAAGAATGACGAAGCCCTGCACGCTCTGGCAAAGCTGAAGAAGACGGTCAAGCGCCACAACAAACTTCATCCGGAGATGGAGCTTCACCTCGTCAGCGTTGGGTGCATGGACCTTTGCCCGAAGCATGGTGTAACGGTGTGCGCGCCAGAGGATGATTCTTCGCAGCTTGTGATTCTGCGCAGCGAGAAAGACCTGGAACGAATTGCTGAGGGCATGGAATAAGGCCACCGGACAGGTGGCCTTATTGGCAAGAGAAGGTCGCGCGTTGCGATGGATGGGGCACCCGGTTTGAGGTCGTTATGCCAGGCGGCGCTTGTAGAGGGCCAGCAGTTCGGTCCAGGCCTTTTCCGCTCCAGGTTCGTTATAGACCTGGCTGCCTTTGACGGTCCATCCGTGGGCGCAACCGGGATAGACCTCAACCTTGGCAGGCACCTTGGCGGCAGCGAAGCTTTCCTTCAGAACATCCTTGGCCTTGGGGTCACGCTCATCGTCGTTGGCGGCGACAGCGGAGTAGACCTCTGCCTTCATCTGCGGAATAACGAGGTGCGGACTGTCGGGCTTGTCGGTGACCAGGCCGCCGCCGTGGAAGGTCGCGGCTGCGCCAACACGGTCCGAGACGACGGCCGCCGTGCGATAGGTGAGCGGACCGCCCATGCAGTAGCCCTGCACGCCGATCTTTTTCTTCTTGTTGGTCTGGGGCAGCGTGTCGAGGAACTTCAGGTAGTCCTTCGCATCGCTGATGTTGGCATCAGCCGCGGTGACAGAGGCAGCCAAAGGCATGACCTTGGCGCGGTCTTCGGGCTTGTTGAAGTCGAAGGTGCCATCCACGACCGGAGACTTGGCCTTGCGGTAGAAGGGGTTGGGGACAAGAACGACGTATCCCTCGGCGGCAAGACGGCGCCCCATCTCCCGGAAGACCGGGCGCAGGCCCAGGATGTCCGTCCAGATGAGTACGGCGGGCCAGGAGCCTTTGCCCTCGGGATAGAAGAGCGCGGAGTCGGAGACGCCGGAGGCCATGGGAACGTTGACGTCCTTTTCGACAACCTTCGCTTCCGCGTTGGCGCGGGCGGAGGTGAGGGCCACGGCTGCGGCAGCACCCAGACCAAAGGCCCGGCGGGTGAGGGTGGGATCGTGGGTCAGGCCCTGGTGAATGTGTTCATCGCACATGGGTGGCGCTCCTTTGAGTGTTGCGGTATGCGTAATGGACGAGTGAGGCTCGAAAGTCGTCGCGTGGGAATTGTAATTTCTCAACCGCCAGTACACGCGGGTCTCAATTGCGCGAGATACGCCCTTCACTTTGTAAAGGATGTGACAACAGGTGCATCTGGATTACGCCGTTTGCGCGCCAAAACCCAATACAAGAGCGGACCGATAGCAGCAATCAAGACTGAGAACAGTGCAGCGGAGATTCCGTAGGCCTGCTCATCCCGTGCGGCCCACAGTGCGAAGGCGATGAGTACGGCCGGGCCGAGGCCGAGGGTGATGGCGCCGACCAGGCCGCCGGGCACCTTGAAGGGGCGGATCATGTGCGGTTCGCGGAGGCGCAGAATGACCAGCGCGGCGAACTCCAGCAGAAGGCTGGAGCCCCAGAGCACGAGGTCCACGCTGATAAGCCGCTCAAACGTGAGCCCCAGGGCCAGTGCCCACAGGGTGGCACAGAAGAGGATGGCAACCCAGGGAACCCTGTGGCGGTTGAGCCGAGCGAAGGGTTTGGGCAGCAGGCCGTCCTGCGCCATGGCTAAGGGCAGGCGGGTGTAGGACATGGTGAGCGAGGTGAAGTTGCCGAGGCTGTCCATGGAGACGGCGACGGCGATGGCCGCGGCCAGGATAGGACCTCCGAAGAACCGTCCAGCGTCGACCCAGGAGCCGGTGGTGAAACCGGCAGGATCAAGCCCAGCCACCCACAGAACGCAGATAGGGATGGTGTAGGTGGCCATGGTCATGAAGGCGGCGGTGAGCATGGCGCGAGGGTAGTTGCGTTGCGGCTGCTCCACCTCGCCGGCAATGGTGGAGGCGTTGTCCCAGCCCATGTAGTTCCACATCGCGACGAGGATGGCTCCGGAAAGGGTGTATGTCGCTGGCTTGCCACCAAAGGCCGGGGCCTGGTGCCGGGCGGCGTGCCAGAGAGCAAAGATGATGAGCGCGACGAAGGGTGAGAGGCCGAGGAACATCATCTTTACCGAGCCCTCGCCGACGGCGTAGGCTCCACGCAGGTTCCAGAGCGTGGCGCACGCAATCACGGCCAGCTTGAGCAGCAGCGGCCAGTGGCCCTGGCCGAGCGCGGGAACGATGCGGCTGATGTACTCCACGAAGAGCGTGGGGTAGATGGCCATGTCAAAGATGGAGGCGGCGAGCGAAAGCCACGCCTCCTGAAAGCCCCAGAAGGGCCCCAGGGCGCGCCGGACCCAGGCGTAGAAGCCGCCTTCGAGGGGGATGGAGCTGGCTAACTCACCAATCATCAACGAGGTTGGCAGGCTCCAGACAAAGGGCAAAAGCACCAGAATCAGGATGGCGCGGCCGTATCCCGCCATGCCGAGGATGTCCTCAAGCCCCTGCGGACCACCGGCGACCATGTAGTAAATGCCTGCCAGCAGGGGCAGCAGGCGGAGCTTGCGAACCGATTTTTGCATTGCGATGGCTTTGACTGTACGGGAAATCGCGGCGTTCCGGTATACTGAAACCCTGTTGCACGCCGGAGAGATGGCCGAGTGGCTGAAGGCGGCGGTTTGCTAAACCGTTATAGGGCGTTAAAACTCTATCGGGGGTTCGAATCCCCCTCTCTCCGCCACTTCCCCTTCCTAAATCCCAATATTCCCTTGAAACGCTGGAATTCTCCGGTAGCGGAGTTGTGCCCTCGCTCGCGCTCAAAAATTGTGGGCATACTGCTCGAAAGTGTGACGCCAGCCCGGGCCCGGTAGTGTCAGTCTTAGATTTGCACCTCCATCCCCCTGGAGACCCACTGATGTCTACGAGCGATACCACACCCATTCGCATAATGACGGTCGACGATCATCCTCTGTTTCGCGAAGGCATTCGCGCCCTGATTGCACCGCAGCCGGATATGCAACTGGTTGCGGAGGCCTGCAGTTGCGCTGAAGCCGTTGCGATGTTCCGGCAGCACCGTCCGGACATTACCCTGCTGGACCTGCGCCTGCCCGACCGTGATGGACTTGCGGCGCTGGCCGACATTCGCGAGTACTATCCGGCGGCGAGAGTGATTATTCTGACAACCTACACGGGCGATGTGCATGCCGTGCGTGCGTTCAAGGCCGGCGCATCAGGCTACCTGTTAAAGGGGATGCTGCGCATGTACCTGCTGGACACTATCCGCACGGTTCATTCCGGCCAGCGCCGTATTGCTCCGGAGATCGCCTCACAGATTGCCGAGCATGCCGTTGATACCCCTCTTACACCGCGCGAGGTGGACATTCTGAAGCATGTCGCCTCAGGCAACGCCAACAAGCTGGTTGCCCGCAAGCTTTCCATCAGTGAAGAGACCGTGAAGGCCCATATGAAGAGCATTCTCTCCAAGCTGAGCGCGAATGACCGCACACATGCCGTCACCATTGCCATGCGCCGCGGCTTCCTGGACCTTCACTAGGATGGCGCTGGCGCGCGGCGCATGGGGCTGGGAGTTTGTGGCTACTCCCGCACACCATCCATACCCGAGCTCTGCGAGAAACGCCGCCAGAACCATTCATTTGAAAAGAGATTGCGCAGACCCACCTGCTGCACCCGCGCATTGGCATACGCAAGGCTTGCATCAACGGTGAGCTGAACACGGAACCCCGAAGGTTTGCGGTGTGCAAATGAGATTCGGCCGCCGATCTTGCGTGCGCGCTCTTCCATGCCCATCAGACCCCAGTGGCCATCTTTATAAGCGACCTTGCCGCCGGGCATGCCTTTCCCGTCGTCTTCAATCACCAACTGAAATTCATGGGGAAGATACGACAGTTTGCACCAGATGGTTTGCGCTTCGGCGTGCTCAATTGCGTTGTTGATGGCTTCTCTGCCAATGCAGAAGAGCTCATCCAGCATGACAGCGTGAAAGCGTCGCGGGTCGCCCTCGCTCTCGACGATCATGTTAGCCGGGGATTGAATGGACAGCATCGCGCCGGCATCTCGAAGCGCGTTTTCGAGCGCCTCGGGCGAGTCTGAAGTTGAACGCAGATCGCGCACGCGATCGCGGCCTTCCTGCACGACAGTTTCCGCGCGCTCCAGGGCCTGATGCATGACGCCGCGCTGCTTCTCATCGGCGATGGAAGTGTCTGCCAGGGCGCTGAAACGCAGGATGATGCCTTGTACAGCCTGCAGCAAGGTATCGTGCAGATCACGCGCGATGCGCTCACGCTCTTCAAGACGCGCCTGCAAACGTAACTGCGCGAGTTCGTAAACCTGGCGGAGGCGATAGCGCACGAACAGGGCGCCCAGAAGGGCCAGACTGGCGAGAGCAGCCAGCCTGACCTGCCAACGCTGCAGGAAGGCAGGCGGTACGCGCATCGAAAGACCCTGGGAGGATGGGCTCCACTGTCGGCCATCATAAGAGGCCTGCACTTCAAAGTCATACTGCCCGGGCGGAAGGTCGGTATAGACTGCCTGCCGTCGTTTGCCGGCAGTCTGCCAGCCGTAATCGACACCACGGAGACGGTAGCGGAAGACGAGACGCTGGGGAGCGTCAATGCTGACGGAACCATAGTCCACTTCAAGCGTGTGGATATGCGGCTTGAGCTGAATCTGCCGCAGGTCAAGCGGCTCGCCGTCCGCACGCACGCCGGCGATGATCGGTCGTTCAGCAATGGCGCGTTGCGCGGCCTTTGCTACATCCATGCGATAAACGCCGAGTTGCGTGGTGAAAACCACGCTGCCATCCTCGAGGCCGCGTGCGGTGGGCGTGAGGAACGATCGCAGAGGAATGCCTTCCACTCCATCCGAGGAATCGAAAACGTCAGCATCCACCGAGGTCTGCGTGTGGCGCAGGACCCCTTGCACCTGCTGTGCCGGGACATGCATAACGCCGACCGGAGTGTTGAGCCACAGATCTCCATTGCTGCAACGAACAAGGCCGGAGATACGATACGGAAATGGATTCGCCTTGATGGGCACAGGCAGAAACTGGCCTGCGTTCAGAAGCCCGATCCCCTTGTCCGTTCCAATCCAGATGCCTTCCTGGGCCGGTGTAAGGGCAGTGACGAATCCCATATCCAGCGCACGGTCACTTTGAAGGCCCTGCTCAGGGTTCCAGCGAATGACATGGCCATCGCGCGTGCCGACGATCACATCATCACCCAGCACCGCCATAGAAGTAACCGCCACACGGGCCAGAGCCGGGAGCGGCTGCCATGTGGTGCCTGTCCAGTGAACAACGCCGGCACCGTACGCAACGATCCAGAGGCCACCGTGCCCGTCTGCATGCATGGAGGTCACAGTCTTTACAGGTGCATTCGAGAACGATGGCAGCATAGTCCACTTCTTCTCAGTAAGAAGACCCACGCCTGCTTCCGTGGCAATCCACACGCCCCCTTTCTCCTCGCTGGTGACGGAGGTGATTTTGCGGAAGGTGGTGGGCAACGCCGCAGAGGGCTTCAGGTTGCCCTCGGAATCGCGGAGCCAGGCTCCGCCGCTGAAACCAACCAGCCAGAATCTTCCACCCGCAGCGGGAGCGATACCAAGGTAGGCGCGATCCAGACCTTCATCCACGCGAGCCAGCGCGCTGGTGTGAAAGCGATCCACACCACGCTCTGTACCCACCCACAGGCTTCCGGAGCGATCTACATAGTTGCTCATGACCTGCTCGGAGGTCAGGCCGTCGCGTTCATGGAACGCCTCGCGGCGAGAGGTTTCGGAGAGAAGATGCGTTTGAGAATCCGGCCATACCTTAAGGATGCCGGCACCGCGCTCAGTTGCCCACAGCACACCTGTGTTGTCGATGCGCACATCCGGCGCGGCGTACTCGTATTGCCACGAGAGGACACGGCGATGTTCTGCCACGCCATCCTCAATCGCGATGAGCCCTTGCGGGGTGCTTTCATACAAACGCCCTGCCGGATCGACCGCGAATGGGAGATAGCCGGAAAGCGTATCCATATGGTGCTCAAACCGCTTTGCGTTCGGGCTGAGCGTGAAATAGCCGGGGACAAAGGTACGCACCACGAGCGAGCCGTCTCCGCGCACAATGCAGGTGACGGACATATTCGTGGGCAGGCCCATCTCCGGGCCGACCGGATGAAATGCGTGTCCATCAAATGCTGCGAGCCCCATGGTCGTGGAAGCCCAGAAACGACCGTCCGGCGCTTGGAGAAACTGCGTGACACCGCCGCGTGGAATGCCCTTGCTGAAACGCGAGACGGTTCCATCGTGATGCAGGAGCGTGACGCCCGCAACGAAGTTTCCGATCCAGAGATCTCCGTTCGGCGTCGGCTTCAACGCATAGATGTCGGCAGGAGAGGCGGGCCCATCATCGACGGCAAAGATCCGCTGAAAGCCGGAACCGTCAAAACGATAAAGCCCCTGGCGGGAACCCAGCCACAGCGCACCGTCCACACTCTGTTCAAATGCCATAACGCTTGCCGGAGCACCATCGCGCCCGGTCCAGTTCATGTGCTGCATGCCCTGCAGCACATGGGGCTGCGGTGGCTGCGACTCCGCCGCCTGTGCTGCCGTGGCTGCGAAGAGAGCGCACCACGCCAACAGGCAACACCGAAGTCTCCGAATGCAGCTTGATGAGTTGAGCCGTCCAAGGCTTCTCAGTGCGGACGGAAAAGGTGCTGCTGGGGGATAGCAAGAGGAGGTCATGGCGTGTACGCTTAGACTCCGCAATCGGAAACTGCAAAACATCACCCGATGGGGTAGGTTCCACGCGCGTGGACACACAATCAACCGCATCCTCCTGGACGCATGCCTTGGCGACTGTTGCCTGCTGCTGCTAGTCTTTCGTGCGACACAGGAGCCGCGGTTTGCGCTGCGCTGTTTGTCACACACAGGGCAGCCATGGCATTTGAAGCGACCGATTCCCGCACCAGCGCAGCACCGCAGCAGCTCGCCGCGCATCCGGACCTGAAGAAGCGCTGGTACTACATTCTGCCGGTGGTCTTTGTGACCTATAGCCTGGCGTATGTTGACCGTGCCAACTATGGATTTGGCGCGGCGGCAGGTCTGGCGGATTCGCTGCAGATTACACCGACGCAGTCCGCACTGCTGGGATCGCTGTTCTTCTTCGGCTACTTTGCCTTTCAAATTCCTGGAGCGGCTTATGCGCGGAAGCGTTCTGCACGGCTGCTCATAGGGCTGGCCCTGGCGAGCTGGGGCATTCTTGCCTCGCTGACCGGCGTCATCAAACAGTACTGGGTGCTGGCGCTGGACCGCCTGCTGCTGGGCGCGGCGGAAAGCTTTATTCTGCCGGCCATGCTGATTCTTCTGACGAAGTGGTTTACGCGGTCAGAACGGTCGCGCACCAACACGCTGTTGTTACTGGGCAATCCTGTAACGGTGCTATGGATGTCCGCCGCAACCGGGTACATGATCAAGGCCTTCGGATGGCAGATGACCTTTGTGATGGAGGGCATGCCGTCGGTGGTCTGGGGCGTGATCTGGTTCCTCGTCATCCGCGACAGCCCCGAAGAAACATCCTGGGTTGCGCCGGAAAGCGCCACCGCTCTGCGCGACGTCCTGACCAGGGAACAAGCTGTGCTGCCGAAGGTTGCCAACCTGACGAGTGCGTATCGCAACCCCCGGGTGATTCTGCTTTGCGTGCAGTATTTCCTGTGGAGCGTGGGCGTGTACGGGTTTGTGCTCTGGCTGCCCGTGATGATCAAGAGCGGATCGTCGCAGGGCATTGGCATGACCGGCCTGCTTAGCGCCTTGCCGTATGCCTTTGCCATTGTGCTGATGCTGCTGGTGAGTTACTTCTCCGATCGCATGGCGAGGCGTGCGCACTTCGTATGGCCGTTCCTAATGCTTGCAGGCGCTGCCTTTTTCGGTTCCTACCTGACGGCAAATCATAGCTTCTGGATTTCCTTTGGCTTTTTGATTCTTGCCGGAGGCGCCATGTATGCGCCGTATGGACCGTTTTTTGCGATTATTCCGGAGATGCTGCCGAGCAATGTTTCCGGTGAAGTAACGGCGCTGATTAATAGCCTGGGCGCGCTTGGATCCTTTACCGGCACTTACTTCGTTGGCTTTCTGCAGGGACGCACTGGCAACTCACAGGCAGGATATCTGCTGATGGCGATCGCGTTGACGCTTTCCGGACTGTTGATCCTTCCGCTCAGAACAGAGCCTCGCCAGTCGGCAACGATGTGAAGCCTCGGCTTTTACTGTCCTTTTCCATGACAAACCTATACTGGAGAGAATGACTTTTACGTCACCGTTCTCCCAGGCAATTTCTCAAGCGTCAGGTCTGATCTTCGACTGCGACGGGACCCTTGTCGACACCATGCTGGCGCATCAGTATGGACTTGAGAAGGCGCTGCAACGCCGTGGGCTGGTGCTTCCCACGGAGTGGTTTTATCAGAACCACTCGATTACGGCGGATGCCCTTCTGCAGAAGTTTGAGGCTGAGGGGCTGGGCAGGATCGAGGACAAAGATCGCGTACTGACAGAGCATCAGCAGTATTTCCGGGAACATCTGCACCTGCTGCAGGAGGTTACGGTCGTCAGCTCGGTTGCCCGAGAGTTCAAAGGGAAGATGCCACTCGCGGTAGCCTCCAATGGAAATCGCGCGAATGTCATCGTGACCCTGGAAGCCATTCACCTGCTGGATTGCTTTGACGAAATTGTTACGCGCGAAGATGTGGTCCATGGCAAGCCAGCGCCGGATATCTACCTGGAAGCTGCACGCAGGCTCGGCGTATCTGCTGATCGCTGCGTGGTCTTTGAAGATTCAGAGACCGGCCTCGTAGCTGCACGAGCCGCAGGGTCCATTGTGGTGGATGTCAGAGAGTACTATCAGCCCTCCTGGCAACCAGCGGGACATCACTGACTGCCAGAGTGCGCGGACTGTGAGAGATAGAGCGACTTTGCGGCAGCGCGAAAGCTTCTGACGTGTCTCAGTTCCATGCGATTCCACCTGGTTATCATTCTCGACCAGAAGGATTCCCATCGTGACCGGCTTGCGGACCGCTCTCGTTCAGGGCAACTGTTGTTCCGGATGACGATCATGGCAGGAAGCGCAGCTTTTCTGCAGAGCTGTATAGCTTTCCAGCGCCCCCTGTATTTCTCCTGCGGATGACTGTGACTGGATCCTCTCCGCAAGCTGGATCGTTGCCTGATTGATGCGTCGTACCTCTTCGAATTTTTCGGTCTGCCAGAGAGGCTCGTCTTCGTGAAGTAACTGTGCGATGTCTCGACTGAGAGTTGCTGCTTTGGCGCCATCCTTCGCATCAAGAGCATCGCGCAGATCGTCACGCGTATCCTGCAGCTTGTCCATACGGGCCTTCAGCTCGGCACGCCTGTCCGGGGTGGCGGCCCCCATCGTGGAGACCGCCAGAATGGTGAGAAGGAAGAATCGTTTCATCATCTCTTGTCCAGATCACTTAGTCGGGAATATTTGTGACTGCGGGATGGCTCTTATCGGGGGGCGGAGGCAACGGAGCCAGCTTGCCATAGCCGCGCTGTCCATCGGGGCCGATGGGGCCGGGGCCGGGACCGATGTGCGGGGCGTCGACATTGTCTTCAGCGCAGGAGTATTCCTTCACTTCGTCCGTCGGCTTGCCCAGGAGCCAGGTGCGCTGGTAGTGAACCGGCTCGGTGTAGAACTTGGGATCGGTGACGGTCATCTCGACGTGAAGGTGGCCAATGTCAGGACGTGTCCAGCGTTCGACGACATGCTGCTGGTCGCTATGCGGATTGGCGTTTTCATCAGCCCAGGTGCGCTGTTCCTTGAATGCGGTGGAGTCGATGACGAAGGTGTCGCCTTCCCAGGAACCGATCTCTTCGCCAAAGAAGGAAGGGTCAGGATCTTCGGCGTGCTTGCGGCCATCAAAGGGTACAAGACGGTAGGTGGTGTACCAGTAGAGGAAGACGGCATGGTCCGCGCCCTGCAGCAACTGGAAGGGCAGACCGCTGGCATTGTGGCGCGGCAGACCGCCAACGATGCAGACCGCTTCGGGATCGACGGTGTGCTCCAGGTTGTACTTCAGCGCGGCTTCGCCGGCAGGCGTGAAGGGCAGCTTGTAGGCGGGATAGTCCTTGCCGAGGTTACCGGTTGGCCGGTCTTTCCTGGAGGGAATCCAGTAACCGGAGAGGTCAGGATGCCCGTTGAGGCGGGGCGCCGGGCCTTTGGGAAGGTCAGCTTCATTGCGCGAGAAGGGTGAGTTCTCGCGGCCGGTAACGTCAGGTGCCTTTGCGGACTTCTGCTGAGCCCATACGCTGGCAGAGCCAGCGAGAAGTACCGACAGTGACACAGATGCACTCAAGCGCAGGATTGCTTTCATCAGGAAAACCCTTTCCAGTCAACCTGAAACGATGCGCCATCGCACACAGAGACGAGGGCTCGCACAAGGTCTTTTTTTCTTTTTTGCTATTGGGATGTATGACAGAGATTGCCAACACGAACACATGCAGACGTGAGGACGCGAATGTCTAGCGACAGGCGCAACAACAACACGTACGTTCCAGCATGTAATGGCCGAACATGAGCCAAACGTAGAGCAAGTCCATGCACGGCGTCAAGTACTCTCGCTTGACACAGGAAAGAAACTGGACTTAGAGTTCAGCTAATGCATTCGCGATTCAGCATGCCGGGTTGTTGTTGCTCCTTCCAGAAGTAATGGACGGGACAACGCAGGCATGCGCGCGTAAGAAAGCACGAAATCCATAGGCCACTGGCCGGAATTCGCTTTCTTCTTACTCCGCAAGGTTTTCGAAGCCCGTTCCTCGTGAACGGGCTTTTGCATTTCGATCTACCCAATCCACAACACAGGAAAGACACCATGAAGAACAGGTTTGTTCTCTCAACTCTTGGTGCATTGGCGCTAGCGACGGCCAGTGCGTACGCCCACCACTCCTTTTCCGCGGAATTTGACGGAAGCAAGCCCGTCCGCCTGGTTGGCAAACTGACCCGCGTGGAATGGACCAATCCACACTCGTACTTCTACGTCGATGTTGTGGACAAGGATGGCAAGGTTACGAACTGGGGATGTGAAGGCGCAGGCCCAGGAGCGTTGAGCCGCCGCGGCTTCAAGAAAGGCGATTTGAACATCGGCGACACGATTGTCGTGGATGGATACCGCGCGAAGGATGGCTCTCACCTGATTGATGGACGCCGCGTGACGTTGCCCGATGGCCGCAGCATCTATGGCGGAACCCCCGGAGATGGCGGACCTGGCGACGATGGCTCAGTACAGGGCGCGCTGCCAAACACCAACAAGCCTGCAGGCAAGTAAGCCATGCAGTTTTCTTTCGTCGAAAGAGCCGATCCGGTATGCCCGAACTGCAACATCTATGCCAGGTAATCTATGACTCGCAGATCGGAACAGCGATCCGCGAGTCAGAATACCTGTTCTCCATTATTGAGTCTGTGCATGTGCTGGCCATCATGCTGCTGGTGGGCACCATTGCGGTGCTTGACCTGCGCATGCTCGGAATCGTGCTGCGCGAGGTTCCTGTCACGCGTATTTCACGCGCCGTGTTTCCACTCACCTGGTCCGGTTTCGTGGTGATGTTTGTCAGCGGTCTGCTGCTGTTCTGGGCAGAGGCGGCGAAGAACTACGGCAACCCCGCATTCCGCATCAAGATCATTCTGCTGGCGCTGGTGGGGTTGAACCCGCTGCTGTTTCATACCACGGTGTACCGCAGGGTGCAGGAGTGGGAGACGGCACGCACCTCTCCGTGGCGCGCGCGTGCCGCCGCGCTTGCCTCACTTACGCTTTGGGGCGGCATTATCGTCGCCGGCAGAGCGATTGCTTACTTCTGAAAGGCCTGCCATGCTTCGCGTCTGGTTTGTCGCTCTTGCTCATTCCTCGCTCGGCCAGTTCATGCAGAACTCGCGCTGGGGCTTCGCATCGGTGGAAGCAGTCCACCTGTTGGCTATTGCCCTGCTTGGCGGGGCGGTGTTGATCCTGGATCTGCGCCTGATGGGCGTGATTCTCACACGGGAATCTCCGCGGGTATTGAATCGCGACCTGAGCCGCCTGTTGCTCGGCAGCCTGGCAGTGCTGCTGCTGACAGGTATCGCCCTGGTTTCAGAAGAGGCGTTGAAGTGCTACTACAACGCCGCCTTCCGCTGGAAGATGGCACTGCTCGCGGCCGCGGTACTGTTCTATTTCACGCTGTACCGCAGGGTTGTGCTGACGCTGGGGAGTTCGGCAACGGTGCTATCCCGTGTGACAGCCGCCGTGTCGCTTTTCCTATGGCTGGGAGTGGGCGTTGCGGGCCGCGCCATTGGACTGATCTAAAAACGGGCACACGCAAAAAGGAGCAGACGCAAAGTCTGCTCCTTTTTGTTTTGAAATCTTTGTGGGTGGCGCCAAAGCGCAGGGCGTTACTTAACCTGCTCTTCAGGCTTGGGTGTAACGGCGTGGGCGGAATCCTTGGTGTCTTCCGTGACACCCTTCATCCCGTCCTTGAAACCGCGCAGACCTTCACCGAGGCCCTTTCCGAGTTCGGGCAGCTTTTTGCCGCCAAACAGAACAAGTGCGACGACTGCGATGACGATAAGGTGGGTTGGTGTAAATAGCTCGCCCATGACTGTCTCCCGGGAATCCTGTGGACTATTGTCGCATAAACGGCAGCGGCAGGCGTTTGGCCTCCGTCAAACCGTTATAGTTAATGATGCAGCATTGCTGTCTGGAGGACCATGCGACACGAAGTGACCCGGCGCGTACTTGCCGGGATGACCGCCCTGATTGCCACCACCCTGCTCTCGACCACACTGCATGCCCAGTCGGCGCCAGAGCAGACCAGCGGATCGGCAGAGCCGGCCACGCAGTCCCAGCAGCCCGTGGCTCCCAAACGCACCGTGCAATTTGCACGGCGTATCCCCGTAAGCTACGACAACAAGTGGGAAGCCTATGGCGGCATGAGCTTTATGAATGGCCAGGCCGGCCAGAACCTGCCCAAACGCTTCAACATGGGCGGTCTTGAAGGCCAGGCTACCTACTGGCTGACCGACCGTATCGGCCCGGTTGTCGACTTCCGTGTGGAATACGGCACCACCCCGGTCTTCCCGAACCCCTACCAGATCAACCGCCCGGTGGTTCGCCAGATGATTGGCATGGGCGGCGTACAGTACCGCGGATGGAAGAACCAGCGTTTTGCCATTCAATACCACGGCCTGGTGGGCGTGAGTGCGGGCAAGTATGACGGTGGAACGCGCGGCGGCCTGAATACGCCGACCAATACCCCCTCCGCAAATGCGGTTGCGGTTGGTCTCTATTCCAATCGAGTCAAGCCGATCGGCGCTTTTGGCGGCTCACTGGACATCAACGGCAGCTATCGCTGGGCGATCCGCCTGCAGCCGGACCTGATTGTGGAGCACTATGGCACGGAGTACCGCCAGTTCTTCTCCATCTCGACGGGCCTGGTGTGGCGCTTCGGCCATCGCCAGTAACCGGAAAACGCAAGGACACAAAAAAGGCAGGGCTTCGGCCCTGCCTTTTTTATTCCAGACGCTGCTGCAATTCGCTGGGACGACAAAGGAAAAGCCCGCCACGAAGATTCGAGGCGGGCTTCCTGCTTGTAGACCTTTTAGCGGCCCGGCTGGATAAAGCTCTGGCTGACCGGGTTTTCATAGACCGAGTAGTCGCGGGTGACCACGACCAGCCCGGAGGCGGAGACAAAGTAGTTTTTCTTGTCTTCCTGCGCGTCGTAGCCAATGACCGTGCCATCCGGAATGTGGACGTCGCGGTCAATGATGGCGTGGCGAATGCGGCAGTGGCGACCGATATTGACGTGCGCAAACAAGATGCTGGAATCCACGTCTGCAAACGAGTTCACGCGAACGTCGTGCGAGAGCACGGAGTTACGCACGACCGCACCGGAGACGATAGAACCACCGGAGATGACCGAGTTGATGGCCATACCGGTACGGCCAGGCTCACCGAAGACGAACTTCGCCGGCGGGTACTGGTAAGAGCGCGTTCGCATGGGCCAGCTCTTGTCGTAAAGATTGAAGGTAGGCGAGACCGAAGCCAGGTCGAGATTGGCCTCGTAATAGGCCTCAAGCGTACCGACATCGCGCCAGTAGAGTGCCTCCTGCTTGTTCTCGTCCACGAAGTTGTAAGCCATCATCTTGAAGCGGCCCAGCAAGTTGGGCAGGATGTTGTGGCCGAAGTCGTGCTTCGAGGCCGGGTCCTCGGCGTCCTTGATCAGTTCGGGCAGCAACACATCTGTGTTGAAGATGTAGATGCCCATGGAGGCATCGACCTTGTCCGGATTGAAGGGAGAACGAAGCTTGGTTTCTTTGGGCTTTTCGAGGAAGCCGTTGATCTCTCCATTGCGGGCAACATCGACCACGCCAAAACGCGAAACCTCATCCGGATTGATGGGCAGCGTGGCCAGGGTGACATGCGCTCCGGACTCGATGTGCTGGTCCAGCATGAGCTGGTAGTTCATCTTGTAGATGTGATCGCCGGAGAGGATGATGACGTACTTCGGCTGCTCCGAACCGATGGAATAGATGTTCTGGTAGACCGCATCGGCGGTGCCCATGTACCAGTTCGTGCTGACGCGCTGCATTGGGGGAAGAATCTCGATGAACTCGCCAAGTTCACTGGCCACCACCGGACCCCAGCCCTCGCGGATATGGCGATTGAGCGAAAGCGCCTTGTACTGCGTGAGGATGTAGACCCGGCGCAGATCAGAGTTGATGCAGTTGGAGAGGGTAATGTCGATAATGCGGTACTGACCGCCGAATGGAACGGCAGGTTTCGCACGGTCGCGGGTTAGAGGAAAGAGGCGCTCTCCGGCGCCACCAGCAAGCAGAACTCCCAATGTATCTTTCATGGCACCCAAATACCTTTACTTGCAAGAGGTCAATCTTCTGGGTAAGACGCAAATTTGCGCCTTCGCGTTCTCGAAGAGCAAGAATATCCCCCGAGAGATGAAGCGATGATAAACGGGCCATGGCATCTTGCCACCCCCGAATATTGTTGTTTTGAAGTGAGTTAGCAGTGATGGAAGAGCAACAGAAAGACACGCAACCGCGTGGAAACGCGGCCGTTCTTCTGTCAGAGAAAATGAGCGAACCTAGTTCGCAGCGTCTTCCACGGCAATGCGCAGCGACTTAAGGAAGTTGACGTCGTTGGAGGTAAACGGGCCGGTCATGGCCTCTTCCTCTGCGGCGTCTACGTTCTCTTCCTCAACCTCATTCAGGCCGATGGTCGCTTCCAGCATCAGCAGGACATCGAAGCCCTGCTCCCGGATGTCCCGTACAACGCCTGCGATGTGCTCTGACTCAGAGACCGACTCGTGAATGGCCTCGCCAAGCTGCTGGATCAGGTCCTTCACCTTCTGGTTCAATGACACCTCCGTCGAATAGCCACTTCGCCGCGCATCGGGTATTCCCGGCCTTTGAAAAAACGAGCCTGGCGGGAACGGCATTGCGGGGTGTTGGGCACTGCCTTTGTTAACGAATACCTTACTGCTGTATTGGACGCCCTGCAATGGGGATCGGTCGTATATTTCTTGCCTGTCCTGTGAACCAGCAGCGGATTGGGGCCGTATGTCGGGGATACCGCTGAAGATGCGTTATACCCTGCTCGCCCTGTTGTTCTCCAGCGCCTTTGCCCAGGATGTTCCGCGCATGGCCAAGGAGGCTCATCCGCCCTTTGATGTTGCAACGGTGAAACCCGCCGAACCAGGAGAGCGCAATATGCCTGTGCGTTCCATGCTGATGTTTGCCTTCGGCATGCAGAAAGACCAGCTGATTAATCTTCCGGATTGGGCGACCTCAGACCGGTATTACGTTAACGGTTACCCCGATGCGGATGGGCGGCCGAACGTGGAACAGTTCCACGGCACGGTGGAGAAGCTGCTTGCAGACCGGTTCGGGTTGAAGTTCCACATCGAACAGCGGGAACTGCCGATATATGCCATTCGCGTTGGGAAGAACGGCCCGAAGATGAAGGTGAAAGCAGACGCGACGCGTCTGCCGGTAGATGTCATGGTGATCGACAAGGTCGAGCGGCCGACGGCGAACTAGACGGCGGAAGTATGGTGGTCATGCCATGCGGTTTCGAGCTGGTGGGCAAGCTCATCAATCGGTTTCACACGGCGTGGGCCCCAGAGCAGAAGTGCCACGGCGGCGGCGCTGAACGTAGCGAAGGTAAAGACAAACGGCTTCATGGGATGGATTGGATGCAAGCCAGCGCCAGGGGTTGGGCCACGCATTTAGACTGAAATGCATGGATAAGGTGCGGCTGGGAAAGGTTCTGGGAGCGGGCGTACGCCACGCCGCGCGCACCGCCATTGAGGCCAGCAAGGCTGCCGCTGCCCCTGACCCCACGCCACAGGTGCGTCGCCCATCCGCCGCGCAGACCGGACGGGCTGTTGCCGCGGGCGGGCGAGGCTTTTTCGGCACGGTAAAACACGCCGGCCGCGCCGTCTGGCTACAGGTCATGGGGACCCTGTTTGCCGTGTTCGCCCTGTATTTTGTGCAGGCTACGATTACTCACTTCCATTCGTACCAGGAGGGTGGAACCCACCGGCAGCAGTGGTTTATGAGCGCGCTGATTGCCGCGGCATTCACATGGTTTGCCATTTCCAGCTTTGTAAGGGCAGCGAAGAGGCCCCGGTAGGTTTGTACGGCAGAAAACACTGCTTTTCGGGTTGGGCGGTAAACGCACGATATTGGGAGACATCCAACCCGCTGAATTAAAATCCTTCTTTGGCCCACCGAATTCCAAGCTCAAATAAAGGTGATCTCACATCGTGTCTGACTCTGGCTCTGTGCTTCGCAAAACTGCTTTGAACGCCACGCATCGCGCCCTGAAGGCGAAGATGGTCGACTTCGGCGGATGGGACATGCCGGTGGAGTACTCCGGCCTGGTGGCTGAGCACATGGCTGTACGCACGGGCGTTGGCCTGTTCGACGTATCGCACATGGGCGACATTCAACTGCGTGGACCGGGATCGCTGGCAGCCGTACAGAAGCTGCTGATGAACGATGCCAGCAAGCTGCAGGTGGGCCAGGCGCACTACAGCGCCATGCTGACGCCGGAAGGCACCTTCGTCGATGACGTGGTGCTGCATAAGCTGAGCGACAACGACTACCTGATCGTGATCAACGCCGGTACACGCGAGAAGGATGAGCAGTGGATTCGGAAGACCATCGGCTCCATGCCGTCGGTCCACATCAACAACTTCAGCGATATGTACACGCAGCTTGCCATCCAGGGTCCGAAGGCGATTGATGTGCTGCGCAAGCTGACCGATGTGGATCTGGACTCGATCAAGAACTACTGGTTCCAGTGGGGCAAGGTCTGCGGACTGTACAACGTGCTTGTGGCCCGTACCGGCTACACCGGTGAAGACGGCTTTGAGATTTATATCCCCTCCGACGAGGCGACCAGCGCCCGCGTGTGGAACGAGATTCTGGAGGCCGGCGCTGAGTTCGGCATTGTGCCTTGCGGCCTGGGCGCTCGCAACACGCTTCGTCTGGAGTCGGCGATGGCCTTGTATGGCCACGAGATCTCGGACGAGATCAATGTCTTTGAGGCGGGTCTTGGCCGCTACTGCAAACTGGATAAAGAGTCAGACTTCGTTGGCAAGGAGACGCTTGCAGCCATTCAGCGCGATGGCGGACCACACCGCAAGCTGGTGGGCCTGGAGACGATTGACCGCGGCATTGCGCGTGATGGATATGCGGTGTTCGATGTGGAAGGCAAGGAGCAGGTGGGCTACGTCACCTCTGGCTCGCCTTCGCCCTTCCTGAAGAAGAATATTGCACTAGCCTATGTGCCGCTGCATCTGGCAGAGATCGGCACGGAGGTTGCGGTGCAGGTCCGCAGTTCCATGGTGAAGTCGAAGGTAGTTCCGCTGCCCTTCTACAAGAAGCCGAAGAAAACGACCTAGTATCTGGCAATTTTACCGATTCAAGTTTCAACCGAAAGACTGGAGAGCACACAGATGGCTTACCCAACCGAGTATCGCTACACCAAGGAACACGAGTGGATTTCCGCCGATGGCAAGATCGGCATCACCGACTACGCGCAGTCGACGCTGGGCGACATCGTCTTTGTTGAGCTGCCCACGGTGGGCGCTGAGCTGAAGGCCGGTGAGAGCTTTGGCACGGTTGAGTCCGTCAAGGCCGTCAGCGACCTGTACTCGCCGGTGAACGGCAAGGTGCTGGAGATCAACGAGGCGCTGAACTCCGCTCCGGAGACGGTGAACTCGGATGCGAACGCTACCTGGATCATCAAGGCCGAGTTCGATGCCGCGCAGCTTGAGAGCCTGCTCTCCGCCGCCGACTACGAGAAGTTCATCAGCGAAGAGACGGGTCACTAATGCGCTACCTACCGAAGAGTCCGAGCGATCGTAAAGAGATGCTCGCCGACATCGGCGTGCCGTCGATCGACAATTTGTTTTCGACCGTTCCGGCGGAGTATCGCCTGACGCGCGACCTCGACATCCCTCGCCAGCATGGCGAGCAGGAAGTGATTGAGCGCTTCAAGGCCTTTGCCGAGAAGAACGCCACCGGCTATGCCAGCTTTCTGGGCGCGGGCGCGTACCGCCACTATCGCCCGGTGCTGATTGATACCGTCGTTTCGCGCGGCGAGTTTCTGACCAGCTACACGCCGTACCAGCCAGAGATTGCGCAGGGCACGCTACAGGCGCTGTTCGAGTTCCAGACGATGATCTGCGAACTGACCGGCATGGAGATTGCCAACGCGTCGATGTACGACGGTTCGACCGGCGCCGCGGAGGCCGTGATGATGGCGGTTCGCGTTACCGGGCGCAATGGCGCGGTGGTAGCACGCACCGTGCATCCGGAGTACCGCGAGGTCCTGAAGACGACCGTGCAGCACCAGGAGATCCCGATCACCGAGGTGGACTACGCGAGCGAGACCGGACGTGTGGACCTGGCGAAGCTGGATGCCACGATCACCAGCGACACAGCCTGCGTTCTGATCCAGTCGCCGAACTTCTTCGGAACGATTGAGGACGTGGCTGCCATTGCGGAGATTGCTCACAAGAAGGGTGCGCTGCTGATTGTCTCGATCGCAGAGGCTGTTTCGCTGGGCATTGTGAAGCCTCCGAAGGAGGCTGACATCGTCTCCATGGAGGCGCAGAGCTTTGGCGTTCCCGTTGGCTATGGTGGACCGTACTGCGGTGTCATCGCCTGCAAGGAGAAGTTCCTGCGCCAGATGCCGGGCCGTATTGCGGGCGAGACCAAGGACCTGGATGGCAAGCGCGGCTTTGTTCTGACGCTGAGCACCCGCGAGCAGCACATCCGCCGCGAGAAGGCGACCTCGAACATCTGCACCAACCAGTCCCTGGTGGCGCTGATGGTCACGGTCTTCCTGACGGTCTACGGCAAGGGTTTGAAGGAGCTGGGCGAGCAGAACCTGGCCAAGACACACTACGCCGCGCAGACGATTGGCGCGACGGGCAAGGTGTTGTTTGGCGGAGCTCCGCGCTTCAACGAGTTTGTGCTGCAGGGCGCCAAGTCGGCGGAAGCTGCCAATGCCGGTCTACTGGAGAAGAAGATTGTCGGCGGCCTGCCGCTCGAGAAGTTCTACCCCGAGCTTGGACCGAATGCATCCCTGTGGTGCGCGACTGAGCTGACGACGAAGGTACAGATCGACGCGGCAGCCGAGGCGCTGAAGTAATGGACTCCGAACTTCTTGTTGGCGAACGGCTCAACTCGGTCGAGTTCTTTCTCGACCAGGTGAGCCTGCGCTTCGATGAGAAAGTACTGAGCCTGTATGCATGGCCGCTGGTCGCTGATCCGGATGGTATCTCCATCGGCTTTGGCGAGCCGGGCTATCGCGATGCGCTTTGCTTTGTCATCGGCCTCAGCATCACGGCTTCAACATACGTTGAGGGCGTGGAGCTGACGATGGAATTTGAGAACGGAGTGGCCTTTGCACTCTCACTCCGCGAAGAAGATTTGAACACCTCGCAGGCTGGCGAACTGACCGCCGGTGGCGAGGTTTACGAGTTCTAAGGAAGAAACATGGCAGACGAAAAGTTCGTAGGAACACCGAAGAAAGCCACTGTCCACGTCAACCAGAACGAAGATCTGATCTTCGAGAAGTCGTCGCCGGGTAAGAAGGCGTACCGTCTCTCGGAGCTGGACGTTCCGGCCATTGACGCCGCCGCCCTGCTGGGCGATGCAGTCCGCACGGACCTGGGCGTGATGCCTGAGTTGAGCGAGATTGAGATTGTGCGGCACTTCACGCGCCTCTCCACCTGGAACTATGCCATTGACCTTGGCATGTTCCCGCTGGGCAGCTGCACGATGAAGTACAACGGCCGCGTGAATGAGCTGGTGGCCCGGCTGGAAGGTCTGGCCGAGGCGCATCCTTACCAGCCCGAGGCGCTGTCGCAGGGCGTGCTGGAGATCATGAAGGTGCTGAGCGATGCGTTGCTCGAAATCACCGGTATGGACACCATCACACTGCAGCCCGCTGCCGGAGCGCATGGTGAATTTACCGGCATGCTGCTGGTGCGCGCCTACCATGAGAGCAAGGGCAACCCGCGCAAGAAGGTGCTGATTCCTGACTCGGCGCACGGCACGAACCCCGCAACCGCGGCGGTTGTCGGCTACCAGGTGCAGAACCTGAAGTCGAACGCTGAGGGCATGGTGGACCTGGCAGAGCTGGAGAAGCTGGTAGATGAGGATACGGCGGCGCTGATGCTGACCAACCCGTCGACCATCGGCGTCTTCGAAAGCGACATTCACAAGATTGCCGACATTCTGCATGCCAAGGGCGCGCTGCTGTACATGGACGGCGCGAACATGAACGCGCTGGTGGGCAAGACCCGCCCCGGCGACTTTGGCGTAGATGTTATGCACCTGAACCTGCACAAGACCTTCTCTACCCCGCACGGCGGTGGTGGCCCGGGCTCGGGTCCGGTGGCCTGCAAGAAGATCCTGGAGCCGTTTCTGCCTTCGCCCGTGCTGGCAACCAAGACTGACGGGACGCTGACACTGAACTATGACCGTCCGCAGAGCATTGGCCGTGTGCGCGCCTGGTACGGCAACTTCGGCATGTTTATCCGCGCGCTGGCCTACATTCTGGCCAACGGTCCGGATGGCCTGCGCCAGACCACCGAAGACGCCGTGCTGAACGCCAACTACCTGCGCGCCAAGCTGGAGGACGTCTTCGAACTGCCATTCAAGACCGCCTCCATGCACGAGGTTGTTTTCAGCGACAAGCTGCAGGCAAAGAACGGCGTGAAGACTGGTGACATGGGCAAGCGGCTGCTGGACTACGGCTTCCATGCCTACACGGTCAGCTTCCCGCTGATCGTCTCCGGCGCGATGATGATTGAACCGACGGAGAGCGAAAGCCGCGAGGAGCTGGACCTGCTGGTCGACGCTCTGCGGCAGATTGCACGCGAGGCCGAGGAGAATCCTGAACTGGTGAAGAATGCGCCCTACACCACGCGCCTTCGCCGCCTGGACGAGACTACGGCTGCCCGTAAGCCGATTCTGCGCTGGCATGCTCCTGTAGCCAAGACACCGATGACACCTGACTCCGCAGCGAAGGAGTGGTAGCTTGGCCAACGTGTTTCAGGACCGCCGCGAGGAGCTCGAGAAATACGAGTTCATGATGGGCGCCGCGCGCGGCCGCCTGGCCGTAACCCTTGACGTGCTGACCGATGCTCTTGCGATGGTCGGTCAGCACGGCGTGTACTGCACTTCGCAGCGGAACCCCGCCGTTCCAGCGCTGGACCTGCAGTTTGTGCTGTCGCAGATTGACGGAGCCAAGGACCTGATCCAGTCTGTGATGCAGGAGCTGGAGAAGCAGAAGAAGTAGGTTCGTCACACCCTCAGACAGCCGCGAAAGCCGCGCCCTGCATAGTAGGATTCCGCTCCATTGTGATACACGAAGACCGTGTCATAACGGCGATCGCAGAATAGGGCGCCTCCGAGTTTTCTGATCCGCTCCGGCGTCTGTATCCAGCTCGATGTTTTGGTGTCGAACTCACCCAATGTTTGCAGATAGCGATATTGCTCTTCGGTGAGCAGTTCCACACCGATCGACTCCGACAGATTTATCGCACTGTTTGCGGGCTTGTGCTCTTTGCGGGCGTTCAACGCCTTGTGGTCATAGCACAGGCTCCTTCGACCGCTCGGACTTTCAGCCGAACAGTCGAAGAAGAGGATCACCTCATCCTCCCTGCCTACGGCATCCGGCTCTCCGCCGGTTCGTTCCATTTCTTCTAATATCCGAAAAGCGTCCGCACTCTTGCGCAGACGCTTTTCGACCGAGTCCCACATTATTCCTTTGTGCCGGCGTGTGTTCTTCTCAAAACGCGCTTTTAGCACGGCCAGGAGATTCGTTGCGCTATCCAGCGCAGTAGCGGCAGCTTGATCTGCGTTTGCTCGTTTCGCGGTCATCGTCCTCTCCTGTTCGCCAACAGCATAAGGCAGTCGGCCTTTTCCTTGCACCGTGCTACGCTTAAAGACAAGTGCACCCGTAGCTCAGCTGGATAGAGCGGCAGCCTCCGAAGCTGTAGGTCAGAAGTTCGAATCTTCTCGGGTGCACCATCCTTCTTATCCCCTACACCGATACGGATCGCTGACCCAGCGGACAGCCATATCTTCGTTTGTCGCATCCAGCAGATGGATACGGAAGCTCTTTGTGTCTGCGGCGACGCGGACCACGACGTGTCCCTGCCGGCTTTTGAAGCGTGGGGTGAAGCGGCTGTTGATCAGGGCGTTCGCCGGCAAGGATTCCAGCGCATAGACGTCGTGCTTCTTCGCGCCGGGCCATTCGCCCAGCATGCGCTGCGCCTGCGCCGGGCCTGGGTGGCCAACGTCCCATGCCTGCACGATGTACGCCTGCGCGTCGAGAGCGTCCGTAAAGGCTGCGCCGGTGGAATCAAAATAGCCATGATGGTTTGCGGCGGCGACGTCTGTCCTGCCGGCGAGACGGGCGACCGGGGTCTCGTTGTCGAGCCAGGGAACGCGGCCGTCATGCGTATCGCACGCCAGATCTCCACCGGTGTAGTAGCTGAAATTACCGAATTGCAGGCGCAGCGCAATGGAATAGAAGTTCTCATTCGGCTGCTCTTCCGCGGAGAGCGCTCTGCCCTGCGGCGTGAGCAGGCGGCTGCTGGTTCCTGAGCCTGTCCAGATGCGGCCGTTCGCAGCAAGTACCCGGGTCTGTACATCCTTCAACTGGAGTTGCGAGATAGACCCAACCATGGCGGACTGGACCGCGCGTTTCTTCGCGACGCGCTCTTGCAGGTAGGCCAGATAGTTCGCCGCGAAGGGCGCGTTCAGCGGTTTGGCGGATCCGAAGTCGGGGAAGGCGCGGTCGATCACGGTACGGATGGGCAGGATAGCGTCGACATCGCTGATACCGGTCAGACGATAGGCTCCGCTGCTGGATAGGGGACACCCGGGTGTCACGTCTCCGGTGTGGTCCGGATGAATATGGGTGATGAGAGCGTAGTCCAGGTAGTCTGCGTGGCTCACCTTCTGAGCGTAGCGTGCGATCCATTCGCCCGGACGGCGGGATGCATTGGGGCGAGGCGGAGCGGAGGTATCCAGCGTGACCGCCGAGGCCCCTGCATCGACCAGAAGCGTTGTGCCATCAGGGCCAACGATCAGGGTGCTGTTCCCACGGCCGGTGTCGATGTGGTGAATATCGAGTTCGCCGGAACGTCGCGCAGGGAGTGGAAGAAAGCTCTGTGACAGCGCATAGGAAGAGGGGGCGGCAGCAAGAAGACGAAAGAGAGCACGGCGCGAGAGCATTGGCATCAAGAATAAAGCCCCGGCCGAGACCGGGGCTTTTGGTAGGAATTGATTTTCTGTTTAGAAGAACAGCTTGGCGGTGAACTGCATCTGACGAGGTCCGAAGAGAACGCTGCTGGTGCTGGTAGGAGCTCCAAACAGTGTGCCCGTTGTAATCGCGCTGATGGTGTTCGTACCAGTGAACTGGTATGCCGAGGTACTCTGCGAGATGATGTGGCGGCGGTTTGCGACGTTGAACGCCTCCACGAAGACCTGCATCTTGATCTTGTCGTGGATGGGGATATCGCGGGAGACACGAGCATCCACGTTGCGGATACCAGGACCAGGCATCGAATTGCGGCGGAACTGAGGAGCACGTCCCGAGGTGTTAGAAGCGAACAGGCTAACCTGTGCGCCAGTGACACCACCATCAATACCACCCGTGACGCTGCCACTCATGTTGAGAGTGAGGGGCAGTCCCGTCTGCTCCGTAGCCGTACCGGAGATAGACCAGCCGTTTGCCAAGGTACGCAGGTACATATTGGCGATACCAAAGGTCGGAGCGTACACGACGCTGCCGACGAAGCGACCACGCATGTCCAGATCCGAACGTGAGTACTCGCTCAGGCTTCCCGGATTCTTGAGGTTGAACGGATCGAGAATTGTGTTCGTTCCGTTGAAGGTTCCGTTCTGTCCGGAGACCTGGGAACCGTCAATCGCTTTGGCCCACGTGTAGTTCACCAGCAGCTCAAGACCATGGCTGAACGGCTTGCGCACCGAGAATGCACCGGAGTGGTACCAGGAGTTCAGACCGCTATAACCAGTCAGAATAATCTGGTCATTTGGAGACGGTCGCGTGAGCGTATTGGAATAGAACGGAACGGTAACGGTAGAAACGCGACCACTAGCCTCCGTCACAGTATAGGTACGCGTCAGCGAAGTGCGCGGCAGGTTGGAGTCGATAAAGTAGGGCAGACGCATTCCGCGCGTTCCTACATAAGCGAGCGTAAGGCTGATATGCCCCGGCAGTTCCTGCTCAACACCAAGATCAATCGAGTGCGTGTACGGATTAGTAAAGTTTCTGTCCTGTCCACGGAAAGCAAAGGGCTGAGGCGTTACACCTCCCGGTGCAACCTGAGGAGTAAGAGCACCTGCGAAAGGAGCTGCAAGTGCCGGTCCCGGAGGCGTAAACAGCACATTGGTGTTGTTCGGTGCGCCGTTTGCCCAGCTATACGTCGTAGGTGTGCTCGCCGATGTGTTGCCAGCAGTGGTAATGACAGGGTAGTTGTACTGCTGCTGGAAGACACCGTTTTCGACGCGCGTTGCATAGAAGGTCGAGTTCGAAGTTAGACCATAGAAGATACCGTAGCCGCCACGAACCACGGTGCCAGGCATGGGCGACCATGCAAAGCCAATGCGGGGCTGGATCATCTTGTAGTTGGTATGAATGGTGCTTGTAACGGAATTGGCCAGGGGACTGGGCACGCCGTTATAGCTGTTGGTGTAAGGCCTCGGCGGCTGGGGAACCATCTGAACGTCATAGCGGACACCAGCGCTGAAGGTGAATGAAGGCGTTACCTTCCAGGAATCCTCTACAAAGCCTGCGAGGTTCTTATTCCAGAAGTCATCGAGACCGCGACCAGTGATGGGGTCGTTCACCTGGGTGAAGTTGGAGTAGTGACGGCCACCGTTCAGACCGTAAACATCCTGCACCCAGTTCGAGAAGGCCGCCTCAGTGGTGTTGGTGAACGTCGCGCAACCGAAGGTCTGTACACCCCCGACGCACTGCCCGGTTAGAGAGGAATAGGTGTAAAGACCACCACCCTGGAAGAGGTTCGCGATGACTTCGTGGATCAGGTTGACGTCAACACCGGCCTTGAAGGTGTGCTTACCCCGCGTAAGGGAGTAGGTATCCGCAGCCTGCCAGCGATGTTCATCCGGAAAAGCGCCACGCGGCAGGGCGTTAGGCAAACCATAGGCGAACAGACCACTGATGCTAACGTTCGGTCCGGGGGAATTGGCTCCCGTTACTTCCAGATCGCGGGCCCACTGGAAGCGGGCAGCATTAGTAGAACGGCTGGAGAGAACGCTCTCCCAGTTTGCAATGAAGAAGCGCTCGTGGAAGTCGGCACGTCCATTTGTGCTGACCGAAGAGTTGTTTGCGGTAGCGGAAGTGGTGTAGCCGTTAGGCTGAGAATAGTTCTGGTAAAGGAACTCGGCGCTGACGTGGTTCCGGTCATTGAGCTGCCAGTCCAGGCGCGGGAAGAAGATGTCCTGCTTCAGGTTACGAGAGGCTGCGCCCTGATTGCCCAGAATGTAGTTCTTCGCATTGGTGCACTGAGTCGTGGTAGCGGCTGTGGGGCAACGGAATCCCGCGAGCTGGGTCGAAGTCACCGACGAGGTGTAAAGCAGAGGATTTACCTTGCGGAAACCGTCATAGGTAAAGAAGTAAAAGAGCTTGTCCTTGATGATCGCTCCGCCCACGGAACCGCCAAACTGCTGCTGCTGACGAACGGTCGGCGTAAGCAGAAAGGGGTTATTTGCAGCACGTCCCTGCGACTTGGAGAGAGGATCGAGCGCATTGAGGGAAGGATAGCGGAGGTAATAAAACAGATCGCCATGGAAGGAGTTTGTACCCGACTTCGAGATGGCGTTGATCTGGCCGCCAGCGGCCTGACCGAACTCTGCTGAGTAACCCGAAGCAGAGGACTGGAACTCTTTGATCGAGTCCTGCGAGAACACATACGGAGCACCGATAGCGCGTCCGCGAGCCTCCGAGAAGAATGCCTGCTGGTTGTTGGCGCCGTCGATCAGGTTGGTGTTATAGAGGCCGGAGATACCACGATAGGAGATCAGACCGCTGTTTCCATCAGGAACAACGTTTGGGGTCAGCAGCACAAAGTTATCGTAGCGGCGGCCGTTAACCGGCAGGTTGGAAACGAGATTCTCACCAACCGTTTGCGATACTTCCGACTTTTCCGTATCGATCAGCGGCGATGCGTCCGTGACCGTCACATCGGTTGTAACCGAACCAGCGGGAAGGGTGGAATCCACCGTCAGGGTCTGACCGACAGTCAGGACCAGATTCTTGCGATCTACCTTACCGAAATTCCCAGTGCCGCCGGAAATGACTTCATAATGTCCGGGCTGCAGGAAGGTGGAGGTAAAGTAGCCTTCGCTGTTGGTGGTGAGGGTGCGGGTAGCACCGGTATCGGTGTTGATGATGGTTACCGAGGTCGAAGGAACTGCGGCGCCGGAGGCGTCCGAGATGGTACCGGAGATGGTGCCGGTGGCGGCGGTTTGAGCCAGAACGCGCGGGGTAAGAATCACATTAGCCGGGACAAAGGCCAGTCCGGCTGTGAGCACGGCCGCGAATACACGTGTGCTACAGATTTTTGCAATCTTCATTGAATACGTCACTCCTCAAAAGGGCGAAACAAAAATCGAAGGTTTCGAAGTGTTCTTTCGGTGAATCCCGGTGAACTCGTGACGCGCTCGTTGAATACGGCTGCGCCCGAAAACCTGTTAGGTGTTGAATCTACGGTCAGTGACCACAGACGGGTTGTCAAGAAAAAGAATCACGAATGATTCTTTCCATGCAAACTGCACCGCCTGCATGACGACGTCATACAAGCGGTGCAATTTTGCGGAGCTTACTTCTTTGCGGAAGCCAAGACCTGCTGGTATTCGGCGTACGGACCCTTGAAGTCCTCCACCTTGCCATCCTGAAAGTGCCAGATGCGGGTTCCGACTTCATCGATCAGGTCCTCGTCATGCGTGACCAGAAGAACCGTGCCCTCAAACTTCTGCAGGGCCTGGTTCAGAGCATTGATTGACTCCAGATCAAGGTGGTTGGTCGGCTCATCGAAGATCAGGATGTTCGGCTTCTGTAGCATCAGCTTGCAGAAGATCAGGCGGGCCTGTTCGCCACCCGACAGAGCATCGGTCTTCTTCAGGCCTTCTTCGCCGCGGAAGAGCATCTGGCCGAGGATGCCGCGGATGTCTTCTTCCGTGGCCTTCTCATCGAACTGGTGCAGCCAATCGGCGACGGTCATCCCCTTGGTGACGGTGCCGGTGTGGTCCTGGGCAAAGTAGCCGATGTTGGCTTCGTGTCCCCATTTCACCTCGCCGCTATCGCGCGTGAATTCCTTGTCGTCCGTCTCCGGCATACCGGCCAGCAACGACTTGATCATCGTCGTTTTTCCGGTACCGTTACGACCGATCAACACCACCTTGTCTCCGCGCATGACGGCGGAATTGAAGTTGGTGAAGACCGTGGTGTCATAGGACTTGGAGACACCTTCCACCTCGAGGATGTGCTTGCCGGAGGGGCGCAGCATGTCGAAGCGGATGAACGGGCGTTGGATGTTGGAGCGGGCCAGGTCCGTGGTTTGCAGGCGCTCGACTTCCTTCTTACGCGAGTTCACCTGCGAGCTGCGGGTACCGGCCGAGAAGCGAGCGATGAAGTCGTTCAACTGGGCGATCTTCTTTTCGCGCTGCTCGTTCTGGCTTTCAATGCGGGTGCGGACCTGGGTCTTCTGCAGCACCATGTCGTCGTAACCACCGTTGTAGGTGATGATGGTCTGGTAGTCGATGTCGGCGATGTGGGTGCAGACCGCGTTCAGGAAGTGGCGGTCGTGCGAGATGGTGATCAGCGTGCCATCGAAGCGGACGAGGAAGTCCTGCAGCCAGTGGATGGACTCGAGATCGAGGTAGTTCGTAGGCTCGTCCAGCAGCAGAGCCTGCGGGTTTCCGAAGAGCGCCTGTGCCAGCAGAACGCGGACCTTCTGGCCGCCCTGCAGCTCGCCCATCTTGCGCTCGTGCAGTTCGTCGGCGATATCCAGACCCTGCAGCAGAACGGCGGCGTTGGACTCGGCCTCGTAGCCGTCCTCTTCGCCGATGACGCCTTCGAGCTCGCCCAGGCGGATGCCGTCGTCGTCGGTCAGTTCGGCCTTCTCATAGAGCACGTCGCGTTCTTCAAGAGCGGCCCAGAGGGCCTTGTTGCCCATGATGACCGTGTCGATGACGCGGTAGGCGTCAAACGCGTACTGGTCCTGCCGCAGCACGCCAAGCTTCTTGGGGCGGACGACATTGCCCTTCTGGGCGTCTAGCTCGCCGGTCAGCACCTTCATGAAGGTGGATTTGCCGGCGCCGTTGGGCCCGGTGAGACCGTAGCGGCGGCCGGAAATAAATGTGGTGGATACGTCTTCGAAGAGCACCTTCGAGCCGTAGCGCATGGAGACGTTGGAAACGGAGATCATTCGTCTTCTATTTTCTCATGCGCTGGCAAGGGGGCTAAACGATGGCAGATACCCCTCTACCGCGCAGCCACGGCAATTTCGCTCTCCGGCAGCCCGGAGAGTGGCGCGGGGCAACTCCCGCCTGCTGCCTTCCTTCTGCCTTCCGCCGTCCAGTGTTTCTCGCAAATTGCGGTCAGCCTCCAACTCTCCCTGGCAAAAAATGTATGAAATCAAAGGATTTCCGCGACATAACAACAAAATGAGAAATCCTTGAGCCAATCCTCAAGACGCAAAACAGGTGCAGATCCTACTCTCGGAGGCAATCGACGGAGCCTCAGACCCACTTTCTGCGAGATGTCCGCAGAGAGAACCCACGCACATTCCGCATGGACTGCGTGCGGGAGAGTGCTCCGTTGACGATGCGGTTGCGATACATCCCTCTCCCTCGGAGCCCACTTCCTTGAAACCACGCCGATCTTTCTCTTCTGTTCGAATTTCGATCGCTTTTCTTCTGCTTCTGCTCACCCCCCTGCTCCACGGCCAGTTCCGCGAAAACTTTTTCCGCGCAAAAGACCCCGGACCACGGCCAAACCCTTCCTCCACCATCCCCCTGCCGGTACCAGGGCTGAACGCCAACGAAATTTCGCTCTTTGCCGAGAGCCTTCTGCGTGTTTCCGAACTGGAGGGCACCTGTGACACCTGTGTCGAGCAGCCGCAGGGCACCATGCCCATCGATCCTGATCCGCAGAACCCTTTCTCGCCCCTGAAGCTGGTGAACTCCGCCGGCATGGGACCGCGTTTCAATGCCGACCAGTGCTTTATCTGCCACTTCCAGCCCATGATCGGTGGCAGCGCGACGCGCAAGAACGTCGCCTTTGTGGTGGGCAAACGCCTGGGCGCCAGCAATACCATTCCTTCTTTTGAAGAGGCAGACGGCGCCTTCCGCGAGGTGCGGTTCAAGTTCAACAAGGACGGCAGCCGCGATGGTGGGGTCCACCAGCTCTTTACTGTCGCCGGAAGAGCGGACGCACCCGCCTGCCAGTTGCAGCAGCCGGACTTCGACCGGGAGCTGCGGCGCAACAACCTGTCGTACCGCATTCCGTTGCAGCTGTTCGGCCTGGGCCTGATTGAGTCCATCCAGGACTCCGCCATTCGCGACAACATGAATGCCAACCGGGAGCTGAAGCGGCTGCTGGGTATTGAAGGCCACCCCAACCTGGTGGCTAATAACGGCACCATCGCACGCTTTGGATGGAAGGCGCAGAACGCTTCCCTGACCCTGTTTGCCGGCGAGGCCTACAACGTGGAGATGGGCATCAGCAACGACCTGTTTCCCATCACGCAGTCTGAGGACAAGGATTGCAATCTCTCCTACGAGCCTTTCGACGTTCCCCGTACAACGGAAGCGAACTATCACGATCCGCTGAAGATCATGCCCGCCTGGCTGATGTTCACCGAGTTCATGCGCTTTGTGGATGCTCCGGCGCTGGCAGCGCAGTCGGAGAGCGCAAAACGCGGCGAACGGCTGTTCCGAGAAGTTGGCTGCGCGCTTTGCCATACACCGTCGTTCACGACGCCTGGAACGGCAAACCCGGGCTCTCCCGCGGAGCAGATCGGGCCACAAACTGTGGCCCTGCGAGGGCAACAGGTCAACCTGTACTCTGACCTGCTGGTCCATCGCATGGGAGCCACGCTGGCCGACAACATTGTGCAGGGCAACGCCGGGCCGGACGAGTTTCGCACAACACCGCTATGGGGACTGGGCCAGCGAATCTTCTTCCTGCACGACGGACGTACCGACGACCTGATGACCGCGATCCAGGACCATGCCTCCTATCGCGGATCGGACGGCGGTGATAACCCGTCCAAGGACCGCGATTCCTATAGCTACGGACCATCGGAGGCAAACAATGTCGTCCGCCGCTTCAATGGCCTGAACGAGCGCGAGAAGCAGTCTCTCCTGGACTTTCTGCGCACCCTGTAAGGAAAGGCCTGACCCTATGAGACTTGTCCGATTCCTTGCACTCCTCTTCCTTCTCACGTGTCCGGCCGTGCTTTGCGCGGCCGACCCCTTTCTCGGGAAATGGGTGATGGACACCAAACGCTCAAAGTACGTCTCCGGGCTGCCGGAGAGCATGACCATCGAGATGGTGGAGGCCGGTAGCGGCGTTCACTATCACTCCGAGACGCTGCTGCGTACCGGGGTTTCCTTTACGGCGGATTACACGGCGATCTACGACGGGCCTCCCGCCGTGGTGAGCGGAGCCAAAGGAATCCTTCTGCCGGTCGCGGTCAGGCGCCTTGGCCGGAACCGGGTTGTCGCGGAGTATCTGCGAGGTGTGGAGCGAGTGGCCACCAGCGTACGCACGCTCTCTGCCGATGGACGCACGATGACCGTCACCACCACGTCAAAAGACGGCGTGGGCAACAGTTATACCAACACGGGGGTTTACCGTCGCGTCCGTACACCTTCCGCGCAACTGCTGGCAACCGTCCCATTAGCAAAGCCGAAGCACTAATTTTCCGCACAAGAAAGGGACGGCACAGGATGCCGTCCCTTTCTTGTGTTCCGATGAGTTTTCTTATTCCATGCCGAGAGCGACCAGGGCATCCTGCATGGCCTCAGCGGCCTTGGCGTGGGCGCGTTCGGCACCGGCGGCCAGGATGTCGATAACCAGCCCCGGGTTGGCCTCGTACTTGGCGCGGCGTTCCTGGATGGGAGCGAGTTCGGCAACGACGGCATCCGCCAGCCAGCCTTTGCACTGGATGCAGCCGATGCCGGCGGTGGTACAGCCTTCGCGGACCTCGGTCTGCTTCTCGGCAGGCGAGAAGACCTTGTGCAGATCAAAGACCGGACAGACGTCCGGGTTTCCGGGGTCAGTACGGCGAACGCGCGCCGGATCGGTGACCATGGTCTTCAGCTTGGCGCGGATATCCGGCTCAGTCTCCGAGAGCATGAGGGTATTGCCATAGCTCTTGCTCATCTTGCGGCCGTCGAGACCGGGGAGCTTGGGCGAGGGAGTGAGAAGCGCCTGTGGCTCCGGGAAGATGAGATCGACGGAGTTGGCCGAGACCTCAGCCTTGATCTTCTCCTTGTCGGAGACAGCCTGCGCAATGGCCTCAGACCAGCGGGAGTCATAAAGCTGGTTGAAGCGGCGTGCGACCTCGCGGGTGAGCTCGACGTGTGCAACCTGGTCCTGACCGACGGGAACGAAGTCGGGCTTGTAGAGCAGGATGTCGGCCGACTGCAGCAACGGGTAGCCGAGGAAGCCGTAGGTGGCGAGGTCCTTCTCGCGAAGCTGCTCCTGCTGATCCTTATACGTGGGCACGCGCTCCAGCCAGCCCAGCGGCGTGAACATGCTGAAGAGCAGGTGCAGGGAGGCGTGCTCCGGCACGTGAGACTGGCGGAAGATGACGCACTTCTCGGGGTCAAGGCCGGCGGCGAGGAAGTCGACGGCGACATCGAAGCACTTCTGCTTCACGTTGCCGGGATTGGCGTAGTCGGTGGTGAGCGCGTGCCAGTCGGCGATGAAGAAGTAGCACTCGTACTGGTCCTGGAGGCGGACCCAGTTGTAGAGCGCTCCCATGTAGTTGCCCAGGTGGAGCTTGCCGGTGGGCCGCATGCCGGAGAGCACGCGGCGGCGCGAGGTGGTTTCAACGTCAGACATAGCTAGAGTTTGATGGTAAATGAGCGGCTACAGCGCAAACAGCAGGCTGTTGAAGAACATGAACATCGGCACGAAGAAGATCATGATGAAGCGGAAGCCGAGGAAGAAGAAACCGAACATCAAATACAGGCCGATGGAGTCGTAGGTCTTCTGCGCGTTGTAGGGCAGAAAGTTCCGCAGGATGCGTCCGCCATCAAAGGCGGGCAGCGGCACCAGGTTGAAGATGCAGAGCAGCAGGTTGGTGACGATGCCGATGTAGAGCATCAGGATCAGGGGGAAGAGCGCGGGCAGGTCCGTGGTGGCGATCGAGTTGTCCCGCAGGGCAAGCGCCTGCGCAACACCGAGCGACTGCGCGGCCATGGGGCTGGCATGCTTGAGGATCACCAGCAGAATCAGGCAGATAAGGCCAAGCGCAAGGTTTGCTACGGGACCGGAGAGAGCCACCAGGATCTCATCACGCACCGGCTTGCGGAAGTTGCGTGGCGTAACCGGGACAGGCTTGCCCCAGCCAAGCGCCAGCGGCGTGCGGAAGATGTAGAGCAGCGGCCAGATGACCGTACCGAAGAGGTCGTAGTGTTTGATGGGATTGAGCGAAGTACGCCCCAGCATGCGGGCCGTCGGGTCACCGAGACGGAAGGCCACCATGGCCTCCGTGGCGTCGTGAATGGTGATGGAGAGCACCAGCACGACGTAGGCAAAGATGGCGAGTGCGATTTCGAGATTCATGGGCGATCTTTGCTGATGGTAGCAGCGTGCATGAATTGCGTGGATGAACCTAACCCACCCTGGCGTTGCGAGGGTGTAGCGCCCAGGTGGGTGACGCTACTAGCGAGCGCCGACCTCGCCGCGCAGGGTGATGGGCTGGCGGTCGTCGAGGAAGACATCGCGGTGGAGAATGGCGTTCTCCTCTGCCGTGATGTTGTAGCCGAAGATCATCTTGATGCCGGCTGCGATCTGCAGGCCTTTTCCGGCCGACGCAAAGATATGGTGCGCCAGCATGGTGCGGAAGCGCGTACCGAGCCAGTGGTTCAGGCCCAGCGGAGAACGGTCAAAGGCCTGCCAGAAGAAGAGCAGCGGTTTGCGCGGGTAGAAGCGCTCGGGATCGAGGTCGGGCAGCGACTCGGCTTCGAGGGTGAGGTTGCGCGGGTCCAAAGACTCAATGAGCACGTTCATGGGGAGTTCGGTAACCAGGGTGGAGTTCAGCCGCCCACCGTGCGGGCGGCCGAGGATGATCTGGTGGAGCTCGTCGCGCACGATCTCGGCACGGCGGTCGTAGCCCTGGTGCCGGGTGAACTCATCGTTCAGGTGTGCGATCCACTTTTTGAAGATGGTTTCGGCTTCGGGCGTCGGCTTGAGATCGTGCGCGGTCATGGCGATGAGTTTATTCGATTGCGAAGAGGGCGGTCACGGTGGCCGAACGCTCCACCTTGCGGCCGTTGATGGCCAGGGGCTGAACTTTATCCATGGCAGGTGCAGCGGCAGCCATGCGCATCATCGGGATGGGGTGGGGTGACTGTGGAGCTTCATTGCTGGCGTAGACCAGTGGGCCGAGCTTTGCGTGCAGGGCTTCAGCCATCTGCGCGGCGATGCGCTGGGCATGCGCCAGTGCCTTGGAGGCGGCCTGCGCTTCGAGAGCCGACTCGTCCTTCAACTGCCAGTCGATGGAGCCACTCTGGTTCGCTCCGGCTTTGACGGCGGCATCCAGCACCTTGGCGGCGGTCTCCGGCGAAGTCTTCACACTCCAGGACTGGGTGAGGCGGAAGCGGTTGGCGGCACGGTCAGCCGGGAGCTGCTTGATCTCGTAGTCGTTGAGCGGCGCGAGGTTCTGGTTTTCGCTTTCGATGGCCGTCTTCTCGACTCCGGAGCCGGTCAGTGCCTTCATGATTGCATTGGAGACGCGGGAGCCTTCGGCGTAGGTGGACTGTTCATCGCGGCCCAGCACCTGGAAGCCAATGTGGACGACGGCCAGGTCGGCATCGGTGGTGACCGAGTCCGTGGCGGAGACCGAGATGGTGCGGTTTTCCTTATTGATCTGCAGGGTGGAGGTCTGCGCGAAGGTGGCGACGGAAGCGGAAAGCAAAAGAGCCGCGAATAGGGGGGACTTCATGATTTGTAAACTCCTTACCTGCCCTTGGACGCCTACTTCTCTTTTTCAGAGAGCAGGTCGGCCAGGGTTTCTTTGTGTTTTACTTTGCGACGCTCTGATTTTTCTTTGGGATCGGGCAGAGCGTGGCCGGGAGGAGGAGTGCCGACACGCTCGCGCGCGTTGGCTTTCACCGCCTTGGTTACGGAGAAGGTCTGTTTCTTAGCCTTGGTCATCACAGCCATTCCGTGCTGGTGGTTCCACCAGACACTCGCCGATTATGCAATACTTTGGGTCGCTGCCGGAGGTGGCACAAGCATGGAAGAACGCGATTTTTTCAATGAACGGGCAGAGAACCGGAGCCATACCCTGACGTGTCCGCACTGCGGACAGGCCCTGGAGTACGAATTAAGCTGGCTGGTGCGCCGCAAGAAACCAAGCCTGCAGGGCCGTGCCGACGACCGCGATCGCGCCCGGTTTGCCAAGGCACAGAGCTACATGGTGCTGCGGGATGACATGGTGGGCTGCAAGAATATCCGGTGCCGGAAGCGGTTCGAAGTGCACGGAATCAAGACCATGGCCTTTCTGGACTAGCCAGCTGTGGTTTAATGGAAGGCAAGTAGAATTTTTCAGGAGACAGGAACGATGGCGAACAAGCTGATCCCGGCTGCAGAGCGCAACCTTACCCCGGAAGAGGTGGAGCATCTGGATGCACGCCGCCGCCGCGGGCAGTTGATGGTGGTGATGGGCGTGCAGTGCCTCATCGTGACCGCGCTGTTGACGCTGTGGGTGGGTCAGGATGTGACGTACTCGCCGGGTGCGATTCACCCGATGTTGTACTGGTGCCTGACGACCGGCACCGCCTCGCTGATCTTCCTGCTGAACGGAATTCGCCTCCGCAAGGGCACCGCAGAGTTCCAGAGCTACTAGATTCTGTCCGATTCCGGACAAAAGGCCACCCATTTGGGTGGCCTTTTGCGTCCTATACTGAAATCCCGCTATCTAAAGGCTTCAGTATGTCCACACTGACCATTGCCGAGCTCGAGCAACCCCTGCTACAAACCCAGCAGGACAGGCTGCGGGATAAATTTGGCCGCGCGATTACGGATTTGCGGCTGTCCATTACAGACCGATGCAACTTCCGCTGCGTGTACTGCCGCAGTGGACAGGGCGCTACGCCCGTCCACGAGTTGCCAATGGCGGATTATGCCCGGATCGCTCGCGTCTTTCTGAGCATGGGGGTGGAGAAGATCCGCCTGACCGGCGGCGAACCTCTGCTGCGGAATGACCTGCCCGCCCTGGTGGAAGAGCTATATGCCATGCGGACCATGGATGGCGGGCGGCCCGATATTGCCCTGACAACCAACGGCCACATGCTGGCCGAACTGGCGGAGCCCCTGAAGAAGGCCGGGTTGAGCCGCATTACGGTGAGCATGGACGCGGTGGACCCCGAGATTTTCGCCCGCATTACCCGCGTGCCCCGCAGCTACGATCGCGTGCTGGCAGGCATTCGGGCGGCAAAAGCCGCCGGACTCGCCCCGGTGAAGGTGAACTGCGTGCTGATGCGCGGCTGGAATGACGACCAGGTGGAGCGGTTCGCCGAATTTGCACGCGAAGAGGATGTCGTCGTCCGGTTCATTGAGTTCATGCCGCTGGAGGAGGACAAGGTCTGGTCACGTGACCTGGTGGTGACGTTGGACGAGATTGTAGAGCGGCTGGGTAAGGTAGGCGACATCGTTCCACTGCCCCCGAACTTCGCCAGCGAGACCGCGCGGCGCTATGGCTTTGCCGATGGCCGGGGTGAAATTGGCATCATCGCACCGGTATCGCACCCGTTCTGCGGGCACTGCAGCCGGGTACGTCTGA
The DNA here is from genome assembly GCF_025685395.1 of Terriglobus tenax. Lineage (NCBI taxonomy): Bacteria > Pseudomonadati > Acidobacteriota > Terriglobia > Terriglobales > Acidobacteriaceae > Terriglobus > Terriglobus tenax. Next base: position 2,483,563 of record NZ_JAGSYA010000004.1, on the reverse strand, counting down.
CCTCGGACGGAAAGATCAGGACCTGCCTTTTCTCGCACCTCGACCATGATTTGCATGGAATTATGCGACGTGGTGGAACTGATGAGGACATGGCCGCGTATATCAAGCAGACTGTCGATAAAAAAGAAGAACGGCACCACATCGGCGATGTGGGGTTCATCAAGCCGGCGCGTGCGATGGTCCAGATTGGCGGCTGATTTCTGGCCGTGATTACTTTTGTTTTTAAAGGTTGTTGCAATACTGCGGTAACGTTGCTTCAACGACTACTTCCAGGTGATTCGGCGGCGACAATTCGAAGTCATTGACGGCGGGCAGATGGACCAGGTCCGCGTCTTCCACGATGTGGCGCGTGCGCTGACGTCGCAGTTGGAGCTTGGCGTTATTCTGCGCACCATCATGGACAAGATGGCGCAGTTCTTTGCGCCGGAGCGCTGGTCACTGCTGATGGTGGATGAGAAGGCCAATGAGCTTTACTACGAGATTGCCATTGGTGAAGAGACGGAATACCTGCGCACGCTGCGCCTGAAGATGGGCGAAGGAGTTGCCGGGTGGGTGGCGCAGAGCAACCAGGCGCTGATCGTTCCCAATGTGAGCTCTGATCCGCAGTGGTCTGCCTATGCCAAGCGTCATCCGGAACTGAACATGCAGTCGCTGGCCTGTGTGCCGATTCAGGCGGACGGCAAGGTGCTGGGCGTTATCCAGCTGATGAACTCAAAGCTCGACCTGATGAGCGAGTATTCGGTCACCTTTCTGCGCATTCTGTGCGATTACGCGGCGATTGCCATTCAGAACTCACGGCGCATGGAACTGATCCAGGAGCTGACGATCACCGACGACGTGACCGGGCTGTTCAACGCACGCTACCTGTACAAGGCGCTTGAAGATGAGGTGAAGAAGGGGAAACGCAGCCACTTCAGCCTGATGTTCATGGATATGGACCACTTCAAGGAAGTGAACGACACCCATGGACACCTGGTCGGCAGCCGTCTGCTGGCCGAGGTAGGAAACCTGCTGCAACGCATCTTTGGTACGGCGAATCCTGCGTTCCGCTATGGCGGCGATGAATTTGTTGTGCTGATGCCAGGGCTGGGGAAAGAACGTGCGGTGACACTGGCCCGGACGCTCTACGATGCCGTGGGCGATGCGCGCTTTTTGACCGGGGAAGGCCTCTCGCTGCGGGTACAGGGTAGCCTGGGACTGGCTACCTTCCCGGAAGACGGCGACACGGTGCACTCGATTATCCGCGCGGCAGACACGATGATGTACGAGGTAAAGAACACCACACGCAACAACCTGGCGGTGGTGGGCATGGGCCTGCTGTATGACCGGCCGATGCAGACGCCGACCCAGCGCGATGCGCGCGGCACGGCAATTGGGCAGTCCGTTGTTACATAGAGTTTGTATGGCGGTAATATGAGAATCCATGCCGCCGCAACGAGCTTCTTTCGCGGAACAAGCCGACCCCGAACAAACTGCCAGGCGCATACGCGCCTTTCTTGAAACGCATCCGGAAGCGGCTGTGCTGGAGCATGGCAGTGTGTTGTTTGATCTGCGCGTGTCGCAATGGAACGTACGCGCGGAACATGGCCGCTGTACGCTGCACCTGTGGAACGATGAGCGGAACCTGACGCGACGCGTGCTTGCGATGGAAGAACGCGCAAGCGGATTGCGGCTGAGCGTGCAGCGATTTGGGCAGACGAAGCCGCAGACGCTGGACCTGATGGGGAAGCAGGATCGCCGCGTCCCAACGACGCGCGATGCCGGACGAACGCAGTATTTACGCACACTGGAACGAGTACTGCAGCGCGAATTTCCCGACTGGAAGCCGGTGGGCTTTCGTACAGCCATGGACCTGGAGAAGAGCTTTGGTCCGGCGTATGCCCGCGGAGTCCTGACACACGGCCAGCAGGCGTTGGCCGTGATCGGCGTGGGTCCGGAGGAATCCTCTGCAACGATCGATGGCATTCTGACGCTTGGCATTCTCTGGCTGCAGCACTGCCGGGAGCATGCCGCGGGCAAACATCTCTTCGCAGGTCTGCGGATCGTGGTGCCACGCGGCATGGCCGTGCTGACCCTGGCACGCATGGCGTGGCTGAACCCGCGTATTGCGCAGTGGGAGCTGTATGAACTGGACCCTCGCAGCGAGGATCTGGAGCAGCGCGAACCAGCTGACCACGGCAACCTGAAAACGCGGCTTCTGCATGCCGCGAATGAAGAAGCCGCGCGGGAACGCTTCGCCACGGCCATCGCACAGGTGATGGAACTTGTACCGGAGGAGGGTCACCCGCTGGTGGAACAGCGCCTGCGATCGACCACAGAGATGGCGTTTTTGCTGCATGGGCTGGAGTTTGCACGAGCGGAGATGAACGTCTCCGCGAATTCATTCGCGCATGATGTGCAGATCAGCTTTGGAGCGGGCGTAAATGAAACACGCCTCGACACCACCAACCGGGAGACGCTGCGCACCATGACTGCCGGATTGTTTGCCCGGCGCAAACCTGTGGGTGACAGCAATGATCCGGTGTATCGCATGCAACCGGAGCGATGGATGGAGTCTCGCTTGCGGACGCAGTTGCCGCTGGTGGATGAGGCTCTGCTGCCGGCTCCTGTTTATGCGCAGGTTCCTGCGTTTGCCGCGACCGATCGCGGCATGCTGGATCTATTAGGTGTGACCAAAGATGGCAGGCTTGCGGTGCTGGAGCTTAAAGCCGATGAGGACCTGCATCTGGCACTGCAGGCGCTGGACTACTGGATCCGCGTGCGCTGGCATGCGACGCCACAGGTGCACGAGACCGTGAATCCCCTGCAGCGGCATGGGTATTTCACGGGCATGGTGCTGTCGCGACTGGATCCACTGCTGTATCTCGTTGCTCCAGCACTGCGTATCCATCCGGCGACCGAAGTGGTTCTGCGCCACCTGAAGCCGGAGGTGGAGTGGCAACTGGTAGCGCTGGATGAACATTGGCGCAGCCACATCAAAACCGTCTTTCGCAAGCGTTCTACTCAGAAGAAACAGGAGCACTAGAATTCAGCTATGAAGTTACGTTTTACCGCAGCCACGGTGCTGTTCGCACTCCCTTTGTCCACCTTTGCCGCTGACAAAAAGTCAGCTCCGAAAGCCCTGGAAAGCCCATCGACACCGATCAGGCTCTCCATCGACCTGACCGATTCCTACCGGCACATTGTGCATGGCAGGGAGACGATTCCGGTGACCGCCGGGGCACTGACGCTTGAATATCCGGAGTGGATTCCGGGCACTCATATGCCATCTGGCCCTATCGCTCAGTTTGCGGGCATCTTCTTCACCGCCAATGGCCAGCCGCTGGGCTGGCGCCGCGATGACGTGGATATGTACGCCTTCCACCTGGAAGTTCCTGCAGGCGTAACGGAGATTGAGGCGAAGTTCGACTACCTGGACACGACCACCACGAGTGCGTTTACCAGCAATAACCTTACGGTGCTGGAGTGGAACAACGCCGTACTGTACCCGGCTAAGATTCCGGTGGCGAAGATCAAGGTGACTCCGTCGGTCACGCTGCCCGAGGGCTGGCATGGCGGCGGGGCGCTGGTTCCGGCAGGCACCAGCGGCAACACGACGAACTTTGAGACCACCGACGTGGAAACGCTGGTGGATTCGCCTTACATTGCGGGCAAGTATTTCCACGAGATTCCACTGGCGCCAGAGATTACACCGAAGCACTTTCTGGATGTTGCCGCCGACACGGAAGAGGCCAGCAATCTGCCGAAGGCGACACTGGAGGCACTGAACAAGCTGGTGCGCGAGACAAGGCCGCTGTACAAGAGCTCCCATTATCGCGACTACCACTTTGTGCTGTCGCTGTCGGACAAGATTCGCGGCGAGGGGCTGGAGCATCACCAATCCTCAGACAACGGGGTGGAGCTGGATGGCTACACCAACGCCGGTTTGGCCGTAAGCAATGCGGAACTGCTGCCGCACGAGTTTACCCACTCCTGGAACGGCAAATACCGCCGCCCGGCGCGGCTGTATCAACCGGACTATGCCACGCCGCAGCAGGGCGACCTGCTGTGGGTCTACGAAGGCATGACACAGTACTGGGGCAACCTGCTGGCGGCGCGTGCCGGCTTCTGGACGCCGGAGAGCTATCGGGATGCTCTGGCGTCCTCAGCCGCGTCCCTGGACACCAAACCCGGCCGCCTGTGGCGCAATACCGAGGACACGGCGATAGCGGCGCAGTCGATTCGTGGCGGGTCAGCCGCGTGGGTGAGCTGGCGGCGGTCGCAGGATTACTACCAGGAGGGCGAGTTGATCTGGCTGGATGCGGATACGACGATCCGCAAGCTGACCAACGACCAGAAGTCGCTGAATGACTTTGTAGCGATCTTCCTAGGCGCTGGTGGCGATACGCCGGCGAAGGTACTGCCCTATGAGTTCAACGATGTGGTGAAGGCCCTGAACCAGGTGGTGGCCTATAACTGGGCGAAGTTCCTTAAGGACCGCATCCTGTCACATGGACCGGGTGATCCGTCGATTGAAGCGATTGCGCAGAGCGGCTACAAGCTGGTCTACACCGACACCATGACCCCGTACCTGAAGAGCCTGTACGGTCGTCGCGGAACGGCGACCGCGATGTACTCGCTGGGCTTCAGCGCGAACCGCGAAGGCGTCATCAGCGACGTCTATATCGATTCGCTGGCGTACAAGGCCGGGCTTGGACCGGGCGAGAAGATTGTCGCGGTCAACAGCACGGTCTTCTCAGCAGATGCGCTGTACGGCGCACTGAAAGCGGCCAAGGGCACGGACAAGAAGATTGACCTGCTGGTGGCTATTGGCACCGAGCTGAAGACGGTGTCGTTTGACTACCACGACGGCGAAAAGTATCCGCGGCTGGAGCGCATGGAGGGAGCTCCGGCGTATCTGGACGAGATCATCAAGCCGATGACGGAAGAGACGAAATAAAGCCTAAAAACAGATCCCTTCGCTCAGAATGACAAAAACAAGGAAGGCGTGGAGCTAAAACTCCGCGCCTTCTTCAATTGCATCGCATTTGGTGCAATCGAACTCTTTGCCGATCCACCCGGCATGGCCTTCCTGGGTGAGCACCCAGGGGCGGAGCTGCCAAGGTGGGTCGTGGCGGACGTGGCGGGTATGGCCACAGGCGAGGTCGGCGACCCAGTGATTTTCCTCGTCCTGGTGGAAACCGGTGATAGGGCGAAGCATCTTGTCTTCCAGCGTACCGCGCGGTTCGAAGTAAGATAGAAAGCGATGGCACACATAGTTTTTTGCGCGAAGTACAAGCAGGAGATGGAGGGGCTGTCTGAACCTCCGTTCGATTCCGAACTGGGACAGAAGATCTACAAGACTGTCTCCAACAAGGCCTGGAACGAGTGGCTGGAGCGCCAGAAGATGCTGCTGAACGAGTACCGTCTGCAGCCGTGGACGCCCCAGGCACAGGAGTTCCTGGTGGAGCAGATGAATGACTTCTTCTACGGCTCCGGTGGCGAGCTTCCGAAGGAATACGTAGCGCCGCAGCACTAGAGCGGCGCGCCAGCCCCTTTGGCTGGTGTAAACTTAAGCGACAGCGGGGATAACCCCAGCGCCGCCCGGCGCTACCCGCGGTTGCAATGAGAAGTCGGGACGTGGCTCAGCCTGGTAGAGCGCACCCTTGGGGTGGGTGAGGTCGCTAGTTCGAATCTAGTCGTCCCGACCATTTCTCTTATTTCCCCTTACAACTTGAATATGGATCGCGCCTACGCGCGATAGCCCACATCTGGCGATGAAGCTGCCAGATATGGGCACCCGTTCGTTCTGACTAGTTGGATGTGGCGCTGGTGAGAATGAAGGTGACGCTGGCCTTGGTGACGCGCTTGTGCGGGGTCATGCGGGGGATGAAGATGTAGTCGCCCTTTTTGAGTTCGTGGGCCTTGGCGCCTTCGGAGTCGGGCGCGAGGAATTCGCCGGGCTTGGTTTCCCGCGGGGTCTTGGGGGTTCCGCCGAGGTAGTAGGTGGTTTCGCCGTCGAGGATCTGGAAGATGTGGTCGCGGTGCTGGTGGTATTCAAACTCTGCCGCAGCTTTTGAGACTTCGTTGGTGAGCACCATGGTGATGGGCGTTCCCTTGCCGTCGGCCAGGTCTGTGTTGCCGGGCTTCTTGTGCGCGGCTTCCACCAGAGCGGCTAGTTTTTCCGCGGGGATGGTCTGGACCGGAACGGGAGGCGCGGCAGGAGCCGACTGCGCGGCGGCTTTCTTTGTCAGCAGCGGAGCGGCAGTAAGGCCGAGGGCGGCGGCGGAAGCGGAGCCGAGGAACGAGCGGCGCGAAGTACGTTTCGTCATTGGAACAAAGCCTCTTTTCGAGGATCAGGGTAACAGGTGGGGATGGTGACTATCGAGGCCCATGTCCGAGACATCCGGACATGGGTGCACCCGGTTTGGTGGCTGAGTAGAAACAGATTCCTCCGCTGTCGCTGCGGAATGACAAACAAGAAACAATGCAGGTCCCTCCACTTCGCTACGATTCGGTCGGGATGACAAACAAGAGGAAGAACAGCCAACTGTCAGCCAATCAGAGCGTCGGCGATGGAGAGGTGCTCGTCGAAGGCTGCCAGGGCAAAGTCGATTTCTTCCTTCGTGATGATGAGCGGTGGCGCGATGACGAAGTGGCTCATCCAGGCCTGGAGGAAGATGCCGGAGGCCATCATCCTGGCGGCGATCTGGTCGACGACAAGGGGCTTGCCGTCGAGCTTCTCCTGCCAGGTATTGAAGGGTGTTTTGAGCTTCTGGTCTTTTACCAGCTCGACGGCCCAGAAGAGGCCGAGGCCGCGAACCTCTCCGATGGAGGGATGTTTGGCTTTGAGGGCGTTGAGCTTTTCGCCCATGTAGCTGCCCATCTCCGCGGCGCGGTCGACGAGGTTGAGGCGCTGCATCTCGCGGATGGTGGCGACGGCGGGGCCCAGGGTGAGCGGGTGGGCCTCATATGTATGGCCGTGGGCGAAGAGGTTCTCCTCAAAGAAGTCGGAGATCTTTTGCGAGACAGCGGTGAGGCCGAGCGGCACGTAGGCCGAGGTGATGCCCTTGGCAGTGGTGAGGATATCGGGCTGCACGTCCCAGTGGTTGATGGCGAACCATTTGCCGGTGCGTCCCCAGCCGGCCATGACCTCGTCGGCGATGAGAAGGATGTTGTTCTCGTCGCAGATGCGGCGGAGCTTCTGGTAATAGCCGGGCGGCGGGATAAGGACGCCGTTAGTGCCAACGACGGATTCGCAGAGGACGGCGGCGACATCGCCCTCGTTCCTGATCATGTATTCCAGGTAGTCAGCACAGGCGATGCCGCACTCAGGGTAGGAGTGTTTGAGCGGGCACTTGTAGCAGTTGACCTCTGGCCCGAAGACGACGCCGGGAAGCTTGCTGCGCGGCTCTGACGGCCAGCGGCGGGCGTCGCCGGTGGCGCCCATGGAGGTGGCGGTGGAGCCGTGATACGAACGGTAGCGGCCGATGACCTTGGTCTTGCCGGTATAGAGGCGGGCGATCTTGAGCGCGGCCTCTACCGCCTCCGTTCCAGAGGTGCAGAAGAAAAACTTGGTGAGACCTGCGGGCAGCACCTCCAGCAGAAGCTGGCTGAGTTCGGCGCGCGCGTTGGTGGTGTAAGAGGGCTGGATGTACGCAAGCTCGGCGGCCTGGTCCTGAATGGACTTGATGACGGCCTGGTTGTTATAGCCAAGGTTGACGCACATCAGTTGTGCGGAGAAGTCGAGATAGCGTTTGCCACTGGCGTCCGTGAACCAGCAGCCGTCGCCGCTGACGACGTGCAGGGGGTTCCACTGCTTGCCGCGACGCCATGTGCCGAAGTTGTGCTGCTTGGTGATGTCAACAACTTGCTGCGATGTAAGTGTGTCCGCCATGTGCCTGTGCCCTCGGAAGAACCTATCTTCCATGATCACGAGCGAAGGGGGAAGTACCTTTGTGGGTTTTGGGACGCCGGCGTTGGTTCCTGCGCGGGGAAGACACGTGCCCTGACGAGGTATGTGAGAAGCAGATCCCTTCTGGATGACAAGGAATAAGAAAGGCAAAGGCAACGGCTACAAGGCAGTCCCTCCACTACGCTTTGGTTGGAATAACAAGCAGCAGCAACAACAAAAAGCCCTGCGGCGAACCGCAGGGCTATAGGAGGGCTTGCTGCCGGTTGATCTATTTGCGGGGATTGCGGGGACGGCCGTAGGGCTGTCCGGCGCGCTTGAGGTTGCTCTCGTTGACGACGGTGGTGCCGTCGGTGGTGAAGGTAGCGCCAGCCGGGACCAGCGTGGTTTCAACGCTGCGACCGGAGGCGTTGCCGGTGCGGATCTCGATGCGGGTGGCATCGATACCCTTCTCCTTCGTCAGGTATTCCTTGACGTTGGCGGCACGCTGTTCGGCGGCGGCGGGCTTCTCCTTGCTGTCTCCGTGAGCGACGATTTCGAGCTTCGCATCGGACTCGCGGTTCAGGGTAAGAGCGACGTCATCCAGGCAGCCCTTGGCTTCGTTGTCGACACGCGTGGGACGCTTCTTGTCGCGGTCGAAGGACATGGTGCAGAGGTTGCGGGTCGACGGTGCCGGCGGAGGAGGCGGAGCCAGAACGCTGACCGTCGTAGTAGCGCTGGCAGACTTGCCGAGATCGTCCACCGCGTTGCAGGTAACAGTGATGGTGCCTGCGGATGCACCGGCGCTGGAGAGTGTTGCCGTGGAGGTATTGCCGGTCACCTGTCCGGCGGTGGAGGAATAGGAGTAGGTCAGCGGACGGTTTTGCGGGCTGACGGCGCTGGACGTGATGGTGGAGCTTTCACCCGGGCGAACCGTGCTGGGGCTGGCCGAGCAGGAGATGGTTGGAGGATCAAAGGGCTTGATGGTGAAAGGCGTTTCGCAGGTGGCGTTCTGCCAGGTCTTGCTGCCCTGCAAAACCTTGCCGGTGACGGTATAGTCGCCGGGGGCGAGGCCCTTGGTGTCGATGGTGGCGGTTTCGCCGGAGCCGGTGACGGTGCCGCCGGTGGAGGTCCAAGTATAGAGGGTCTTCTTCTTGGGGTTCAGACCAAGGTTCTGGCTGCTGATGGTGATTGGATCGCCGGAGTAGCCGCTGCGGGGCTGCACGGCGCAGGAGAGGGCCGCGGCCAGCGGCGGCTCAACCGCGCCGAAGCGCAGAACGAGGCCGGAGGAAAGGCGGAAGGCATTCATATCGGCAACACCGCCGGAGGAGCCGGTGATGTTCTGCGGGCCGAAGTCGACGTGTGCGTGCTCGTAGTCTGCCTGGATGGGACGGATAGCGAGGTGATCGCCGAAGCCAGGCAGAAGGTAGTCAAAGCCGCCACCGCCGGTGACTCCCCAACCCCAGGTGCAGGCCTGGAACATGGGCCCACCGATCTTGGCGCCGCCGCCGAGTGCGTGGACGAAGGGAATGAAGCGTCCGTGCTGGAAGCGGGCGATGGGGCCGGCCTGCGCGGTATAGACGCAGTCGTTCGGGCCGTCAGGATGAAGGCCACCTTCTACCTGCACGCCAAGCACGCGATTGAAGTAACCGGCGACGCTGACCACGGCGCCTTTCTTGATTGGCTGGTATTCAAAGCCGCCGATGCTGGTGTTGTACGGATGGAAGTAGGAATAGCCACCAAAGATATCGACGCGGGAGGCAGGATAGTCCGCAGACCCCGTGGGCTTCGCCTGCGCGCCGAGACTGGTTTGCAGACCTGCGAGGCAGAGAAGCAGAAGCATGATTTGGGTGACGAACCTGAGTCGGACTTGCATACGTTCATTCCTCCACTACGGTGTAGTGCAATCGATCTTTTTTGTCCTGGCTGGCGCCGGGGCAGGCAGTGCAGCCCCGGCGCCAGTGGAAGTTACGGCGCGCCGACGGTCAGGAAGACCTGGGTAGACTGCGGCGATGGGCCACCGAGCGTGCTGGTTCCGGTAACCGTGATGGTGTAGGTGCGGTTGGCGGTCGGCGGGCATCCGCAACCGGCAAGGCCGAGGATGATAAAGCTGCAGGCCACGAGCAGGGTGAGCTTGAGTTGGCGGTTGGTGAGCGGCTTACGACGGCGGAAGCCACCGAGCAGGACACCGATACCGCTGAGTTCAAACGGCAGCACGGAGGCGGCTGTAATACCTCGTGCGAGGTAGCTGCCGGTGGATGGCGCTTCGACTTTTGCCAGCGCATCGTTCAGCGTGGTGGTCGTCGTCATGGTGGTGGTGGCCGTGCTGCCGGCGGTCAGGTTCACGGTGCCCTGCGCGAAGGTGCAACCGGCATCAGCCGGAAGTCCAGCGCAGCTGAGCGCCACCGGACCGAAGAAGCCGCCCGTCGAGGTGACGGTGACCTGCCAGGTGGTGGAGCCTGCCCCGCGGATAATCTGCGTGGAAGGCGAGGCCGTGATAGTGAAGCTGCCGGGTGAAACGGTCATCACCTGAGTGAGCGAAGCCGTGCTTCCAGTGAAGCCGGCGCTGGCTCCGTAGGTTGCCGAGATAGCGTGGCTACCTGCGGTGAGCGACGTGGTGGTGTAGGTGGCCTGGCCTGAAGCGTTCACCGCACTGGTGCCAAGCACCGTGGAGCCGTCACGGAAGGTGACATTGCCGATGGTGACCGCTCCCAGGGTGGAGGAGACGGTAGCCGTGAAGGTAACCGAGGTCGTAACCGGAACCGGCGTACCGGAAGTGGCGATGGTAGTCACCGTGGGTACAGCGGTGACCGTCAGCGTTCCCGGCGTATTGGTCACAGCATAGTTGCTGAGGCTGGTGCCCGCACCCGCTGTCAGCGTAGCCGTGATGGGGTAGCTACCGACCGGGCTGGTGATCGTGGCCGTGGTGGCGTAGGCGACATTGACGGTCTCACCTGGGACAACACCAGTGATGGTGCCGGTCAGCGCCGGATTCGGCGTGCCGTAGGTGCGGGTCTTGCTGTCGACCACCACCGTGATCGGTGCCGGTGTGACGGTAAGCGGCACCGTTCCCGTGGCGGGCGAGTAGTTCGCGTCACCCGAGTAGCTGATAAGCACCGTGTAGGTACCGACAGGCAGCGTGGTGGCAGGGGCGTTGCAGGTGTTGGTGGCGCCAAGCGTTCCGTTCAGCGTGCAGGTAGTAACACCGTTGACGCTGAAGGTGACGGTGCCGGTTGGCGCAGTTCCGGAGAAGGTCGCCGTAACGATCTGCAGGAAAGGCTGGCGGTAGACCTCGGTCTCCGCTGGAGCACCGCCTGCGGCGATGACAAGGGGAAGACCGCTGGCGGCATTACCGGTCAGCGTGATAATTCCCGGCGTATTGTAGGCATTGCTGGGAGCGGTGAGCGTCGCGGTCTTCGCTCCGGCGGTTGTGGGCTCGAAGATGAATCCGAGATCGCAGGTTCCGCCTGAGGTGATGGAAGCTCCGCAGGTGCTGGAAGAAGAAAGCACATCAAACTCTGCCGTGTCCCCTGTGAAGGATCCAGCGCCCGTCTGACTGAGAGCATCCGTACCCGTGTTCCAGAAGGTTGCGGACTTTGCGGGCGAGGTCTGGTTGAGCAGCACGGTTCCGAAGTTGATGGTTGGCGCGGGATAGGTGATCTTGCGGATGGCATTGTTGCCGCCTTCCACGATGAAGACATTCCCGGAACCATCGACAGCAACACTGCGCGGGCTGTTGATGGTGGCCGTATTGGCGGGGCCGCCGTCGCCTGTGGAGGTAGCATTGCCATCGCCAATCAGCGTGGCCAGCGTGGTCGTGGCGCTGGAGGCGGCGAAGACGACATACACACGGTTCGCATCCCGGTCAGCGATGTAAACATCACCCGCCGCATCGATCGCGATGGAGGATGGGTTCACCAGGCCGGTGCCGAGAGCGCTGCCTGCCGTGGTTGTTGTGGTGGTTCCGTTGCCTGCAATTGCGTAGATAACACCGGAGCGATCGATGGCATAGACACGATGTCCACCGCCATCGGCAACGTAGACAACACCGTTGCGGTCGACGTGAACATCTGTCGGATTGACGAAGAGCGCGTTGGCTGCGGGAACTCCGTTTGCCGCGGGATCAGAGCCGCTGCCAGCGATGACGAGCTGCGTACCGGAGGCATAGATCTTGATGAGGTTATGCACCGCGCCGCCCTGCGAGACGTACAGATTGCCGAAGCCGTCCACAGCGATGGCAACCGGTGTAGCCAGGCCGGTGAGGTAGTTAAGATTAGTGGAGCCATCGGCACCGAAGCGGCTGACGCGGCCAGCGACCTGATCGGTGACGTAGAAATTGCCGGCGGCATCCCGGATAACGCCGCTGGGAGTGTCGAGCCCCGTGCCTGCGGCGACGATGGTCTGCAGGGTGTTGCTGCTGGCGACGATCTCGCGGACATCTGCGGTAGCTGCACCCGTTCCCTGCTCGACGAAGTAGGCGTTGCCGTCAATGTCCGTGGCGATAGAGACCGGATTGGCGAGGCTGCTGGCTACCGTGTTGACGACACCGGGGAAGAACTGCAGGCCTGCGCCGGTTGCCGTGCCCTGCAGGCCGACCGTGACGCGGGTTCCGGAGACAGAGTCTAGAACCGTGAGCGGCGCGTAGCGGGCGCCGGGACGTGTGGGATTGAAGGAAACAAAGACCTGGCAAGTCGTAGGAGGATTACCCGCCGTGGCAGCGGAAAGCGGGCCGGTGCAGGTGTTGGAAACGATGCTGTAGTCCGTGCCGGCTGCGACGGAGAGGTTGGAGTTCTGATTGACATTGAAGGTCACACCCTGCGCCGAAGAGGTCGCCGAAACGGGTGTGCTGGAGAATACGTTGTTGGGCGAGAGCTTCCGCAGAATGTGGTTGGCGCTGTCTGCCAGGATGAAGTTGTTGGATGCATCGACAGAGATACCAAGCGGGGCGTTGAAGGGAATGGTCTGCGCGCCGGCGCCGTCCTGCGTCGTGTCATACCCGCCCGAGGCATTGCTGGGCAGACCGCCCGCCTCGGTCAGTGCACCTGTCAACGGGGAGAAGCTCCTGAGCCGGTTGCTGTCGGTGATGATCAGGACCTGAGTTTGCGAAAGGGCAATGCCGTAGGGCGCGATGAGCGCGGTAGTGGCAGAGCCGGTGCTGTCATTGGTGCACTGTCCAACCACCGTCTGCTGCGTCGTCATGCCGGCGATCTTACGGACGCACTGGTTGCCCGTGTCTGCAATGTAGAGATCGTTGGCCGCGTTGATGACAAGGCCGTTGGGAGTATTGAGCGTGATTCCATTGGTGACGCCCGTGCAGGTAAGCGGAACGAGGACAGAAGGAGCGCCCGCCATGATGCAGAGATTGATGGCCGGATCACCTGCGGCATGGCGCAGCACCTGCTGCGCTGGCAGCACGGTATTGGAGACGGAGATGTAGAGATTGCTGGCTGCATCCAGCGCAAGACCGGAGGGAGAAGGCGTCTGTGAAAGAGCGGGCGTGCTGGTGCAGACACCGGCAACGGTGACGAGGTTTGCGGTGCCAAGCTGCGTATCGGGCAGGAGGCGGACGCAGTTGTGACCACTGTCCGCAATGTAGAGGTCGCCGTTCGGAGCGAGCGCGATACCGGTAGGACTGAGCAGACCCTGCGTTGGATCGGGCGTCGCATTACTGGCGGTATTGCAGGTATCGCCCTGACCGGTGACAGTAAGACCGACGACCGTGGAGACATTGCCCGCGCTGTCAATCTTACGGACGCAGTTGCTGGCCGTGTCTGAGAAGAACATGACGCCGGCTTTATCGAAAGCGACGTAATTCGGCGTGTTCAATGCGACGGTGGTGGCCGGGCCAAAGTCCTGGTTGAAGAGCTGAGACCCCGAACTGTCAGTACCGGCGGATTTGGCTGCGCTCAGGGTGAGGGATACGGCTTGCGCCTGCACATGTACTGTTGCAAAAACGGGGACAAGTGCTAAGGCTGCGATAGCAACCAGGTGTGTGATGGTTAGCACCAGACGGTGAAGACTCTTCATCGTGCGACTCCTGCCAGACCAAGGCATCTAGCGGCCAGACGCGGGCCGAATGGGGGAATGCCAGTGCAGGCGTCTTACTACAGACTGCACCAGGACCCACACCACCTATGTGTGTACGCACTGAGAAAAAGCCGGGTTATATCGCTCGCAACGAACGGAGCAGGAACCAAGACGCGCGCAGACCACATGGGGAGTGAGGTCTTACGAAATGCAAAAGCAAAATGGGGAAACCAAAAAACTCGTGCCGGCACTTACTACTAACCACCGACAGTGAAATAAGTTGCATAGTTTTCTTCTGCGGTTGTATCTCTTCAAAAAAATTGCGGCGGCTTGTGCGTAACATATGTCCCTTCCTGGGTGGCTGTGTGGCCTTTGCATGCGATACCGTTCTGCTGGGAGGCAACGATGAAGCTGACGGAATACATCACGCTTGGACGTTCTGGATTGCGCGTAAGTCCTTGCAGTCTGGGCACCATGACGTTTGGCAACGACAATTGGGGATCAAGCGACGAGGTTGCCCGCAATGTCTTCACGCGCTACGTGGAGCAGGGAGGTAACTTCCTGGATACCGCTGACGGCTATGGCGCAGGTAAGAGCGAGTTGCTAATCGGCGGGATGCTCCGTGAGCAGAAGCTGCGCGACCGCGTGGTGCTGGCCACCAAGTTCACCTTCGGTGTGGAGGAAGGCAATCCAAACTCCGGCGGCAATGGCCGCAAAAGCATGCATCGCGCGCTGGAAGCATCGCTGAAGCGGCTGCAGACGGACTACATTGACCTGTACTGGATGCATGCGTGGGATGGTGTGACGCCGGTGGAAGAGGTGGTGGAGTCACTGACCGACCTGGTGCGTGCAGGCAAGATCCGCTACTACGGCTTCAGCGATGTGCCGGCCTGGTACCTGGCGCGTGCGGTCACTCTGGCGGAGTGCCGCGGCATGGCGCGGCCGGTTGCGTTGCAACTGGAGTACTCGCTGGTGGTGCGGTCCATCGAGCGCGAGCATGTACCGGCAGCGCTGGAGATGGGTGTCGGCATCTGTCCGTGGAGTCCGCTGGCAAGCGGCTTCCTGGCCGGCAAGTACACGCGCGAGGCGACAGGGAAGAATGACGGGAACAACCGTTTGAATACGCTCGCAGGGACAAGTAATCCGGTCTTCCAGAAGTTCACGGAAAAGAACTGGGCGACGCTGGAGGTTGTGCAGACTGCAGCGAAGGAACTGGGTGTGAACGCGGCCCAGGTCTCGCTGGCGTGGGCGATGGCACAACCGGGGATTACCTCCACCATTCTGGGGGCGCGAACGGTGGCGCAGCTTGACGATAACCTGGCGGCGCTGGAGTTCACATTGCCGCAGGAAATTCTGAAGAAGCTGGATGAGGTGAGTGCGCTTGAAAATATTCACCCCTACATGTTTTTTGGGGGCGAGTTATTGCGGCGGATCAATGCCGGAACGAACGTGCGCAAGTGGCGGCCGGTGTAGTGCCGGCCATGGCCTTGCGTGCAACAATCAAGTTCGTATGTCACACGAAGTGAAGATCAAGACAAAACGACTCCACCCCAACGCCAGGCTGCCGAAGTATGCCCATGACGGGCCGTGGGGCGATCTCGCGGCCGATCTATACGCTGCTGAGCCTGCGGAGATTGCGCCCGGGCAGACCGCGCTGGTACCTACCGGGCTGGCGATGGAGTTTCCGGCTGAGTATGGCGCGCTGGTCGAAGACCGTTCAGGCCTGGCGGTGAAGGGTGTAACGACGCTGGCCGGGGTGATTGATCCGGGCTATCGGGGCGAACTGAAGATTGTGGT
Organism: Terriglobus tenax; assembly: GCF_025685395.1. Taxonomy (NCBI): domain Bacteria; kingdom Pseudomonadati; phylum Acidobacteriota; class Terriglobia; order Terriglobales; family Acidobacteriaceae; genus Terriglobus; species Terriglobus tenax. The sequence goes on along the minus strand of NZ_JAGSYA010000004.1, from coordinate 2,467,869 downwards.
GACGAACCTGTCCGAGAACACGGTAACGCTGGCAGTTGGCGACCGCGTGGCCCAGTTGCGGATTGTGCAGCGGATTGTGGCCTCGTTTGAGGAAGCAGAGGAGATTACCGAGGCTCCGCGGGGTACAGGCGGGTTTGGGTCGACCGGGAAGTAAGTAAGGACAAAGGGTTAAGGACAGGGGGCAGGCCGAAGGCACACGCAAGGCCCCCTACTGCGGCGCCTTGCCTCGCGGCCGGGATGACATCGTCTGGATGCATGAAGCTAGGGCGGCAGACCTAGGGCGGGTTCGGCCCTGTGGACGAAAAGGCCTGGTTGCACCAGAACCGGTGCAGTCGCGTTGCAGTGTAACCCGGCAGCAACGTGAGAGAATCAAGGTAGCCAGCTATGCCTAACGAACTGCAAGCACAGGCCACCCACGTCCCCACACCGGCTCGCATCACGCCCGAGCTGCTTAAACTGCACAGCATCACCGCCGAGGAATATGCTCGCATTGAGCAAACGCTGGGCCGTGTTCCGTCGCTGACGGAGCTGGGCATCTATTCGGTGATGTGGAGCGAGCACTGCTCGTACAAGTCATCGCGCGTCCACCTGAAGCGCCTACCGACCAAGAGCGAACTCGTGGTTCAGGGTCCCGGAGAGAACGCGGGCATTATTGACGTGGGCGACGGATGGGCATGCGCCTTCAAGATTGAGAGCCATAACCACCCCAGCTACATTGAGCCCTACCAGGGCGCGGCGACCGGTGTCGGCGGCATTCTGCGCGACATCTTCACCATGGGTGCACGTCCGCTGGCGGTGATGGACTCGCTGCGGTTTGGTCCGCTGGACGATGCTTCCCTGCCGGAAGAGATTACGCACAAGAACCACGCCGTCGTTGAAGGTGTGGTGCATGGCGTGGCGGGTTACGGCAACTGCTTTGGCGTGCCGAACCTGGGTGGCGAAACGCGTTTTGAGCCCTGTTACAGCGGCAATCCTCTGCTGAACGCCTTTGCCCTGGGCATGGTGAAGCGTGACGAGATTTTCTATGCCAAGGCGACCGGTGTGGGTAACCCGGTGATCTACGTCGGCGCGAAGACGGGCCGCGACGGCATCCATGGTGCCACCATGGCTTCAGAAGAGTTCAAGGAAGGTTCCGAGCAGAAGCGCCCGAATGTACAAATGGGCGATCCGTTCCTGGAGAAGCTGCTGCTGGAGGCCTGCCTGGAAGTCATGCAGATTCCGGGAGCGGTTGCCGGCATTCAGGATATGGGCGCGGCGGGCCTGACCTGCTCCACCTGCGAGATGGGCGCCCGCGGCGGCGTTGGCCTGGATGTCGAGCTGGACAATGTTCCTCAGCGCGAGACGGGCATGAACAGCTACGAGATCATGCTGAGCGAGTCGCAGGAGCGCATGCTGTTGGTGGCCAACAAGGGCCGCGAGCAGGAGGTTCTGGACGTCTTCGCGAAGTGGGGCCTGGATGCGAATATTGTCGGCACGGTGATCGCGGAGAACCGCATGAGGATTCGTCACCACGGCGAGCTGGTGGCTGACCTGTCGAATGAGTCGCTGACCGATGACGCTCCGCTGTACCACCGCCCGGTAGGCACTTGGGTGGCTCCGGTGGAGAAGACGGCTCCGGCGGGAGTGCTGGAGCAGCCGGTGGATTACCCCGCCGCGCTGAAAAAACTGCTGGATGCGGCCAACATCTGCGACAAGCGCTGGGTGTTTGAGCAGTACGACTCGATGGTGCAGACCAACACGGTGCAGGGTCCGGGCAATGAAGCCGGCGTGATGCGCATCAAGGGTACGCAGCGAGCGCTGAGTATGGCGTTGGCAGGCAACGGACGGTGGTGTTACCTGGATCCGCTGACCGGGGCCAAGCACGCTTTTGCCGAGGCAGCACGCAAGGTGGCCTGTACCGGTGCCAAGCCCGTTGCCGCCACCAACTGCCTGAACTTTGGCAACCCCGAAAAGCCGGAGATCATGGCGCAGCTTTCCAATGCCATTGACGGTATTTCCGCAGCCAGCATCGCGCTTGGAGCCCCGATTACCGGCGGCAATGTCTCTCTCTATAACGAGACCCGCGGCGTAGGCATCTATCCAACCCCGGTCCTGGGCATTGTGGGCATTCTGGATGACGTGACCAAGGCGATGCCGGGACACTTCAGCCAGCCGGATGAGGTGATTGTGCTGATTTCGCCGAATACGGCGAAGGCAACCGACTGGCAGACGGAGTTCGGATCCAGCGAGTTTGCAAAGACGGTGCTGGGCAAGCTGTGGGGTGCACCTCCGGCGATTGACCTGGAGAAGGAAGCCGCGCTGCACGCGATGCTGCAGCAGCTGGCGAAGCGGAGCTTCGTCAGCTCGGCCTCGGATATCTCCGACGGCGGCCTGGCCGTGGCCCTGGCAAAGGCCTGCTTCCGCAAGGGCGTAGGCGCTGAAGTGAAGATCGACACCGAGAAGGGCGCGCTGGAGACACTGTTCAGTGAGCCGGCCAGCACGGTGCTGGTGACCTGTTCGCACAAATCTGTAGAAGCCCTGGTGGGCACGATTGAGAAGGATGGTACGCTGATGGCGCAGCCGATCGGTAAGGTGACGGCGGACGGTACGCTGTCCATCACGCTGGGCGGCGAGAACGTGATTCGCGCGGCTGTAAGCGACCTGAAGCAGACCTGGGCTACGGCGCTGGAGTCGCGCCTGGCGACGGAGGTGCTGGCGTAATGACCACCGTAGTGCAGCAGGACGACCTGGAACTCGACGAGACCCCGTTCGACAAACTGAAGGAAGAGTGCGGCGTGATGGCGGTGTATGGCCATCCTGAGGCTGCACGCATGACGTACTGGGGCCTGTACTCGCTGCAGCATCGCGGGCAGGAGTCCGGCGGCATTGCGACCTCGAATGGTGAGGACATCATCGATGTAAAGGGCATGGGCCTGGTGTCGGAGATCTTTACCGACGACGTGCTGCAGAAGCTGCCCGGCGAGATGGCGATTGGCCACACGCGCTACTCCACGACGGGCGACTCGGCACTGCTGAATGCACAGCCGATCCGCGTGGACTCCGTGAAGGGCCTGATTGCAATTGCGCACAACGGCAACCTGGTGAACCTGGGAACTGCGAAAGAGCGCCTGGAGCGCGATGGCGCGGTCTTCCAGACGACCAGCGATACCGAGATTATTGTGCAGTTGATTGCCCACTCGGCGGAGACAACGCTGGTGGACTGTATCGCCGATTCCCTGTCGCAGGTGGATGGTGCGTTCTCGATTGTGATGATGACGCGCAACCGCATCTTTGCGGCGCGCGATCCGCATGGCTTCCGCCCGCTGTGCATGGGCCGCATTACCGGCACCGATGGCAAGCCGGACACCTTTGTTTTTGCCTCCGAGACCTGCGCTCTGGACCTGCTGCACGCCAAGTATGAGCGCGATGTTCAGCCGGGCGAGCTGGTGATGGTGAGCGAGGACGGTGTGACCTCGCGCTTCTTCGATACGAAGAAGACCAAGCAGGCAAGCTGCATCTTTGAGCATGTGTACTTCGCTCGTCCGGACTCGAAGGTGTTTGGCCGCTGGGTGCAGAACAGCCGTGAAGAGATGGGCCGCCAGCTGGCGCGCGAGTCGGGCGTGGATGCCGACCTCGTCGTTCCGGTACCGGATAGCGGCGTAACGGCGGCACTGGGCTACTCGGCCGAGTCGGGCATTCCGTTCAACTTCGGTCTGATTCGCAACCACTATGTGGGCCGCACGTTTATTGAACCGACACAGCGGGTGCGCGACTTTGGCGTGCGCATGAAGCTGAACCCGTCGCGTGCGTTGCTGGAAGGCAAGCGCGTGATCCTGATCGACGACTCGATCATTCGCGGGACAACCAGCAGAAAAATTGTTCGTATGTGCAGAGCCGCCGGAGCGGCGGAGGTGCATATGCGCATCTCCTGCCCGCCGACGATCTCCCCGTGTTTCTACGGTGTGGATACGCCGAGCGCCAAGGACCTGATTGCAGCCAACAACACGATCGAGGAGATTCGCCAGTTCATTGAGGCGGATTCGCTCGCGTACCTGTCGCTGGATGGTGTGCTGAAGGCCTGCGGATCGTTTGACGAGGGCGGCAACGGCTATTGCACGGCATGCTACACGGGCAACTACCCGACGCAGTGGGTGGATGTGGACGAGATTCTGCCCGCGATTACAGTGGAGCCGGTGAAGGCATAGCAGCAGTTGAGGGATAAACAAGAAGGCTCCTGCCGAAGCAGGAGCCTTCTTGTTTTAATCTCGCTTCGCTCGACACCCCACCCTTTCGCGATGCGAAAGAATGGGGTAACAAAGCAGGCTTTATTGCCGGGGACGGGCGGCGACGACCATGACTTCAATCAGGCCGGTGGGGACGACGAGGTTTTTGACCTCGACCGTGGCGCGGACCGGCTTGCGGGGCTGCTCTTTGGAGCCGAAGTTGGCGGAGTAGGCGCGTTCCATGCCGGGACGGTCCATGACGCCGGTCCTGGGGTCTGCCTTGAGGAAGACCTGCATCTGCACGATGTCTCCGAGGCCGAGGCCTTGCTCCTTGAGTACCTTCTCGATATTGGCGAAGGCGGAGCGTGCCTGCTGTTCGGTATCAGAGGTATAGACAGGGGGATTGCCGGGCTTCTCCGGCGTCCCCATGACGCCGCAGACGTAGAGCATGTCGCCGACCCAGATGGCGGGTTCGATACGAACGTCCGGAGCTCCGAGGCGTTTCACCACGACTCCCTGCTGCGCGAAGGCGGCAGTCGAGAGCAGCAGCATTGTGGCCAGCTTGCGCTTCATGCGATCCTCGCGGCAACCATGAGGTAGTCCTGCGGAAGCGGCATGGTAATGCCGTGCTGGCGCAGCAGCGTGGTGAGTTGCGCGTAGTGGCGGATGGAATGCGAGAGCGCATGGAAGAAGACCGCCTTGCGCGTGGCAATCATCTTGCCGAGCGAGCGTGTGACGAACTCAAGCTCTTCATCCCAGTTGGTACCGGACGTTGCCAGGGCTTCACGAAAGAGTGCGATGGCGCGGTCGTGCGTCTCGAAGATCTCCTCCACCGTGGCGAAAGGCACCTGGTCGTACTGAGTCTCGGGCTGTCCGGCAAGACGCTCGGCGTAGCGAAGCTCCACAGCAACGATGTGCTGCATCAAACCGCCGAGGGTGCTGACCTTTGCTATGTCGCAGGAGAACTGAAGCGCCTCAGGATGCTTTGCGAGCAGGTCGCGAAAGCGCGTGGAGGTCTTCTCATTCCAGGTCAGCATCTCGTCGGCGGTGAGTGCAGGCTGAGTCATTTATTTGCCTTCTTCGGCAAGGGCGCGGTAACCAATGTCGCGGCGGTAGAACATGCCTTCAAAACGGATGCTCTCCAGGCATCCGTAAATCATGGCGAGCGCGGTCTTCAGGTCATCTGCAGCGGCGGAGACAGCCAGGACACGGCCGCCCGCGGTGCGGAACTCGCCCTCGACGAGCGAGGTGCCGGCGTGGAAGACCTGCACGGCGCCAGCGTCGCTGGTGGAGGTAAGACCGTCAATCCCGAGGCCGGAGCGGTAGCTGCCGGGATAACCTCCGCTGGCGGCGATGACGCAGGCACTGGCGCCGGGCTTGAGGCGGATGGCAACCTTGTCGGCGCGGCCATCAACCGCGGCATCGAACAGGTCATAAAGATCGGACTCAAGGCGCAGAAGGATCGCTTCCGTTTCCGGATCGCCCCAGCGGGTGTTGAACTCGAGCACCATGGGACCGCGCGCGGTCATCATCAGACCAGTAAAGAGGATGCCGGTGAAGGGGGTGCCCTCCTGCGCCATGCCGTCGACGACGTTCTGCGTGACGTGGGTGGTGAGCCACTCGACCATGCTGGGCTCAAGCAGCGTATCGGTGCAGTAGGCACCCATGCCGCCGGTGTTCAGACCGGTGTCGCCCTCGCCCACGCGCTTGTGGTCCTGCGCGGCGGCAATGGGAATGGCGTGCTTGCCGTCGCAGAGAGCGAAGAAGCTGACCTCTTCGCCTTCAAGGAACTCTTCGAGCACCAGACGGGTTTCGCTGGAACCGAGCAGGGCGCCGGAGAAAATGCCGGCAGCGGCTTCCTCGGCTTCCGCCTTGGTCTGGCAGATGATGACGCCTTTGCCGGCGGCGAGACCGTCAGCCTTTACAACGAGCGGCGTATGGAAGATGGGCAGCGACTTGCGTACCTCTTCAAGCGAGGTACAGACGGCGTAGTGCGCCGTGGGGATGCGGTGGCGCTGCATGAACTCCTTGGCGAAAGACTTGCTGCTTTCGAGCTGAGCGGCAGCCTGCGTGGGTCCGAAGACGCGCAGGCCGCGGGCCTGCATGGCGTCCACGATACCGGCGGCGAGGGGAATCTCGGGGCCAACGACGGTAAGCGCGGGCTGCTCCTGCGCGACGACCGCGAGCATGGAGTCGACGTCCTTTACATCCACGGGAAGGCAACGCGCAATGGCGGCGATGCCGCCGTTACCGGGAGCGCAGACCACTTCCGTGACTTTGGAACTCTGCTGCAACGACCATACGAGGGCATGCTCGCGACCACCACCACCAATAACCAGAACCTTCATAGATAGTTTGAGCCTAGCAAATTTGCCGGGATGGGTGCTTAGTGTCGGGCCTTCTCGCGCTGCCACTGGCGGTAGATCTCGCTCTTACCCAGGTTGCGATCGCGGGCGACCTGCTTGAGGGCATCTTTCTCGCTGATGCCCTGTTTCATGAGGACATCGACTGCTGTGGCAATGGAGGTTTGGGGTGTGCTGGCCTGCTCCGTGGTGATGCGGTTGCCGCTGAGCAGGAGGACGAACTCGCCCTTGATGGCGTCGCGGCTTGTGAGCGTTGCAAGCACTTCCGAGACGGGGCCGCGCAGGTGCTCCTCGTGCAGCTTGGTGACCTCCCGCGCGATGGCGATTGGGTGCTGTGGGCCGAGGACCGTGATGACATCCGCCAGGGTCTCAAGGATGCGGTGCGGCGCCTCGTAAAAGATATGCGTTGTGCCGTTGAAGGCGAGGGATTCGATCTGCGACTGGCGCTGACCGGCTTTTGCGGGAAGAAAGCCGTGGAAGGTGAAGGTCTCCGTCGACAGGCCACTGGCAATGAGGGCGGAGATGGCCGCGTTGGCACCGGGGATCGGGTAGACGGCGATGCCTGCCTCGATGGCGGCGGCGACGACCTTGGAGCCTGGGTCCGCAATGCCGGGGGTACCTGCGTCCGAGACGATGGCGATGCGTTTTCCAGCGCGCAGATCGTCCAGAAACTCTACCGTGCGCACGACTTCGTTGTGCTGGTGATAGCTGACGGTCGGCTTCTGGATATGGAAGTGGTTCAGCAGCTTCTGTGTCTGGCGGGTGTCCTCGCAGGCAATGCGGTCCACCGACTGCAGCACGCGCAGGGCGCGGAGGGTTATGTCTTCCAGGTTGCCGATGGGAGTTGCGACGAGATAGAGACCGGGAGCGAGCGGTGCGGCTTCCGTCACGACTGCTGCTCCTCGGCACCGCGCATACGGCGGCGCAGGGCGAGCAGGCTCATGGACTGGTTGAGATTCTGCGGCGTAATGATGCCGACGATGCGTTCTCCGTCGAGCACGGGGACCAGCTGCGCCTGGGCCCGGGGTCCCATCATGCGGCGCAGGGTCTGCACCAGCGAGTCACTGGACTGCGCGGTGTGGAAGCCGCGGGACATGATGGCTTGCACATATCCGTTGCCCTCGGCCTGCAGCGTCTCCAGAATGCTTTGGCGGCTGATAACACCGACTAGGATGGTGCCGCGGGTGACGGGGAAGACATCCTGCATGGTGTGGATGGACTTTTCGAGGGCGTCTTCGAGGGTATCTGAGGCGGAGAGTGTCGCGAACTCGGTGAGCATGACGTCACGCATCAGCACGGTATCCACCGAGTTCTGCAGCATGAGGCCGTGATCTTCCATCTGCGCGCCGATCAGGACAAACGCGCCGATGAGCAACAGCCACATGTTGAAGGTGACGATGCCGGCGATGATCATGACCAGCGCAATCAACTGGCCGAAGCCGACGGCGGCACGGGTTCCGCCCGCAAGTCCACGCGAACGCGAGAACTCGCCACGCAGGACCCGGCCTGCATCGAGCGGCCAGGCTGGCAGCAGGTTGATGGCGCCGAGCAGAAGCTGGATCCAGAAGGCGGCGCGCAGGAGGTGAAAGGGCGAGATCCATGGGCGGCTGAGCATATCGACGCCAGGAGTAGCGGCGAAGATGAGCAGGCCGATGATGGCGCCGAACAGGAAGCTGGTGATGGGGCCGACGATGGCGAGCTTGCGCTGGATGGCGCCCTCGTTGGCACGCTCCATGGACTCCGCCGTGGCGAAGGTGATGACACCGCCGGTGGGCAGGAGCTGGATGGACCGCACCTCAAGTCCGAACCAGGCGCAGGCAAGCGAACGCGCGATCTCGCGGACCACCACGGCGAAGAAAAGAATGAACCAGAGTGCAGCGCCGCGAAGGCCGCTGTGGCCGGACATGGAGGCCCAACTGAGGGAGAGTGCGAGCAGCAGCACAAAGAAGGTGTGCATACGAATCTCGACACCAAACCAGCGGCCAAGCGGAATGGACCACGAGCGCATCAGGTTTATTGTACGGAAGTTGCCAGGTGCGGGCTTTACGGTGCAAGGTGAACAGGATGCGCATTATTGGCGGCAAGTGGAGATCGCGTCCGATTGCGGCTCCGAAAAGTGAAGCAACACGACCAACGAGCGACCGCCTGCGCGAGACGCTTTTCAACGTGCTGGGGCAGGATTGCACAGGCCTGCGCGTGGTGGATTTGTACGCTGGATCGGGCGCTGTGGGCCTGGAAGCCCTGAGCCGTGGAGCGCGGCGAGTATGGTTCGCGGAGAAGTCATCGCCCGCGCTGGCTGCGCTGCGCGGCAACCTGAAGACTCTGGGGGCGGAAGGCAGCGTGGTGGAGAGTGGCGGCGTCTCCGTACTGCTGACCAGGCTGGCGAAGGACAAAACCGCGCTGGATATCGTCTTCCTGGACCCTCCCTGGGATATGGAGCAGGAATACGCGAAGACGCTCGGGTTCCTTGGCGCGCAGGAATATCTGTTGAACGAAGGAGGCCGCGTCGTGGCCGAGCATCGTAGCAAGACCGACCTGCCGGAGCGTGTAGGGGGGCTGAAACGGGTGCGCGTTCTGAAGCAGGGTGACGCTTCGCTGAGCTTCTACATGTGGAGCGGCGAGTAATACTGATGGAGATGCGACTGATTCTTGCCTCCGCCTCCCCACGACGCCGCGAATTGCTTACGCAGGCCGGTATTCCCTTTACCGTTGAGACGGCGGATATTGACGAGTCTCAATTGCCAGGTGAGGACCCGGTGACCTACACCACGCGGCTGGCACGAGAGAAGGCGCTGGCGGTGCTGGAGAAGCATGCGGGCGAAGACGATGTCCTGGTACTGGGCGCGGACACGATTGTGACTGTAGATGGCCTGTTGCTGGGCAAGCCAAAGGATGCCGACGATGCCGCGCGCATGTTGCGGATGTTGAGCGGACGGGCGCATGAGGTGGTGACGGGCGTCGCTCTGCTCTCGGTGGAGAAGACGGTGAGTCATGCGGAGCGGACGGCGGTCTTCTTCCAGGCGGTAAATGAGGATGAAATTGCAGCGTATGTCGATACGGGCGAGCCGATGGATAAGGCCGGGGCGTATGGCATCCAGGGCCAGGCGGCCCGGTTTATTCCGCGCATCGAAGGGGATTACTCGAATGTGGTGGGGTTGCCGGTGGCGGTTGTGGCGGGGATGTTGAAGGGTTTTTGAGGGTGTTGGGCGCCCACCCTCGCAGGTAAAGCAGATTCCTTCGCTTCGCTTGGTCGAGATGACAGAGCTTCTAAGCGTGGAGCATGTTGGCGAGGAGCTGGGTGCGAGGCAGGATATGCGATAGCTCTACCTGCTCATGCACCGCGTGGGCACCGATGCCGACGGCTCCCATACCGTCGAGCGTGGGTGCAAAAGGGGCTGTGAAGTTGCCATCAGAGCCACCGCCGGTGGCGGCTTCGTCGAGCTGGAAGCCAAGCTGTGCAGCCAGCTTCTTTGCCTGCCTGTAGAGGCGGACTGTGCCGGCGGAGCGTTCCATGGGCGGGCGGTTGATGCCGCCTGTAACGGTGAGCGTGCAGGCTTTATCGATGGGCTTCAGCGCACGGAGCTTGCGGTCGATACGTTCCCCGTCGCGAGCGGTGGGGATGCGAAGGTCAATCTCTGCCCAGGCCTGCGCGGCGATAACGTTGGACTTGGTGCCGCCGCCGATCACGCCGGCGTTGAGCGTGATGCCGCGCTGCAGATCGTTGAGTTCCGCGATCCGGAGCAACTGGCGCGAGAGCTCAAGCGTGGCCGAGTGGCCTTTTTCGGGATCGACACCTGCGTGCGCGCTGATGCCGGTGACAGTGAGACGGTAGTTGCCGATTCCCTTGCGCTGCGTTTTGTAGGCCCAGTTGGGGGCCTGCGCTGGTTCCAGAACGAAGACGGCTTCAGCGGCCTGTGCGGTTTTTTCTGTAATGGGGCGCGAGACCGGGCTGCCGATCTCCTCTTCCGAGACGAGCAGAAGGATGACCTCACGTGTGAGAGGAGCGGAGCGCAGGGCTTCCAGCGCCATGACGACACCGAGCTTCATATCCAGAACGCCGGGGCCGTAGAGGTGCGTGGCTGTCTGCCGCCAGGGCATGGTTTCAAGCGTGCCGACAGGCCAGACGGTGTCGAGATGACCGAGCAGGACGATGGGCTTCTGGCTGCGGCGCCTGGGACCGAAGCGAAGTTCGAGGATGTCGCCGTACTGCTTCTGCTTGTGGCGCTTGATGCGCGGTGCAAGATCGGAGGCCAGCTCCAGAAGCACATCGGCGCAGCGATCGACGGCGGCCTTGTCGTCCGAGGGCGACTCAATGCTGACGAGGGCCTGCGTCTGGGTGAGGATGCGGGCGAGGTCGAGGCTCATGCGACGGAGTCCTTGATCTCGCGGGGCTTCCAGTTGCGGGCCTCGTTGACGAAGCGCTCGAAGATAGCGCGCGAGGCGGGCGAGTGGTCGAAGGTGCGTTCCGGATGCCACTGCACGCCGAGGACGAAGTGGCCGGGGTGCTGGCCGCCTTCGACGGCTTCGATGATGCCATCTTCGGGGCTGCGGGCGACAACGCGGAGGCCGTCACCGGGGTCTTTGAGAGCCTGGTGGTGGCTGCTGTTGATGGGCAGTGAGAGCTTGTGATCGTGCTCAGGGACGCCGGTTGCGGCGACGAGGCCACCCAGCATGGAATCAGCTACGATCTCGGCCTGGTGCGCGTCCATAATCTCGCGACCGGCTTTGTGGTTTACTCCAGTGCCTTCGACGTGCTGGATGAGCGAGCCGGTGCGCCAGACGTTGAGTATCTGCGTGCCGAAGCAGATGCCGAGCAGCGGCTTGTGCATGTTGTGCGCATCCTGCAAAAGTAGCTCGTCGACGTTTTCGCGGAGTGGGTCTGCATCCGCCGACATGGGATCGCGTACCTCGCCATATTTCTGCGGATTGACGTCAGCGCCGCTGCCGGGGAGGAGGAAGGCCTGGCAGGAGTTCGCGATTCTTGCGATCTGGTCATTGGTGCTGTCGAGCGGGACGGGGACGGGCTCGGCACCGCAGCGGCGGACGGCTTCGGCGTATTGCGGCCAGGCACGTTCAGAGTATGCGGCGTCAGCGGACCAGGGGATAGGGATGGCGATGCGGGGCGTGTCCATACGAAGAGTTAATTGTATGCGTGTAGGGATTTGTGGCTCACGAACCCACCCTAGCGGTGCGAGGGTGGGGCAACCGATCCGGATGAGGAAGCTGCTGATGTCCCACCCATGCTTCGCATGGATGGGGCACCCAGAGTGGCGGCTTGGTTAGTTTTCCGGAGAGGTGTCTTCGGCGGGGAAGGTTTCGCCTTTGCGGCGGTTGAAGAGCTTGCGCATGATCCAGAGGCCGATGACCAGCAGGAGGATGCCCACGATGCTCCAGACGTAGCCGAGGTGCTGGTGGATCATAACGCTGGCGACATCGATGATCTGCGGACCGTAGTAGACGGTGATGGCTGCCTCCACACCGAAGCGGAGGAACTTGCCCAGGAAGATGGCCAGGAAGAAGGTGGCCGTGTGCATCTCAAAGACGCCTGCGGCGAACTCGAAGAGCTTGATGGGAGTGGGAGGCGGCATCATGGCGGGGATCATGATGGCGAAGAACTCCTGGCGCTCAAAACGGTCGCGAAGTTGCTCGTACCGTTTGCGATTGATGCGCTTGAGCAGGAAGAGCTCTCCACCGGCGCGGCCCACGTAGAACGGCACAAGGCTGCCAACCGCGGAACCCGCCGCGGCCAGCAGAACGTACAGGAACGCCTTGCGGTGGTCGTTGACGACGTAGGCAATCAGCAGAGCGTCAATGGGCACCGGGATAGTGGCCGAGTCGATAAGAGCAAGCGCGCCGATGCCCCAGAAGCCAAGCGGGAGGAGCAGTTTGAGCAGCCAGGCGCTGAACTTCTTGATGAGGACTGAAGGTGAGGATTTCACGGAAGTTCTATTTTATCGTGCCGGGTTGGGCGTGTTCAGTGTGGCCCGCGAGCAGGTCGAGGGCGTGGGAAAGCAGCGGAAGCACGGATTCGATTGATTCCTGTGCTCCCCTGGGGCTTCCCGGGAGGTTGATGACGAGGGAATGGTCGAGGATTCCGCAGACGCCGCGGCTGAGGATGGCGAGTGGGGTCTTTTTCAGGCCTTCGGCGCGCATGTGCTCCGCCAGTCCGGGAACCAGGCGGGTGCAGACGGCGAGCGTGGCCTCCGGGGTGATGTCGCGTTCTGCCAGTCCTGTGCCACCGGTGGTGACCACCAGGGGGGAGTTTTCGGCGGCATGACGCAGGGCGGAGGAAATGGCGTCTAACTCATCGGGAACGAGGTTGGTTGTGACGCTAAACCCTGCCTGCTCCAGCACCTGGCGGACACGCGGGCCGGAAAGGTCCTGCCGGGTACCGGCAAAGCTGCTGTCAGAAACGGTAATAACGGTGGCACGCACCCGGTCATTGTACGGGGCCGGGTACCGGGAAATAGTGAGAAAATAAGGAGAAGGCCGACTGCCGGCGAGACTTCCGGGTCGCGGTGGAAGTCTTACTTGATGACACGATGACGCCAGTGGAAACGCCACCCAATGCTCCTCAGCCGGAGCTAAGCGGACGGAAAACGCGCCGCTATGACGAGATGGAGCACCATGAACTGCTCCATTTGATGGACGAGGTCGACGACGAGCGAGCTCGTGCGCGGTTCCGTGAATCGATCTACATCTCGGTCATCGTATGGCTGATTCTGGGCTGGTTCCTGCTGTACGGGCCGAAGGTCCTGTTCCACCAAGGCAAGATGATTACCGTAGTGGACGCTCTGAAGCAGCGTGACCAGGAGTTGCGCTACCTGGACCTGCCGCCGGACGTCAGCAAGAAGCTGCAACAGCATAAGACCGACATCATCAGCGACAAGGATCGCGTCGCGCAGACGAAGACCCCATCGGTGGACAAGAAGACCCTGCAGCAGTTGCAGGCGATGCAGCGCAGCGCTCCGCCCGCGCCGACGCAGGCTCCTCCCGCTCCGACCCCGGCACCGCAACAGGCAGGGCCCGCACCGGCTCCGCAGCCGCAACAGCAGGCTCCTCAGCAGCAGGTGCAGCAGCAACCGCTGCCTTCCACGCCGCTGCCGCAGCATCCGACGCAGCAGGCTACTGTGGATGCCCCGAAGCCAAGCTTCAATACAAGCCGCGGAGCGACGACGGGCTTCGGCAATCTGGTGCAACAGGCCGCGCGTGACGCACGCAGCGGCGGTGGCGGCGGCAACTATGGTTCCAACGCGACGCCGCAGCACCCGGGCCTGCAGGCGGGCGCCGAAATTCTTTCGGACACGATGGGCGTGGACTTCAGCTCGTATATGAAGCGGCTGCATGCCGATATTCAGCGCAACTGGGACCCACTGATCCCGGAGTCCGTTCGTCCGCCGATCATGAAACAGGGCGTGACCGGTATCCGGTTTGTGATTCTGCCGGATGGCCGGATTGGCAACATCATGCTGGAAACGAAATCGGGCGACGTGGCTTTGGATAAGGCGGCCTGGAGCGCAATCATAAGTGAGGGCCAGTTCCCTCCGCTGCCCAAGGAGTTCAAGGGGCCGTACCTTGAACTGCGCTGCGGATTTTTCTACAACATGCCGGTGCAATGAAGACCGAAGAGCAAAGTTCCCTAGCGCGCGGCCTGCTGTGGCTGGCGCTGGTTGTGGTGGTGTTTGCATTGTGGCGCGCCGCCACGCACCACACGCTGGGAGCGGGATGGTGGAAGCCATGGTAGATCCGCTACTGGTAGTTCTGGTGGGGCCAACGGCCAGTGGCAAGACAGCTTTGAGCCTGCGGCTGGCGGAGCAGTTTGGCGGCGAAATTGTAAGCTGCGACTCGGTCTCGGTGTACCGGGGCATGGATGTTGGCTCGGCCAAGCCGTCGCTGGAAGAGCAGGCTGCGGCTCCACATCACCTGATCGATGTCTTTGATCCTGATGAAGCCTGCACGGCCGGCGATTACAGCCGCCTGGCACGGGAGGCGATTGCGGGGATTGTTGCGCGTGGAAAGTTGCCGATTGTAAGCGGCGGGACCGGGCTGTACCTGCGGGCGCTGACCGAGGGGCTGTTCGATGGGCCGCAGCGGGATGAAGAACTTCGCGAACGACTGCGGACAACGGCCGCAAAGCATGGAAGTGCATGGCTGCACAGGATTCTGGCGCGGCTGGACGTGAAAGCTTCCGAAGGAATCCACGCGAACGATACGCCCAAGCTGATTCGGGCGATTGAGGTGTGCCTGGCAGCAAAACAGCCGATGACCGAAGCGTGGGCCGAGCAGGGGCGCGACCCGCTGAGGGGATACAGGATTCTGCGGATTGGGCTGAATCCGGAACGCCCCCTTCTGTATGAACGGATCAACCGGCGGGCGGCGGCGATGTTTGAGCGCGGGCTGGTTGAAGAGACTGCGGCGCTGGTGGAGAAATTTGGCGTGGAGGCGAGGCCGCTCACCTCGCTGGGGTATGTGCAGGTGCTGGCGTTGCTGCGGGGAGAAATGTCGCATGAGGAAGCCATTCAGGCGGCACAGCAGGGGCACAGGAACTATGCCAAGCGGCAGTTGACCTGGTTCCGGCGGGATGAGGATGTTCACTGGATGGCGGGATTTGGGGATTCGCCTGAGGTGATGGAGACGGTGCTGGGGTTGGTGGAGAAGCAGATCTTTCCAGGATGACAAAGGCTACGGCAGAAGCAGATTCCTTCGCTGCGCTACGGAATGACAAAGCAAGAAAAGCAGGTCCTTCGCTACGCTCAGGATGACACGTTTGATTTATGTGGTGTCAACCCACCCATCGCTTTGCGATGGATGGGGCACCCAGAGTTGTGGCGGGGTGAAAACCGCGTTATTGTGCAGAGGATTTGACCTTGGCTTTGGCCTGATCCCACTTCAGCTTGACGTGGTGGAGCAGGCGGGCGGCCCAGGGGCGGTCGACGGCGAGGATGGCAAGGCCGCCGATAAGCAGGGGGATGCCGGGGATGACGGGCAGAATACAGCCCGCGAGGCCTGCAAGGATGAGGAGCCAGGCGCCGGTTTCACGAAGAATTCGCTTCACCTGGACTTAGACGCAAGGGGCTAGACGCAGGATTTACGGACTTCTACCAGGGTGGAATAGAAAGTTGCCCCCCCGCCTATGTCGGTGAGTCGCTCGCTGGTGAGCAGATTGATGCCCTGGCCGCGACTGTGGGTCTTGTTCCAGGAGAGGCGGGCGGCGACAACGCCCTGCGGAACGGTGCCGTCGACCTGGGCGGTGAGGGTCATGCTGCCGCGGTCATTGAAGATCTCTACGTCGTCTCCACTGGCGATACCGCGCAGATCTGCATCGGTGCGGTGGAGTTCGAGTATCCCGATGCGGCCGCATTCCAGCTTTTGATGGCCGGCAAGATTCGCGAAGGTGGAGTTCATATAGTTGTCGGCCTTGCGAGGCAGAAACTCCAGCGGATAGACGGCGGCCTGGGGGCCAAGGCGCGACTCCTGGGCCGGGTGGAAGGTGGGCAGGGCGTCACTGCCTTCCGCTTCAAGAGCGATGGAGGAGAACTCACCCTTCCCGCTGGGAGTGCGGAACCAGTCCGGCGAGGAGAAGGGCAGACCTTCTGGCAGGTTGAGGCGGATGTGGCCTTCCAGCGCGAGACGCTCGGGAGTGATGCCCTGGAAGAAGGGATGGCGCGTATCGTAGGCCTGGGCGATGAGGTCGTCTTCGGTGTCGTGGAAGCAGTCTTCGGAGAACCCCATGCGTTGAGCGAGCTGGCCAAAGAGCCAGACGTTGGATTTTGCCTCACCAAGCGGCGCAATGGCCGGGGTGTTGAGCTGGGCGTAGAGGTGGCCGTAGGCTCCCTGCGTGTCCTTGACTTCGAGGAAGGTGCCGGCGGGGAGAAGGATATCGGCGTAGTCGGCGGTGTCAGTAAAAAACTGCTCGTGGACGACGGTGAAGAGGTCTTCGCGGGCCATGCCTTCCAGAACGGCGTTCTGGTTGGGGGCAACTGCGGCGGGGTTCGAGTTGTAGACGAAGAGCGCCTTGACCGGCGGGTCGTTTAGTGCCGTGAGTGCCTGCCCCAGTTGCGACATGTTGACGATACGGGCGTCGCGGCCAAGCGGGCTGGACTTCATCAGCTCCGGCATCTGCAGCTTTGCGGAGTTGAAGGGGAAGGAGCCCGAAGTAGAGAGCGTGACGCCGCCGCCCTGGTGCATCCATGCTCCGGTGAGCAGGGGCAGCATAAGGACGGCGCGGGCGGCGGCACCGCCGTTTTCGCTGCGCTGGATACCGTAGTTCAAGCGGATAGCCGAGGGGATGGCATGGGCGTACTCACGGGCCAGGCGTTCGATGTCCTGGGCAGGAATGCCTGTGATCTGCGAGACGTTTTCCGGCGCGTATTCGGCTTGCAGGACGTGCTGCTTCAGGTCGTCAAAGCCGTGGGTGCAGCGGGCGATGTAGTCATCGTTCTGGAGGCCGTCACGCAGGATGACGTGCATCATGCCAAGGGCGAGGGCAGTATCGGTCCCAGGACGGATGGCGATGTGCCAGTCGGCGAGAGCCGCGGTACGGGTCTTGTAAGGATCGATAACGACGAGCTTTGCGCCATTGCGGCGGGCCTGCTCAATGAAAGGCCACAGGTGAATGTTGTTGCCGTGGATGTTCGCGCCCCAGGCGATGATGTAGCGGGCGTGGGCGTAGCTCTGCGGCTCCACGCCAAGCTTGACTCCGTAAACGCTGGTGAGCGCGGCTCCGCCGGCCGAGGCGCAGATGGTGCGGTCAAGCTGAGATGCACCGAGGCGGTGGAAGAAGCGGCGGTCCATGGAGCCATAGCCGAGCTGACCGATGGTTCCGGCATAGGAGTAGGGCAGGATGGACTCGGGACCGTGTGCGTCTGCAATCGATTGCAGGCGCTGGGCGATGGTGTCGAGAGCTTCATCCCAGGAGATACGCTCGAAGGCGTCCACCTCTTTGCCTTGCGGCAATGGGCCTTTGCGCACACCGGCGCGGCGGCGCATAGGATAGAGCATGCGGTCAGGCGAATAGACGCGGTCAAGGTACTTGGCGACCTTGCCGCAGAGGAAACCGCGGGTAACCGGGTGCGCGGGGTCGCCCTGGATCTTGATGGCGCGATCGGTCAGCGTGTCGACGGTGACCAGGACACCGCAGGAATCAGGGCAGTCATGCGAACAGACGGCATGCACCACTTTCGTGTTGGCCTGCGCGTTAGCCATAGGTACATTTTAGTTCTCAGGAGAATTCATGCGCCGTTTTTTGCTCGCTGTTGTTCTTGCCACTGCCACACTTGCATCCGCTCAAACGATGGGAACGGTTCCCCAGCAGACGCTGGATTGCGTGAAGGTGCTGCTGGCGCAGGAGCGGGCATGGAACGCCGGGGACATTGATGGCTTTCTGGCCGGGTACCAGAATTCTCCGGAGACGATTTACGTGAGCCGCGAGATTCATAAGGGGTTCGAAGGGCTGGCGGACAACTACCGCAGAAGCTATCCGACGAAAGCGGCGATGGGTACGCTGAGCTTCAGCGACTTTGATGTCACGCGGCTGGATGACAACTTCGCCGTTCTGCTGGGCAAGTACAAGCTGGAACGGTCAAAGAAGGATGGCGGGAGCGCCGAGGGGATCTTTTCGCTGGTAATGGAGAAGACCGAGAACGGATGGAAGATTGTGGTGGACCACACGACTTAGGGTTGATTGAGGGGAAAAAGAACGCCGGCCGTCGAGGCCGGCGTTCTTTTTGCTCGTGGGAGATTTTCGGCACAGCTTCGGCCGTGCCCTGACGAGGCAGATTGCACCGGTTATTTGGTGGGGTAGAGGCCTTCCAGGGGTTTGGGCGTGTTGAGATTGAGGGGTTTGCGGGGCATCATGGCGTCGCGCTGGCTGGCGTTCCAGAGGAAGATGGCCATGATGGTTGCGGCCTGGCGCAGGTCTGGTTCAGAGAGACGCTCGTAGGTGTCCAGCGCCGTGTGGTGGGTGCGGGTTTCGTAATCACGGGGGTCCTGGATGAACTGGAACCCGGGCAAGCCAGCCTGGTCGAAGTTGACGTGGTCGGTGGAGCCGGTGGCACGCTCGGAGACGGTAGTGAAGCCGAGGTCACGGATGGGCTCCATCCACTGGCGGAAGATACTGGCCGCGGGAGTATTGCCCTCGGCGTAGATGCCGAGGAACTTGCCGGTGCCGTTATCCATATTGAAGTAGGCGTCGAAGGTGTTGTAGTCGCCCTTTGGCGTAACCTTTTCGGGCAGCATGACGAACTCGGGCAGGTTCTTAGTGACCTCGTTCTGCGGGTACTTCAGGCTGGCCAGGTGGCTGACTACATAGCCGCGTGAGCCGTAGATGCCCTGCTCCTCGCCACCCCAGAGAGCAACGCGGATGGTGCGGCGAGGCTTGAGGTCCAGCGCCTTGAGGATGCGGAGAGCTTCCATGGCGACGATGACGCCGGCGCCGTCGTCGGTGGCTCCGGTTCCGGCAATCCAGCTATCGAGATGGCCACCAGCCATGACGACCTGATCCTTGAGGACGGGATCGGTACCGGGCAGATCGGCGATGACGTTCAGGCCGTCGACCTTATCGCCGCTGAACTGGGTCTGGATGTTGATGCGGACGCTGACCGGGACCTTGTGACTGAGCAGGCGCGACATGCGCATCCAGTTTTCTGTGTTGACGACTGCACCGGGGATGAGTTGCTTGTGTTCGGGCTTGAAGACGAACCAGCCGAAGGCCGCGGTGCCGGTGTCGTCGTGCATGGCTCCGTTGCTACCGCCGGGAATGAGGGCGGCGACGGCGTGCTCGTCCGCGAAGAACTTTGCGACGCTCTCTTTGAAGGGGGTGAAAACCTTGCTCCAGTAAGTGAGGTCGGTGGGCAGGACGTCGGTCTCGCCCTGGTCGCCGTCGAGCGGGTACTCGAAGAGGTGCTGGAGCCTGGTGGCATCGTAGCTCTGGATGGGTGTAGGCGGGTTGGGCGAGGTCTTTGGGGCGTCGCCATAGAGGATGACCTTACCGGCGAGCTTGCCCTTCCACTTTTCGAAGTCTTTTTCGGTATGGAGGGTGGGAATGGCGATGACTTCGGCGGTGGTTTCGCCATTGGTGGCGGGCGACCAGGGGCCGGCCTGCGCGATGACGGTGGCGGTGGCAGGTGCGGTCATCAGGACCGAGGTGCCGATCTGACGCCAGCCGATGCCGGTTTCGCCGAAGCTTTCAGTATGGGCGTTCGCCAGACCCATGCGCTTGAACTGGTCGACGGACCAGTCAGCGGCCTTCTGGTAGTCGGGCGAGAAGGTGAGACGGGGGCCGACGCCGTCAAAGAGCGCCGCACCGTATTCCATGACATGGGAGCGGTTGATGCCTTCGTCGCGTATGCGAGCGATGGTATCGAGGTCGAGCTTTTCCGCGGCGGGCGGGGAGGGGAGGGGGGAGTCCTTCTTCTGCGCGAGGGCCAGAGCAGGAAGGGCGAGACATAGTGCGGTTGCTACGATTTTGTACATTGTGACGGCAATGATAGCGGATGCCAGGTCGTGTCACTCCCCACGGTCTGGGGAGTAGAAGCAGATCCTTCCAGAATGGCAAAAGACAAGAAAAGCAGAAGCGGTCGAACTTTGCGCGAGGCCCACTCATCCGCTTCGGGCATGAAGGGGGCACCCGGCACCCGCCTGGGGATAGATGCGCGATAATGGGAGAGGAGGTTCCGCCGTGCTGATTACACCGCTGCAACTGGAAAAAGAGCCGCTGGAACTGGACGAGAAGCTGCCGGAGCTGGACTATGCTCCGGATGTGCGCCAGGTGAAGCCGCTGACCGTGACCGGACTGGCTGAGCTGCTGGAAGAGCATCGCGGGCCGAAGGAGATTGTGCAGGATATCCGCCTGCGGGCGAAGTATTCCGGCGACTTCGAGGTGCTGTGTGCGCGGTGCTTGGACCCGGTTCCACAGCATCTTGAGGGTGAATTTGACCTTCTGTTCCGTCCGGGAGGTGTGGATGGGGTTGCGGGGGAACACGCAATTTCGGAAGCTGAGACGGAAATCGGGTATTATGAACAGAGCGGCCTTGTGCTGGAGGACGTCGTGCGTGAGCAGGTGTTGCTTTCCCTGCCCGGACGAACGCTCTGCAGTGAGGACTGCAAAGGACTTTGCCCGAGTTGCGGACAGAATCTGAACCAGGGAAGCTGTGACTGCGCAGACCGAACGGTCGACCCGCGGTGGAACGCTCTCGCAGATCTGGCCAGCCGGATGAAATCTTAAGATCTCAAAGGATTGTGCCGTAGAAGAGCGCGTAGGTTTACCGAGCGCCATCTGCGGTGATGTGAAAGGAACCTACCATGCCGAATCCGAAACGGCGCCATTCCAAGCAGCGCACCGCGAAGCGCCGCAGCCACGACTTCCTCGTACCCACGGGCGTTTCTGAGTGCCCGAACTGCCACGAGCGCAAGCTGCCCCACCGTGCGTGCCCGAAGTGCGGCACCTACAAGGGCCGCGAAGTGATCGCGGTCAAGAGCGAAGCTTAAGTTTAGACATCTGACCGAGACCCCTGGCGCTGAATGCTGATTGATATCGTTCTGGACGCGATGGGCTCCGATAAGGCCCCCGAGCCCGAGATTCGAGGGGCCATTCTTGCCTGCCGTCATTTGCCGGTCAGGGTCCATTTAGTTGGGCCCGAGGATGTTCTGCGCCCTGCGCTGAAGCAGCACCTGCGCGGGGAACGGCTTCCCATTGAAATTGTTCATGCCAGCGAGTGGATCAGCATGGAGGATAAGGCGGCGCAAGCTGTCCGCTCCAAGCGTGACTCCTCAATGCGTGTTGGCCTGAAGATGGTGCGGGAGGGTCGCGCGGCGGGGTTCTTTACCGCCGGGAACACCGGCGCAGCCATGGCCACGGCCAAGATGGTACTGGGAAGCCTGGAGGGTGTCGACCGTCCGGCGCTGGCGACCATTCTGCCGACACAGACCGGGTTGCCGTGCCTGCTGCTGGATGTGGGCGCCAATGTGGATTCGACGCCGAGGAACCTGTTGGATTTTGCCGTAATGGGCAAGGTGTACAGCGAGCAGGTACTGAAGACGAAGAACCCTGAGGTTGGCCTGCTGTCGATCGGCGAAGAGGACTCCAAGGGTAACGCGCTGACGCGCGAGACCCTGCCGCTGCTGCGCGAGCTTGGATTGAACTTCATCGGCAATGTGGAAGGCCGCGACCTGTACAACGGACGCGCCGATGTCGTGGTGTGCGACGGCTTTGTGGGCAACGTGGCTCTGAAGACGAGTGAGGGACTGGCGAAGCTGGTTTCAAGCTCGCTGAAGACTTCCCTGAAGTCCACCGTTACCGCCAAGGTAGGGGCGCTGCTTTCGCGCAAGGCATTCCATTCCTTCCGGCGGAAGCTGGATTACTCCGAATATGGCGGCGCTCCGCTACTGGGTGTGCGCGGGGTTTGTGCGATTGGCCATGGCAGTTCGAACGAACGGGCCATTATGAACGGCATCCGCGTGACGGCCGAGTTTGCCCAGGCGGATGTGAATGCACAGATTGAAGTGGCGCTGCGGCCGGTTGGCGATATGACGCTGTAGCGTCTTGCCTGCTTAGAAATCTGCTGCCTAAAAGCGGGATCTTCCCTGCCCAAGTAAACAGACCTCGCAGAACGAAACCCCCTCGGCTTTGCCGAAGAATGGGGCGGCTGTGCTTTCAGCCGGCGAGTGGTGCAGCGAACTGCTTTGGGCTAGTGCCTGTAGGCCTGCCTGGCTTGTCCTGGTACATGTGGCTGTCGGCGATGCGGAGAAGCTGGTCCGGGGTAGCTCCGTCGTCAGGATAGAGAGCGCCTCCAACAGCTGCCTCGATATGGAAGTGTCTGCCTTGCACCTCGTAATCACCGATGCTGGCGCGGCGCATGGCGGCGAGCAGCTTTTCGATGGGTTCTCCTCGAACAAGGTCACTGACAACGATGACAAACTCATCGCCGCCAAAGCGGGCGAAGGTGTCGGCAGCGCGGACGGACTGACTTAAACTGTCGGCGAACTGTTTGAGAACGCGGTCGCCTGCGGCGTGCCCGAGTGTGTCATTGACGGTTTTGAAGCCGTTGAGGTCGAGCAGGAGGACGGCTGTGCTGGTGCCGTTCCGTTCAGAGCGGGCGGTCGCCTGCGCGAGGCGGTCTTCGAGGAGGCGGCGGTTGGGCAGGCCGGTGAGTTCGTCGTGCAGGGCGAGGTTGCGGTTCTTCAGGATCTGCTCATCGAGCAGCACCATCAGCATGCCCACCATGATGATGAACTTCTGCAGGTCCCAGAAGCGGCTGGCGATGGGCGCCCAGTAAGAGTTGTGATCGACGACCGGATGAATGACAAAGCAGAAGGCCCAAAGGGTGAAGCCGGCAACGATGGCGAGCCTGCCGGGGCTGCGGCGTTCCAGGGTGCGGCGCATGCCCATGCCCGCGGCAAAGAAGAGGGAGGCCAGCAGCCAGTACACAGCTGCGCGAACCTGGTGAAAGTAGAGGAGGACAATGGCCGGCAGCCAATTGAGGAAGCGGACCGCAAGATAGGCCAGGGGGCTGGTGACGATGTAGTAGCGGAAGAGGGTGGCCATGACCACGCTCATCAACAGCGCGAAGGCGCCGCAGGCGAAGTATGGCACAAGGTTGTCGCGGTAGTCGGCACCATACATGGTTTCCAGAACAAGCAGCGGCAGAATGTTCATGCCATAGAACAGCGCAATCTGTTGCCAGGGGAGCGCCGTTCGGCGGGCGCTATAGATGAAGATCACTCCTGCAATGACATAGGCATCCAGCGCCATGACATGGGTAAGAACATGAAATGGGCCATTGCGGACGTAGAACATCCGCGAGACGCATTCGATGAAGATCCAGAGCATACCGAAGAGCCATTGGCGGACGCGTGGCTGCGGGTTACGCCGCCGAAAGACCTCAAGCATGACCATGAGGGCTGCCAGGGCTGCGAGATCGGGAATAAGTTCGGCGTTCAGCATCGGCAATATTCTCAGGCAGTTAGTGTAGACATACCTGTTAGACAGACGGTAACGAAAAGCACTAAACGAGTCACCCCCACAAAAGTTGCGTGTATTGGATCACCGGTGGGATGTGACTTTGTTTCTTCGGGACGCAGGCGCTCCGGAAGCTCTAGTAAGCTGGGAGCAAAATTATGAACGAATTTGATGTGATTGTGGTGGGTGCGGGGCCTTCAGGTGCTACCGCGGCCAAGTGTCTTGGAGAAGCTGGCGTTCGTGTGCTGGTGTTGGAAAAAGCGGAGGCTTTTCCGCGCGAGAAGCCATGCGGCGGCGGGTTGTCGGCGCGCATGCTGGAGCGGTTTCCGTATGTGAAGGAAGTGCTGGCCGAGGTGGGAACCAATCCCATTCGACGGGTATACCTGGAGTCGCCGGACGGAACCGGCGTGGTGCACGAGCAGGCCGAGCCCATTATGTACCTGGTGCGGCGATGGGAGTATGACGCGGCGTTGTTTCGCCGGGCACAGGCTGTGGCTCCGGTGGAGATGGGTGTGACGATCCGTGCGCTGCGGGTACTGCCGGAGGGTGTGGAGTTGGAGGCAACCGATGGACGCGTCTTCCGGGCGAAGATGGTGATCGGCTGCGACTCGGCGAATTCCGTGATTGCACGGCACAGCGGGCTGCGGGTTGGCGACATACGCAGCGAGTATGCCGTGGACATGATGGAAGAGACGCCTGCGGCCAAGATGCAGGCGGCGCGACCCGATACGGTGAGTCTGTTTCTGACGCTGACGAAGACCTTTGGGTATGGGTATATCTTTCCCAAAACAGAACACTGCAACCTGGGCTTTGGGTGCAAGCTGGATTACTACCTGGAAGAGCTGCGGGGCAAAGGCAAAGAGCACCATGCCGGCTGGGTGGAAGAGATGAAACAGAAAGGCTTTGTGACCGGAGAGACGCAGAGGGACGGCTACAAGGCGTTTCCGATTCCGATCAGCGGGCCGCTGGCGAAGACCTATACGGACCGTGTTTTGCTGGCGGGAGACGCGGGTGGATTTGTGAATGCGTTTACGGCAGAGGGAATTTTTTATGCGATGACCTCGGGCGCGCTGGCGGCTGAAGCAGCGATCGCCGCAGTGAAGGCCAACGACTACTCCGAAGCGCAGTTGAAGGGCTATGAGCGGACGTGGAGAGCAGAGATTGGCGGCGACCTGGAGCACTCGGTGGATATCCAGCGGAGGCTGTTCAATGACTCCGGACGAATTGACCAGATTGTGCGGGCAGCTTCGCGCGATGAGGGTTTGCTGAAGCTGCTGATTGGCTACAGTATGGGTGCGGTGCGGTATGAGGAGCTGCGGAACTACATGGCGGCGTCTGCGGTGCCCAAGTGGGTGATGAGCAAGGTGGCGTCCATGCTGCGGTTCGGGAACAAGGGCGTGGCAACGTCAAAAGCATAAGAGGTGAAGCAGCGTGATGAAGCGGAGTGCTATTGCGATTGTCAGTGCATGGATGTTGAGCGGAGCGCTGTATGCGCAGGAGATCTCACCGGAACTGAAGCAGACCGTGGATGAGGCGGCACAGAGGGTTCTGCGGGAGACCGGCGTTCCCTCCGCTTCGATTGGCATTGTGAAGGATGGCGTGGTGGTGTACACGACCGCCTTTGGCAAGTCGCGGCTGGACATCAACGCGGATGCAATGCCGGAGATGCCGTATGCGATCGGGTCGATCAGCAAGCAGTTCACGGCGGCCTGCATTCTGCTGCTGCAGGAGGACGGCAAGCTGAAGCTGGATGATCCGGTGGCGAAGTGGTTTCCGGAACTGACGCGAGCCAAGGACATTACGCTGCGCAACCTGCTGACTCATACCTCGGGCTACTCCGACTATGCCCCGCAGGACTACACGATTCCGGAGTGGACCAAGCCGGGCGATCCGTTGAAGCTGGTGCGAACATGGGCCGGCAAGCCGCTGGATTTTGAGCCGGGAACGAAGTGGCAGTACTCCAACACGAACTTTGTGCTGGCGGGGTTGATTGTGGAGAAGGCCAGCGGCATGAAGTTCGCGGAGTTCCGGCGGACACGCATTCTGGTGCCGCTGAAGATGACGCATGTGCTGGATCTGAACACCGATGCGGCGCAGATGAAGGTGGGAGGATACTTTCGCAATGCGCTGGCTCCGCTGCGCAAGGCAACGCTGGAGGCTCCGGGCTGGTACTTTGCCGATGGCGATCTGGCGATGCCGGTGGAAGACCTGCTGACGTGGGATATGAGTGTAATGAACCAGACATTGCTAAAGCCGGAGAGCTATCGCGAGCTGGAGACGAATTTCAAGCTGAAGGATGGCTCGGAGGCGAACTATGGACTGGGAATTGGCGTAAGTGTTCGCAGCGGGCATCGCGTGGTGTCGCATACGGGTGAGGTAGGTGGATTTGTGGCGGCGAATGCGGTGTTTCCCGAAGACAAGATTGCGATTGCCGTGCTGACGAACCAGGAGGCAAGTTCGGCCGCAAGTTCGATTCAGCGTGCGATTGCGACGGCGATGATTCCGGGGCTTGCGAAGACAGCGACCGTCGGTCCTGAGGCGCAGGCGAAGACCGTGTTAGGCGGGTTACAACAGGGCAAGATCGATCGCACGCTGTTTACGGACAATGCCAACTTCTACTTCGACAAGGACGCAATGGACGACTTTCAGACGAGCCTGAGCCCGCTGGGGGAGATCAAGACGGTGGTAAAGAGCAGCGAGAGTCTGCGCGGCGGCATGACCTTCCGGGCGTTTACCGTGACCTTTGCTAATGGCAAAGAGGTGACGCTGACGACCTTCACGACGAAGGACGGCAAGCTGGAGCAGTTTTTGATTGAGCCATAGGTACAGCGCGTGAGAGCCACCTAGAATCAAAGGCAAGAGTAAGCGAGGTGGCGTGAAGGTACTGGGCGTTCTTTTTCTGGTGCTGTTGCTGATTGTGGGCGCGGGCGCGTATGTGTTGCTGACGCCGTATGGGCCGTCGGCGGAGACGTTTGTGGACGTACCGGCAGGTACGGGTGTCCGCGGGATTGCGACAGCACTGGAACGCGCTGGCGTCGTGCGCAACCGGTATGTGTTTGAGGCCTGGCACAGCTTTCGCCACTCCACGCTGAAGGCAGGCGAATACCGCTTTGACCACCCCGGGAAGGTGGAAGAGGTGTACGACCGCATGGTGCGCGGGGATGTGTACACGGTCTCCGTGACGATTCCCGAAGGGTACAACCTGTTTGATATTGCCGCGACGGTGCAGCATGCGGGGCTGGCGAGCGGCGATTCGTTTCTGGCGGCGGCAAGAACCGATACCAGCCTGATCAGTGATCTTTCGCCGGGAGCGGCGTCCCTGGAGGGGTACCTGTTTCCGGATACGTACAAATTTTCCCGCCATGCGACGCCGGAGCAGATGCTGGCGGCGATGGTGAAACGCTTCCGCAAAGAGGCGACCTCCCTGGGCGTGACGAGCGATGTTGCCAGGACGGTCACGATGGCTTCTCTGGTAGAAAAAGAGGTCCGTGTGGCCGGGGAGCGGCCACTGGTGGCCGGTGTCTTCGAAAACCGACTGGCAAAGGGGATGCCGCTGGCTACCGATCCGACGGTGATTTATGCGGCGCTGCTGGAGGGACGGTGGCGGGGGACGATCTACAAGTCTGACCTTCAGTCGGATTCGCCCTACAACACCTACAAACATGCGGGGCTGCCCCCGGGGCCGATCTGCAGTCCGGGTGTCGCGGCACTTAAGGCTACGCTGCATCCTGCGGAGACAAATTATCTTTATTTTGTTGCAGATGCGGCGGGTCACAGCGTGTTTTCGGCCGATCTGAAGGAGCATGACACGCATGTGCAGGAGTACCGGCGGGCGATGGGTGCATCTTCAGAGCCGCCTGCTCCGTCCAAGGGAAAAGGAGCCACTCCTAAGCCAGCGACGCACGGTCGGAAACGACATAAATAGGGCGAATCTACGAACCCTTGAGGATGGATGGAACATCCAAGAAAAGACTACGTAGATTCAAGAGGATGCACCCGGGCGCGGATCAAGCGACCCGATATAACTTTGCAGGTTGGGCAGGATGACGAGAGAGCGGTTGCGAGCTGGATTTTTGCTGGGAGCGGTGTTGCTGACCAGCGGATGCTTCCGGCATACGTATCGCGTCCAGAAGGCCGCGCCGGTGGCAAACGTGAAGACTGCCACGCTGGACGAACTCGTCGGGCAGATCCAGGGACGTTTTGACTCGGTCAAGACGATGAACGCGTCCGTAGAGATTGTGGCCAGTACGGGCGGCGCAAAACAGGGCAAAGTTACGGTTTATACCGCTTTCAGCGGATATATCCTTCTGCGCAAACCGGAAGACCTGCGAGTGCTGCTACTGCTGCCGGTGGTGCATACACGCGCCATCGACATGGTGACCGATGGCACGACCTTCAAGATGCTGATTCCGCCGAAGAACCGGGCGATTACGGGCAGTAATGAACTGGCGACCCCGTCGAAGAATCCGCTGGAGAACCTGCGGCCCGCGGTGTTCTATGACTCGCTGATGATCAAGGGTGTACAGCCGAAGGAACTGGTGGCCCTGACGTCGGATGAGCGTGTCTATCAGCCGGATCCGAAGAAAAAGGACATCGTTTCCGAGCCGGATTACGATGTGAGCCTGTATACGCAGAAGAATGGCGGCGCAGAGCTGGAAACCCGTCGCGTGATCCATATTGGCAGAAGCACCATGCTGCCGTATGCCCAGGACATCTACGACAACGAAGGTCGCGTGGTGACACGTGCCACCTACGAGAACTACCAGAAGTTTGGGGATATTGATTTCCCGACAAAGGTCACCATTGACCGCCCCCTGGATGAGCTGAAGATTGAGATGACACTGACCAAGGTGGCTCCTAACCAGGAGATGGAAAACGATCAGTTTGAACTGACGATTCCAGCCAATGCTCAGGTACAGAAGCTTCCGTAAGGGAAAAGCAGAGGCAGTCGCGCTTTGCGCGATACCCACGTCCCCGAATCGGGGCGTGGGGCACCCGTTTTGATTGGTTATTTGAGGCCGGCGCGGGAGGCGTGCTGGGCGATCATCTGGTTGATCTGGAGCGCGAGCTCTAAGGCCGCTTTGCCCTGCTGACCGGTGACGCGGGGTTGCTGGCGCGTCTGAACTGAGGCGAGGAACGATTCAATTTCGAGCTTGAGGGGTTCGCCGTTTTCGACCGGCAGCTTGCGCAGTGCAAGCCCCGTAGAGGGGTGCTGGAGCGGGCTGGAGGCCATGGCTGCTGCGGCAGCCGCGGCGTCTGCCACGTCAATGACCAGAAGATCCTGCCGAGCAAAATCAAGCGAGACGTATTGGTGTGGCTGGAAGAAACGCAGCTTGCGGACACGCTCCGTGGAGACGCGGCTGGCGGTGAAATTGGCGACGCAACCGGTGGCGAACTCAAGCCGGACGTTGGCGATGTCGACCTTGGGTGAGAGCACGGGCAGGCCGACGGCGCGAACCTCTGTGACCGGAGAGTTGACCATGGTAAGAACAACATCGAGGTCGTGGATCATGAGGTCGAGGACGACATCAACATCCAGCGAGCGCGGAGTGAAGATGCTGAGCCGGTGCGACTCAAAGAACATGGGCCGCGTGAGGATGGGCAGCGTTGCTGTGACGGCGGGGTTGAAGCGTTCAAGATGCCCGATCTGGACAATGCGACCGTGCTGTTCGGCCAGGTTGAGAACCTGTTCGGCCTCAGCAAGAGAGGCGGCAAAGGGCTTCTCAATAAGGCAGTCGATACCAGCCTGGAGGAGCTGCGAGGCGACCTGCGCGTGTGCCGAGGTAGGCACACAAACCGAAGCACAGTCGATGTGCAGGCCGCTGGCGAGCAGGGCCTCGACGGTGGAGAAGGTTGGGGTGTCTTCGAAGTGGACCGCGGGGTCGACGATGGCCGCGAGATGGACTCCGGGCAGTTCGCGATAGAGGCGGATGTGGTTTCTGCCGAAGACACCGGCACCGATGACAGCTACCTGGAGCACTGCGGGTTAGCCTTCCACGGCCTTTTTGCAGCGGGCGTAGAGCTCGAGGATCTGGTTGACCTGATCGTCTGTTTTTTGCGGTGCAGCGGAGGCACCGAAGCCGGTGGAGCCGGCGGCGGGCTTAGCAATGTGCACGGTGGACGCGATGAACTTCATGAGGTCCAATGCGATGTCTTCGTTACGGCGGGCTCCGAGGCTCTGATCCATAGAAGACAAGTTTAGAACTCCGAAAAGGAAATGCAAACCCGACCGACGATATGGTCGGCGAGGTTCTCGTGCGAGGAGAGGCGGAGAACCTCGACGGGATAGTCACGGGCGTGGGGGCGGAGGACCAGATATCCGGGGCGGAGCTCAACGTAACCGAGCAGCAGGGTGTGCTGGGTGCGGACGGCGAAGAGGTTGTTCTGGTGAGTCCGGTAAGCGGTGCTGAGGGTGAAATGGCGGTCGAGCACGAGGACGGAGCCCTCGTTAAAGAGGGGTCTGAGGGGAGCGGCCTGCTGGGCATCGAGCCGCATGGCGACGAAGCGCGCCCAGGCTGTGCGGGAAGGGATAGGGCGGGAACGGTAGCCCTGCAGGCTGGCTGCGGGGACATGGATGGTTTCCAGGATGGCCGAGGAGGCGATCTGCGCACTGGAAGCGGCCGTGTCAGCGGCGACGACCGGGACTTCTTCGAGTTCCGGTGTGGGCGAAGCGGCGGAGCCGGCGATCTCCAGAGGGAGAAGTTGCTCAATGGTGAGTCCCTGGGCGGCGAGGACACGATCGAGACCTTCAAGGGAGAGAGCACGGCGGCCGGCGAGGAAATTAGAAATATGGGCCTGGCTGACGGATCCGAATCCTCGTGTTTTCCAGCTGGGACGTCCGGGATCGCTGGCTTCGCAATATGTTGCGGTGAAGTTTGGCGGGCTGGTGGTGAAGGGCGCGAGCTATGCGCACTACCAGGTGCTGGTGAACCGGTAGTTGATGGGGAGCATCTTCCCACTCATCGCTTTGCGATGAATGGGGTACCCAGAGGATGGCACCGGAAGGGAGTGGGTCGAACCTGGCCTGCTCCCTTTGTTTTTTGCGATGGAAATGGAGGAGCGATGGCGTACCTGTTGCCAACGGAGTATGAGGCCTATGGCCTGAGCGCGGAGACCGCGGATGCGTGGGCGGAGGCAGCCAGCGCCATGGTGGATGCCTATTGCCGCAGGAAGACATTGGATGTGCAGACCTATACGGAACGCATGCGGATGCACCCTGAGAAGCAGGTGGTGTGGTTGAGTTATCTGCCGGTGCTGGAGCTGACGGAGGTTCGCGCACGGTTTGCACGGGCGTGCGGAGGATATGCGTGGGGCGATGAAGTGACGCGCGTATTTGGCCTGAGCGGACAGTGGACGGAGGTGGATGTGACGACGGTGGAGATTCGACCCGAGACCGGGGAACTGCGTTTGCCACAGAGCGTGCTGGGGCAGGTTTTTGGTGAGGTGGAGGTGATTTATACCTCGGGCTATCCGGAGATTCCTTCCGCGATCAAGACGGCGGTGGCGCAGATTGTGCGCAATGCCGAGGCGATGCCCGCACTGCAGGTGAAGAGCCAGAAGCTGGACGCGATGCAGGTGGAGTACTTCAGTGCGTCCCTGCTGGATGAGATGACGAAGTCCTTACTGCGGCCCTATGTGGCGGAGAGGCTGGGCTGAGATGGGACAAGGTGAGGGATACGCGGATGGTTGCCAGAGGGCTGCGGATGCACTGATGAAACAGCTTGGCGCGCGCACTGTACTGCTGCGCCTGGCTGTCCCGGCAGCAAATGTGGATGCGGAGCAGATGGGGCTGGCGGCGCCGGGGTTCCAGGAGATTGCATTGTCTCCTGCGCTGGTGAAGCAGACGGATGCGCAGCGGGCCAAGGATGAGATGACCTTGCAGATCAGTGCGACGGCAGTGAGAGCCGCGGTGGGAACGCTGGAGTTTGCAGCGGCGACCGGGCTGTTTGCACAGGCGTGTGGCGTGGTGCTGGATGGTGTGCTGATGCGCATTGTGGATGCGGGGCAGAGCGAGATGTTTGGCGAGCCGTATGTGTATCGACTGACGGTTGCGAAGGGTTAGAGCGGGCTTGAGAACGAGCAATGGGGCTCACTGCCCACACTGGTATTGCGCGGGTAGCGTACCTAGGTTGGATAGGCGTTCCGCAAAAGACAAGCAGATTTCTCCGCTCCCACTGCGGAATGACAAACGAAGGCAAAGAGAATCTGGAAGGGATGAAGATGCAGACGGCTAAGGATACGTTTTATGCGGCGCTGCGTGATCGCATGGCGGCGCAGTTCCCTGGGCGGACGGCGGCAATTCGCGGGCTGGTTCGACCGGCGGTGATGGTGGAGGAGAACGAACTGGTGACGGGGGACTCTCCGCTGGAGACCTTTGTGCTGCGATGGACGGGACGCAGCGTGGAGGGAAGCTCGGACGTGGAGATGCTGACGTGTGAGATTCGTTATGCGACAGAGGGCAGCCAGGAGCTGGCCGGCGTGGATCGCGGCCGCAGGTTGAGTGAGCTGGATGCAGAACTGACGCAGGTACTGGAGCCTCGCGTGACGGCAGAGAAGAACTTTGCGATTTCGCCGCCCGAGGTGACGGGCGCGAATGTGTTCTGGAGCGAACCGGCGTTTGAAGACTCCGCGACGGATGCGGACAGGCTGGAGCGCGTGGTGAAGGTGAGCGTGATGAGCAGCAGCGCGGCCGTGGAGGAGTAGATGAGCGTAACGGTGAGGGAGGCGGCGGGTCCAGCGGTAGAGCGTGTACGCGCCTACTTTGCCCCAGTGGACCGTGAGAGCGGGAATGCGACGGTATTTGATCCGGCGACGGATGGACGGTTTGCCGCGGGGTCTCCGCCGGAGGCATGGGTTGACCTGGGCTGGGTGAGCGGGTTCAAGCGAAGCTCCGGGAGCAAGGTCGTGGCGCTGGAGAACGGAGCACCTGCAATCGCAACCGCACAGGCGCGCCAAGAGACGGGCGCGAGTGTTGAGCTGAGCTTTCAGGCATGGGGCAAGCTGCAGATGGCGCTGGCAGGTGAAAGCCAGGCGATGAATGTCCTGGCTCCGGCGGAGTTTGTGGTGCATTCGGGCTCAGGCGGAACGGGAGCAAATGCGGTGCCGGTGTTGAGCGGATCAACAGCAACGGTGTTGCAGGTGGGCAGCAGCGTTGCTGCGGGCTTTGCTGTGGGAGATGTGGTTGCCGTGGATGTGGACTATGGAAGCCAGGTGGGCTTTGTAGGCAGCGGCATGAGTGGAGCGTATGTGCGCAGCGCGGATGCCGTAGCCGGAGATGCGAACTATGTACGGCGCGTGTCGTGGAACGTCGGTCGCATCGTGGCAGTTACCGGCGGAGCGTTGACGCTGGCGTCTCCCTTGCTGGCGGGAACGCCGGATACATCGATGAAGGTGTCGAAAGTGCTGGGGTTTGCAGATCGTGAGGGAGGAAGCTTCTTTCCGGAGTGGTCGGCTCTGTTTGTGGCGGATGGAGCGCAGGGGGACCGGGTGTTGTTTCACTACCCGCGACTGCAGCCCATGAAGACAGTGGAAGAAGCTCCGCAGGAGCTGGCGGGAAGCTGGGAGCAATGGGGATTGAAGGCGGCGTTTCGTGCGTTGCCCGTGACCGATCCGAATGATGGAGAGCGCGTGGTGTGCTTCCGGACATATCTGCCGGCGCAAATGCGTGCGGTATAGCGAGGAGGCTCGGTGAAGCTGTGGATTGACAACATGGATGGCGCGGGCGCGATGGACTATACACCCGCACTGAGCAAGCAACAGCCGCTGCGCGTGGAGCGGAAGCTGAATGCGATATCGACCTGCGCAGCGCTGCTGGATGTGGACAGCGTTGGCCTGGCAAAGCCGATTCGTAAAGCTCGTGTGATTGTGGCAAATGATGCGGGCACGACGCTGTTCACGGGATATCTGACAACAGAACCTGTGGCCAGGTATGCGGGCGTGAGTGTGAAGGGACCGGTGTATCACTGGGTGATCTCCGCAGCGAGTGATGAGTGGCTGCTGAATCAGCTGGGTGGGTCCAATGGCGTAAGCGGGTTAGGGCAGAATGCCGGTGATGTGCTGACGATGCTGAGCACACGTACCGGCACGGCGACGCTGGCGACCAGCGGTATAGGCGCGGGGCTGCCGCTTGGCGTGTATCTGCCGGGCCAAGGCGAGGCGTGGTCGGCGTCTGCCGGGGAGGCGGCCGGGAACAGCTATGCGGCGTATCGCGCGGTAGGCGGGCAACTGATGCTGCAGAGCGTTGCCACTGTAACGCATACGTTCTACGAGGGTGACGGCACGCTGGATGCGAATGCGCTGACCGCAGGCAAGCTGCGCGAGTTAGCCAACGATGTGACGTTGAGTGGAGAGCGCGAGCCGGCGGCGCTGGTGCAGGAGATCTTTACCGGGGATGGAACGACGGACTCGTTCTATCTGAACGATGCGCCGTTGCGAAGCTCTCCGGCGACGCTGATCCGGGATGCGTTCGATGCTGCGGCGATCGATGACACGGTGTGGGCGGTGAATGACCCTGGGACATACGTTTCACTGACCGGCGCCGGCCTGACGCTGAATGGTGGCAATGGCCTGGACGGGCAGACGACCGTCCAGAGTTTGAATCGTGTGGAGATGGGCGGAGCCTTGCTGGTGGAGGCATCGCACGTGGTGCTGGCAACAGGCAGCGATGGAGTGTTGTGCGGTTTATACCAGGGAGTGGTGAGCCTGGCGAACCTGTTTGCGGGCTTCCGCGTGAAACAGGTGAGTGGAGCGACGGTGCTGCAGCCGGTGGTGAATGGAAGCGAGGTGGGATCGCCATTCGCCGTAGTTAGCGGGCATGTGTACACGCTGCGACTGCGGGCGTACTGCGTGGAGATGCAGCGGGTGAAGCAGACGTACTACGCGATGGTCGATGGCGGAGTGCAGCAGTTTGGCGGCGGCCTGGTGGAAGCTCCGATGGCTGTGACTTTCGAGGTGCAGGACCTGGGGTTGTCGTCAGCAACGCCGGTCACGGTGCTGTATGACGGATTGGCCACAAGTTCGCCGTCAAGTGCGGTGCTGGTGGCCGTGAACTCGGTACAGATGTTTGGCTCGGTTGGCGGCTTCCGGCTGGTGCGGAGTGGATCCGCTTGGGTCGTGAGCACGCTTCCCGACGGAACGAAGCAGACGCGACTGCAGGGCGCGACAGGCGAGGGAGTGGATTGCTCCATTGATTCCAGTGGCAAGGTGAGCTTCTACAGCGGGCGTGTGCCAGTTGCCGGGGAGCGGGTGACGGTGTTCTACCGGATGGGCAGGAGAGCCGTGGCTCGCATGGCGGATGCGGCGAGCGTGGCGGAGGAAGCGGCGCTGGGACTGCCGGGGCTGGCTCGCTGGGTGGGTAAGGTAAGGCAGCCGAAGGCGCGGAGTACGGAAGACTGCGAGGCGGCAGCGCAGGCGGTGCTGAGCTTTGCGGTAAGCCGTGCGGCGGCGCAAAACGGAAGTTATGTCGCAGTGAATCCGCCGGAGGATGTGTGGCCGGGGGACATGCTGACACTGGCCAGCAGCACAGATGCAATGAACGTGATTGTTCGCCAGGTTGTGATGGAAGACCAGCACTGCGTTCCGGAGATGGTGCGATACACGATCCAGTTTGCGAATGACTGGGCGGAGAGCCTCTCGATGACGCTAAACGAGAGCGTGGCGACGGATGCGGTTCTGCCGAAGGTGGCCGCAACTACTCCTGCAACAGCGTTGGCGAATCTGCAGCAGGTGACCGTGGTGGGCGTTACGGAGACGATGCTGCAGATGGATGCGGGGGTAAGCGCCCCGAGTGGCGGAGGGTTTGAGGTGCGGCGACGGGACTGGTCGTTTGGAGCTGGAGCGGATGGCGACCTGGTGCTGCGGAGTCCGGTACGGAGCTTTGAGATACCACGGGCGGCGAAGGATGAGCGGTACTTCATCCGCATGTATGACGGAAGCTCTCCGCCGGTGTATTCGAGGTTCTCGGCGGCGGTATTTACGCATGTGCCGGTAGGGTAGGCGGAAAAGCAGATCCTCCGCTGTACTAGGAAATGGCAAGCAAGAGCAGTGGTGGGTGTGGGGTGGTTATGACGGAGTTTGAAGGACAGGTGTTGGCCGATCTTCGCGTGTTGAAGAGCCAGGTGGAGAGCCTGATCGGAATTGGGCAGCCGGGGCGGATCAGCCAGTTGGAAGAGCGCGTGGAGCGGCATGAGCAGACGGTGCAGCGGATGAAGGGGATTGGCGGATTGCTGAGTGTGTTGTTGACGACGGTGCACGTAGGGCTGGATGTATTTCGGGGGAAGTGAGGCCTGCGAAACAACGCAGGTCCCCGACTACGCTTTCACCCCAGCCACCAAGCTGGCCGGGGGACCCCGATGCACTCGCTCGGGATGACAAATTTGAGGAAGGGGAGAAGGATGAATTTTCTGAAGCTGTTTTTGCGCGGGATTGCGTTGCTGCCGGGAGTGATTCAAGCGGTGGAAGGTCTGTTTGGCTCGAAGACCGGGTCGCAGAAAAAGGATGCGGCGCTGGCGATTGTGAAGAGTGCGCTGAACATGACGGATGCCCTCTCGCAGAAGCAGATTGTGGATGCCAATGCATTCACGGCGGGGCTGGCGCAGGTGGTGGACGGTGTCGTTGCATGTCTGAATGCGTCGATCTGGGCATCGGCGAAGTAGCTGTGGAAGAGCGGAAAGAGGCCTCTGCGCTGGTATCATCAGGCCCATGAGCGCCTTGCCGCTGGTTGGAGTGGTGATGGGCAGCCGGAGTGACTTTAAGGTCATGAAGGCTGCCGTTACTGTGTTGCAGGAGTTTGGCGTGCCCTACGAGGCACGCGTTGTGTCAGCCCACCGTACCCCGGATCTGCTGATGGAATATGCGGCCACCGCCGAACAGCGCGGGCTGCACGTGATTATTGCGGGCGCCGGCGGCGCGGCGCACCTGCCGGGTATGCTGGCGGCGAAGACCGTGGTGCCGGTGCTGGGCGTTCCCGTGCCCGCAACCTGCCTGCAGGGGCAGGACTCTCTGCTGTCGATTGTGCAGATGCCGAAGGGCATTCCCGTGGGCACCCTGGCGATTGGCGAGCCGGGTGCGATGAACGCCGGGCTGCTGGCCGTGGCTATACTGGCGACGACCGACGAGCCTCTGCGCGAGAAGTTGAAGGCATGGCGCGCCGCGCGTACCGCAGCCGTGCTGACCGAGAGTCTGGATGGTGAGTTGTGAGTGCGATTCTTCCTGGTAAAACCGTCGGCATTTTTGGCGGTGGGCAGCTTGGGCGCATGATGGCAATGGCCGCGCGCTCGTTTGGCTACAAGATTCATGTGCTGGACCCGGACCCGAACTGTCCGGCCGCGTACGTTGTCGACAAGGTGATTGAGGCCAGCTGGCGCGATGACTGGGAGGCCGGCAACCTGGCACGCGGATGCGACGTGGTCACGCTGGAGATTGAGCAGATTTCTCCTGAGAGCATGGCCATGGCCACGCGGTTTGCCCCGGTACGCCCGGGTGGGCAGATGCTGGCCATTATCCAGGACAAGGTCGAGCAAAAGAACTGGCTGCAGAAGATGGGTTTCCCGGTAGGTGCGTTCCGCGGCGTGCACTCGCTGGAGCAGTTGACCAGCGCGGTGATGGAGCTTGGCGGCAACTGCTTTATCAAGAGCGCCCGCGGCGGCTATGACGGCCGCGGGCAGGCTCGCATGTATCCGGAGGAAGTGACCGACGGCACGATTCGCGATGCGTGGCTGGCCGTAGGCGAGACCGACTGCGTCGTGGAGAAGGCTGTCGACCTGGAGCAGGAGATCAGCGTGATGGTAGCGCGCTCGCCCAGTGGCGAGGTGAAGGTCTTCCCCGCAGCCGGCAACGTGCATGAGAACCAGATCCTGGTGTGGAGCGTGATTCCCGCCCCGGTACCGCATGAACTGGACAAACAGGCGCGCGAGATTGGCGAGGCGCTGGCCGATACTTTCCAGCTGGAAGGCGTGATGGCCGTAGAGATGTTCGTCACGAAGGATGGCAAGCTGCTGATCAACGAGCTGGCTCCGCGGCCGCATAACAGCTACCACCAGAGCGAACGCGCCTGCGTGACCGGCCAGTTCGAGCAGGCGATTCGCGCGGTGTGCGATCTGCCGCTGGGTGATGTTTCGCTGGTGCAGCCCGCAGCGATTGCCAACCTGCTGGGCGAGGTTTGGCTGGATGAGGCCGGTAACGAGCGCGAGCCACAGTTTGACGCAGCACTGGCGGTCCCCGGCGTACGGCTGCACCTGTACGAGAAGCTGAAACCACGCAGGGGACGAAAGATGGGACATCTGTCCGCCGTGGGAGCTACGGGGGAAGAGGCGATTGCCCGCGTAAGAGAAGCAAAGGCAAAGTTGTAGATGGAACCCATGTTCCACAAGAGGGACATGGGACACCCGCGAGGTTGTAATATTTCCGCTATGAGTGAATCAACAACACCGAAGCCGGCAGTACGGAAAACAGGTCTGAGCCCCAAGCAGCAGAAGCTACAGGCGATGCTGGAGAAGATGAAGGGCAAGGATGCGAAGGGCGGCGAGTTTGGCGGCTCTTCGACTGGTGGATTCAAGGCCAAGGGGACTGTGGCGAAGAAGACGGCCTTCCAGCGCAAGGCGACCTAAACCCTGTTGGCGAAACTGCGAATCAACCTACTGCAGGGAACGCAGATCGTCGCATCAGTGCGTGGATCCAGATCCAGCTTTGTTCGCACCCATGAACAATTAACGAACCCTCTGATACAACCCGATATATTGGATTGTGGAGGAGCGCTTTTTAAAATTATGCTAATCTTCCACCGAATCGGAGAAACGAAATCATGGGCAAGATGGTGAACTACAACGGAAAGATGGCACCAGCCTCCGAAGTAGGCATCGATGAATCGTCGGAGCCATGGCAAACATATACGCTCGCGGACGGCACCGTGGTCAAAACCAAGGCCGTAATGATGGATGTTGTGCGAATCGACAATGAATACACAGATACTGGCGATCCAATTTATCAGTTTCAATTCCAACAGATCATCACGGTGGTAGCACCCGATTCATTGAAAAGAAAGACGCAGTAGTCATGCTAGTAGAAATCGCATTGATGTGTATTGTTTCGTATCCGAACCGCAACTGCGAGGAGGGCGAACACATTGTGTTGCTTGAGAATGCCTCTGCCCTGCAATCTCGAATTACCGTTAAGACACGCGAGCATGGAATTGTAGAAAACAATCGCAGTCTAGAGTTTTCGATTGCCCACGATTTTGCTTCGCTGAAGGATGTTCGACACGTTCTGATGGAGATGGCGGAAGGCAATATGCTTATCTGGATTGCTGTAGACAACCCGACCCGCGAGATTCGTGAGCAAGTGTTTCAGAAACAGTTTGGCATCATTGACGCCTTTCCAGAGTACTCTTTTGATTTCAATTTACTCGGGGCCAAAGGGAGAAATGCCTCGGAAATCGCTACTAATGCCAAGGTCGTTTACTCCCGTAAGGACAGCTAACGCCATTGCCAACAAAAGATGAACACGTGCAGAAGGCTCAAGGCAATGAAACCTTCGCTGCGGCGCTTGCGACTGATAGCCCCGTGCGTATCGGGTGGAAATTAGTAGCTATATTCTACGCTGCCGTTCATTTTGTTGAAGCATACCTTGCGAAGACACTTAATCAACACGTCAAAAGCCATACCACCCGAGACGGATATCTGAGCAGAGAAGCAAACTTGAGAAAAGTGCGTACGGAATATGGCCACCTAAAGTACTACGGTTACAATTCACGCTATGAAATGGATGTATTTACCGTAGATGATGTAGCAGAAGCGGAAAAATATCTTGTAAAGATCAAGACCGAAATTCTGAAACATCTTTAACCGCTCGTGACCTCTATATCGTCTTGGAATGACATTCGTGATCACGCTGAGCAACGCGCTCTTACGAACGCATATATTTCGCAATTAAATACTAAAACCGGGGATGCCATCTGGCATCCCCGGTTTTGTATTTAAGGCGCGAAGCGCGACCCGCCGAGCGCGCAGCTCTAGCCGATGTCTTCGGACCAGTTCTCCAGGTAGTTCTTGAAATCGCTCATGAACTTGCCGGCATCGGCTCCGTCGACGATGCGGTGGTCGAAGCCGAGGGTGAAGCGCTGCACGGTGCGGATGGCGATGGTGTCGTTGCCTTCCGCATCGGTCAGGACCAGGGGCTCCTTGAACATGCCGCCACAGCCCAGGATGGCGCTCTGCGGCTGGTTGATGATCGGGGTGCCGAACTGCTCACCGAACATACCCGGGTTGGTGATGGTGAAGGTTCCGCCGGAGATCTCATCAGCGCCCAACTTCTTGCCGCGGGCGCGGGCTGCGATGTCCACGATTCCGCGTGCGATGCCGAGGAAGTTCTTCTCCTCGCACTGCTTGATGACCGGGACGATCAGACCCCAGTCCAGGGCGACGGCGATGCCGACGTTGATGTTGGAGGCGTAGCGGATGGCGTCGCCTTCCATGCGCGCGTTCACGATCGGGTGCTTCGACAACGCATGCACGGCGGCGCGTGTGATGTACGGCATGTAGGTCAGCTTGACGCCGTTACGCTGCTCGTACTTGTTCTTCTCTTTCTCGCGCATCTTCACGATGCGGGTCATGTCCACCTTGAAGACGGTGTGGACGTGCGGAGAGGTCGCCTTCGACTCCACCATGCGCTTGGCGATGATGGCGCGCATCTTCGACAGCGGCTCCAGCGTTCCAGGCGTGGGAGCGGGAGCAGCCGGGGCAGCCTTCGGTGCCGGAGCAGCAGCCACAGGTGCAGCAGCAACAGGCACCGGAGCGGCAGGCTTTGCGCCGCCGGAGATCACGCCGCTGATATCTTCCTTGGTGATGCGACCGCTGGCGCCGGTACCGGATACCGTCGACAAGTCAATGTTGTTCTCCTTGGCCATCTTGCGGACCAGGGGCGAGCTGCGGAAGCCAGCTTCCGCGTCCGGAGCGGCGGCAGCCGGGGCAGGCGCTGCAGCGGCTGGTGCGGGAGCGGCAGGTGCGGGAGCAGCAGCGACCGGAGCCGGGGCAGAAGCACCCGCTCCACCACCGATGACGGCAACCACGGTGTTGATGGCGACAGTCGTTCCCGCCTCAGCCTTGATGGCGGTCAGCGTACCGGCAGCAGGCGACGGAATCTCCGCGTCCACCTTGTCGGTCGAAATCTCAAAAAGCGGCTCGTCGCGCTGGACGGAGTCGCCCACCTTCTTCAGCCACTTGGTGATGGTGCCTTCGGTGATGGACTCGCCCATCTGCGGCATCACCACGTCGGTACCAGGGCCGGCAGCAGGCGCAGCCGGAGCAGCCACATTCTCTGAGGGCTCCTGCTTGGCTTCGCTGGCGGCAGCCTTATCGTCTGCGGCAGCCGGTGCGGCAGCGACGGCTGGAGCAGAGGCAACGGCAGAGCCTTCTTCCGCAATCACGGCCACAACGCTGTTCACACCAACCGTGGTGCCTTCCTGCACTTTGATCTCGGTCAGAATACCGGCCGCAGGCGACGGAATCTCCGCGTCTACCTTGTCGGTCGAAATCTCAAAAAGCGGCTCGTCGCGCTCTACCTTGTCGCCGGGCTTCTTCAGCCACTTGGTCAGGGTGCCTTCGGTGATGGATTCGCCCATCTGGGGCATGACTACGTCAGTCGGCATGATGATCCTTGAGAAATGAAATCGTGCTGCAATGCTGCTAAAGTCGCTTCCGCAACTCCCGATTCTATACCTCTGAAAATACCGTCGAAAACCGCCTTGAGCGATAAACGAACATTTAGGCGATATTCAGCTTAACCGGGTTCCTGATTCTTCAACAATTCTTCCACCGTATCCGTGGCCAGAATCTGCCGCTCGAAGACGTGCCCGAACTGCCGCGCTGCGGCATTGGCCGTGTTCTCCAGGGTTGGAGCAGGCTCGCGGCCCTCCGCTGCCTCCAGCTCCAGGCTGGTTACCGTCCGGTCGCTGATGCCGCAGGGCACAATCAGGTCAAAATCCCGCAGATCGGTCGTCACATTCAGAGCAAACCCGTGCGAGGTCACGCCCATGGACACATGCACGCCAAAGGCGCAGATCTTCTTCTCGGCAAAGCTGACACCCGGCAGCGTCCACACGCCGGTCCGCCCCTTCACCCGCTGCGTCATCACGCCAAAGTCCTTGCACACGCGGATGATGACCTCTTCCAGCATGCGCATGTAGTCCACCGGCCCCAGGTGCGGCCCGCGCTTGCCCGGCCAGTCGCCGCGCAGATCGAAGATGGGGTAGCCCACCAGCTGGCCTGGCCCGTGATAGGTCACATCGCCGCCACGGTTGATCTCGTGCAGCGTAACGCCTTTGGCCGCAAGCACTTCGTCGCTGGCCAGCACATTCTCGCGGTGTGAGTTGCGCCCCAGCGTCAGCACCGGCGGATGCTCCAGCAGAATGAGCGTGTCGCCAATGCGGTTGGCCTTGCGTGCCTCAGTAACCTTGCGCTGGATTTCCAAGCCGTCGGCATAGGAGGTGCGTCCGAGTTGGAGGAGGTGAATGTGCTGCATCTGGTTGGCTGATGTGCTGGATGGATGGTTGGTGTATCCAGAGTTCTGTCATCCGTCAGGGCACGGCTTCAGCCGTGCCGCAATTGTCCTGAGAAAGGAAGGGGCTTTGGCCCCTGAGGTCTGTCTTCCCTCAGCGGCTAAAGCCGTATTCCTTCAACTCGCTTAATGTCAGGTCTAAAGCCCTGACTACCTACACGTTGATCGCCATGCCCTCAACCGAGCTGAAACCATCCAGCAGGGCCTCGGCAACGGTCGGGTGAGCATGCACGGTCCACATCATGCTCTCCACGGTAGCTTCCAGCTCCATCGCCGTGACTGCTTCGGCAATGATATCGGTCGCCAGCGGGCCAATGATGTGAACGCCCAGAATCTCACCGTACTTCTTGTCCGAAACCACCTTGATGAAACCATCGTGCGAGCCCAGGATCGTCGCCTTCGAATTGCCGACGAACGGGAACTTGCCGACCTTCACGTCGTAGCCGGCTTCCTTGGCCTTGGCTTCGGTCAGACCCACGCTGCCGATCTGCGGTTCGCAGTAGGTGGCACCCGGAATCAGGTTGCGCTTCAGCGGCTTGGCGTACTTGCCGGCGATCTTGGCCGCCACCACCATGCCGGCGCTCGAACCCGAGTGCGCCAGCTGCGGGAAACCCGCGACGATGTCGCCAATGGCGTACACGCCCGGCTCAGCCGTCTCCATGTACTCGTTCACCAGCACAAAGCCGCGGTCCACCTGCACCTTGGTCTTGTCGATACCGACGTTGCCGGTACGCGGAGCGCGGCCTACGGCCACCAGCACCTTCTCGGCTTCCTTGCTCGCAGGCTTTCCGTCGCTGGTGGTAAAGTCCACCTTCACGCCAGTCTTGGTCTTCTCAATCTTGTCCACCTTGGCGGAGACGTGCACCTCGATGCCGCGCTTCTTGTACAGGCGCAGCAGCTCCTTGCTGATGTCTTCGTCCTCTGCCGGAACAATGCGCGGCAGAGCCT
Source organism: Terriglobus tenax (assembly GCF_025685395.1). NCBI lineage: Bacteria > Pseudomonadati > Acidobacteriota > Terriglobia > Terriglobales > Acidobacteriaceae > Terriglobus > Terriglobus tenax. Next base: position 2,424,850 of record NZ_JAGSYA010000004.1, on the reverse strand, counting down.
CGATGATCGTCACCTCGGCGCCAAAGCTCTTGAAGATCGACGCAAACTCCACACCTACGGCGCCCGAACCGATGACCACCAGCGACTTCGGCACCGCATCCATCGACAGGATCTCGATGTTGGTCATGATCTTCTCGTCGGCCGTGTAGCCCGGCAGCATGCGGGCGTCAGAACCGGTGGCGATGACCACGTTCTTGGCCTGTACCTGGCTCTCCTTGCCGCCCTCGATCGCAACCGTGTGGACGCCGCCCTTGGCCGCGCCGGTCAGCTTGCCGTAACCACGTACCACGGTGATCTTGTTCTTCTTCATCAGGAAGTCGAGACCCTTGGTGTGCTTGGTCACGATGTCGGCCTTGCGGCCGACCACGGCAGGCCAGTTCACCTTGATGTCGCCGGTCGTCTCCAGGCCGAACTCCTTGGAGTGCTTGAAGTGCTCATACACCTCGGCCGAGAACAGGATGGCCTTCGTCGGGATGCAGCCGACATGCAGGCAGGTGCCGCCAATCTTGTCGGTCGCCTCAATCAGGGCAACCTTCAGTCCATACTGCGCCGCGCGGATCGCGCAGGTGTAGCCCGCCGGTCCGCCGCCAATTACCGCTATGTCGAAAATGGTATCTGCCAAGGGAATCTCCGTCCTTCAGGACATGGAATGACACAAACGTGACCATTTTACGCCGAGTCACCAGACCTACCGATTATCGATGCGCCAGGGCGATGTTCGGATTCAAACGGTAAGTTGTGAAGTGCGAGGTAAGGGTCCGGAATTCGAGTCGTGTCCCTGGAAAACTCAGAACACACAACTCCCGCCTCTCAACTACCCGATCGTTCCCGCCGCATCAATCGTCGCCTTCACCATCGCATCGATCCCCATGCAGCTGTTCAGCAGCAGGTGATACAGGTGGCGGTCGGCCCAGTCGCGGTCGTAGTGGCGGCGGATGTAGGTCGCCCGCGCTGCATCCGCCGCGTGGATCTCCTGCTCGGCATGGCTGGCGCGCTCCGGATACTTCTGCTCAAACCACCGCTTTTTGTGCGGCATAGAGGCGTAGGTGAACACGTGGAACGCCCCCGGCTCGCCACACAGGTAGCTGGCGCCGCCGCGGCCCACAATCACGCAGTGGCCTTCATGGGCAACGCGCTTCATGGCGCGTTGCAGGTAGCCCAGCATCTGCTCGGTATCAATTCCAGACGGCGGAAAACCAAGCTCCGCGCCTCCAGCCAGGAACCCTTTGCCCAGGCGCGAGTACCACGGGTCCGGCTTCTCGTCGCTTGCCGCCACCTGCTCCGGATCCACCCCGGCCTCCTCGGCCACGGCATCGACCAGAGCCTTGTCGTACAGCTTCCATCCCAGCTTCTCAGCCAGGGCCGCGGCAAACTCCGCCCCCTCGCTGCCGTATTCCCGTTCCACCGTAATAAATCGCACCATAACGAGCGAAGAATAGCATTCGAGCGAGTGAAACGTTGAAGGTTAAAAGTTAAAAAGCCGGATGCCAGTACAAACCGGGTGCCCTCTCTCTACGAGCAGCGGATGGGTGGGAGATTCAAGCAGAGCTCGAACCCATCTTCTCCGGGCCTCCACCCGACTGGTACGGCTTCAGCCGTGCCCTGGCGAAAATCAAGAACCATCCAGTCGCCCGCGTCGTACCTTAGTTCCATGAAGATCCTCTTGCCTTCGCTGGCCCTCGCAGCGCTTACCTCTGCTGGGTTTGCCCAGCAGGACCAGCCCAGCTTCCGCATGCAGGTCAACAGCCGGCTGATCAGCACCACCCTCACCGTCCGCGACGCCAAAGGCCAGCTGGTCACCAACCTGCCGCAGGAGGCCTTCCACATCCAGGAAGACGGCCGCGACCAGAGCGTGCGCTACTACGCCAGCCAGCGCGAGCTGCCCCTCTCGATCGCCCTCATCGTGGACGCCAGCGGAAGCCAGGACAAATTCGTGAAAGAGCACGAACACGAGATTGAAGCCTTCCTGAAGACCGTCATGGAGCCGCGCGACCGCGCCTTCGCCGTCTGTTTTGGTAACCACCTGCGCCTGGTCACCGACTGGACCAACGACCCCAAACAGGTCACCGAAAGCGTCCACCTCTTCAACAAGGGCGACCACAGCGGATCCGAGCTAGGCCCGCAGGAGCAGCGCGAGCTTGGCACCGCGCTCTACGACGCTGTCTACTTCTCCGTCACCGAAAAGATGGAGACCGAACGCGAGCACCGCCGCGTACTCATCGTCTTTTCCGACGGCGAAGAGAACTCCAGCGAGCATGACCTGATCGACGCCATCACCGCCGCGCAGGGCGCCGACACGCTGGTCTACGCCTTGCGCACCACTGAGAACAAAGAGAGCAAAATGACCCCGCGCGACCGCTACGGCATGCGGGCGCTCGATCACCTGACCCAGGCCACCGGCGGTCAGAGCTTTGACATCCGCGTCATCAAACCGAAGGACGCCTTCCGCTCCATTGCCGACGACCTGAAATCGCTTTACGAGATCGGCTACTACTCCAACAACTCCACCCGCGACAAACGCTTCCGCAAGATCACCATCACCGCCGGAGAAGGCACAACGGTCAGGGCAAGGGAAGGGTATACACCGCGGTGAAGCAGTGGTGAGTTAAGAGTTGGGAGTTGTGAGTAAGAACCGGGGTGCCCCACGTCCCGCTGTTGGGACGTGGGATAAGAATCCGTCAGGGCACGGCTTCAGCCGTGCCGCAAAAGCCCCATAAGAACAAGCAAAGCGAGACCTCTAAGAACAGAGCACTGAGCACTCTCTACAGTTTCAAATCCACAATCGTCGCGCCCTGCCCGCCTTCGTTATACGGAGGCTCACTCACGTTTGCCACATGCGGATGCCGCCGCAGATACTCCCGCAGCGTGCGCCGCAGAATGCCCATGCCCGTTCCATGCACGATGCGGATGTTCGGCATGCCGGCAAGAAACGCCTGGTCCAGGAAGCGTTCTACTTCGTCCTGCGCCTCGTCGGCCGTGCGTCCAATCACGTTGATCTCGCGCGGCATCAGGTCCGGGTCGCTCTGCATGGCGATATTCACGCCGCCCTTCTTGCGCGCCGCCTGCAGCGGCGTCTCCACCGGAGCCTTGCGCACCACCTCGGCAATGTCGTCGCGCTGCACACGCATCTTCATCGGGCCCATGCTCACCTCGAAGACATTGCTTGAGACCTCGCGATCGACCCGCACCTCGCGGCCCAGCGTGCGCAGCTTCACCGTGTCGCCCACGTTGATGGCCTTCACCACGTGCGGCTGCGCGTTGGGGTCCTTCTTGTCCGCGCCGGTAATGTGCGCCACCACCGTGGCGTTGAACTGCTCACTGAACTCGCGCTTCAGCCGGGCCAGCCTGCGCTCGGTCTCCGCCGCCAGCTTCTTGCTCGCGGCCTTGTCGGCAATTGCACTGGCGGCCTCGCGCATCTGGTGCTCGAACTCCTTCATCAGGCTGCCCAGCTTCTGCTCCAGCTCGCGGGCCTTCTGCCGCTGCTCCTGTCTTCCTTCCGCCTCAAGCCGCTGCTTCTCGCGCTCCAGGGCGACCTCGCGTTTCCGCAGCGCCTCGCGCTCTTCATTCGCCGCCGCAAGCTGCGCATGTAGCTGATCAATGAACCGCCCGATGTCCGCCGTCTGATGGTCAAGCTGCCCGCGCGCCGCCGCGATAATCTCCGGCTGCAAACCAATGCGCTGCGCAATGTTGATGCCCGCCGACGCACCCGGAACGCCCATCCGCAGCGTATACGTCGGAGCCAGCGTCTCCTCATCGAAGCCCACAGCAGCGTTCACCACACCTTCGTTGGTCGCGGCATAGATCTTCATCGAGTTCAGGTGCGTGGTGATCAGACTCCATGCCCGCATCCTCAGAAAGTGTCCACTGATGGCCACCGCCAGCGCAGCGCCTTCTTCTGGATCGGTCGCCGAGCCCAACTCATCTAGCAACACCAGCGACTGCGCATCCGCCTCGCGCGTAATGCGGTCCAGGTTGGTCATGTGCGCGGAGAAGGTGGAGAGGTTCCGCTCAATCGACTGTGCATCGCCAATGTCCGCATACACGGCGTCAAACAGCGGAAGCTTCGCTTCCTCCGCAGGCACCGGAAGACCCGCCTGCGCCATCAGCGCCAGCAGCCCAACCGTCTTCAGGCTGACGGTCTTGCCGCCCGTGTTCGGTCCGCTGATGATCAGCTGCCGCGCACCGTTCTCAATCGCCATGGTCAGCGGCACAACGCTTGCGCCTTCGACCTTCATCCTCAGGTCCAGCAGAGGATGCCGAGCGTTCTTCACGGCAATCTCTCCCGCCGTAAACTCCGGACGCACGCAGTCCAGCATCTGCGCAAAGCGCGCACAGGCAAACAGCACATCCAGCGCGATCAGTACCTCCGCGCCCGCCTGCAGCACGCCGGCGTTCTCACCCACGGCGCGCGTCATCGCCACCAGGATGCGGTGCACCTCGGCCTGCTCCTCATCCAGCAGACGCAGCAACTCATTGTTGCTTTCGACCGTCTCCATCGGCTCCACGAAGACCGTCTGCCCGCTGGAACTGGAGCCGTGAATCACGCCCGGCACCTTGCGCCGCTGCTCGGTCTTGACCGGGATCACAAACCGGTCGCCGCGCACTGTGATCAACTCTTCCTGCGCCGCTCCGCTCTCACTCACCGCGCGCAGGCTGCGCCGCAGGCTCTCCTCAATCGCACGATGCTGGCGGCCGATGGCATGGCGCAGCCGCGCCAGCTCCGGCGATGCATCGTCGCTCAGCGTCCCGTCCGGCAGAATCTTTCCCCGCAGCGCATGCAACAGCGGAGCCAGGTACGCCTCGGTCACCGGCAGCGACAAAGCCGCCACGGCATCCCATTGCCCCTCCATCTGCGCCACCGACCGCCACTCTTCCATGGTCTCCGTCAGCGCCAGCAGCCGCAGCAGTTCTTCCGGCTCCAGCGAAGCGCCGGGGATACGTGCCTTTTCCAGCATCGACTCCGGCGCGAAGACCTGGCTGAAATAGAACACCGCCCCCGTCGCCAGGTACGTACGCACCTCGGCAACCGAGTCGTGCTGGCGCGCAATCCACGCCGCGTCCATACGTGGCTCCAGGGCCAGCACATGGTCACGGCCTGCAGACGACCCCGTCTGCCGCGCAATCTGCTCCCGCAGCCGCGGCCACTCCAGTGACACCGCACTGGTCTCGCGCAATTGATCCAACTCCGCCATATCTCTCTATCGTAGCCGGACGGGCGGGCGTAAAATTCCGCCTGACGGAACCAGTCACGGGCCCTTTGCGTAGATATCTCTGGTTCACAAAGGAGGCGCTTCCAATGACCTGCGCTACCTGTGGTTCTCCTACCGCCGCCGATGGCGGCTTCTGCTCGCGCTGCGGCACCCGGCAACCCATGCCCTCCGGCATTTCCGCCGCGTACAGCCTGCCTTATCTGCCCCGCGTACAAAAGCATCTGCAGACCCTCAGCATCCTGTGGGCCATCTTCGCAGCCTATCGCGTCGTCAGCGTCTTCCTCGGTATGGCCTTTGCCAATGCCGTACTCGGCCGGCGTTTTTTCCGCTGGAGCGGTTCCGGCGCGGAGCTGCCCTTCCTGCACGCCCTCATACCCTTCATCTTCGCCACCACGCTTGTCATGGCCGGCGCGGCCGCGTTGGTAGCCTGGGGACTGATGCAGCGCAAGCGCTGGGCACGTACGCTGGCCATCGTCTTCGGCGTGCTGGCACTACTCAAGTTTCCGCTCGGCACCGCCCTCGGTGTTTACACGCTCTGGGTGCTGGCCCCCGCGGCCTCCGGCCTGGAGTACGACTCCATCGCCGAGGACTAGTTCTCTGTGCTCAGTTGTCAGTAAGAACTCGGAATAAGCCGAGACCCCTCTGAGAACAGAGCACTGACAACCTTCCACCATCCGCCAGCCGTAGAATTACCCCATGGAGTTCCCGATCACTCGCATGCGGCGTCTGCGCCGCACCCCGGCCATGCGCTCACTGGTGCGCGAAACCCACCTTCGCCCCGGCATGCTGCTGTACCCGTTGTTCATCTGCCCCGGCGAGGGCGTACGTAAGCCCATCTCGTCCATGCCCGGCGTCTACAACCTCTCCATTGACGAAGCCCTGAAGGAAGCCCGCGAGTGCGCCGAACTCGGCATCGGTGGCCTGCTGCTCTTCGGCCTGCCCGAAAGCAAGGACGAGACCGGCACCGGCGGCTACGCGGAAGATGGCATCGTCCAGCGAGCCATCCGCGCCCTCAAGGCCGAGCCCGCGCTCGACAGCCTGCTCATCATCTCCGACGTCTGCCTGTGCGAGTACACCTCGCACGGCCACTGCGGCATCGTGGCCCGCGAAGGCGACCACTACAGCATCGACAACGATGCCACCATCGAGCTGCTGGCCAAAACCGCCGCATCGCACGCACGCGCCGGAGCAGACATCGTCGCACCGTCGGACATGATGGACGGCCGCGTCGAAGCCATTCGCGAGGAGCTGGACCTGGCCGGATTCACCGAAGTGCCCATCCTGAGCTACGCCGCCAAGTTCGCCTCCGCCTTCTACGGCCCCTTCCGCGAAGCCGCCGACTCCACCCCGCAGTTCGGCGACCGCCGCACCTACCAGATGGACGCCGCCAACCCGCGTGAAGCCATGCGCGAAATCGAACTGGACCTGATGGAAGGCGCGGACATGCTGCTGATGAAGCCCGCCGGTCCCTACCTGGACATCATCCTCGCCGCCCGCCAGCGCTTCGAAGTGCCCATCGGCGCCTACCAGGTCTCCGGCGAGTACTCCATGCTTTGTGCCGCCTTCGAAAAAGACTGGCTCGAACGCGAGCGCACCATCCTCGAAAGCCTTCTGGCCATCCACCGCGCCGGCGCCGACTTTATCTTCACCTACTTCGCCAAGGAAGCCGCAAAGCTGCTGAAATAGCCATCAATCTGGGTGCCCCATCCATGCGCAGCATGGGTGGGATATCGAGCGAAGCGAGACCCGCCTTTGCTCTTCTGCTTGTCATCCCGACCGAACCCTGACCGCAGGGAAGGGGAAGCGGAGGGACCTGCATTTCTTGCTTGTCATTCCGCAGCGGAGCGAAGGAATCTGCTTTTAGCCTAGAAGGACCTCAACAATGCGCAAAGGCTATACCCGACAACCGCAGGCCGATCAGCCCGGACCCCAGGTCAGGAACTACATCACCCCCGGCGGCCTGCAGCGGCTGAAGGACGAGCACCACTTCCTGCTCACCAAAGACCGCCCCGCCGTGGTGGAAGTCGTCGCCTGGGCCGCCGGCAACGGCGACCGCAGCGAGAACGCCGACTACCAGTACGGCAAGCGCCGCCTGCGCCAGATCGACAGCCGCATCCGCTTCCTGAGCAAACGCATTGAAGCCGCCGAGGTCGTCGACCCGGAAGCCCCCAGAAGCGGCCAGCGCGCCGAGCGCGTCTTCTTCGGAGCCACCGTCCGCTACGAAAACGCCGCCGGAGAAGAGCGCGTCGTCAGCATCGTCGGCGTCGACGAGGTCGACCTCGACCGCAACCACATCAGTTGGCAATCCCCGCTGGGCCGCGCCCTGATGAAAGCCGCAGCAGGCGACCAGATCACCCTCCACGCCCCCCGCGGCGCAGAGAAGTTGATTGTGGTGGACGTCCGCTACGAACGCATCGCGGTAGAACCCTTCAAGGAGCCGCCGGGGTCGGTAGCTTCAGCCAAAGAGACCGAGCGATAGCAGCATTGTGCCGGGTGCCCCATCCATGCGCAGCATGGGTGGGATATAGCTTGATCCGTTACTGTAGAGAGGATTCCAGGCAGCTCCCAAAGGTCCGGTGACGGATGAAAAGCATTCTTCGTACAACTCTCAGCCTGATCGTTGGCTGTGCTGGGGCAGTCGCAGTTGCCGCTGTTGCGGTTCTGACGGCGCGGGCGCTTTGGCCGGAATACGCTGCCGCGGAGCCGCAGAAACACTACACGCTCGGGATGCTCTTCGTGAGACTGGCCGTTGGAGCCTTGGGGGCGGCGATGGCAGCGTGCGTCACGACAGCCGTGGCGGGTGACAACGGCCGGGCAGCGTGGTGGCTCGGAGGGCTATTTTTTGCTCTGTCGGTCCCTGATCATATCTATCCGGGATACGCATGGAACGATTATCCAGTCTGGTATCACGTCACGTACCTTTCCTACTTGGTGCCGATTACGGGATTGACCGCCCAACTCTTTCGCCGGCTGATCCCATGCAAAGCACCTTGAACTCACCTGATAACGAAGGACGCCGGCCATCGAGACCGCCGTTCAAGCGTGTCATCCTGAGCGCATCGAAGTCCCCGGCCAGTTTGCTGGCTGGGGGGAAGCGAAGATGCCTCCACCTTCGCCCCCTTCCGCTCAGCGCGCGCTGTCAATGATCTGGCCTCCATCTGGCGTAAGGCTGTAGCCGGTCAGGAACTGTGCATCCTTGCTTGCGAGGAACAAGGCCACTGGCGCAATGTCGTCCTCCGGCGATCCAAAGCGGGCGAGCGGGGTAGTCGGCGCTGGAATATTGGAGGCTGCCGCGCCCCAGGTGTCAGCGACTGGCAGGAGATTGTTCACAGTGATATTGTCAGCGCCCCATTCGCGCGCCGCCGTACGGGTCAGGGCACGGACGGCCTCTTTCGCCATGTTGTAAGGGCCATAAGGCAGTAATCCGGTAATACCCGCAAGAGAGGCTACGTTGATGACTCGGCCTTCTCCGCTGGCCTTCAGATGGGGATAGCAGGCCTGCATCATGCGCAGATAAGAGATCGGCCCCATCTCGAAGTTGCGTTGTAATTTTTCGATCGACAGTTCCATGATCGACGACGTAACTACGGATGGATCGAAGGCGTTGTTCATCAGGATGTCGATCCCGCCATAGGTTTCGATAACCTTGTCCACCGCCGCTTTGATATGTGCAGCATCGCTGACGTCACAAACGATGCCTAGCGCCGTACCACCCGCGGCACGGATACCGGCAACGACGGTGTCCACATGATTAGCAGTCCGCGAAAGAACAACTACCTTCGCACCTTCTGCGGCAAACAGTTTTACAGTAGCGCGACCGATACCACGGCCAGCACCAGTGACGATTGCCACTTTTCCATTGAGGCGGTTCATCTTGATCTCCAATCCATACGCGGGCATCCTGCATTCCCCATTCCTCCTGCCCAACAGAGCAATGTGGTGCGTACGAGGTGTGGCTCGACGACTAGTCTCGGTCCAAAGAGTTCAAGGACGCGGCTTATCCTGATCATGCGAGCTAGCATCGAATCCAACAAGAAGGATGAAATAGCGACACTTAGTATGGAAAAGAAGACTAAGGAAAATCGTCCTATCAACATGCACGAAGAGATGCGGCGAGCATTCGCACTTCTCTCGGGCAAATGGAAATTAGAAATTCTTTGGCTGCTCAATCAACGGCTTCATCGCTTTGGAGAGCTGCGACGGGCCATTCCAGGCATCACGCAACATATGTTGACGGCGCAGCTTCGCGAGCTTGAAGAGGATGGTTTGGTAACGCGCACTGTCTTCGCTGAAGTGCCCCCGCGGGTTGAGTACGAGATCACGCTGAAGGCTCGCGGACTCGGGCCTACGATGGAAGCGCTTACGGCATGGTGGCAAACGTACGGAGAGACCGTACCTCGAAAGAGGTCCCTCGCGCGCGGCCGCAAAGCGGACCTCCGTTAGGCAAAGCCCCGACGCCTATTAGCATTCCGCCAGCCAGGTGCCCTATATCTGTAGAGCTTCTGTGGGTATCTCGAGCATCGCCAGCGCTCTCTTTTGCCGGGTGCCCCATCCACGCGCAGCATGGGTGGGATATCGAGGACTTCAGTCCTCGATCCGGATTAAGCAGCGGCCTTCAGGTCGCTGAACTAACCTCTCTAAATAACGATGAACGCCGGCCTCGATGGCCGGCGTCTCTTACTGCTAATTGCCGATAAGCCAACTTCTCAGGAGTTACCTTTTATTCACGGCAGGATGCTTCACTCATATCGCTTCCGGTCTTGATACCTGATCTCATACATTTCCTTCGCCTCAACGACGAACTCAGAGAGGATTACCCAGAGATAATCAATCGTAGTTTGATTGTGTAACTTTAGATATGTGTCGATCTCGGTCGCCACGGCTAAATAGATAATGACAGTCCGCGACACTTGTTGAAAGTGGAACGACTGCATCGCCCGTACGCGATTCGTTTCGGGAACTTGATCGCCCAACAGATCTGCAACGAGAAAGCCGGATACTTTGATAAGACCCGCAAACGTCAGATGCGCTTGAGCGGAGATATCTTTATATAGCTCTTTTTCTAAGAACTGAAGGAAGCTTTGGCATGGACCCTTTCGCTTAGCAAGTTTGAACGGGGTTTTCCAATAATCAACCAGTTTTGGATTCTGTTGCTCTTCCGGCGTCAACTTGAATCGATCCACCATCGTGTCGATCTGGCTGTCCATTGATTTCAGGAAATCCGCCCATTCATCGCGACCATCATACTGCGCCTTGCGCTCGTCGCGTTCTTCAACGCAATCTCTCCAGCCAGCCTTTTGATAATCGAGTGATCTCGGAATCAGATCGTCGAGCATGTAGACCAGACTGAAGAAAAGATCGAGGAGTTGTCGATCGATGGCTGGCAAGACAATCGTATAGTTCGCCTTTCGCGCCGGGTCGGGCGGGGTATCTGCGCTCAGGTACCTCACAGCCTCATATGAATTCCAGGCGAATCTCAGCATCACAAGTAAAACAGAGAGCGACCGTTCGTGCTGTACATGACCGTTCGCGATGGCATTCGCAATTTCACGTTCGAGACTACGATTTATGTTGAAATGAAGACCGTCGATCTTCTTTGCTATCAGTGAGTAATCAAACTCGCGAAGCGGTTTTTGCTGTTTCTGATTTTCGGTCATTGTAAGGGGAGCCTACGCCCGCGCTTCAATGATTAGGGTACGACGTACGATCGCTGGTCGGGTTGGTCCCGATAACGCTGTTCTCGTAAGTTATGAACAATGCAGGCACCGCCGACCATCGAGGCCGGCGGTGATGTTCTTCGGGATGTTTCATTCGACACGGCTGAAGCCGTGTCCTTAAGCAAGACAGCAGCGGGGCGAACATCGGTTAGATCAGAAATGTCATTCTATGTAACGAGAGCTGACCGTCATCCAATCTCTTACTCCGCTTTACCGAACCCAAGCCCCACTACACCACTCTCCTTTAACCCCGTCCCCGTCAAACCCCGCACCTTCGCCTCCTGCAAATACCAGGCAATCTTCCGCGCAGCCTCCACCGGCTCTAACCCACCACTGCGGATATTCGAGATACAGTTCCGCGCCGCATCCGTAAGTCCCACACGCGGCTGCCAGGTCAGGTAAGCGCCCAGCGAATCCGCTGACGACAGCCCCGGCCGCTCCCCAATCAAAATCAAAGCGAGCTTCGCCCCAAGCGCCTCGCCCACCTCATCCGCCACGGCGACCCGCGCCTGCGTCACCAGCACCACCGGAGCAATCACCCACTCCCACAACATCGGCAGCAGGGCCGCCAACACCGGCACCGCATTGCGCTCCACCGCCAGCGCGGAGAGGCCATCGGCCACTACAATCGCCAGGTCGTACGCACCCTTCGCAAGCTGCGCGCGTGAGGCATCGTTCAATCCGCGTCCCAGACCGGGGTTGCGCAGATACGTCGCGCGGTCCTTCGCACGGGTGGCAAGCTGCAGTGTCTGGGCAACACCCGCCTCATCCTTCAACCGCATCGCCAGTGTGGGTAAATGCAACGGGACATGCACCGCATCGCGCGCCTGCGCATGCGCAAGCTGAAACTGCAGCACCTCTTCCGTTGCCAGCGAAACACCAGCCGTCGGCAAGGCGACACGCGCCGGGGTGAACCTGCGCAGCGTGCTCAGTTCGCGCATCATGCGCCGCTCCCCAACTGCAGCGGAGAGGCCTCCGCCAGCCGCGCCGCGTTGCTGCTGGCAAGCCACGCCTCAAACTCCGGAGCAGGCCGCAGCCCCAGCACCTGCCGCAGGTACAGTGCATCGTGGAAGCTGGTGCTCTGGTACTGCAGCATCACATCGTCAGCGCCAGGAACGCCCATGATGTAGTTCACACCCGCCGCGCCCAGCATAGTCAGCAGCGTGTCCATGTCGTCCTGGTCGGCCTCGGCGTGGTTGGTGTAGCAGACGTCGCAGCCCATGGGCAGGCCGAGCAGCTTGCCGCAGAAGTGGTCTTCCAGCCCCGCGCGCAGAATCTGCTTGCCGTTGTACAGATACTCCGGCCCAATGAAGCCGACGACCGTGTTCACCAACAGCGGCTTGTACCGGCGGGCCACCGCATAGGCGCGTGCCTCGCACGTCTGCTGGTCCATGCCATGATGTGCATTGGCACTCAGGGCCGAGCCCTGCCCGGTCTCAAAGTACATCAGGTGTTCGCCGCCGCGGCCCAGCGCGCGCGCTGCCTCATACGCCTCGTCGAGCAAGCCAAGCGTAATGCCGAACGAGGCATTCGCCTTCTCCGTCCCGGCAATCGACTGGAACACCAGGTCCAGCGGAGCGCCACGCTCCATCGCCGCCATCTGCGTGGTCACATGCGCCAGCACGCAGCTCTGCGTGGGGATCTGGTACCGCTCGCGCACGGCATCGATCAACCGCAGCAGGCGCGTCGTTGTCTCCACGTTGTCCGTCGCCGGGTTGATGCCGATCACCGCATCACCCGACCCCAGCAGCAAGCCATCCAGCATCGACGCCGCAATACCCACCGCATCATCCGTAGGATGGTTCGGCTGCAGCCGCGTCGACAGCCTGCCCGGCAGCCCGATCGTCGTGCGGAAGCGTGTGACCACCTGCGCCTTGCGCGCCACAGCGACAAGATCCTGCACGCGCATTAGCTTGCTCACCGCCGCTACCATCTCCGGCATCAGCCCCGGGGCAAGCGCGGCCAGCACCTCGCCGGTCGTCTCTTCGCTCAACAACCAGTCACGAAAGCCGCCCACGGTCAGGCTCTTGACCGGGCCAAACGCCAGCGGACAATGCTCATCGGCGATCAGCCGCGTCACCTCATCCTGCTCATACGGAATCAGCGCCTCGCCCAGAAATACCTCAAGCGGCAGGTCAGCCAGAGCCATCTGCGCGGCTACGCGCTCCACCGCCGAACCCGCGGCAAGCCCGGCCAGTTCATCGCCCGAGCGCAACGGCGATGCCTTCGCCAGCAGATCCTTCAGATCGCGGAAGCCATGCCGCACGCCGCTAATAGTATGTTCCAGCCGCACGATTGACCTGAGTGTAGCAACCGCGGCCCCACGCCCGGCATGAAACCACTGTGACATCCCGCGCCACGCGTGACTTGCATCACTGCATCACGCTGCGCCATGGCGCACTCTGGCAGCATGGAACGCATCGTCGTCATCGTCGGGCACCCCCGGCAGAACACTCTTTGCGAAGCCCTTGCCGCGGCCTATGCCGTGGGAGCGCGCTCCGCCCAGCATGAAGTGAAGATCTTCCCGCTCGGCCAGATGTCGTTTGACCCCATACTTCACAGCGGCTTTGAAGCAGTGCAGCCCCTGGAGCCCGATCTGCAGGCGGCCCATGACGCCATCCTGCAGGCCACCCTCCTGGTCTTCGTCTTCCCGCTCTGGCTGGGCGATATGCCCGCGCTGATGAAAGGCTTCTTCGAGCGTGTCTTTCAGCCCGACCTCGCTGAGCCGTCCCGCAAAGGCAAATATCCCAGGCTGCTCGAGGGCAAGCGCGCCCGCATCCTTCTCACCATGGGCATGCCCGCCTTTGTCTTCCGCTGGTACTTCCGCGCCCACGCTCTCAAACTTCTGGAACGCAATATCCTCGGCTTCCTGGGGATTGCCAAAGTGCGTTCCACCCTCTTCGGCAACGTAATGGGCGCAGGCGAGGCAGGCCGTACCCGATGGCTGCAGAAAGCCGCGGCCCTGGGCAGGCGTGCTGCCTAAAGCATCACTGCCTTCGGCGTTGCGCCGGCCGCTCCACGCAGCCGCAGCGTCTGCCACAGCTTCCATCCGGCACATGCCACTGCAACCGCCAGCGCTATCCGCAGGCTCAGCAGAATCCCCGTCTGCATGCCCTGCTCCGCACGCAACGGCAGCATTCCGTGCAGGGTAAACAGAGGCTCTCCCGGCAACACCAGCAACGCCAGCGCTATGGCCGAGCAGGCATCCGCTGCCACATACAGCAGCCCTGTCCGGCGGGCCGAGTAGCGGCTGTCGAAGGCCATCGCCTTCAACACCATCCGTGTCACCAGCAGAGCCATCACCGGGACAAACATCCGCTGCCACACCGGCGCGGCAGTCACATCCAGCCACTGTGCCGCCGGCCCGAAGAACAGCAGCACAGGAAAACGCGGCACAGCCACCAGCCACGCCAGGAACAACGCCTCAAACACCAGGTCCGCCATGGGATGCTTTGGAGCAATGCCCCGCAACGGCTCCGTACGGTCCGCCGCAGGCAGCTTCGCCGGATCCCAGTCGCGCATCCGCGGAAGCTTCACCCCGTAATGCGTCATGGCGTACTCCAGCGCCGCGAACACCAGCGTCGTCACCGCCCAGAAGAAGAACAATACCCTTGGCAGGCGGCCCAGCTGCGCCAGCAGTGCGCCAGTGCCGTCCGTGGCCATGCTCATCGCCAGCCCCACAACCATAACCACCAGCACCACCATCGGAGCCGCGCGCTTCAGCACATACGCATACAGCGGAAATACCGCCGGCCCTATCAACGACCGCTGGGGCTGGTATCGCAGCGCCACCTCCATCGGATGCCCGTGCCGCTTCAGCACAGCGGCCTGCTCCTCCACGCTCAGCGGACGTCCAAGCTCTTCCTCGCGGTCGTCGAAACCGGCCTGCAGGTTGGCGCTCAGCTCCGCCAGGATGTCTTCTTTCCGGTCTGCCGGAAGGTGCCGCGACACGGCGGCCAGATAGCGATGCAGTAGCGAATTGTTCGTGGTTTCGGTCATCCCAGTCACCCCTTCAGGACAGCTTCCCGTGCAAGAATGCGTTTCAGCGCAGCCGTAATTCCGGCGTACTCCGCCACCAGCGCTTCAAAGACCTGGCTGCCAGCCGCCGACAGTCGGTAGAAGCGCTTCTTCCGCTTCTCCTCCTCGCGCCACTCACTGGTCAAAAGTCCCTGGCTCTCAAGCCGTCGCAGCAACGGATAAAGCGTGCTCTCCTCCATCTCCAGACCCTGCTCGGCAAGCGTCTTCCGGAGCGTGTAACCGTAATGCTCCTGCCGCAGGGCCGCCAGAACGGCCAGCACCAGCGATCCGCGCCGCAGCTCCAGCGTCAGGCTTTCGGCAACATCGGGAGGTGGAAGAAGGTTTGTCATATCCTGTACATCACATACTGTACGAGACACAGTGTATGCCGTCAAGTCTCTCCTGCAACTCTACCTGCCATGCAGTCCTGAAAAACTCCACCGAAAAACAGGAACGCCGGCCTCGATGGCCGGTGTCTCTGTTTTTCGGCAATCTCAGATCTCACCCCGGCAGACGTGTCCCGGCAAATCCCCGCGCGGCAATCCCGTCACACAGATCCTTCCAGGGGCACTCCACGCACGCCGACCGGATATCCCCATTGCGGAAGGCTGTCTTCATCATGGCCAGCCTTGCCGGGGTCAGCCGCAGCGTTGCACCGGGAGCCACCACCTCGCCCAGCAGAGCAGACAACTCCTCCGCCGCCTTCTGGTCGCGCTCCACTACGCTCGGGCTGAAGCAGTGACACTCGCCGCTCTCCAGCAGCGGAGCGCACACATCATCCGGCCCGGAAACGACTTCGACCGGCTCTCCCGTGGCAGCAAGCTGCCGGGTAAGCCGGTCGAAGTTCTTCACAAATTCCTGCGAGTAGCCTTCGCCCTTATAGGTCAGCATGCACAGCAGGTGATGCGGACGCAGGCGAATCATCGTTAGTTCGCTGGCTTGAAACTGCGCTTGGCGGCGAAGCAGGTTCCAGTAGCCAGAACAGCCTTGACCACCGCGCCGATCAGGAAGGGAACCACACCGATGGCGATCGCCTTGCTGCCGCCCACAAATCCGGCCAGAACCGCCGCGCCCATCGCCAGGTTGATGGCATTGCCGGCCAGCATCGCGCCAAAGTTGGCAGCAACGCCGTTCAGCGCCTTGCGGTCAGCCAGCCAGCCGATAAAAGCGGCTGTAACCGGGAAGCTGGCAATGTAGCCCGCCGTCGGCCCCAGGAACACCGCTGCACCAGCCGAACCGTGCGCCAGCACCGGCAGGCCGATCAGCGCCTCCGCCAGCCACGCCAGCACAGTGATCACGCCCATACGCGCGCCAAACAGAGCACCCACCACCAGCACCGCGTAGGTCTGCATGGTGATCGGCACCGGGAACATGGGCACAGCCATCCACGACGAAGCCGCCAGGAACAGCGTTCCCAACGCGACCTTCGCAACATTGCGGGTCAGCGAAGTGTTCTCAGCAAAGACAAAAGACGAAAGACGGACGCGAAGTTCCATGGGCTTGATTGTCTCTCTTTTCTGGTTCAGACGAAAGTCTCCAATATGATGCTTTGCAATGCAAAAGCACGTATATCTTTGGTCTCTTCTGATTGCAGTGTTGATCGTCGGCATATTTGCTGGTATCGCCAGCATTCCTGGCCTTAATTTCGTCATCTTTGCACTGCTTCCGGGAGTATTACCGGCCGCCCTCTTCTTTCCGGAAGGAATTCATTCTTCTTCAGGGATAGGTTTTATGGTTCTTGCCGCAATATGCGATATAGCCATTTATTCGTTGCCAATTTTGTGGATTCTCAAAGGGCGACGAGCGAATCGGAAGCGTGCAAAGACATAAACGTTGGCGGCCCCGGGATGCATGCGCATCCCGGGGCCGTACTTGCAGACAAGGCTCGTAAGCCGAATTTTGTTCTAGACGGTCATTCCTCTAGGCGCCGCATTACTGCGGACACTCAACAGCAACCTACCCGCGAGTTCCGGCCTGTTGCGGCAAGCCGCTTCAGGAACCCCCCTTGGCGCATCGGGCCGATACGCGATGGCCCCATCAGGGTCGAGGACCATCTTCCCGCCTATTTGGTCTTGCTCCGTGTGGGGTTTACCCTGCCACAACTGTTACCAGCTGCGCGGTGCGCTCTTACCGCACCTTTTCACCCTTACCGCAAGCTGCATTCGCGTCCTGCGGCGGTATCTTCTCTGTGGCACTTGCCGTCTACCGGTCTTGAAACCGGCATCCCGGACGTTATCCGGCACACTGCCCTACGGAGTTCGGACTTTCCTCTCCCAGCCGAAGCTGGCAGCGACCATCCGGCCCCATCTGCACCTTTAGTCTACCGCGTATCTACACCCATGGCTTAGGCTTGGTGCGCATTCCAGGAGACCCCATGAATCGCCGCGAACTCCTCAGAAACGGTGCCTCCCTTGCACTTGCCCCCGCCCTTCTGCCCCATGCCTCGCTGCTGGCGCAAAGCTCCGCACCGCCTCTGCCGCCCGCCGGTGCCAACGGCTGGGTCTCGCTTCTGAACGACCGCGACCTCTCCGGCTGGTACACCATGCTGCAGAAATCCGGCAAAGGCGTTGCCGAGGCCAAGAAGATGGTCACCATCGAGGAAGAGATGCTGCACATCATGGGCAGCCAGGTCACCGAGGAAGAATTCGAGCCCGGCTACCTGGCCACGCACCAGGAGTTTGAGAACGTCCGCATCCGCATGGAGTACAAGTGGGGCCAGAAGACCTTTGCCCCGCGCACTCTCTCCAAACGCGATAACGGCCTGCTCTACGCACTGATCGGCGAGGACAAGGTCTGGCCCACCTGCGTCGAATGTCAGATTGAAGAAGGCGATGTCGGAGATTTCTTCCTCGTCGGCGGCGTTCGCGGCGTGCAGGGCAATCACTCCGCGGGACTCTTCGGGCAGGGCATCAGCCCCACCCATGGCTGGCCCGCCCCCGGCAGCGCCATGGAGCGCGCCGCCGGGAAGCCTTCCACCACCGAACCCTCCACCGGACGCATGGTCAAGGATGGCAACTTCGAGCTTCTCGACGGCTGGAATACGGTCGAGGTCATCCACCAGGGGGATCGCGCCGTGAACATTGTCAATGGCCGCGCCGTAAACGTCGTGAACAGGCTGGAAGCTCCCGATCCCCAAAAACCCGGCAGCTTCCTCCCTCTCACCCGCGGCAAAATCGCCATCGAAATTGAGTACTCCGAAATCTGGATCCGCCGCATCGAGGTGAAATCGCTGCTTTAGAACCGGCTCCCCGGCTAACCATCAATCGGCCAGGGGAGCCTTCGCCAGCCTCCGCGTCAGCAGCGCGGCGGCCACCAGGAAGTAGACCGCACCGAAGACCGCGTAGCCTCCCAGATCTTTCCCGTGGAGCTTGCCGCCCAGGCCACCCAGGATGAAAGCGCCGCCGGCAAGGGTGGACTGCGCTCCGCTCAGGATCATCGCCCACTGGCCTCCCGTCTGGCTGCGCCGACGGACCCCGACGGCCAGCTGCAGAACTCCCGCCGTCAGAGCCCACGCTCCAAAGCTGGCCACGGTATAAGCCTCGTTCCGCAAGCCGAAGACAGCCAGGGCCACCGCCGTCGCCAGTCCAATCAGCACATTCGCATACTGCACGCTGAGCGTCGAGGAGGCCGCGCCCACGTTGGTTCTGAGGTCGTAGATCGTCGAGGCAACATCCCACAGCGGGTACAGCACCAGCATCACCGCCCCAAAGGCGGGAGTCTTGACGGCAAGGGCAAGGTAGGTGGCAGCCCAGAGCGATTGCACGGCGGCACGTGTGGCATAGAGATTACGGAGGTTTTGATTGGCATTCATGATGGCACCTTTTCTACCTTCTAGTTGGTAGGTTGTGAAGCGAAAAATGTTGAAGGAGAGTCGTGCGTCAGCCCGCAAGCAGCCGCTGCAACACCCCGTTGGTTATGACCTGGTAAACCTGTCCCGAGCCCGCAACCCGTGCCGAGCTCATCGCTCCATGCACCACGGCCATCAGCATCTCGGCCTCGGCTTCCGCGCCTTGCTCCAGTCGGAGAGACCCATCCCGGGCACCCGCCTTCAGCAGCCGAATCAGCCAGCCCAGCAGCACCTCAAAGTGCTGCTTCACAGCGCGCTGTACCTCCTCGGGCAGGCTTGGCAACTCCACCGCTAGCAGGGCCGCAATGCAGAACGGCTCCTTCTGTTCACGGATGCATGCCTCCCAATAGCCCAGGTACTGGCGAAGGCGATCGGAAGCCCACGGCAACTTCTCGTCCAGCAGGGCTGTGTTCCTTTCCAGCGCCTCGCGATGCTGCTGCAGCACGGCAACCACCAGCTCCGCCTTCGTTGGAAAGTGATGGTGAATGCTCGCCTTGCGAATGGAGATCGCCTCGGCGATGTCGGCATAACTGAAAGCGGAATATCCACGCTCAATCAGCAGCTCGTGGGTGACCCTCTTGATTCGCTCTGCGGTGTCGTTCTGCATATCCAAATAGACTACCTACTAGTAGGTCGCGATTCACAAAGTTCCCTCCTCCCGCAAAATTCTTCCGGGGAAACTTCTGTCCTCTTTCTGACGTACCCTTATCACCAGCAAGAATCACCTATATGGAATTCCGCGAAGCCGTTAAGATTGCTCTGCAGTCGCTGTGGTCCAACAAGCTGCGCTCTGTGCTCACGCTGCTCGGCGTGGTCATCGGCGTCGGCTCGGTGATCGCTGTGGTCACCCTGGTCAACGGCGCCAACGTCTACGTCGCCGAAAAGATCTACCGCTACGGCGCGGACGTCTTCACCGTCAGCAAGCAGCCCACGGTGATTACCAGCTATGAGGAGTACAGCAAGTTCCAGAAGCGCAAGATCCTCCGCCTGGACGACTACCGCTTCGTGCTGGAACATTGCAAGCACTGCCAGGCCGTCGGCGCAACGCAGACCTCCACCGGCAAGGTTGTCTCCGGAACGCACTCCACCACGGACACCGATATCCGCGGATGGACCTCCTCCATGCCGCCCATGTACAACCTGAACGTCGTTCTGGGACGCAGCTTCACCCCCACCGAGGAAGAGCACAACGCCCACGTCGCCATCATCGGCACGGATATCCAGGACAACGTGCTCGGCGGCAACGACCCGCTCGGCCAGGAGATCCGTGTCGACGGCGTGCCCTATACCGTGATCGGCGTCGGCGAGAAACAGGGTAAGAGTTTCGGCTCCAGCCAGGACAACTGGGTGGCCGTCCCCATCACCACCTTCCAGCGCACCTACGGTTCCTCCAAGAGCGTGCGCCTGTACGCCAAGGCCGGAGCCACCGGCGAGCCATTGAACGCCGCCGTCGAAGAGGTCCGCACCCTGGTACGCAGCGAACGTCACAACCGCCCCGGCGAAGAGGACGACTTCTCGCTGGATACCAATGACAGCTTCGTCGGCCTGTGGAACCAGATCTCCGGCAGCTTTGAGGCCGTGGCCGTCGCCATCGCCGGCGTCTCCCTGGTGGTCGGCGGCATCGTCATCATGAACATCATGCTGGTCTCGGTCACCGAACGGACCCGTGAGATCGGCGTCCGCAAGGCGCTCGGCGCCAAGCGCAAAGACGTGATGCTGCAGTTCCTTATCGAAAGCGCCACCCTGTCCCTGGTCGGCGGCGCCTTTGGCGTCATCGGAGGAGTCGGTGTAGCCCAGGGCATCACCTTCGCTCTCGGCTTCCCCTCCTCGCTCGCCGTCTGGAGCATCTTTGCCGGGCTCTTTGTCGCCACCGCCACCGGCCTCTTCTTCGGCGTCTATCCCGCACGAAAGGCAGCCATGCTGAACCCCATCACTGCGCTGCGGTCGGAGCTCTAAATGAAACTCGCCGACTTCAAAGAAACCGTCACCATGGCCATGGACACGCTGCGCGCCAACAAGCTGCGCTCCGGTCTCACCATCCTTGGCATCGTCATCGGCGTCTCCACCGTCATCCTGATCTCGTCGGTCATCAACGGCCTCAACGGCCAGGTCTCAGAGGCTGTCTCCAGCTTCGGCACCAACGTGCTCTGGGTCTTCCGCTTCGAGTTCGGCTTCGGTCGTCCCACCACCGAGATGCTGACCCGCAAGCAGCTCACCTATGACGATGCCATGGCCATGAAAGACCTGCCGCACGTCGTCGCAGTCTCACCCGGCCTGCGCTATGCCAACATGCAGTTCAACGAAGGCAACGTCACCGCCAAGTTCAAGAGCCGCAAGGTACAGTCCGTCTCCATTGAAGGCGACACCGCCTCTGTCAAGGACGTGTATGACTACAACCTGACCGCCGGCCGCATGTTCACGGAGACCGAAGAACAGCGCGCCTCCGACGTGGTCGTACTCGGCTACGACACCGCCGCCGGCCTCTTCCCTGCGGAAAACCCCATCGGCCAGGAGATCGCCCTCGACAACCGCTTCTTCACCGTCATCGGTGTCATGGACAAGCAGAAGTCCCTGGTAGGCGGCGGAAAGAACCCGCAGGACAACTACGCCTACATGCCGCTGGCCACCTTTCACAAAATCCACCCCGAGATCCTCGATTACTGGGTCAGCGTGAAGTACGACGAGCAGAAGAACCGCTCTCTGGTGGAAGACGAGCTGCGCGACCTGCTGCGGCGCCGCCGCAAGGTGCCTAACAACAAGGACGACAACTTCGCCATCTTCTCGTCCGACTCCATCACCCGCCTGTGGTCGCAGATCACCGGCGGCCTGTTCGCCCTGATGTTCGGCCTCTCGTCCGT
The DNA here is from genome assembly GCF_025685395.1 of Terriglobus tenax. Lineage (NCBI taxonomy): Bacteria > Pseudomonadati > Acidobacteriota > Terriglobia > Terriglobales > Acidobacteriaceae > Terriglobus > Terriglobus tenax. Next base: position 2,403,201 of record NZ_JAGSYA010000004.1, on the reverse strand, counting down.
CGGCCTGATGGTGGGCGGCGTCGGCGTCATGAACATCATGCTGGTCTCCGTCACCGAACGCACCCGCGAGATCGGCGTGCGCAAGGCCATCGGAGCCACCAAGCAGACCATCCTCTCGCAGTTCACGCTGGAGGCCATCACCCTGTGCGCCGTCGGCGGCTTCATCGGCATCACCGTCGGAGGCATTCTCGCCGGCCTGCTGCACTTCCTCCTGCCGGTCAGCATCTCCGTGGTCTGGATCATCGCCGCCTTCATCGGCTCCTGCGGCATCGGCCTGGTCTTCGGCATCTACCCAGCCTGGAAAGCCGCCAACCTGAACCCCATCGAAGCCCTTCGTTACGAGTAATAAGTTGTGCGTGCTGAGTTGTGCATTGTGTGTAGAAATGGCCTGAGGGCCCAACTCACACCACACAACTCGTAACTCGCAACTCCGCTCCATTTACCCTAGAAGCAATGGCCCTCGGGATTGCCATCTTCTTCGCTCTGCTCACCCTCGCGGGAATCGCCTTCTGCCTGATGTCGCTCTGGGGAACGCGGGACTTCGTCCGCACATGGCGCAAAACACAGCGCCCGGACTTCGCGCCCGGCGTCACCGTCATGAAGCCCCTCAAGGGCATGGACCCGCATCTCTACGCCGCCTTCGCCAGCCACTGCACCCAGCAGTACGAGGGGCCGGTACAGCTTCTCTTCGGCGTCTCCGACATGGCCGACCCCGCCGTCGCCGAAGTCCATCGTCTGCAGGCCGAGTTCCCGCAGATGGACATCCTCCTGGTCCACACGCCACAGCGGCTGGGCACCAGCGGCAAGGTCAGCAACCTGGCCCAGATGCTGCCGCACGCCGCGCATGAGTACATCGTCATCAACGATGCCGACATCCTCGTCTCGCCGCGCTACCTGGCGCGCGTGCTCTCGCCCTTTGACGATGCCCGCACCGGCATGGTCACCTGCGCTTATCGCGCACTCACCACACAGCGCGGAGCCACGGTCTGGGCAAAACTCGAAGCTCTCGGCATCGCCTGCGACTTCGTTCCCGGCCTGATGGTCGCGCGGCGTATGGAGAAAGGCATCCACTTCGGCCTGGGCGCAACGCTGGCCACGCGCAAGCGCATCCTCACCGAGATCGGCGGCCTGGAAGCCATCGTCGAGTACCTTGCCGATGACTACGAGCTTGGCCTGCGCATCAGCCAGGCCGGTTACCAGGTTGTGCTCTCAGACGAGGTTGTCGACACCTCCGCCCCGCAATACACCGCCCGGGACTACTGGAGCCACCAGATCCGCTGGTACCGCACCGTGCGCGATGCGCGCCCCGGCGGCTACTTCGGCCTGCCCACCACCTACTGCGTACCGTGGGCTCTGGCTACCGTCATCGCCTCAGGCTTTGACCTTTGGGCTTTCTCGCTGCTGAGCATGGCACTGCTGGCCCGCATGGCCATGTGCCTCACCGTTGGAGTCGGCGTACTGCGCGACGGACAGGTGCTGCGCGACCTGTGGCTCATCCCGTTCAAGGACTCGGTTTGCCTCCTGCTCTGGCTCTTCGGTCTGACCGACGACACCATTGAATGGCGAGGCGAAACCTTCAAGCTGAACAAGGGCAAACTTGTGAAGACAGTTGTTAGTTCTTAGTTCTCAGTTGTGAGTTATCTCCACCGATCTGTCATCCCGCAGCGATCTGCTTCTCTGACACCTGACAACAGAGCACTGAAAACTCCCCCTACTTCGGGACCACATTCCCATAGTTCGAGATCAGTGCTTTCCCGCCGCTCTCCAGAACCACGAAGTAATCCTTCCCCAGGAACGGCGGCACCTTGCCGCTCTCCGTCCACAGGAAGACCCTTTGATGGCTCAGCCACTTCGCCTTCAGCGATGCCTCGTCTTCAAAGATCTTCGGAGCGTCCGTGAAGAACGATCCGTACCAGAGGTTCGCGCTGCGCCCTTCGTAGATGTGAATGTCATTGCGCCGCAGGTAGAAACCCAGCGTCGACCCGGCCTCGTACTCGCCGTGAATCACGATCAGGTCTTTCGGAGTTACATCGTTCTTGATTGCGTCCGCAAGCTGCTTTGAGGTCAGTGCCGGGGCAAAGAAGCGCAGCCCCGTATGCGCCGCCAGCAGAAAGGTAAACGCCATCCCCACGATCCAGAGGTTCGACACATGCGGCTCAAACTGCCGCCGCTTCCACCACGCCATTGCCGTGCCCACGCCAAAGGCCACGGCCGTCAGCCCCAGCGGGCCTTCAAACATGCCCATCGCCGGCCCGGTCAGGTCAAGAAAGTGCCCGAACGACAGAGCGTACTCCCCGGGATTCTGCTGCAGCAGCGCCGCAATGTCCGTGCCCGGCGGCGGCTCCTTGGCATTCAGCAGCAGAAGTCCGCAGACCATCATGATCAGGACACCGAGGACAAACATCACCGTCACCACGCGCTGTCCGGTAGCCACCAATGGCTGCGGCACGGCAAAGCTTTCGGCCTCGACGGCTTCCTCCTGCAGCCAGCAGGCAATCAACAACGCCAGGGCGGGCAGCGCAGGAAGAACGTAATACTCCTGCCGCGTGCTGAAGCTGAAGAACAGCATTGGCACCGCCGCCCACACCGCCAGGAACAGCCGCTCGCGGCCGGCCTTCGTCGCGTCCCGGAACCGCACCCGTTTCAGCGCCGGCAACACAAATGCCGACCACGGCAACAGCCACACCAGCAGCAGCGCCCAGAACAGCCACAGAGGAACCGTGTCGTAATCCCGCGGCACCCGCAGGTTCATGTAGCGCAGCACGTGCTCGTTCATGAAGTAGAACCACGTCCACCCATGCACATTGCCCAGCGTGGGCTCCGGTACAAACCAGTGGCCGTTCTGCCGTATCAGGCCAACCGGGTGACCGTGGTCCGGATTCGCCAGCCCGATCAACACATGCCACGGCGCGGCCACTGCGAGAAAGACAAGCAGAGAGCTGATGGGCCGCATCTGCCACACCCGCCGCGGCATGCCTCGCCACCCATGGGCCAGCAGCAGATAGACGACGGCAATGGCCCCCGGGAAAACAAGACCGATCAGTCCCTTTGTCAGAACGCCCAGCGCACAAAAGACGGCAAAGCCCCAGCAGTACGCTGTTTCATATCCACGGGTGCTCCATCCTCGCAACTCTAGGGTAGGTGGCAAGGCACTCTCCACCCTCCAGAAGCAGTACATCGCCACCGTCAACCACAGACACA